>CAYLRA010000012.1:0-60929 GCA_964386045.1 uncultured Verrucomicrobiaceae bacterium | reverse complement strand
TCGTCAACGGCTTCTGCAAGGAGGTGTTCGACCAGCTGCCGATGGAGTTCGCGGTGGAAGCGCAGAAACTGCTGGAGTTGAGCCTTGAAGGCAGCGTCGGTTGAGAGCGTGCCGTCATTCTGCGCGCAGTCGCAGAATCCATGGTCAGCGCACAAACCCGATGGATTCTGCGACTTCGCTACGCTCCGCGCAGAATGACGAACAGTTTCAAGAGCCGCAGAGCGGTCATCACAGAATTGATGAATTGAGAGAAAGAAGATGCTGAAGATCACCGACCTGCACGCCGTGGTGCTGGGCAACGAAGAGGGTGGCGACGCCGACAAGGCGATCCTGACAGGCCTCGACCTGTCGATCGGTGCCGGTGAGGTTCACGCCATCATGGGTCCGAACGGCTCCGGCAAGAGCACGCTGACACGCATACTCAGTGGCGACCCGCACTACCGCGTCAGCGGCGGCGAGATCCTGTTCAACGGCGAGAACCTGCTCGACAAGGCGCCGGAGCAGCGCGCCCGCGACGGCTTCTTCCTCTCCTATCAATATCCGGTGGCGATTCCCGGCGTCAGCAACATCCAGTTCCTGAAGGCGGCGGTCAACGCGCAGCGCGAAGCGCAGGGGCTCAACCCGCTCGACGCCCTGCAGATGCTGGAGGCGGCGCGCGCCGGCCTGAAACAGGTCAATCTCGACGACAGCTTTCTGCAGCGCCCGGTCAACGAAGGATTCTCCGGTGGTGAGAAGAAACGCAATGAACTGCTGCAGATGCTGCTGCTGAAACCGCGCCTGTGCGTGCTCGACGAGGTCGACTCCGGCCTCGACATCGACGCGCTGAAAGTGGTGGCCGATGCCGTCAACAGCATGCGCGATGCCAAGCGCAGCTTCCTGCTGATCACCCACTACCGGCGCCTGCTCGACCTGATCGCGCCCGATCGCGTACACGTGCTCTCCGCGGGCAGGATCGTCGCCAGTGGCGGCATGGAGCTGGCCGAAGAGCTGGAGCGCTCCGGTTATCGCGGCATCGCAGCCTGAGGAGTGACACCATGGGCAGCCGCGAATCGCTTCTCGAACAACTGACGGCACTCGCCGCCGAACAGCGCCCGCAACGCCACGAGCCAGCCTGGCTCGGCGAGCGGCGCGCGCACGCGCAGCAACAACTGAGTCAACGCGGCCTGCCAAACAAGCGGCAGGAGAACTGGCACTACTCGGCCGGTGACTTCTGGCTGCAGCAGTTCGGCGAACGCCATTCGCTGACGCCACTGACACCGGCCGACCAGCCGGTTACCAGCGACGCCCTGCCCGCCGGCCACAAGGTGCAGTTCAACCACGGTTATCTGGTCAATCAGCAGATCGTCGGCAACGATCGCGAACGCGTGACGCTGCAACCGCTGTCGCAGATCGACGATGCAACGCGCGATGCGCTGAAAATTGCCTTCGCCAACGACAGCAGCGTCGACAGCCTCGCCGATCTCGCCACCGCGCTGGCACCGGAGCCGTGGCTGCTGACCGTCAGCGCCGGCGAAAAGCTGGAGAGGCCGCTGCTGGTCTCACATCTCGCGGCGGAAGCCGGCCTGCAGATCAGCCAGCTGATCGTCTGGGTGCGCGACAACGCCGAGGCGACGCTGCTGGAGAGCTTCAACGGCGGCTGCGACGACTACCTGCAGATCGCCCACGCCAAACTGAAACTGGAACGCGGTGCGAAGCTGACCTACCTGCGGCTGCAGCGCGAAGGGGCCAACGCCAGCCACATGGGCAGCGTCGAGGCCGCGGTCGGTCGCGACGCCGCGCTGCGCGTGCAGCTGCTGCTCGCCGGCGAGCACAGCGACAGCGAGCGCAACCGCATTCGCGTCGGCTGCTATGTCAGCCTCGATGCAGCGGGTGCCGAATTCACCGCACGCGGCGCCTTTGCCGCCGATGCGCAGCAGCATGTCGACTTCCACTTCACCGTCGACCACCGCGCCGACCACGGCCGCAGCGATGTACTGGTGCAGGCGCTGGCCGACGACAAGAGTCGCGGCGTCATCAATGGCCGCATCCACATCGCCGCCAACACGCGCGGCAACGATGGTCGCTTCACCAGCCACAACCTGCTGCTCAGCAGCGGCGCCGAGATCGACGCCAAACCCGAACTCGAAATCTACGCCGACGAGGTGGCCTGTTCACACGGCGCCACCATCGGCCAGCTCGACGAGGAGCAACTGCTCTACCTGCGCAGCCGCGGCATCGACGAAACAACGGCGATCGGGCTGCTGAAAGAGGGCTTCCTGACCGCCGGCCTGCTCGACTGCGGCAACGCGGCACTGAACACCTTCCTGCGCGAGCAGCTGCTGGCGCGCGTCGGCGGGGAGCTTGCGCTGTGAACGCACCGGTCACCCAAACCACGGTCGATATCGACGCCCTGCGCGCGCAGTTCCCGACGCTGCAGCAGCAGGTGCATGACCGGCCGCTGGTCTACCTCGACAATGCAGCGACCACGCACAAGCCGCAGGCGGTGATCGACGCCATCGATCACTACTACGCACACGACAACAGCAATGTGCACCGCGGCGTGCATACGTTGTCGCAACGCGCCACCGACAAGATGGAAGCGGCGCGCGACAGCGTGCAGCGTTTCCTCAATGCCGCCGAGCGCGAAGAGATCATCTTCACCGCCGGCACCACCGGCTCGATCAACCTGGTCGCGCACGGTTTCGCCCGCGCGTTCCTGAAGCCCGGCGACGAGGTGCTGATCAGCGCGCTCGAACACCACGCCAACATCGTGCCGTGGCAGCAGGCCTGCGAGTTCTCGGGCGCGACGCTGCAGGTGGCGGCGATCAACGACGCCGGCGAGATCGATCTCGACGACCTGCAGAAGAAGCTGTCGACCAAAACCCGTATCGTCGCCGTCAACCACGTCTCCAACGCGCTCGGTACGGTCAATCCGGTCGAGCAGATCATCGCGTGGGCGAAGGCCGTGGGCGCAGCAACGTTGATCGACGGCGCACAGGCGGTGGCGCACGGTCCCGTCGACGTACAGAAACTGGGCTGCGACTTCTACGCCTTCTCGGCCCACAAGCTGTTCGGGCCGACCGGCACCGGCGTGCTGTATGGCCGCCGCGAGTGGCTGGAAAAGCTGCCGGTTTATCAAACCGGCGGCGACATGATTCGCGAAGTGCGGTTCGAGAAAACCACCTTCGCGCCGATCCCGCACAAGTTCGAAGCCGGCACGCCGCATATCGCCGGCATCATCGGCCTTGGCGCTGCGATCGACTGGCTGGCGACGCAGCCGCTCGACGCACTGATCGCGCACGAGAATGCACTGCTGGCGCGCGCCACCGAGATGGCGGCGCAGGTGCCCGGCATGACGTTGATCGGCACCGCGCGCAACAAGGTGTCGGTGCTGTCGTTCACGCTCGACAACGTGCACCCGCACGACATCGGCACCTTCCTCGATTTCGAGGGCGTCGCCGTGCGCGCCGGCCACCACTGCGCGATGCCGGTGATGCAGCGCTTCGACCTGCCGGCCACCGCGCGCGCGTCGTTCGCGATCTACAACACGATGGCCGAGGTCGATGCGCTGTTCGCCGCGATCGAGTCGGTCAACAAGACATTCGCCTGAGCGGAGAGCGACAGATGAACCCTGAACTGCGCGCGCTCTATCAGGAGATGATCCTCGACCACGGTCGCCGGCCGCGTCACTTCGGCGCGCCCGCCAGCTATACGCACAAGCTCGAAGCCTACAATCCGCTGTGCGGCGACCACCTGACGCTGTATGCGACGATCGAGGATGGCGAGATCAAAAACGTACAGTTCGACGGCAAGGGCTGCGCGATCTCGGTGGCGTCGGCGTCGATGATGTGCGACGAGGTCGAGCACAAGTGCTGCAATGACGCGCAGGATCTGTACGAGCGTTTTCACCAGCTCGTCACCGGCAAGGCGGCGGCCAATAACGTCGGCCGGCTGGAGATCCTCGCCGGCGTCAAGGATTTTCCGGCGCGGGTCAAATGCGCGACGCTGGCGTGGCACACGCTCGACCACATGCTGCGCGGCGATTCGGAGCCGGTCAGCACCGAGTGAGATGCAAATCGCGTCGTCATTCTGCGCGGAGTGAAGTGGCGTCGCAGAATGACAGATGCGGATTCATGATTCAGTCAGAGCTTCCGGAACGAGGAGAAGACGATGTCTGCAGTGACGACATTCGATCAGAGCCAGCTGCTGGCGGTGACGCCGGAAGTGGTGCGCCACCTCGGCCGCCATATTTCGAAAAAGCCGGGCACCATCGGCGTGCACATCGGCGTCAGGGACAGCGGCTGCTCCGGCTACGCCTACGTGCTCGAACTGGTCGATGCGCAGCCGGCCGACACGGTGCTCATCGACGCCGATCCGCAGCTGACGCTGTTCGTCGATGTCAAAAGTATTCCGGCACTCTCCGGCAGCACGCTGCGGCTGGTGAAAGAGGGTCTCAATGAAACGGTCAAATTCGATAATCCCAACGCTGGATCTTACTGCGGGTGCGGCGAGTCATTTACCGTCGCTCCCGAGGTTGAAGCCCGGCTCCAGGCGTGAACGGGTAACGCTGTCGCGCGAGGTCGCGGCGCTGCTGGTGCCGAGCGGCACCGCGACGACGCTGCCGAAAGATGCCGAGGTGGCGATCAGCCAGGCGCTCGGCGGCAGCTTCTCGGTCGAGTACGAAGGCCGGCTCTACCGCATCGATGGCCTCGATGCCGATGCGCTCGGCAAGCCGGCACTGCAACTCGAATTCGCCAATGTCGAAGCCGGCATCATCAAGCTCGAACATATCGATCAGGTGCTGCGCACCGTCTATGACCCGGAAATTCCGGTCAACCTGCTCGATCTCGGCCTGATCTACGCGCGCCGCGTCGAGGGTCACACCGTGTCGATCGACATGACGCTGACGGCGCCGGCCTGCGGCATGGGCGACGTGCTGCGCGCCGAGGTGGCGCGGCGGCTGCAGCAGGTGCCGAATGTCGATCGGGTCGAGGTGAAGCTGGTGTTCGATCCGCCGTGGAATCGCAACATGCTGTCGGAAGTGGCCAGGCTCGAACTCGGCCTGTTCTGACCCCCTCCGAGGCCGGCTTTCATGCCAGCCTCGCCGTTTTCGACCGGCGCGACGGCGCCCGGTTGAACACCTGCCGCCCGACGCTGTCCATCAACCAATCCCATCGCCGAGGCCCGTTCATGTCGCGCAGTCCACTCGCCCTGACCGCCCCGCTGCTGCCACTGCTCGCGCTGTCGTTCGCCGCCCCGGCGCTGGCGGCACCCGCCTCCAACGTGGTCACCACCGAGCAGGTGCGTGCGCAACTGGTCAGCGAGACGACTGGCTACGTGGCGGGTGAACCCCTGCAACTGGCGCTGCGCCTGCAGCCGCAACCGCAGTGGCACACCTACTGGCGCAACCCCGGCGACAGCGGGCTGGAGACACGCATCGACTGGCAGCTGCCGGCCGGCGCCAGTGCCGCACCGATCAGCTGGCCGCTGCCAAAAAAGTTCGAGGAGGCGGGGCTGGTCAGCTTCGGTTTCGAGGGGGACACTTGGCTGCTGGTGGAGGTCGCGACACCCGCGGACGCGCGCGGGCCGCTCTCGCTGACCGCCCGCGCACGCTGGCTCGCCTGCCGCGAGGTCTGCATTCCCGGCGAGGGCCGCTTCACGCTGGTGCTGCCGCCGCAGCAACACGCCACGCCGGGACCGCTGGCCGCGCAATTCAACGCGGCGCGACAGCGGCAGCCGGTCGAGGTCGACTGGCCGGCGCGCTTCTCTGCGGTCGACGGCGAGCTGCGGATCGAGCTGCGCCCGCCGGCTGATGCACTGGGTGAGGAGATCGAACTGTTCGTGGTACAACCGCAGCTGGTCGACTATGGCAAGCCGGCAGCGCTGCAGCGCGACGGCAAGACCCTGTCGATCGAACAGCCGCTGAGCCCCTACTTCCGCCAGTTGCCAACCACCATCGATCTGGTGCTGTCGAACGGCGAGCGTGGCTACGCGCTGCGCGCCAACGCCATTCAGTGGCAGTAAGCGACCGCTACCCTCATCAAACCCCAGGAGAGACGACATGGATTTTTTCGACACGCGCCGCGCATCCCCGATCCGCAGCCTGCTGCTGGCGGCAACACTGGCCGCCGTCGGCAGCGCTGCCCAGGCCACACCGGAAGTCGGCAAACCGGCGCCGGCCTTTGCCGTGCGCGACAGCAGCGGCCAGATGCAGACGCTGGCCGACCACGCCGGCAAGGTGGTGATCCTCGAATGGACCAACGCCGAGTGTCCCTTCGTGAAGAAACACTACAGCGGCAACATGCAGGCGCTGCAGCGCGCCTACACCGACAAGGGGGCGGTCTG
Organism: uncultured Verrucomicrobiaceae bacterium; assembly: GCA_964386045.1. Lineage (GTDB taxonomy): Bacteria > Pseudomonadota > Gammaproteobacteria > Pseudomonadales > CAMLJR01 > CAMLJR01. The sequence goes on along the minus strand of CAYLRA010000012.1, from coordinate 54,605 downwards.
GCTCTCGGTGATCTCGTCGGCCAAAGGCAAGCAGGGACATCTTTCGGCCGAGGCCGCGGACCAGCTGACCGACGAACGCAACGCGGCGCCCACCGCCGTGTTGCTCGACGAGAGCGGCACCATGGGGCGCGGCTACGGCGCCAGCACCACACCGCACATGTTCGTGATCGATGGCGAAGGGGTGCTGGCCTACAAGGGTGGCATCGACAGCATTCCCAGCGCCGATGTCGAGGACATCGCCAGGGCGACGCCCTATCTGGCCAATGCCGCCGACGCCGTGCTGAGCGCCCAGCCGGTGGCGGAGCCGGTCACCAAGCCCTACGGCTGCAGCGTCAAATATTGAGCCGGTGGTGACCGCGCCGCTCAGCGCAGCCTGAAGAAGCCGACCAGCGCGTTCATCTGCGTCGCCTGGTCGCTCAGCTCATCGGCGGTGGCCGCCAGCTGCTCGGAGGCCGCCGCATTCTGCTGCATCCCCTGACTCAACTCGCCCATCGCCGTGTTGATCTGCCCCACGCCGGAGGCTTGCTCCTGCGCGGCCGCGGCGATCTCCTGCACCAGCCCCGCCGTCCTGCCGATCGCCGGCACGATCTCGCCCAGCTTGGCGCCCGCCTCGCTGGCGGTCTCCAGCGAGCTGCGCACGATGTCGTGAATCTCGTGCGCCGCCGACTGCGCGCGCGAGGCCAACTTGCGGATCTCGCCGGCGACCACATTGAAACCCTTGCCCGCCTCGCCGACCCGCGCCGCCTCGATCGCCGCGTTCAGGGCCAGCAGGTTGGTCTGGTAGGCCATGTCATCGATCACCGACACCTTGGAGGCGATCTGCTGCATCGCCGCGACGGTGTCTTCCACCGCCTTGCCGCCGGCAACCGCCTCGGCCGCCGCGGTGGAGGCGATGCCCTCGGTGACCTCGGCGTTCTCCTTGCTCTGCGCCACCACGGCGGCGATCTGCTCGATCGTCGCCGAGGTCTCCTCGACGCTGGCCGCCTGCTCGGTGGTCGCCTGGCTGATGGTGCCGGCGGTGGCGGAGACCTGCGTGGCAGCCGATGCCAGCTCGTCCGACGTGGTGCGCAGATCGGTGGTGATGCTGGCGAGATTGCCGGTCATGGTGTTGATCGCATGCAGCAGCGCGTCGATCTCCGTGCGAACGGCGCCGCTCTGGTGCAGCCGCAGATCACCGGAAGCGATCTCCTGGCAGGCGCGGGTGATGCGCTGCAGTGGCCGCAGCAGCTGCCGCCGGACCGCCCACCACTGCCAGCCGATCGCCAGCAGCGCGGTCAGGAAGAGCATCGCGAACTCGACCTCCAGGCTCTGGAAACCGGGCAGCTCCTTCAGCTCGCCATAGGCCAGCGCGCCGAGGCCGAGCAGCGAACCCAGCACCAGCAGCGAGCTGAGCAACATGCGCCCGGCAATCGAGATACCGCCACCGAACAGGCGGCAGAGCCAGCCGCTGCGCACCACTCGCCCCTCGCAGATGGCCAGCCCGCGCGCCTTGCCACTGCGGAAGCGGGCGTAGATCGCCTCGGCGTCGCGAATCTGTTGGTCGCTCGGGCGCACCCGCAGCGACATGTAGCCAATCACCTTGCCGGCATCCCAGATCGGGTTGGCGTTGGCCTCGACCCAGTAGTGGTCGCCGTTCTTGCAGCGGTTCTTCACCATGCCGCGCCACGGCTTGCCACGCTTGAGCGTATCCCACAGGTCGGCGAACGCCTCCGGCGGCATGTCGGGGTGGCGGATGATGTTGTGATGAGCGCCGATCAGCTCCTCGGCGGTGAAGCCACTGATCTCCATGAAGGGGCGGTTGATGTAGGTGATGCGCCCTTTCAGGTCGGTCTTGGAGACGATGTACTCCCCCTCTTTCAGCCGGTATTCACGCTGCGTGACGGGTCCGTTATTGCGCACGATCTTCTTCTCTCCACAAAGGCGTTGCCTGCCGAGTCGGCAACTTATAGACGACGCCCCGGCGGCTCGCGATGTGGAAATCCCCTATGGCCGAACGAAGGCAGCGATGCGACGCCTTCCTGAACCCCGCCCGGTGCGGCTAGTATTGCGACAGCCGTCTCACACGGCACGACGCAGTTCAGGATCGCCAGCCCCCTTGCCAACGCTGACGCCCATTGTTCGGCACGGCGTCCATCGTCCGGCACCAAGAAGGAGCCACCGTTTGAAGACGATTGCCCTCTACAACATCAAGGGTGGTGTCGGCAAAACCACCTCCGCCGTCAATCTCGCCTACCTCGCCGCCAGTTCCGGACTCCAGACCACGCTGTGGGACCTCGACCCGCAGGGCTGCGCCAGCTTCTACCTCGGCATCGACGCCAGTGAAGTGAAACAGCGCGCGGCGCGCCTGATCGAGGGCAAGCTCGAACCCACCGAGCTGCGCCTGCCGAGCGCCTACGACAAGCTCAGCGTGGTGCCGGCCGACTTCAGCCTGCGCAAGCTCGACCTGCTGCTGGCCGAGGAGAGCAAGGGCCACTTCAAGACGCTGCTGAAAGCGCTCGGTGCCGACCAGCAGCTGGTGATCCTCGACTGCGCGCCGGCCCTCTCCAGCACCGCCGAGCAGCTGTTCCGCGCCGTCGATATCGTGCTGGTGCCGCTGATCCCAACGCCGCTGTCGCTGCGCGCCTACGAACAGCTGAGGGAGTTCACCGCGCAGAAGAAGTGGGGCGACGTGAAACTGGTGCCGTTCTTCACCCAGGTCGATCGCCGCCGCAAGCTGCAGAGCGAGCTGGTCGAAAGCCGTCGCAAGCGTTTTCCGGAGATGTTGAAGAACTACATCCCCTACGCCAGTGCCGCCGAACAGATGGGCACGCACCGCGCGCCGCTGAATACCTTTGCCGCCAGCAGCGCGCCGGGGCTGGCCTATACGTTGTTGTGGAATGAAGTGAAGAAGCTACTGAAAAACAACCAGTGAAAACCAACCAGAAAAAGGAAAGCGACATGCGAGACGCCCTGTTCTTCGACAAGATGCTCACCCCGAAAATCATCACCTTCGTCTACTGGCTGTTGCTGGCCGGAGCAGTCATCGGCGGTCTCACCTCGATGTTTGCCGGCTATGAAGGTTTCGGCTTCGGCAAGTTCATCATGGGCATCATCTATGCCGCGCTCGGTGTGTTGTTCGCCCGCATCTGGTGTGAGCTGATGATCGTGCTGTTCAAGATGAACGAGGCGTTGCAGGAGATGCGCCGCAAGTAAGTCAATCAACCTCGTCAACAGCGACGCGGACGGCCCGTTGTCATGACGAGCCGCCCCGCGTCGGCAACCCCGACGGCTGCGCCTGCTGCGCGCGCAGCCTGTCCTTCTTGCTCATCCGCTTGCCCTTGATACCACCGTTGCCTGCCGTCGCTGTCGCGACCGCTGTTTCGGTCGGTTCAAAACCAGCGACCACTTCGCGCGGCAACGCCAGCGCGTGACGTTTCTCGATCAGCCGGAAGTGGGCCTCGGTGGCCGCGCTGACGAAACTGATCGCAACGCCCGTTTCACCGGCGCGCCCGGTGCGCCCGATCCGGTGCAGATAGTCGTCCGCCGAACGCGGCAGGTCGTAATTCACCACCGCCGGCAGCAGCGAAATGTCGAGGCCGCGCGCGGCGACATCGGTGGCAACCAGCACCGGAAAACGGCCGGCCTTGAAATCCTCCAGCGCCCAGTAGCGCTCGGTCTGGCTCAGATCGCCGTGCAAAGCCGCCGTGTCGATGCCGGCGCGGCGCAGCTTCTGCGCCACATGCTGCGTCGCGTAGCGAGTGGCGACGAAGACCAGCGCCTGCCGCCAGCCGTGCCGTTCGATCAGATGGCGCAACAGCTGGGTGCGGCGCCCGGGGTCGACCGTTATCGCGCGCTGCTCGATGGCCGGCGCAGTCATCTCTGTAACGGCTACATCGATGCGCTCCGGGTCGCGCAACAACCGCTCCACCAGACCATTCACGGCGGCGGGAAAGGTGGCGGAGAAGAGCAGGTTCTGCCGCTGTGACGGCAACAGCCACAGGATGCGTTCGAGTTCGTCGGCAAAACCGAGATCGAACAGCCGATCGGCTTCGTCCAGCACCAGTGTGGCGACGTGGTCGAGCCGCAGCGCGTTGTGGTCGACCAGATCGAGCAGGCGACCCGGTGTGGCAACGACGATATCGGCACCGCCGCGCAACGCCATCATCTGCGGGTTGATCGAGACACCGCCGAATACGCTGATGATTTTCAGCGCCGGCTGCAGATGTACCGCATACGCCTGCAGCGCCTCGCCGATCTGAATGGCAAGCTCGCGCGTCGGCGCCAGTATCAACCCGCGCAGCAGACGCGGCTTCTGTTGCGGTTCAGCCGCCAGCCGCTGCAACAGCGGCAGTGCAAACGCGGCGGTCTTGCCCGAACCGGTCTGCGCGCAGGCCAGCAGATCCCTGCCGCGAAGAATCGCGGGAATCGCCGCCTGTTGCACCGGTGTCGGCGCGACGTAGTTCATCTCATCGATGGCTTGCAGCAGCGGTGCCGACAACCCCCACTCACGCCCCAGCTCGGCAAATGACATTACGCATCCCCCAACAGGCGGACGCGAAATTTGCGGCCCTTGATCTTGCCGGCCTGCAGCTGTCGCAACGCCTCCCGATACCGTTCGCGGGCTATCGCCACGTAACAGCGGGTCGGAAACAGATCGATCTTGCCGACCGCCGTCGCCGGCAGACCGGCATCGCCGGTCAGCGCGCCGAGCAGGTCGCCCGGACGCAACTTGTCCTGGCGGCCGGCATCGATCACCAGCGTGACGAACGGAGCCTGCAGCGATTGATCGCCGCGCGCCGATTTATCGACTGGCGCCAGTTTGTTCAGCTCACTCCAGCGCAACGGCTCACCCAGCTGCTCCTCCAGCAGACTGGTACGCGGTGCATCCGACGGCACACAGAGGTTGAGCGCCACCCCCTGGCGACCGGCACGCCCGGTGCGACCGATGCGATGCAGATGGGTATCGGGGTCGGTGGCGAGATCGAAATTGATCACCATCGGCAGCTCGGCGATATCGAGACCGCGCGCCGCCACGTCGGAGGCGACCAGCACCGTGCAGCTGCGGTTGGCGAAACGCACCAGCATCTCCTCGCGCTCGCGCTGGTCCAGTTCGCCGTGCAGCGCCAGTGCCGAAATCTTCCGCGCTGCAAGGTCATCGACCACGGCGCGCACCGCCTGCCGCGTATTGCAGAACACCACCGCCGACTTGGGCTGGTAGTGCTGCAGCAGTGTCACCAGCGCCATCAGTTTCTGCGGCGGATCGACTTCGAAGAAGCGCTGTTCGATCAACGCCTCGGCCGACTCGCTGGCCACCGTCACATCGACCGGGTCGCGCTGCAGTCGACGGCTGATGTCGCGGATCGGCGCCGGCATCGTCGCCGAGAACAGCAGCGTCTGCCGCGACGCCGGCAGCTGTTTGATGATGGCGGCGATGGCATCGGCAAAACCCATGTCGAGCATGCGATCGGCTTCGTCGAGCACCAGTACACGCAACGCCTGCAGCGGCAGCACCTCGCGCTCGATCAGCTCCAGCAGGCGACCGGGTGTGCCGACCACGATATGCGGCTCGTGCGCGAGCGACGCCAGATGCGGGCGCAACGGCACGCCGCCGCACAGCGTCAGTACTTTCACATTGGGGATGAAGCTGGCGAGTCGTCGTATTTCGCGGCTGACCTGATCGGCCAGCTCGCGGGTCGGACACAACACCAGGCACTGCAACTGCGCGCGTGTCGCATCCAGCATCGACAGCAAGCCGAGCGCGAACGCCGCTGTCTTGCCGCTGCCGGTCTGCGCCTGCACCACGGCATCGCGCCCGGCCAGAATCGCCGGCAGGCCCTGCGCCTGCACTGGCGTCATTTCGGTGTAACCCACTTCAGCCAGCGCGCGCTCAAGGGGCTCAATCAGTTTCAGATCGGCAAAATTTTTCATGCGGCATGATCGCACTATTACGCACCGACCGGAAAAACCTCTGCAGATCCAGCGATGTGGAAACTACGGAATGACACCGCAGGCGACACGTGCACCACCGCCGCCCAGCGGCGCCGGATGGTCGGCGTGGTTGTCGCCACCGGCATGGATCATCAGCGACCGTCCTTTCAGGTCGGCGAGCTTCAGACGTGGCGCCAGCACCGGCTGCGACGACGTGCCGTCAGTGTCGACGAACAGCGGCGGCAGGTCGCCAAGGTGGCCGTCACCCCACGGCGCGCCGTGGGCATTGCTGCCGGCCGGATCGTAATGGCCGCCGGCAGCGCCGCCGGGAACGATGACGTCATCCTTCTCGCTGCTCTCGCACGACGGGTACTGGTGCACGTGGAAACCGTGCAGCCCCGGCGCCAGCCCCTGCAGCGCCGGCGTGAAGACCAGCCCGTACGGGGTCTCGGCCACCTTGATGTTGCCAACGGCAGTGCCGACGCCCTCGACGCTCACCTGATGCATCGGCAGCACCGTCTCGGCGATTGCGCCGCTCGCGATGATCGATAGAAAAATTGCCGCTACTTTTTTGGTTGCCATATTCGTTGCCATGTTTTCTCTTCCGATGGTTGGGAACGGCGGGTGGATTGCGCTTTTGTGACCCGGTGAGATGCTGTCAGGTTCCGCGGTTTCAGTGCGATCGCCGTTGCAATCGGCGCGTGTCGATCACCTCGACAGCGCGCGCCCGCAGTTGACCACAGCCACCCTTCACATCCTGACCAGCGCTGTTGCGCACCTTGGTCAACACACCGCGTGCGTGCAGGTAGCGAACCATCTCGGCAATACGTTCAACCGCGGGGCGCCGATAGTCGTCACCTTCAAGACTGTTGAACGGGATCAGGTTGAGCACGGCATATTTGCCCTTCAGCAGCCGCACAATCTGGTCAAGCTCGTCGTCGCCGTCGTTGATCCCCTGCAGCAGCGTCCACTGGTACTGGATCGGGTAGCCGGTGCTGCGCGCATAGGTTTCGCCGAGTTCGACCAGCTCGGCCGGTTCGAATTTCGCCGCTTTCGGCAACAGATGCCCGCGCAACTCGCGCTTCGTCGTGTGCAGCGACAACGCCAGCGCCGGCTTGACCCGCAGCTGCGGCAGTCGCTCGAACACTCGCGCATCGCCGACCGTGGAGAAGACCAGATTCTTGTGGCCGATACCGCCGTCGGTGCCGAGCAGTTCGATCGCTTCGATGACGTTATCGAGGTTGTGGGCCGGTTCGCCCATGCCCATGAACACCACTTTCTTCACCGCGCGTTGCCGCCGCGCCAGCACCACCTGCGCGACGATTTCGAGGCTGCTGACCTGACGCAACAGGCCGCTCTTGCCGGTCATGCAGAACAGGCAACCCACCGCACAACCGACCTGCGTCGACACACAGACACCATCACGCGGCAGCAGCACACTCTCCACCATCTGCCCGTCGCCCAGTTCGACCAATAGCCGCGAACCATCGGCACCGGAGTGCTCGGAGCGAACGCGCGCGAGTCGATCGAGGATTTCCGCAAGCTGCGGCAGGCCGTTGCGCACCGACAAGGGCAGATGGTTTTGCGTGTGGAAACGCCGGGTGCCGGCATCGAGCGACCGGCCCTGCAGCCAGGCGCGCACGATGCGGTCGCGGTGCAGTGGCAGGGCGCCGAGTGTGGCGAGATGGTGGTCGAGGTCGGTGAGGCGCATGGCCGCGCATGTTATCACCGCCGGGTAGACGATCGCGCAGCCGACATCTTTTCGATCGTCTTGCGGCCCGTCTGCGTCTGATAGAAGGCGTTGATCTCGCTCAGCTCACGGCAGACAGCTCTCGCCCCCACCATCAACCACCCAGATGCTGTCGCCACGTACCGGCCCTATCCACAACGTCTCGCCAACCGGTATCGCCACCGTGCCCTGCTGCAGCGCCAGCTTGCGTGTGCATTTCAGGTCGAACGCATCGGCGCCAATCGACGCGACACCGGTCGGAATCGAGATGTCGCACGGGCCATCCGTCATCATGCAATGCACGACATCCTGCGCCGAAGCATCCAGGCCAGCGGCGACGATCTCGCCGTCGCCTCCCCAGCGCAGGTTGTCCGGCAGGAACGGCAGCTTCAGTACCTGTCGTGTCGGCGGTGCGTCGCCGTCGCTCTGCGTCAGCTTGATCACTTCGCCGGCGGCCCACGACGCCACGAACAGTTCGCCACCGTCGTCGGAGACCAGCAGACCGTTGGGCGCGTAGATGTCACTGTGCGGCAACGTGCGCCAGCCCGCTGCCGGCGACCAGGTCAGCACGTCGCCCATCCAGCGCTGCGCGCGCGGCGTGCCATCGATCGCCGCCCCCATGTTGGTGGCATAGAGGCGATAGTCCGGCGTCGCCGCGACCGCGTTGCCCATCGCCCCTTTCGGATAGGGAATGCAGCCGCGCCAGGCCAGTGCGAGCCGTTGGTCATTGACCACTTCGAACAGCTCGATCGACTCGCGCCCGCCGTGGTTGACGACAAACAACAGGTCGCGGCCGTCGATGCGCTGCAGCGCGATGCCGTGCGGCGCAAACTGTTCGGCCGCCAGCGGCAGCTCGCAGCCGGCAACGGTGGCGCGCGGCGCGGTGGCTGCCGTCGCCTGCTTGCTGGTCGGCGGATAGAGTTGATGTACCGCGCCGCTGTCGCGGTCGATCGCGGAGAGCATCCCCTGCTTCAGCGCACCGCCGACATAACTGCTGGCGATGACCCATGGCGTTCCGGGCAGCCGTGCCAGATCTTCGGCGTTGACGACCGCCAGTTTTCGCAGCGGTTGCGACTCGCTCGCCGCCACCGGTGCCGCCGCCAGCAGCAGACACAACAGCAGATCTCTTCCTCTCATCCGTTCCTCTCGTTCAACAGATCGTGTTCATCGGGTTTCGTCGAACAGCTCGCGGCCGATCAGCATGCGGCGAATCTCCGAGGTGCCGGCGCCGATTTCGTAGAGCTTGGCGTCGCGCAGCAGGCGCCCGGTCGGAAAGTCGTTGATGTAACCGTTGCCGCCGAGCAGCTGGATCGCATCGAGCGCGCATTGCGTCGCCCGTTCGGCGCTGTAGAGAATCGCCGCCGCCGCATCCTTGCGTGTCGCATCGCCGCGATCGCACGCCGCTGCCACCGCGTAGACATAGGCGCGGCTGGCATTGAGCACCGCGTACATGTCGGCGAGTTTGCCCTGCACCAGCTCGAACTGGCCAATCGGCTGGCCGAACTGTTTGCGCTCGTGCACATAGGGCAGCACCACGTCGAGACAGGCCTGCATGATGCCGAGCGGGCCGCCGCTGAGCACTACCCGTTCGTAATCGAGCCCGCTCATCAGCACGTTGACGCCGCGCCCCTCGCCGCCGAGCAGATTCTCTGCCGGTACGTGTGCATCGACGAAGACCAGCTCGCAGGTGTTGGAGCCGCGCATGCCGAGTTTGTCGAGTTTCGGCGAACGACTGAAACCGACGGTGTCGCGTTCGACAATGAAGGCGCTGATGCCTCGCGCGCCGGCGCTGACGTCACTTTTGGCGTAGACGACGTAGACATCGGCGTCGGGGCCGTTGGTGATCCACATCTTGCTGCCGTTCAGCACGAAGGCATCGCCGCGGCGCGTGGCACGCAGCGTCATCGAAACGACATCGGAACCGGCATTCGGCTCGCTCATCGCCAGCGCGCCGATATGTTCGCCGCTGACCAGCTTCGGCAGATAACGCGCCTTCTGCGCGGCGCTGCCGTTGCGATGAATCTGGTTGACGCAGAGATTGGAGTGGGCGCCGTAGCTGAGGCCGACAGAGGCCGACGCGCGCGAGATCTCCTCCATCGCCACCACATGCGCGAGGTAACCCATGCCGACGCCGCCGTAAGCCTCATCGACGGTGATGCCGAGCAGGCCCAGTTCGCCGCAGCGGCGCCACAGCTGACGCGGGAAATCGTTGTCGCGATCGATCTGTGCCGCCAGCGGGGCGATCTCGTTCGCGGCGAAACTCTCCACCGATCGACGCAATGCATCGATGGTGTCGCCGAGACCGAAGTTCAGCGTGCGCAACGTGCCTGACATGGTGTCTGCCTCCGGGTCATCCGTTCTACTGCGAGAACCGCCGCCGCCACTGCGGCGCCTTCTTCTTATTCATTGGCCCGACTTTATTGCTAAGCCCAGCACATTACCTGACGCAGTTGCGGCCAGCCCGCTTCGCGCCGTAGAGCGCGCGGTCCGCCGTCGCCAGCAGCGCATCGATATCGGCGGCACCGGGCTCGTAGTGCGTGACGCCGATACTGCAGGTGACACCGATACTGATCTCGTTGAACACGATCGCGAGCCGGTGCACGGCGTCGCGAATCCGCTCGCAGACGGCGCGGGCTTCGCCGAGCCCGGTCTCGGGCAGCACGATGCCGAACTCCTCGCCACCGAGACGACCGATCAGGTCCATATCGCGGACGCTTTCGCGAATCACGTCGGTGACGCGACGAATCACCTCGTCGCCAACGAAGTGGCCGTAGCGGTCGTTGATCTGCTTGAAGTGGTCGATATCGATCATCGCCACACACAACACCTCGTTGCTGCGCTGGGCACGGCTGAAGATGCGGGCAGCCTCGTCGAAGAAGGCGCGGCGGTTGTTGAGGCCGGTCAGCATGTCGATGCGCGCCAGCAGTTCGGCCCGGTCGCGTGCATCGCGCAGCTCGGCTTCGAGCAACTTGCGGTCGGTGATATCGACGGCGATCTCCAGGCGCACTATGCGGCCGTCGATCCACGGGATCGCCTGGTCGCGGCACTGGAACCAGCTGCCGGTGACAGTGTTCTGGAACTCCCAGACGTGTACGTCGGCCGGCAGGCCGTCCGGGCGTAACAGCAGGTGATTGGTGCAGAACGCACACGGGCTGGTCTGCCCCTTCTGCAACACTTCGAAGCAGCGCTTGTCGCGCCAGTTGCCCCACACCGCCTCGCCGTAGCGGTTCATGAAGATCAGCTCGTAGGTCTGCATATCCGAGACATAGACCAGCGCATCCAGCGAATCGAGGATGGTGACGAGGCCTTGTGGATCGGGGGCGGCAATGTGGGTCACTGGCGGGCGCTCTGGGTACCGGACCATCCGTGATGGATGTTATGGGCGCGGAGATGCCAAGTATGCGCCGGCGCCAAAGCAGCGAACAGCACTCCGAACCTGCACCTGCACTACCAGCCCAGCGCTACCAACCCAGCACTACAGCCCGGCGCGCAGCTCCGTCAGCCAGGCCTGCAGCTTCGCGCTGTTGTCTGGCCCCATCCGCCACAGCAGCTTGTCGATGTCGCTCGCCTGCTCCAGTTTGGGGTCGGCGTAACGGTAGTAGACCTTCGGCCGTACCAGCGTCGGCGTGCCGGCCAGCGGCTCGACGGCCAGCGCGCGCTCGATCGCCAGCTTCAGCCGCGCGTCGAAGCTGCCGGGCTTGCCGAGTTCGCGATAGGCCTCCTCGAACAGGGGTCGCCAACTGCGGTAGAGGGCGGCCAGACGCGCCGGCGGAATCGCCGTCACCGTGTCGACCAGCTCGTCGGTGCGACCGAAATTGGCCGCATCGGGACGAGAGCCCTCAGCGGATGAACGAGAGCCCGTCTCCGCGCCGGTCACCTTGAAGGCGCTCATCGGAAAGGCGAGCGGGCGGTTCTTCTCCATCAGCACGCCATCGGCGGCGAGGTCGACGGCGATCACCCATTTGCGGATCTGCTCGTTCGGCTTCAGCCAGGCGGCCAGCTTCGGCGCCAGCTCCGTCGCGGTTTCGCGCGCTTCGTCATCGCTCTCCGACAACGCCGGCAGCGGTACCTGCACCGCCGCCGGCTCACCCTCCGTCGAAGCGGGTTGTGGCTCCTCGCGAATGATTGGCTGCGGCTCGCTCTGCGGCGACGGCAGCTCGGCGGTCGGCAGCTGCGTCGGCTCGACATCGCCGCGCTGCTGCAGATAGAGCCCCGCCAGACCGATGGCAATCAGTACCGCCACCACTATCAACAACTTCTTGTTCATCGCGCTTCGCTCTCTTGGGGTGTATGGGGTATCTGACCATGTCCGGTCGCAGGGTTCCGCACGCTCAGATCACTCCCTGAGTGCGCAGCGCCTCCTGTTGTGCGGCATCGAGTCCGAGCTGCGCGAAGATCTCGTCGTTGTGCGCTCCGATTGCCGGCCCGGTCCAGTCGGTGCGGCCCGGCGTCGCATCGAGACGCGGCGCAATCGCCGGAATCACCAGCGGCTTGCCGTTGACCGGAAATGTTTCGAACAGGCCGCGCGCCTGAAAGTGGGGATCGTCGAACTGGTCGGCGACGCTGTAGATCGGCCCGGCCGGCACCTCGGCGCTCTCCATCATCTGCAACACCTTCGCGCTGTCGAGGCCACCGCACCAGTGCGCAATCGCCGCATCGATCTCCACTTCGCGCACGACGCGCCCCGGATTGTGAGCAAGCTCGGGATCGTCGGCGAGGTCGCTGCGACCGATGGCGTGCATCAGCCGCTTGTAGATCGAATCGCCATTGCCGCCGATGACGACATATTTGTTATCACGGCAGCGGTAGGTGTTGGTCGGCACGATGCCGGTGACGGTGGTGCCAGCCGGTTCGCGCACGACGCCGGCACCGGAATACTCCGGCACCACTGCCTCCATCAGGTTGAACATCGATTCATAGATGGCGACGTCGACCACCTGACCACCAATCGCATCGCCCGCTGCATCTTTCTGTTTGCGCGCCAGCAGCGCCAGCGCGATACCGAGTACCGCGTGCAGCGCAGCGATGGTGTCGCCGATGGAAAGATTCGGCCGCACCGGCGCTTCATTGGGAAAACCGTTGACGTAACGAAAACCGCTGATCGCCTCGCACACCGAGGCGAAACCAGGCTTGTGTGCGTAAGGTCCGGTCTGGCCGTAACCGGAGATGCGCGCATAGATCAGCTCGCGATTGATCGCTTTCAGGTCGTCGGGGCCGAGCCCCCAATCCTCCATCGTGCCGGGACGGAAATTCTCGACCACGACATCGCAGCTGCGCGCCAGCTGTTTCACCAGTTCGCGACCGCGCGGTTGTTTCAGATCGATGGTGATGCACTTCTTGTTGCGCCCGACGCTGTGCCACCACAACGACGAGCCGTCGCGCACCACCCGCCACTGCCGGATCGGATCGCCCTTGCCCGGTGGTTCGACCTTGATCACCTCGGCGCCGAACCAGGCCAGCACCGAACCGGTGAAGGGACCGGCGATCAGCTGGCCCAGCTCCAGCACGCGGAAGCCTTCGAGGGGACGGGGCGCGTTGCTCATCGAAATGGTCCTGTGGTCGGCGTGGCGGGAATCGGAGCGGGGATGATACCCCGCATGCAGGTTGCCTGAGCCGGCACCGCCGCATACCATCGCCCGGATTGACCGAGAACCATCAGCCCACGTTTTATCCTGCGGACAACGCCCTGGCACAGCCACAGAGCGGCCACCTCATCAAAGGGCGACAAAGGAACTGAATGAACAACCCCTTCTTCGAGAAGCCCATTCTCAATTCGCCCTATTGTTGCCCAGAGCAGCATTGGGAGCTGGATGACAGCGGCCAGCCGACCCAGCAGATCGTCGATCGCCGCCGACCTGCGGACTTCATTACGCCGATTCCGAAGCCCAAGAAGCAGAAGAGTGAACAGAAGGCGCTGCTGTTCGACGAAGGGCTGTCGACCCAGAAGCAGCAGTACCACTCCGCGATCATCAACGGAGTACGAGCCGAGGTGGACAAGTGGCGATCACTGCCCAATCCGGCCGACTGGAGGGTCACACCTGAAACTGCTCGACTGCTGCAGTACTGGCGCCACCACGAATTTGGCGGTGTGCGGCCCTTCTTCTGTCAGGTCGAGGCCGTCGAAACGGCGATCTGGCTGACCGAAGTCGCACCGCAGCTCGGCCGCAACGGGCAGCGCTTTCTCGACCATCTGGCTACCTCGAATGAGGAGGCCAACCCCGGCCTGATACGGCTCGCGCTGAAACTGGCCACCGGCGCTGGCAAAACTACCGTTATGGCGATGCTGATCGCCTGGCAGACGATCAACGCCGTGCGCCGCCCAACCAGCAAGCGGTTCACTCGCGGCTTCCTGATCGTTGCACCGGGCCTGACCATCAAGGACCGGCTGCGGGTGCTGCTGCCCAGCGACCCGGAGAGCTACTACAACACCCGAGAGCTGGTGCCGGCCGACATGCTGGAGGATATCCAGCGCGCCAAGATCGTCATCACCAACTACCACGCCTTCAAGCGCCGCGAACGCATGGAGCTGTCAAAGGGCAATCGGCTGCTGCTACAGGGTCGAACGGGTGAAGCACTGAATACCCTCGAAACTGAGGGACAGATGTTGCAGCGCGTCATTCCGGAGCTGATGGGATTGAAGAACGTCGTCGTTATCAACGACGAGGCCCACCACTGCTACCGAGAGAAGCCGCGCGACGAATCGGACGAAGAGGAACTGAAAGGCGAAGAGAAAGCCGAAGCCGAGCACAACAACGAAGCAGCGCGCCTCTGGATCACTGGGTTGGAGACCATCCATCGCCATCTCGGCGTGACGCGAGTCTTCGACCTGTCGGCCACACCCTTCTTCCTGCGCGGTTCCGGCTATATAGAAGGCACGTTGTTTCCGTGGACGATGAGCGACTTCTCGCTGATGGATGCCATCGAGTGCGGCATCGTAAAACTGCCGCGCGTGCCGGTGGCCGACAACATCCCCGGCCAGCCGATGCCGATTTACCGAAATCTGTGGGAACACATTCGCGCCGGCATGCCGAAGAAGGGACGCGGCAAATCGGCAGAGCTCGATCCGCTCTCAATACCGATGCCGCTGCAGACCGCCCTCTCCGCGCTCTATGGTCACTACGAGAAGACCTACAACCTCTGGAAAGAAGCTGGCATCAAGGTGCCGCCCTGCTTCATCGTCGTCTGCAACAACACAGCTGCATCGAAACTGGTCTACGACTACATCTCCGGCTTTCATCGCGAAAAAGATGGCCAGTATGTTGAAGGCCGGTTGTCGCTGTTCCGCAACTTCGACGACTACGGCGAGCCACTGCCCCGCCCCAACACACTGCTGATCGATAGCGAGCAGCTCGAATCGGGTGAAGCGCTCGACGCCAATTTTCACGAATATGCCAAGGATGAGATCGACCGTTTCAAGCGCGAGATCATCGAGCGCAGTGGCGACCCCCACGCCGCCGACAATCTGACCGATCAGGATCTACTGCGTGAGGTGATGAATACCGTCGGCAAGGCGGGTCAGCTCGGCGAATCGATCCGCTGCGTCGTGTCGGTATCGATGCTGACCGAAGGGTGGGACGCCAACAACGTCACCCACATTCTCGGCGTGCGCGCTTTCGGCACTCAGTTGTTGTGTGAGCAGGTGATCGGCCGCGCCCTGCGGCGTCAATCCTACGAGCTGAACGACGACAACCTGTTCAACACCGAATATGCCGATGTGCTCGGCATTCCATTCGATTTCACTGCCAAACCAGTGGTCGCACCACCGCAGCCGCCGCGCGAGACGATTCAGGTCAAGGCGGTGCGTCCTGCACGCGATGCACTCGAAATCCGCTTTCCGCGCGTGGTCGGCTACCGTGTGGAACTGCCGGAGCAGCGCATCGAGGCCGAATTCACCGACGACTCGACGCTGGAGCTGACGCCGCTGTTGACCGGCCCGTCGGTCACGCGCAACTCGGGCATCATCGGTGAAAGTGTCGACCTCGACCTCGAACACACTCGCGACCTGCGCCAGTCGACCATTCTGTTCAACCTGACCAACCACCTGCTGATGAACCACTGGCGCGAGAGCGGTGAAGAGCCGCCGTTGCACCTGTTCGGCCAGCTAAAGCGCATCGCCCGCCAGTGGCTCGACAACCATCTGATCTGCAAGGGCGACACCTACCCGGCACAACTGCTCTACAAGACGCTCGCCGACAGGGCCTGCGAAAAGATCGTTACCGCCATCAACCGTGCCGGCATCAAACAGGGCAATGCAGTGGTCAAGGTGGTGCTCGATCCCTACAACCCGATCGGCTCGACCGCCCACGTCAACTTCAACACGTCGAAGAGCGATCGCTGGGAGACCGACGCCAGCCACTGCCACATCAACTGGGTCATTCTCGACAGCGACTGGGAGGCCGAGTTCTGCCGCGTTGCCGAGCAACACCCGCGCGTACACAGCTACGTCAAGAACCACAACCTCGGCTTCGAAGTGCCCTATGTGATGGGCGGCACCAATCGCCGCTACCGGCCCGACTTCATCGTGCGTATTGATGATGGAAAAGGCTCGGACGATCTGCTCAACCTCGTCGTCGAGATCAAGGGCTACCGCGGCGAGGATGCCAAGGTGAAGAAAGAGACGATGGAGACGCGCTGGCTATCGGGCATCAACGGCCTCGGCACCCACGGCCGCTGGGCCTTTGCCGAATTCACCGATATCTGGGAGATGCAGGTCGATTTCAAAGAGAAGGTGGAGCAGGCTTTCAAAACTATGCTGGCAGGATATATCGGCAGCTAATACAGGGGCGGATCATGCGGACCAAATTATTTTCATTACAAAACAATAGGTTAATTTCCACATCCTCAGCCGGATTGAAGAGCTATCCGAGAAGGAACCATTTTGTTGGCCTCAACAAAATGGTTCCTGACATGGCATTTCCGGCCCCACCGGGATTTGCAATATCGGACTCCGCTGTCTATAGTTCGCAGCACATCCGCCCCTTGGCAGTACGCCCACTCAACTATCCCGAGTGTGTGCCGACCCCCTGGGGCTTTTCTATTTCTGGCTCTCGTAAACCTGCCGCCTCGATTCGGGGGCGACAATGAGCGCCAGACGCGTTGCAATCCTCATTGACGGCGGCTTCTTTCTGAAGCGACTGCCCAGCCTTGTTTCGTCAGAGCGATGCGAATCGCCGGAGCGCATTGCGGAATCCATTCGTCATCTATGTCGCAGCCATATCAAACAACTAACAGGCTGCACGAAAAACGACTGGACTCAGCATGTTTACCGCATCTTCTATTACGACGCGGTTCCATATGATGGGAGAGCACACCATCCCATCGAGAACAAACAAATCGATTTCGCCAAATCTGACATTGCCAAACAGCGCCACGAACTCTTCGACCTGCTCCGCCGCCAGCGCAAACTTGCCCTACGACTCGGCAAAGTGAATCGGGAAAGTGACTGGGCAATCAAGCCTGAGCTGACCAAGAAGCTCCTTCGCAGCCGGAACGCGCTAGACCCTATACCAGATCGGCTCGAAGCTGACACCGACGGTCACATTCAATTGACGCTGACAGCCGATCATTTTCAATCTCTAACTGAAGCAAAGCAGCTATGGCAGTCGCTCGATAAACACTCGGTTTCGATGGGGCTTCGACAGAAAGGTGTCGACATGCGAATCGGCATCGATATCGCATCACTCACATTAAAGAAACAGGTCGACACGATCATTCTGGTCTCCGGCGATAGCGATTTCGTGCCTGCTGCCAAGCTGGCACGACGCGAAGGCATAGACTTCATCCTCGATCCTCTCTGGCAGCAGATCAACGCAGACCTCTTCGAACACATCGATGGGTTGCAATCGGGATTGCCCAAACCCGGACAAGCAAAGAACGCTAAAGACCGCGCTACGCAACAGGTCTAGAGAGACAAGTTACCCAATGGCCAAAAAACCGACTCCGCCCAAATCCGTCGAAGCGCTGACCCACAGCGACGCCAAACGCACCATCATCCCCACCGCCGAACTCCAGTCGGTGGTGGCGAAGAGCGAGCAGGCGCCGAAGGAGGTTCGCTATTCGCGCAACTACACCGAGTTGCTCTACCAGCTCGCGGAGCTGGAGGCGGCCGGCAAACTGCCGACAGAATTGAAGGAGCGGCTCGACCGCGACCTCGACCCGCAACTGCTGTGGCGCGGCAAGGACGCGCAGGACTGGTCCGACCTCATCGTCAACGCACCGCCGCTCTACATTCAGGAGAAGGTGCACCCGAAGGTGCTTATCGACGAGCTGCGCAAGCTGTCGGAAAAAGGTGGCGAAGCCGAAGCGCAGACAGATCTGTTTGCCGACTTCAACGGCGTGCCCCAGGGCGTCGACAAGACCGAGTTCTACCAGCACGACGGCCACTGGCAGAACCGGATGATCCTCGGCGACTCGCTGCAGGTGATGGCCTCGCTGGCCGAGCGGGAGAAACTGCGCGGCAAGGTGCAGTGCATCTATTTCGATCCGCCCTACGGCATCAAATTCAACAGCAACTTTCAGTGGTCGACCACCAGCCGCGATGTGAAAGATGGCAACGCCGCCCACATCACACGCGAACCGGAACAGGTGAAGGCATTTCGCGATACGTGGCGGGATGGCATTCACTCGTATCTGACCTATCTGCGCGACCGGCTGACGGTAGCGCGCGATCTGCTGACGGAGTCGGGTTCGATCTTTGTGCAGATAAGCGACGAAAATGTTCATCGTGTTCGACTGCTGCTTGACGAGATATTTGGCGACACCTGCTTCGTATCTCAAATCGCCTTTGCAAAAACCTCGGGGTTAGAAGCATCTCAGCGCCTCTCATCAGGCTTTGATTACATACTTTGGTATTGCCGAACGAAGGGTCAAAACAAGTACCGTCCAATTCTTAAAATGAAAGGAAATTTAGAAAAAGGTGGCTTTATTTATGTGCAAAAGTCTGACGGAATCAGAGTGGGTGCCGGAGCCACAAACGAGGAGCTCGGTGATCGCCCATACGCAATATCTGATTTAACCAAACCGGGCCCCGGAGCGAAGTATCAGTTCTCGTTCAGGGGGCTGAAGTTTGAGTCTGGCAATCGTTGGTGGGGCACTACACCGGAATCGATGAAAAGACTCGGTCTTTCCGATCGACTTCAGATATCAGGAAAGAATATCCGCTTTATTAGATAC
This sequence comes from uncultured Verrucomicrobiaceae bacterium, assembly GCA_964386045.1. Lineage (GTDB taxonomy): Bacteria > Pseudomonadota > Gammaproteobacteria > Pseudomonadales > CAMLJR01 > CAMLJR01. Next base: position 35,797 of record CAYLRA010000012.1, on the reverse strand, counting down.
CTCGATGATGCTCCAGCAGCCGGCCTGAACAACAACTGGGAAGATACCGGGATAGCAGGTTTTTCGTCAGACAAAATATATGTGGTGCAGACTAACTCGCGTGTTATCGAACGATGCGTTTTGATGACGACAGACCCCGGTGACCTTGTTCTTGACCTTACTTGCGGCTCCGGCACCACCGCCTACGTTGCTGAGCAATGGGGCCGCCGCTGGATCACCATCGACACTTCGCGCGTTGCACTGGCTCTGGCAAGAGCGCGCATCATGGGCGCACGTTATCCGTTCTATCTGTTGGCCGACTCGGCTGACGGCCAGATGCAAGAAGCCAAGGTCACCCGCACCGCACCGTCGACCAAGCCGACCTACGGCAATATCCGCCACGGTTTCGTCTACGAGCGTGTGCCGCACATCACGCTGAAGTCGATCGCCAACAACACCGAGATCGATGTGATCTGGGAGAAGTACCAGGCGATTCTCGAACCGCTGCGCGAACAGCTGAACGCCATCGAGAAGAAAAGCTGGCAGGAGTGGGAAATTCCGCGTGAGGCGGACAAATTCTCTGCCGAAGGCAAGAAGCTGCACGAGCAGTGGTGGCAACAGCGCATCGCGCGGCAAAAAGAGATCGACGCCTCCATCGCCGCCAAGGCCGACTTCGAATACCTCTACGACCGGCCCTATGAAGACAAGAAGAAAGTGCGCGTCGCCGGCCCGTTCACCGTCGAAAGCCTGTCGCCGCACCGCATGCTCGGCGTCGACGAGAATGACGAGCTGATCGACCCGAAACACCAGCTGGCCGACGCCAGCCTCGGCTACACACCGGTGCAGGATTTCGCCCAGATGATTCTGGATAACCTGAAAACCGCCGGCGTGCAGCAGGCACACAAGGAGGACCGCATCACCTTCACCAGCCTGACCGGCTGGCCGGGTGAATACATCGGCGCCGAAGGGCAATACATTGAAGCTGGCGATGCTGAGGACAAGACCGGCATCACGCGCCGCGCCGCCATCTTCATCGGCCCCGAGTTCGGCACCGTCACTCGTATCGATCTGGTCACCGCCGCACGCGAAGCGGCCGACGCCGGCTTCGACATTCTGATCGCCTGCGCCTTCAGCTTCGACGCACACTGCGCCGAACTGAACAAACTCGGCCGCATTCCAGTATTGAAAGCCCGCATGAACGCCGACCTGCACATGGCCGAGGATTTGAAGAACACCGGCAAGGGCAACCTGTTCGTCATCTTCGGCGAGCCGGACATCGACATCCTGCCCACCGACGACGGTCATGTGCAGGTCAAGCTGAACGGCGTCGATGTCTTCAAACCCAACAGCGGCAAGGTCGAATCGAGCAGCACCGACGAAATCGCCTGCTGGTTCATCGACACCGACTACAACGAAGAATCGTTCTTCGTCCGCCACGCCTACTTCCTCGGCGCCGGCGACCCGTACAAATCGCTGAAAGTTACGCTGAAGGCCGAGATCGACGAGGAAGCCTGGGCTACGCTGAACAGCGATATCTCGCGGCCGTTCGACAAACCGAAGAACGGGCGTATAGCGGTGAAAGTCATCAATCACCTGGGGGATGAGGTGATGAAGGTATTCCGGGTGTAGGCCCGTTTTCAGTTTACGAGGTTCTTATGAAGGACTCTGTCTTCATCAAGCGCGTAGTGCTACGCAGCTACAAAAGCATCGCCAAGTGCGATATCCAACTGCGGCCGTTGACCTACCTGGTTGGCCAGAACGGTGCGGGAAAAAGCAACTTTCTGGATGCCTTGCATTTTGTGCGTGATGCCCTGACTGGCTCGTTGGACAATGCGCTCAATGAACGTGGCGGCCTGGATGAAGTGCGTCGACGCTCCAGCGGACACCCCAACCATATCGGCATTCGCCTTGAGTTCCATCTCAGGGATGGCCGTGATGGCTGGTATGCCTTCAGCATTGGTGCATTGGCCAGTGGTGGTTATGAGGTCCAGAACGAGGAGTGCATCATCACTGGTATTGGAAAAGGTCCCTTCTTTCGCATTGCCAAGGGCCAACTGCGCGACAGCAGTGAAACCACCTTCCCCGCAGTAACGAGCGACAGATTGGCATTGGTGGCGGCATCGGGCTTCACCGCATTCAGGCCCGTGTTTGACGCTTTGACCGCAATGGGTTTCTACAATCTGAACCCCAAGGTCATGCGCGAGCTTCAAAAGCCCCAGGATGGCCGCTTGCTCAAGCCGGTGGGCGAGAACATCGCCAGCGTGATCAGTCATTTGAAACGCACCGCACCAGATCGTCTGACAGACATCAAAGAATATCTTCAGTCGGTGGTCCCAATGGTGCAGAGCCTGGAGCGCAAGGCGATTGGCCCCATGGAAACGCTGGAATTTCGCCAGGATGTTGCAGGCGCCAAGCACCCATGGCGATTCCTGGCACAGAACATGTCCGACGGCACTTTACGTGCTTTGGGCGTATTGACGGCTCTGCTCCAGAGCAATGTCGATTATTCGCCCACGTTGATAGGCATTGAGGAGCCCGAAACGGCTCTGCACCCCGCCGCCAGTGCAGCTTTGCGAGAGGTGCTGGTTCTGGCATCCAATCACACCCAGGTGCTTGTGACCAGCCATAGCCCCGACCTGCTGGACGATCAGAGTATCGATGCGGACTCCATTCTGTCTGTCGTCTCGGAGGGCGGAGAAACGAAGATTGCCCCACTGGACGAAGCCTCCCGTCAGATGCTTCGCGACCATCTGTTCTCCGCCGGCGAGCTGCTGCGCATGAACCAGCTGGCACCCGATCGCAACATCATCGACCGGCAAAGCGAGACTCAGATCGACCTGTTCGGTGAGGCCCGGCCATGATTTCGATTGCTTCGATCGTGGAGGGAGATGGAGAGGTTCAAGCACTCCCCATTCTGTTGCGCAGGCTCTCGGAGTGGAAGCCATCGGGTTTTGTTGTCAACCCACTGCAACCCATCCGGGTTCATCGCGACCGATTCCTGAACAGGGAAGATGAATTTCGCAAGCAGTTGTTGCTGGCAGCGGCTAAGAGCGGCGATAACGGCTGGATACTGATCATTCTGGACGCCGACGATGACTGCCCGGCCACATTGGGAGCGGATATCCTGCGGCGGGCACAGCAGCATGTGCCGCACAGGAAAGTATCCGTCGTTCTGGCGAATCGTGAGTACGAGGCGTGGTTCATCGCCGCCGCGCGTTCGCTCGATGGTGCTCGCGGCTTCCAATTTCCCCTGGATGAAGCCGTGGATGCGGAAACTCCACGCAATGCCAAAGGTTGGATGGGACAACGTATGAGCGGAGGAACCTACCGGGAGGTTCTGGATCAGCCTGCGTTCACGGCCAGATTTGACCTGCAACAAGCCTTCGACAACAGTCGCTCCTTTCGAAAGCTGTGCACGGAATGGCAGTCTCATGTTCAGGGATGAATCTGTTTATAGCCATTTCTACCCATGTATATTCGCCAACAGTTATAACCTGCTACGAATGGATAGACATGGACCCGACCAATAACTCCCTTTCACTGGACACCAGCTCACCACCATCGGCGAAATGGCATTCACCGTACCGCTGTTCGACGCCTTCATGCGCCGGGTCATGCCGGAGATGAGCCGCTGATGAACTTCCTGATCGCCGACACATTCACCGCCAGCCTCGCCAGACTGACCGGTGACGAGCAGAAGGCCGCGAAAACCTCGGCATTCGACCTGCAACTGAATCCAACCAGTCCCGGTCTCAGCTTCCACAAACTCGACCGCGCCAAGGACAAGAACTTCTGGTCGGTGCGCGTCAATCGCGACATCCGCATCATCGTCCACCGCACCGATGCCAATCTGGTGCTCTGTTATGTCGACCACCACGACGACGCCTACCACTGGGCGGAGCGACGCCGACTCGACATCCACCCGACCACCGGCGCCGCGCAGCTGGTCGAGATTCGCGAGCGGGTCGAGGAGCGGGTTGTCGTGCGGCCAGTCGAGAGGCCGGCTTTCGTTCCCAGGCCAGCGCTGTTTGCCCATCTGAGCGACGATGAATTGCTGAGTTATGGCGTGCCCGCCGACTGGCTGGCCGATGTGCGCGCCGCCGACGAGGATTCGCTGTTGGAGCTGGCGGGTTATCTCCCCGCTGAAGCCGCCGAGGCACTGCTGGAGCTGGCGACCGGCGGCACGGTGTTTCGCGCCGCTGTGCCCGTCGCCAACCGCGATCCGTTTGCACACCCCGACGCACTGCGCCGCTTCCGTGTGCTGGAGAATCAGGAGGAGCTGGCGCAGGCGCTGGAGTATCCGTGGGAGAAGTGGACGGTTTTTCTGCATCCGGCTCAGCGCGAGTGGGTCGAGCGCGATTACGGCGGCCCGGCGCGGGTCTCCGGCTCGGCCGGCACCGGCAAGACCATCGTCGCGCTGCATCGCGCCGTTCATCTGGCGCGCCAACACCCAGACAGCCGGGTGCTGTTGGCAACCTTCTCGCCCGCACTGGCCAACGCGCTAAGCATCAAGCTGCGCTGCCTGATCAGCCACCAGCCACGGCTGGCCGAACGGCTGGAGATTCACGCGATGGACGCGCTCGGCGAGCGGCTCTATGCAATGGAGACCGGCAAGCCCGCGCGCATCGCGGGCCGCGAGCAGCTCGCCGGATGGTTGCAGGCGGCGGCAACGAGCCTTTCGTGTTTCAACATCCGCTTCCTGTTGTCGGAGTGGGAGGCGGTCGTCGATGCCTGGCAGCTGACAAGCTGGGAGATGTACCGCGACGTGCGCCGGCTCGGCCGCAAGACGCGTCTTTCGGAAAGTCGGCGCGCGGAACTGTGGGCGGTGTTCGATCAGGTGCGCAGCCAGCTGACCGACAGCGGCCTGACCACGCACTCGGCGATTTTCACTGAATTGTCGGCGCGGATTGCGCAGCGCCGACATCCGCTGTTCGATTTTGCCGTGATCGACGAGGCGCAGGATGTCAGCGTTGCGCAGCTGCGCTTCCTCGCCGCGCTCGGCGGCGAGCGGCCCAACGGGCTGTTCTTCGCCGGCGACCTCGGCCAGCGCATCTTCCAGCAGCCGTTCTCGTGGAAAAGCCTCGGTGTCGATATTCGCGGTCGCGCCCGCACGCTGCACATCAACTACCGCACGTCGCACCAGATCCGCGCCCGCGCCGACCTGCTGCTGGGGCCGGAGGTGGCCGACGTCGACGGCAATGTCGAGGAGCGGCGCGGTACCGTCTCCGTGTTCAACGGGCCGGTACCGGAGATCGTCGAATGCGACAGTCCCGAGGCGGAAATCGCGCAGGTGCGCGACTGGTTGAAAGACCAGCGTTCAGAAGGACTGGCGCTGCAGGAGATCGGCGTGATCGTCCGCTCGGAGCAGGAGCTGCCGCGCGCGGTGGCAGCTATCAAAGGTGCCGGCATGGCATATGACACACTGGATGAAAACAGCGATGTCGCCAGTGAAGGCGTTTCGCTCTGCACGATGCACCTGGCCAAGGGATTGGAGTTTCGCGCGGTCGCCGTGATGGCCTGCGACGATGAGGTGATTCCGTCGCAGGCGCGCATCCAGTCGATCGGCGATCAGGCCGACCTGCAGGAGGTCTACGACACCGAGCGTCACCTGCTCTATGTCGCCTGCACGCGGGCGCGCGACCGACTGCTGGTCACGAGTGGAGAGACGCCTTCGGAGTTTCTGGCAGATATACAGAGACCATAAGCCGGAACAGCAGCCTCCGACCACAACCCGCTGGACTTCCCCACACCAACAACAAGATCAGGGACAACGACAATGCCTGCCACAACCGCCGCACAATACCGCCCTCTGCTCCTGCTGATCACCCTGCTGACCGCACTGGTCGGCTGCGGCAAATCGCAACCGGAGCCCTCTCCCTATCCACACCCGGCCGCACCCGAATCGCGCCGCGACACCGCGCAGGGGCCGGTCATCGGCTTCGCCGACAGCCACGACACCTTCGGCTGGATGGGTATTCCGTTCGCCGCACCGCCACTGGGCGAGGCGCGTTGGCGCGCACCGCAGGCGCCGCACTCGCGCACCGACACCCTCGAAGCGACACAGCCCGGCGGCATGTGTGTGTATCTCGACCCGCAGGTCGGCGCGGTGGGCGGCAGCGAGGATTGCCTCTACCTGAACATCTGGGCGCCGCGACAGGTGCCTGCGCAGAAGTTGCCGGTGATGGTGTGGATCCACGGCGGCGCCAATGTGCTGGGCACGGCCAATAGTTTCACCACGTTTCAGTCGTTGGTGGGTGGCCACAAGGTGGTGGTGGTGACACTGAACTATCGGCTTGGTGTGCTGGGCTGGTTCAACCATCCGGCGCTGCAGGAGGGAGAAAACATCCTCGATGACTCCGGAGCTGCCAATCCATCAGTCGCCCTCGATAACTCGGGCAACTACGCCACGCTCGACATGATCGCCGGGCTGCAGTGGGTGCGTGACAACATTGCCGCGTTCGGCGGTGACCCGGATCGGGTGACGATCTTCGGCGAGTCGGCGGGTGGCGCCAATGTCTTCTCGCTGCTGACCTCACCGCTGGCGCGCGGTCTGTTTCACGGCGCCATTGCACAGAGCGGACTGCCGGCCAACGTGCCGGTGGCGCTGGCGCGCGAGGGTTTCGGCGCAGTCGAAGGTGTCGCGGTGCCGACCGGTAGCGTCGAGCTGGTCGATGCGCTGCTGGTGCAGGCCGGTCGCGCTGCCGACCTGCAGGCCGCGCGTGCACTGCAACAGTCGATGGCGGCTGCGGAACTGCGCCAGTTCCTGCGCGAACTCGATACCCCGGCGCTGCTGCGACCGCTGTATGGCGATGGCGAGATCACCTTCGCCAGCGCGATGTACAAATGGCCGGCGCCGATCGCCGACGGCATGGTGATGCCGATTGAGCGGCAGCTCGACGTGATGAACGATCCCGAGCGCGTCGCCGATGTGCCGCTGCTGCTCGGCACCAACCGCGACGAGACGCGGCTGTTCCAGTTCGGCAATCCGCGCTACATGAAATTTTTGTTCGGCAAGATTCCGCGTCCGCTCGACAGCGAGGTCTACATGCGCGACGCCAGCTACGGCTCCGACCTGTGGCGCGCCATTGGTGCCACCGAACCGACACAGCGGCTGGCGCCAACGCGCGGCGATCACATCCATACCTATCGCTTCGACTGGGACGACCTGCCGTCGAACTGGCTGGTCGACATGAAGACGCTGCTCGGCGCCGCGCACGGCTTCGACCTCGGCATGGTGACCGGCGACTCGATGGACCTGATCGCCCGCTTCGGCGGCGCCACCAAGGCCAACGCCGCCGGTCGGCAGCAACTGGCCGCGATCATGCAGAGTTATTGGGCCGAGTTCGCCTACAGCGGTGCGCCAGGGCGCGGTCGCAACGGCGAGTTGCCGGCCTGGCCATCTCACGCCGCCGGCGCTGGTGTGTCGATGATTTTTGATACCGACGATGACGGCGGCATTCGCACCGAAGCGGCCGCCATCACCATCGCCGATGTGCATCAACGTTTGGCGACCGACGCCACGCTGAACCAGGCCGATCGCTGCGCGCTCTACCGCGTTGTGTTCGGCGGGCTGTTCGCCAACTCGCTCGACTGGGATCCGCAGGCTTATGCCCGCCTTGGTGACGGCGGCTGCCCGCCGCGGGGATAAATGGAGGAAGCACCCATGGCCTACATCTACTTGCTGATCGCCATCGTCTCCGAAGTGGTCGCCACCAGCCTGCTGAAGAGCACGGCCGAGTTCACCCGTTTCTGGCCCAGCGTGGTGGTGGTGGCGGGCTACTGCGCCTCCTTCTATTTCCTGACGCTGGTGATGCGCACGATCCCGGTCGGCGTCAGCTATGCCATCTGGTCCGGCCTCGGCATCGTGTTGATCACCGCCGCCGCCGTGGTCATCTACCGCCAGATGCCCGACCTGCCGGCGCTGATCGGCATGGGGCTGATCGTCGCCGGCGTGGTGGTGATCCAGCTCTTCTCGAAGATGGAGGTTCATTGATGGCGGACGGCGCGGGTATCATCGCCGGCCGTTTTCCCGCCGAGTGCCGACCATGACCGAACTGATCCCCGGCCTGCCCGAACATATCGTCGCCGCCAGCTGCCGGCGCGGCCTCAGCGGTGAGCAGTTCGACCGGCTGCTGCGACCGGCGATGGATGCGGCGCTCGACATCTATGAGCGCATCGACGTCGTGCTGGTGCTCGACGAACAGCCCGGCGACCCCAGCTCCCGCTCGCTGTGGGACGACGGCAAACTCGGCATCAGCGACCTGCGCAAATTCCGTCGGCTGGCGCTGGTCTCCGACCTCGACTGGGTGCGCACGCTGGTCTCGACCTTCGGTTTCTTTGCCCCCTGCACCCTCAAACGCTTCGGCGTCGACGAACTCGACGAAGCACTGCGCTGGATCCAGAAGTAAGCGGATCTGCGCCGGCGCGTCCCGATATCTTCTTTTTTGCACAAATAGTAAACACAGGCGCCTTTCACGGCGTCGACCGTGGCGGCTACACTTCAGGCCATCTTCCACCTCCCGCCCCCACCTCTCGCCCGCCCAACCGCTTTGGCCGCCGGTGCGTATGAGGTGCTGAATCCATTGGAACTCCCCCATGCGCCCGATCCTGCTGCTTCTGCCCCTGCTGCTCGCCGCCTGTTCGTCGGAACCACCCGCAGCACCGCCGCCGGCAGAGGTTTTCGTCGCGCCGCCCCGTGTTGAACAGGTGCGCGACTGGGCCGAATACACCGGCCGCTTCGCCGCCGTCGATGCGGTCGAGGTGCGGGCCCGGGTCAGCGGTTATCTGGATCAGGTGCACTTCAACGACGGCCAGCGCGTCGCCGCCGGCGACCTGCTCTTCACCATCGACCGGCGTCCGTTCCAGTCGGCGGTGGCGCAGCGCAGAGCCAGCCTGCAGCGAGCCGAGGCCGATGCCCGGCTCGCCGATGCCACCGCGCGCCGCGTCGCCAAGCTGCGCGACAGCGGCTCGATCTCGGTCGACCAGTACGAACAGCGCCAGACGGAGCTGATGTCGGCGCAGGCCGCCGTGGTGGAAGCGAAAGCCGCGCTGCAGCAGGCCGAGCTCGACCTGCAGTTCACCGAGGTGCGTGCACCGGTGGCCGGCCGTGTCAGCCGCACCCGCATCACCCCCGGCAACCTGGTCTCCACCGGCAACGACGCCACGCTGCTGACCACGCTGGTCACCGATGATCCGCTCTACTTCTATTTCACCTTGAGTGAAGCCGACGCCCAGCGACTGCTGCGCAGCCGCGCCTTCTCCAGCGGCGATGAAGCCGACCGCGCGGTGACGCTGAAGCTCTCCGATGAAAAAATCTTCAGCCACCCCGGCCTGATCGACTTCATCGACAACCAGATCGACCCGCACAGCGGCACGGTGGAGCTGCGCGCCGTGGTGCGCAACGAAGCCAAGCTGTTCCTGCCCGGTCAGTTCGGCCGTGTGCGACTGGCACTGAGCCCCGAATATGAGGCGCTGCTGGTGCCGGAGACAGCGCTCGGTTTCGACCAGGGCAGCCCCTACCTGCTGCTGGTCGATGCGCAGAACAAGGTGCTGCACCGCCCGGTACAGCTCGGTTCGCAACATGGCGGTTATCGCGTCGTGGTCGACGGCGTGGTGCGCGATGACCGCATCATCGTCAACGGCCTGCAGCGCACCCGCCCCGGTGCCACAGTCAACGCGACCTCGGCCAATGCCGCCGATTCCACACCCGCCGCCGACAACGGCTGACCGAGGCACCCGCGATGAAACTCTCCCACTTCTTCATCCGGCGGCCGATCTTCGCCACCGTGTTGTCGCTGATCACCATGCTGCTCGGCGGCCTGTCGTTCTTCAACCTGCCGGTGTCGCAGTTTCCGGAGGTGGTGCCGCCCACCGTCATCGTGCGCGCCACCTACCCCGGAGCCGACGCCAAGACCATCGCCGACACCGTTGCTTCTCCGCTGGAGCAGGAGATCAACGGCGTCGACCACATGATCTACATGAACTCGGTGTCGACCGCCGACGGCGCGCTGACGCTGACCGTCACCTTCAGCCCCGGTATCAACCTCGACGATGCGCTGGTGCAGGTGCAGAATCGCGTCGCGGTGGCGCTGCCACGTTTGCCGGAGACGGTACGCCAGCTCGGCGTCGTTGCGCAGAAGCGGGTCACCGATCAGCTGATGGTGATCCACATTTATTCGCCGGAGCAGAGCCGCGAACAGAGCTACATCGCCAACTATGCGTTGACGCAGGTACGCGATGCACTGATGCGTGTGCCCGGCGTCGGCGAGATCCTGATCAGCGGTGCCGGTGAATACGCGATGCGAATCTGGCTCGACCCGGACCGCATGGCAGCACTCGACCTGACCGCCGAGGATATGTTGGCGGCACTGCGTGCCTACAACGTGCAAGTGGCAGCCGGCAACCTCAACCTGGCGCCGACACGCGACCCCGGCGCGTTCCAGGTCAACGTACGCACGCAGGGACGGCTCACCGATGCCGATCAATTCGGCGACATCATCGTCAAACGCAATCAGGGACGTGTGACGCGACTGCGCGATGTCGCACGCGTCGAACTCGGCCAGTACCAGTACACCACCAACGCCTACCTCGACGGCAAGCCGGCAGCGGCGCTGATCGTGTTCCAGAAGCCCGATGCCAATGCGCTGGAGACTGCACAGGAGCTGCAGCAGCGCATCGAGGAGCTGTCCGGCAATTTTCCGCCCGACATCGCCTACGACATCATCGTCAACCCGACCGAATTCGTGCAGCAGAGCCTCAACGAGGTCTATTACACGCTGTTCGAGGCAGTGGTCTGCGTCATCCTGGTGGTGATGCTGTTCCTCGGCAACTGGCGCGCCGCCATCATCCCGATCGCCGCGATACCGGTGTCACTGATCGGCACCTTCGCCATCATGGATCTGTTCGGCTTCTCGCTGAACATGTTGTCGCTGTTCGGCCTGGTACTGGCGATCGGCATCGTCGTCGACGACGCCATCGTCGTGGTCGAGAGCATCGAGCGCCACATGGAAGAGGGGCTCAGCGCGCGCGAGGCGGCGCACCGCACGATGGACGAGGTCGGCAGCGCGCTGATGTCGATCGCGCTGGTGCTGTCGGCCGTGTTCATCCCGACCGTGTTCATCCCCGGTCTGGTCGGCACCTTCTTCCAGCAGTTCGCACTGACCATCGCCGTCTCGACCATCCTGTCGGCGCTGGTATCGCTGACGCTCTCCCCCGCGCTCGGCGGCCTGTTCCTGCGCCGCCCCGACCACACCCCGGTGACGAACGTCTGGCGCCACCCGTTCGCGGCGGCGACGCGCGCGTTCAACCGCGGTTTCGACCGCGTCGCCGCGCGCTACGGCGAGCAGGTCTCGATGCTGCTGCGGCGCAGCGGCCGCATCGGCCTGCTCTACATCGCGCTGATCGGCATCACGCTGTTCACCTTCTCGCGACTGCCGACCGCGCTGGTGCCGCCGATGGATCGCGGCTTCGCGATGGTCGCCATCCAGCTGCCGCCGGGCGCGCAGCTCGAACGCACCGACGACGTCGTGCGCCGGGCGATCGCGATCCTGCACAACGACGACGCCGTCGCCCACACCGGCTCCTACTCCGGCCGCTCCGTCATCGATCAGGGCTCCGATTCCAACGCCGGCGTCATCTTCGCCGTGCTGAAGGATTTCGGCGAACGGCCGCCGCTCAGCGAGCTGGCGCCGCGACTGCAACTCAAACTCTCCGCCGCCATTCCGGAAGCGCAGATCATCGTCATCGAACCGCCACCGGTGATCGGCCTCGGCAATGGCGGCTTCCGCATGATGCTGCAGGACCGCGGCGACGTCGGTCTGGCGACGCTGCAACAGGCAACGCGCGACCTGACCACCGCCGCCAACCAGGACCCGCACCTGTCGCGCGTCTTCTCCACCTTCAACATCAACAACCCGACGCTCCACGTCGAGGTCGACCGCACCCGCGCCGAAATGCTCGACGTGCCGCTGGAGCGCGTGCACAGCGCGCTGCAGAACTACTTCGGCATGGGCATCGCCAACGACTTCAACATCCTCGGCCGCACCTTCCGCGTCGCCGTGCAGGCGGCCCCGGAAAATCGCCGCGAGCACGACGACATCGCCCGCGTGCGCGTACGCGCCAACAGCGGCGCGCTGATACCGCTCGGCTCACTGGTCACGTTCGAGGAGACCGCCAGCCCGTTCCGCCTGCCGCGCTACAACCTGTTCCCCGCCGCCACCGTCGACGGCTCCTATCAGGCGCACGTCAGCTCCGGCGAAGGCATCGCCGCGATGGAGCGGATCGCCGCGAACGTGCTGCCGCCCGGCATCGGCTACGAATGGACCGACATCGCCTGGCAGGAGAAACAGCTCGGCAACACCGCCACGCTGATCTTCGCGCTCGCCGTGGTGTTCGTGTTCCTGGTGCTGGCCGCGCAGTACGAAAGCTGGCTGCTGCCGCTCGCCATCATCCTGATCGTGCCGATGTGTCTGCTGTGCGCGGCGATCGGCCTGCTGCTGCGCGGCATCGACGCCAACCTGCTGGCGCAGATCGGCTTCGTCGTATTGATTGGATTGGCATCGAAGAACGCGGTGCTGATCGTGCAGTTCGCCTCGGCGCTGGAGCGCCAGGGGATGCCGCGCCTGCAGGCGGTGGAGCGCGCCGCCAGCCTGCGCCTGCGGCCGATCATCATGACCTCGCTGGCATTCAGCTTCGGCGTGCTGCCGCTGGTGCTGGCGACCGGCGCCGGCGCCGAGCTGCGCACCGCGCTCGGCACCTCGGTCTTCTTCGGCATGATCGGCGTAACGCTGTTCGGGCTGCTGTTCACGCCGGTGTTTTATGTGTTGTGCCGGAGGTTGGGGGATTGGCTGGAGCGGCGCAGGACCAAGGCGGTGGATCAAGCCGCAGAGGGCCGATGAACGCTGAGCCATTACAGGTTTCGCGGACCGCGAAAGATTCCTCAGGTTGGGTTTCGCAAGTTCAAAGCGATTACGCCGCCTGAAGCAGGAACTCGACCTTTACAGCCTCATACGGGAACTCGATTGCTCCTGCTTCCGTCCTGGAGAGGAGGCCCGCATCGAGCAGCGCAACGACATCGCCGTGAACCCCTTTGACGTCGCGGCCAACCCGGCGTGCAGCCTCCCGAATGGAAACCGGACCTGCACCGCAAAGCGCCTTGAGCAACTCCCAACGCTTGGCAGTGAGCACTTTCCAAAGAAGCTCCGGAGAAGCGAAGCTGATACGAGCCGACTTCTGCTGCCTGCCCGTATTCCAGGCCTCGGTAAATCTGGCCATGGCTTCGTTGGGATTACGAACATCAAGAATCACCGTTTTCATGATTCCACCTCTCAATATCGCGCTGGAAATCGATCAATAGCTTCTCGGGAGAGGAGAAGCGGTAATGGGTCTCTTTGCCACCCCAATGCCGGTGGTCACCCTTGCCAGCCTCGTTGTCATAACGGAGTACACACATCTCGTTGACGACATAAGCCAACCGGTATTTGAAGGAGTGCCTGGACCCCGCCAAAGGCCGAGGAAACCGCCAGACAACAAGCTCTGCAAACTTGTTCTCGGCATAGACGATGCGCTGGCGGAAGAGTTCGGCGGCCTTCATGTTGGCGATGATGCCAACATACAGACAGTGTTGTCAACAACACCAACACCGTGCGATGACCTCAACCTCTGACCAATTCGACGATTGGCTGACGGAAATGGTGGTGGCAGAACCCGCCCGGCAATTGCTTTGACAGAATGGCTCGCCGACCGCTAGTCTTACCCACGTCTTACCAGGTGGACCGAAAGATGGAAAGCACCAGGCTGTCCAGCAAGGGGCAGGTCATCATTCCCAAACATATTCGGGACTCCCGTCACTGGGATACCGGCCTTGAGCTGCAGGTCATCGAAGTCGAGAACGGCATCCTGCTGAAACCCAGGGCTCCGTTCATGCAAACTGGCATCGATGACGTGGCCGGCTGCCTGCAATACAGCGGCGAGAGAAAAAGTGACGAGGCCATGGAGGCGGCAATGAAAGAAGCGGCAAGGAGAGCCTGGCGTGATCGCGATTGATACCAACATCGTTGTTCGATTTCTGACGCGGGACGATCTCAAGCAATACAACGCCAGCCGCAAGCTGTTCACAGGCGAAGAGGTCTACATACCCGATACGGTTATTCTGGAAACGGAATGGGTGCTGCGGTTTGCCTACGATTTCGAACCCGCAGCAATTTGTAACGCGCTCCGAAAACTGTTCGGACTACCCAACGTCAGGTTGTCCAACGGCTTTGCCATTGCCCAGGCGATCAACTGGCACGAAGCGGGGCTGGATTTTGCCGATGCATTTCATCTTGCACTGAGTCAGCATCTGTCGTCGCTGAAAACCTTCGACGAGCAGTTCATCAAGAAGTCCAAAAGCCTTTCGACCTGCGTCGTGAAGAAACCCTGACCGCAGGACGCTCTACTTTCTCGAAATCGCCAGCGGCCCCCACGCCTGCGCCACCGGCATCACCTGCAGCGTGTTGATGTTGACGCGCGCCGGTCGCGATGCCACCCAGTAGATGGTGTCGGCAATATCCTCGGGGGTCAGGTATTCGACGTTTTCATAGACCTTGCCGGCGCGCGTGTCATCGCCGTGGAAACGCACGCTGGAGAACTCGGTACCGCCGCACAATCCCGGCTGGATGTCGGTGACCCGCACCGCCGTGCCGTGCAGGTCGGCGCGCAGGTTCAGCGAGAACTGATGGACGAAGGCCTTGGTGCCACCGTAAGCGTTGCCGCCCGGGTAGGGCCACTCCGCCGCCACCGAACCGAGGTTGACGACATGGCCGCGGTTGCGCGCCACCATGCCCGGCAGCAGCGCACGCGTCATGTACATCAACCCCTTGATGTTGGTGTCGACCATCTTCTCCCAGTCGTCGAGGTCGGCCTTGTGCGCCGGCTCCAGCCCGAGCGCGAGGCCGGCGTTGTTGACCAGCAGGTCGACCGCCTGCCACTCCGCCGGCAAATTCGCCACCGCCTGTTCGACCGCCGCGCGCGAGGTGACATCCAGCGCCAGTGTCAGCACGCGATCGCCGAGTTCGGTGGCAAGCTGCGCCAGACGGTCGGCGCGACGACCGCTGGCGATGACCTGATGCCCTTCGGCATGAAAACGCCGGGCGATGGCCTGGCCGAAGCCGGCGGTGGCGCCGGTGACGAATACGATCATGACGTTGACTCCTTTTGCTGCCTTTTCTTCAAGCTCGGCGCTATCGCCCACATCACCCGTGCCCGGCGGGCGCAGGCGGAGGGCTAGTGTAGGCGATGCCGCGTTCGGTCAGTGCCGCTGCCGCCGATAACCCGCCGGTCCGATCCCCATGACCACACGAAACGCCTTGGCGAATGCCGCCTGGCTGGTGTAACCGACATCGGCGGCGACAATGCCGATCGGTCTGTTGGTGTTGTCGAGATAATCGATGGCGATATACATGCGCAGCCGCAACCGGTACTCCTCCCAGCTCAATCCCATCGCTTTCTGGAAATGGCGGCGCAGCGTGCGCGGCGACATGGCGACCGCGTCGCAGACCTGCTCCAGCGTCACCGTGGCGAGATGGGTGCGGGTGAAGTCCGCGATGGCGGTGATGCGCGGGTCGTCGCTCGACGGCAGCACCAGCGTCACCTCGCGCTGCAACCAGTCGCGACAGAGCATGGCGAAGCAGCCGAAGTAGCTGCGGCGCGACTCGTCGTCCTCGCCATCCATCGGCCACTGCATCGCGTGCATGATCATCTCGCGCATCAGGTTCGACACCGGGATGACGCGCACGCCAGCGACCGGCGATTCGATCATCGACGGCGCCAGGAACACCGAGCCGGAGCGCACCTTGTGGATCGCCGTGCGATGCACGAAGCCGGCCGGAATCCAGGCGGCGAACTGGTGCGGCACCTTGTAGCGGGCGTGCTCGCTGATCACCTCGACCGAATCCTCGAAGGCATAGAGCACCTGGTGCAGGTCGTGGTAGTGCCACGGCGTCTCCATGTCGAGGCCGGCGCTGCTGTAGGCGCCGGCCTGGACGGTACTGCCCCCTGCCCGCATCGGGCTCAGATCGGCCTGCATGCTGCCCCCTCTACTTTCACTTTGGCCGTCAAAGTATCAAAGTTGGCCTTTTAAAGCGCGCAGGCCGAGCGCCGCCGAACTAAATTGATCCACATCAAATCTCAATATCCACCGTGATCGCATTGGAGAACTGACATGTCCGATTCACAGAAATCCGAGATGGCCAGCTCGGCCCGCAAGTACTGGTCGGCAGAGGGCTACACCCCGGGCGGCGTGCTGCGCGAGGTCGACTACGCGGCCCAGTCCGGCGGTCTGGACCCGAGCCTGGCCGGCATCAAGATCGTCGACTGCGATACCCACCTCACGGAAGCGCCCGACCTGTTCACCAAGCGCGCGCCGGCGACGATGAAAGACAAGGTGCCGGTGATCCGCCGCGTCAATGGCACCGACCGCTGGTTCGTCGGCGACCGCGACTTCGGCACGCTCGGCGGCAACGTCATCCGCAACGACAACAACAAGCTGCTCGGCCGCCTCGCCTTCCCGACGCTGGAAGAGGCACACCCCGGCGGCCACGAGATCGAGCCGCGCCTGCAGGCGATGGACGACATGGGCGTCTGGGCGCAGATCTGCTACCACAACTCCGGCGTCACCCAGGCCGGCGCACTGATGACGCTCGGCGACAACGACCTCGCCGTCAATATCATCAAGCTGTTCAACGACGGCGCCATCGACAACCAGAAGGATTCCGGCGAGCGCCTGTTCACGATGGCGCACCTGCCGATCTGGGATCAGAAGGCGATGGAAGCCGAGGCGCGTCGTTGCATCGACATGGGGCTGAAAGGTTTCGTGCTGCCGGATACGCCGGAGCGCGTTGGCGTGCCCTCCTACATGAGCGACTACTGGACGCCGTTCCTGGAGATGTGCGCCGAGAGCGGCATGCCGCTGAACTTCCACCTGAACGCAGCGATGGACCCGAACGCGCTGACCTGGCAGGGCTTCTCGTTCGAGCAGACACTGTCGGTGGTCGCGACCATGTTCTCGATCGGCAACGTCGCCACGCTCGGCAACTGGATGGTCAGCGGCCGTCTCGACCAGTTCCCGAAACTGAAGATCGCGCTGGTCGAAAGCGGCATGGGCTGGGTGCCGTTCGGACTGGAAGCGCTCGAACACCAGTTCGACGAAATGCTGCCGAGCAAGAAGAACATGCTGCAGCGCCGCCCGTGGGAATACTTCCGCGACCAGTTCTGGTGCACCTACTGGTTCGAGAAGATCGCGCCGACGATGCTGCTGGAGACGATCGGCGTCGACAAGGTGCTGTTCGAAACCGACTTCCCGCACCCGACCTCGCTCTACCCCGGCGTGCAGGCGCATATCGTCGATACGCTCGGTGGTTATGACTACGACGTGAAAAAGAAAGTGCTGCAGAGCAATGCGGTGGGGTTGTACAACCTGCCGTTCTAAAAAGGCTCGGTGGAGTGATGAAAAGGCGCGGGATCGATCCTGCGCCTTTTTTCTTTTTCGACGCCGCATGCTTCGTCTTGGTGATTACTCCCCTACGAACGATCTATCGGGTCACATTTATTACCGATTCCATAACCTTCACATCGCACGGATACTCTGGACAACAGTCACTGTCGAAACCATTTTCGGAGGACTTCGCCATGAACCGCGCAGCCGACAGCCATCTGCATCGAGCCATTCAGGGCAAGAAGAAGCCACGCGTGGTGCTGGCACTGCAGGGTGGCGGTGCGCTCGGCGCCTATCAGGCCGGGGTCTATCAGGCGCTGCATGAAAATGGCTTTGCGCCGGACTGGGTGGTTGGCACGTCCATCGGCGCGATCAACGCGGCGCTGATCGCTGGCAACCCATGCGAATTGCGGCTGCAACGTCTGCGCGAGTTCTGGCAGCGCGTCTCGCAGCTCGATCCACTGTCGTTCGCGCTGATTCCCGATATCGCCAATTCGCACGACTTCCTGCAACGCGTGAATGTCTGGAGCGCCACGGCGCGCGCGATGACGCAGGGCATCGCCAATTTCTTCACGCCGCGTCTGGTCAACCCGTTTGCACTCGGCCTGCGCGCCGACCCCGAGCTGGCCAGCTTCTACGACACCGCACCACTGGCTGAAACGCTGCGCGAGCTGGTCGACTTCGAACGCATCAACGATGCGGATGTTGCCGATGCGGTGCGACTGACGGTCAGCGCGGTGCAGGTGACCAATGCGCAGCTGGTCAATTTCGACAGCCGTTCTCAACCGCTCGGTGTCGAGCATGTGCTGGCCAGCGGTGCGCTGCCGCCGGCATTTCCACCGGTGCGCATCGACGGCAAGTTGTACTGGGACGGTGGGCTGTATTCAAACACACCGCTGGAGACAGTGCTGGAGGACAAACCGCGTGTCGACACGCTCTGCTTCATGGTCGACCTCTGGTATGCCGAGGGCGAAGAGCCGACCACCTTCGATCAGGTGCAGGCGCGACAGAAGGCGGTGACGTTCGCCTCGCGATCGGAGCGTCATATCGAAGCGTTCAACGAAAAACATGCGCTGCGCCACCGACTGCGCTCGCTGTTCGACAAGCTGCCGCCCGAGCTGCGCGACGACCCCGTGATCAAGGAACTTTGCGCCGCCGGTTGCGGCACGTCGATGCATGTCGTGCGACTGCAATATTCGGCGCACGACTGGCACACCTCGTCGAAGGACATCAACTTCTCGGCCGGCTCGGTCGAGTGGCGCTGGCAGCAGGGTTACCAGGATGCGCTGCAGGCGCTGGCGCAACCCTGTTGGGAAGAGGCGTGGTCGCCCGACCAGGGCATCGTCGTGCATGACATCCATCGTCCCGGTTCAACATCGAGTAACTGGGCGACGGCATGAGCTGTTTCTGAATCGAAGCGCCGCGCCAGTGGCAAACGGGTCATATTCATTCATGTTTCAATAATCAAATCTCCGCAACTCCTCTTGTCGACAGCTGTCACGACGTGTGGCGATACTAGCCGCTGAATGGATGGGCTGAGTGCATGAGGTCATCTCGATCCGCCAGCGCGCGTCCAGCAAACAGGAGGTCTTCCCATGCGACTGCAAGACAAGGTGGCAATCATCACGGGGGCGGCCAGCGGCATCGGCCTGGAAATAGCGCACGCCTATGCACGCGAGGGCGCCAGGGTCTGTATTGCCGATCTCTCCATCGAGGCCGCGCAGAAGGCGGCGGCCGATATCGAAAAGGCCGGTGGCAAAGCGCTGGCCGTGGCGATGGATGTTGCCGACGAACAGGCGGTCGAGGCGGGCTTCGACAAGGTCGTGCAGACCTGGGGCACGCCCGACATCCTGATCAGCAACGCTGGTATCCAGCACATCAACCCGGTCGAGTCGGTCGAGCTGAAGGATTGGAAGCGAATGCTCGCCATCCACCTCGACGGCGCCTTCCTCACCGCGCGCGCCTTCGTGCGCCGCGTCTACCCGACCGGCCGCGGCGGCTCGGTGATCTTCATGGGGTCGGTGCACTCGCACCAGGCATCACTGCTGAAGGCACCCTACGTCACCGCCAAACACGGGCTGCTGGGCCTGAGCAAGGTGCTGGCGAAAGAGGGTGCCAAATACAAGGTACGCACCAACGTCATCTGCCCCGGTTTCGTGCGCACACCGCTGGTGGAGAAGCAGATTCCCGAACAGGCCAGCGAGCTCGGTATCAGCGAAGAGGAGGTGGTGAAGAAGGTGATGCTGAAGGATACCGTCGACGGCGAATTCACCACGACGGCCGATGTGGCGGAAGTTGCCGTTTTCCTCGCGGCCTTCCCCAACAACGTGCTGACCGGTCAGTCGATCATGGTCAGCCACGGCTGGCACATGCAGTAATCCGTACTGCACAAATCAGTACTGCACATCCCACGCGGGATTGAAGATCATGCCCGCGCTGCCACGGTACGCCGACACCTCGACATCGGCGCAGTCAACATCGACGGGCTCGACCTCGGGGCAATAATCCGGGTCGAGCTCGGCGACAGCCTCGATCACCCTGGCTTCGTCGCGCGGCACACGCCGCATCCACGCCCGCACGCGCCGTGAAAACAGGCGTGTATAAAGTTCGGAATAGATACCGGGCAACCGCAGAATCTCTTCGGCAATCGTATCGAGCTGTGTGCGCACGCTGTGCTGGGTAAGCATTTCGACATCCCTGGCCCCTTGCGGGCCTTCCCATCTCATGGGATCAGAATGTCAGCCATCAACTGAACACCGCATGAATGCGCAGGTTGTATCAGACACCCTCCGGAAGTTTCGAGCGCATCGCTTTCCTGCGATCCAGCCTGCGACCATCGACGATGAAGGTACCATCGCCAACGGCGTGCAGCGTGCGCTTCTCCTTGCGCGCGCTGTCGACGTAGGCGGCGATGCCGTCGAGCACGACGATGTTGTGCCTCTTCACGATGTCGACGACCTCACACTCGATATTGGCCAGACACTCCCCGATCAACGGCGCATCACCGTATTTACCCTTCACGGCGGTCAGTCCGAATTTTTCGAACTTGTCCGTGTCGTCGCCGGAGCAGGTGCCGATACCGACCACCGTGTCGATCAGGTCCACCGTCGGAATGGCGATGACGCACTGCCGGGTCTTGCGCAGCGCCTGATACGAGTGGTTCCACGGACCGGTGGTGATCGCGAAGCGCGGCGTGAAGTCCATGACCATCGTCCACGAGATGGTCATGATGTTGTTTCGCTTGCCATCATTCGTCGTGACGAGAACGACCGGACCAGACTCCATCAACGTGAATACCCTGGCGATCTTCAGCTTCTTCATGGCAGCCCTCTCTCTTCAGGCAACTCCGGCAAATTACCCCGGCGCCCCTGTTTGCGCCAGCGACAGCCGGCGGGTAGGGTTCCCGCAACGTCGCAACCTGAAAAGTACCGGGGAGAACCCTGATGGACATCGACTGGGTCGAGCGCGAAGCGCACAAGCTGGCGAGACGTTATCGCGTCAGCAACGGCAACAAGTTCCGCCTGAAGGATTGGGACCCCGCTGACACCGGCAAGCTGCGCACCGAGGACAAGCCGCGCGCGAAGGAGGCGCTGACGCTCGGCATCGAGGGGCTGGCCGAACTGCAGGCGATGCTCTACGCACAGAACCGCTGGAGCGTGCTGCTGATCTTTCAGGCGATGGATGCCGCCGGCAAGGACAGCGCGATCAAACACGTGATGTCCGGCATCGACCCGCAGGGGTGCCAGGTCTTTTCGTTCAAGGCGCCACACAAGGAGGAGCTGGACCACGACTTCATGTGGCGCTGCCTGAAGAACCTGCCCGAACGCGGTCGCATCGGCATCTTCAATCGCTCCTACTACGAAGAGGTGCTGGTGGCGAAGGTGCACCCGGAGCTGCTGGAGGCGCAGCAGCTGCCGGAGTCGCTGATCACGCCGAACATCTGGAAGCAGCGCTACCAGGACATCGGCGCCATCGAGCGCTACCTGCAGCGCAACGGCACCGTGGTGCTGAAATTCTTCCTGCACCTGTCGAAGGCTGAACAGAAGAAGCGCTTTCTGGAGCGGCTCGACAACCCGGAGAAACACTGGAAGTTCGCCGCCGCCGATGTGGTGGAGCGCGGCCACTGGGACGACTACATGGATGCCTACGAGCAGATGATCCGCCACACCGCGACCAGGCAGGCGCCGTGGTACGTGGTGCCGGCCGACAACAAGTGGTACACCCGCATCGTCATCGCCGCCGCCATCATCGATGCACTGCGCTCGCTCGACCTCGCCTGGCCGGCGGTCAACGACAGCGAGAAGGCCGCGCTGCAACGGGCGCGGGCGCAGCTGGTGAAGGAGCGCGACTGATCGCTCAGAGCCAGTCGCTGAGCAGCACACCGACGCCGAGTGTCTCCATCGACTCGTTGTAGTCGATCAGGCTGTCGCCGTAACCGTTGAAGTATTTGACGTAACCGCGAAAACGACCGCCGATCGGAAAGCTCCAGCCGAGTTCGACCGCACCCTTGTTGTCTGACCGCAGGTTGTTGCGCAGCAGCACGCTGTAGATGTTCTGCTGCCGCTGCCAGGTGGTGAGCCATTCGAAATGGCCCATGTAGAACTCGATGTCCGGGTTGTCGTCGCCGGAGGGGTCGTTCGGATCGCTGCTTTCGCTCTCCGGCAGCCGATACCACGGTTTGAATGCGGTGACGACGTTGTCGCGCTCGAACAGGAAGTTGAGCATCAGCCGGTTCCAGCTGCGCGATTCGGTGCCGGCGCGACCGTTGGACTGGTGGTTGACGATGATCTGGTTGGCGACGTTGTGGAAACCGAGGATGCGCCAGTCGTTCTCAAACGTCAGGAACAGCTCCGGCTCGTGGTTGGTCTCACGGAACGGTGCCGAGATGCCGCTGTTGTAGGCCTGCCAGAACGAGCGGTTGGTGTAGGCGAAGCCGAGATGGCTGCGGTCGTTGAAGATGTTGTTCCAGACCACCGCCTTCAGGCTCAGCTGGAACTGCACTTCGATATGGTTGAAGTCGAAATCCTCGTCGGTACGATGGGCGAAAGCCTCCTCGTTGGGATCCTTGATATAGACCGCCGGCAACAGGTAGTTGGGGCGGTGCGGCGTCAGCACGAAGGGGTTGTCGCGGGTGTAGCGCTCCAGGGCGATGCGTCGCTCCATGCTGCCGGTGGCGCCGCTGGCTTCGGCCACCGCCTGCTCCTCGATGGTGGTCGAGGCGATCACCTCCTGGCTCAGGGCCTCGGTACTCGGCGCCGAATCGGTGACGACCTGCTGTTGTTCCAGCTGCTGTTCTTGCTGCTGCAGAAGCTGCAGCTTCTGCTCGCAGTAGCTGCGCAGCTCGGCGACGGTGGTATCGCCGGTCGCCGACTGCACCGCCAGCGCGATGCACTCCGACAGCGTCTCGGCGCGGCTATCCAGCGTCACCAGCAGGCCGAGCAGCGGCGCGGCTTTTCGCAGGGTGTTGAACGCCATCAACTCCATTCCTATCCATCGGCAGCCCGAGGCTCTGCCTTCTTTACTCGATTTGCCCGCTGTGTCTAACTAGCGCCCTGCTGTCGTCACCCAATAAAAACAACTCTGGGGCGCTGATGGACGAACAATGGCACATCTCCAATGACAAATTGAAGCGTTACCTGCGCCGGCTGCTGCGGCGGCCGCAGGATGTGGAGGATATTGCGCAGGAGGCTTTCGTTCGTGTGCTGGAGGCCGCCTCGAAGGGCGAGATCCACTACCAGCAGGCCTACCTGTTTCGCACCGCGCACAACCTGGCGCTGAACGCGCTGGCCCGCAAGTCGAACCTGCTCGAAGATTACATGGAGGATTTTCCCGACGTGGATGTCTTCATGGAGAGTGCGGCGCTGGAAGAGACGGTGGCGGCACAACAGCGCTTCGAGCTGTTCTGTCGCGCCGTCGCAACACTGCCGGACCAGTGCCGTCAGGTGCTGGTGCTGCGCAAGGTCTACGGCCTGTCGCAACAGGAGGTGGCGACGCGGCTCGGCATCGCCATCAGCACCGTGGAGAAACACCTGGCCAAGGGAATGGTGCGCTGCGCCGCGCAGATGCGGCAGCTGGAGAACCCCGATCGCCCTCTCAACGCCGGCGAGCGCCAGCGCCGACCGAAACATCACTCATCATGAAAACCGTCATCCCGTTTCCCGACCCGGCCCGCATCGACGAAGCCGCCGCCACCTGGATCGCCCGCCTCGATCGCGGCGATCTCGATGCCGACGAACTCCAGGCGCTGCGCAGCTGGCTCGCCGCCGACAACCGCCACCGCGCCGCGCTGGAGCGAATGGCGCATCTGTGGGGCGCGCTCGACTGCCTGGCCATCCTGGCCGAGCTGTTTCCGCACGCGGTCAGTGCGCCGCCGCGTCGCTCGCGTATCTGGCTGCCCGCCGCTGCCGCCGCCGTCATGCTGGCGGTCATGCTCGGCGTGAGTGTCCGACACACCATTCACGCGCCTGACGATGCGATCGCCGCCGCTGCCACGCAGGCGCGCGTCTATCACACCGACCTCGGCCAGCGCTCGGTGATACCGCTGGCCGATGGCTCCACGCTGACGCTCAACACCCGCTCCGAAGTCCGTGTGCGTTTCGATGACACGACGCGCAGCGTGGTTCTCGCCAGCGGCGAAGCGCATTTCAAGGTGGCGAAGGAGAGCGCGCGGCCTTTCGTGGTTTACGCCGGCGGCGGCTCGGTACACGCAGTCGGCACCGCCTTCAATGTGCGGCTCACCGACAATCGGGTCGAGGTGCTGGTCGACGAGGGCATGGTCGAAGTTCGTCCCGAAGCGCGCGCCACCCGCGACGGTGTTGCCAACACCTCCAGCGCAGGCGACGACCGCGGCGCGACTCGCCGCGTACAGATGAAGCAGGGCGACACGCTGCGGTATGGCGGTGATGCCGTGCAACTGCAGACGCTGCCAGTGCCGGCGATCGAGCGCCGCCTCGCCTGGCGCAGCGGCAAGTGGATATTCGAGGGCGAGACACTGGCCGAGGTGCTGGCCGAGGTGGCCCGCCACTCGGATCGGCGCATCGTCATCGCCGACCCGGCGCTCGGCAACCTGCGCATCGGCGGCTATTTCGACGTCGGCGATATCGACGGCCTGATGCAGGCACTCGAGGCCGGCTTCGGCATCGTCGTCGAGCGCGATGGCGACACCCTGCACCTCGCCGCCGGTGCGCGCGATGGCGGCGAGTGATCCGCGCGACCGCCTCTCCTCCAACCCGGCACAAAAAAACAGCAAACCCGATAGCGGGCTTTCGATGGCTCAACGGTCTTTGTTATCGAAGGGGTCAAGAGGACTTCTCGCGGAGGTCGCAGCCCTGCTGTGGATGGCCGCGCTGCTGTTTGCCGGTACTGCATCGGCATCGGAGCGCCTCATCAGCTTCGACATTCCGGCATCTCCAGCGCACCGCGGACTCAATCTGTTCGCCGAGCAGGCGGGTATCCAGCTGATCTACCCGTTCGATGCGGTGAAGGATCTCCACGTCAACCGCGTGCACGGTCGTTACACGCTGGAAGAGGGTTTGCGCAAACTGCTCAAGGAGAGCTGCCTGGCGCTCGATACCCGTACCGAGAACAGCCTGACCCTGAACATCGACGATAACAACGCGAGGTTCTGGTTCATGAAACAAAATAAGAATGGTTGCAAGCCGCAAGGTTTTCTCTCCGCGCTCTCCGCCGCGATCATCGCCGCCGTGGCAATACCGCCCGCATCGGCGCAGACGCAAACCGCATCGCGCACCACGCTCGAAGAGGTATTGGTCACCGCGCGCAAACGCGAGGAGTCGCTGCAGCGTGTGCCGGTGGCGGTATCGGTGGTCAACCGCGACGTGCTGCAGAACGGCATCGCCAACGATCTCTCCAAGATCGGCGAACTGGTGCCGCAGGTCAGCCTGTCGCAGGGCGGCTCCGGCACCGGCGCCGTCATCACCGTGCGCGGCGTCAGCTCCGCCTCCAACGACGCCGGTCTCGACCAAAGTGTCGCCATCGAGATCGACGGCGTGCCGATCAGCCGCGGCCAGGTGATGTCGGCCGCGCTGTTCGACATCGACCAGGTGCAGGTGCTGCAGGGACCGCAGGCACTCTTCTTCGGCAAGAACTCGCCGGCCGGCGTCATCTCGCTCAACTCCGCCAATCCCACCGAACACTTCGAGGGCTACCTGAAGCTCGGCTACGAATTCGAATCGAAGGAGCGCTTCGGCGAGGGCGCCGTCTCCGGCCCGCTCACCGACACGCTGAGCGCGCGCCTCGCCGGGCGCATCAGCGAAATGGACGGCTGGATTCGCAACGTGGCACAGCCGACACCCGATCTGGTCGACCCGACGCTGACGGCACCCGGCGCGGTGATGGGGCGCACCGGCCCGGACAACGAGTTCAAGGCCGGCCGGCTGACGCTGCGCTGGGAACCGCTCGACGACTTTGATGCCACGCTGAAGCTGATGACCAACTCGCAGGAGCGCAACGCCGGCAACGCCAGCTCCGAACCGTTCTGCATCGGCGACACCACCGAACCGGTGCTGCGCGGCACGATCCCGATTCCCGGCGGCGACTGCCGCAAGAACCGCCGCAAATCGCACGGCGCGGTCGCGCCCGAGTACGCGGTGAACTTTCCCTACGGCAACGGCGGCATTCCCTACTTCGATTCCGAGTTCGACTTCGCCTCGCTCAGCATCAACAAACAGTGGGACGCACTGACGCTGACCGCCACCACCGGCTTCTACGACCAGACCGTGAAGCAGATGAACGTCTCCGACTGGAGCCCGTTCGCCACCATCTGGGCGGCCAGCCGCGAGGACTACGAGCTGTGGACGCAGGAGCTGCGGCTGTCGAGCCAGTTCAGCGGCCCGCTCAACTTCATGGCCGGCCTCTACTACGAGGAGTTCGATCGCGATTTCCTCAACTCCGCCGATCTCGCCCACGCCTTCAACCCGGTCGCGCAGAACTACGCCTCCAACACGGTGAACGCGAAGACCTCCGGCGACTACCTCTCCGCCTTCGGCCAGCTCAGCTGGAACATCCGCAGCGATCTCGAACTGGCGGTCGGCGCGCGCTACAGCCGCGACGAAAAGGAGAGCGACATCGTCAACCTAGCCAACAACCCGGCGTTCCCCGGCCTCTATCCGCTTGGGCAGGTGCTGACCTCGCGCTTCAGCGACAGCAACGTCTCGCCGGAGACGACGCTGAGCTGGTATCTCGCCGACGAACACACCCTCTATGCCGCCTACAAGACCGGCTACAAGGCGGGCGGCATCTCCAACCCGTTCCTCGTCTTCGCCAGCGCGACGCCGGAGAACGTGAAGTTCGAACCCGAGGAGGCGAAGGGTTTCGAGGTCGGCTACAAGGGCAGCCTGCTCGACGACCGGCTGCGCCTCGACCTGGTCGCCTACACCTACGACTACAGGGATCTGCAGGTGGTCTCCTACAACTCGGAGACGATCAGCTTCACCATCAACAACGCGGCGTCGGCCGAGATCCGCGGCGTGCAGGGCTCGTTCGAATGGCTGGCACTGGAGACGCTCAGCCTGCGCGGCAACCTCGGCTACAACCGCGCGCAGTACGACAGCTTCCCCAACGCCCAGTGCTACCCGGGGCAGACCGCCGCACAGGGCTGCGTCGGTGGCCTGCAGGATCTCAAGGGCGAGGATCTGTTGCGCGCACCGAAGCTCACCTACAGCCTCGGCGCCGACTACTACCCAAACCTGATCGCCGGCTGGAACACCACCTTCTCGCTGCAGGCCTCCTACAGCGGCGCGTTCGAAACCGCCACCGACAACGCACCGGCCGGCCACCAGGAGTCCTACTGGCTGCTCAACGCCGCGCTGCGTCTGTCGCCGCAGAGCGAACGCTTCGAAGTGGCACTGATCGGTCGCAACCTGACCGACGAGTACTACATGCTGAACTCCAACGGCTGGTCCGGCAGCGGCAACCCGAACCAGCAGGTCGGTTTCTTCAACCGACCGCGCGAGGTGGTGTTGCAGGGGACGGTGCGGTTTTGATGAAGGGCTGCCGCTCCCGGCGAAAAAAGAAGCGCGCCGCGGGCGGCAGCAAGGATCTGTCAGATCAGGCCAGCAAGGTCAGCTCGAACACATGCCGTATCGACTGACCATCCCATTCGTAGCCAAGGTGCTTCCCCTGTCGTGTCGGCGACAGTGCCGGCGGTCGCAGCACGGCGGCGCACTCCCCGCCCGGATCGCGCACACTCGGATAGACGATCCCGTAACTGCCCGCCTCCCATGCCGCTCGACCAAACGCCCGGCCCGGCCCCGGATCATCCGGGTGCAGCAGCGGCGTCGCTTCCGGGCTCTGTCGCAGATCGATCAGCTCCGCGCAGAGGTCGGCCAGATAGACCCTGCGCTGCAACATCATCGGCGGCTCGTTGGAGGCCCGCATGAACTGCTCGGCGTGATGGCGCGTTTCGGCGATCGCCGTCTGTTCGCTCAACGCGCAGCAGTAGGCGCCAAACGTGCCGTCGGTGAAGCGCGTGCCGGGCGGCGCGAAATGACAGAGCGCCGCCATCACCGGCGACCAGCCCGGCCCATACCGACGATCCTCGCTCCGCACCAGATGGATCTGCCCCGCCTCCTCCCGCAGCCGCGCGGAGGTCTCCCCCTCATATTCATTGAGCAGTGCCCAGTCATCGGGGGAACCATTGACCCCCTCGAACAGGTCGATCGGCGGGAAGCGCGACGGAACGATGCGGTAGCAGGGGCGCCATTCGACGACGCTGGTAGGGAAGTTCACGGCTAGCCACCGCGCGCGGCATCGAGAAACTGGCGCACGACGAACAGATCCGACACCTGCCCGCCGAGCAGCCGCTCCAGCGGTGCATGGCCGGCGAAGGTCGGGCTGCTGTTCGGCCGCTTCAGCCAGCCATTTGCCGCCTCGGGATTGGGCAGCAGGATCTGCAGGGCCTTGTAGATGCCGAGGATCAGCGACATGCGTTCGCGCTGACCGATATCCAGCGTCGCCCGCTCCGGATCGCCCTTCCAGCGCCGGTAGGTGGTTGGCGGTGCGCCGAGCAACAGCGCGGCCTCAGACTCGCGCAGGCCCCAGGCCCTGGCGATGTTGGGGTAGGTCCGCATCGCTGCGGCATCCATGCGCCGGCGCTTGTCGGCAGGCAGGGTACTGGCAAGCATGGCTGGCTCCTCCCGGCTGTAATCAGGCCATATGGTTAAACTTTTCCATTTATAGACCATTTGGTTGGCCTGGCGCCAGTGGGTGTACGACATCTCCAAACGGAGTGAACTTTAAAGATTTCGACGCTCCCGCCGAGTTCGCTGCAGCGCATGGTCAGGCCAGGACGGTTCTCTCCCAGTGTGAGAACGGCGGCACCAAAAACACTCAACTCAGTCATCGGCTCCCAGATCCTTTCGTGCTTCGTCTGCAAAGGAAGCTGTTTGTGTTGCCCACTTCAACTCGTCAGTGGGCGAGGCAGACGCGGCCCCAGCTATCTTCAGCGTCAGATTGAGCAGGTCTTGAGCTGGCGCGACCAAATGTTTCGGCGACAGGAGCAGCACGGCTTGTTGAGATGCGATGAGGCTCAGATGGTCCGCAGGAGTGAGGGCCTTACGGTTGACAAAGTGCCATTGGCAGCTGGCAAGAAACTCAGAGTAAGCCTCTCGCTTTTCATGCAAGAACCGCTGTCTATCTTCGCGTTCCCATGCAATTGATCGTGCGCGCGTTTCGAACCAACGCATGACGAAGGCTCCGATAAGAGCCAACGAACCGCCAATGAGCGCGGCGTATATTTCATGTGGCATTGTCTTTTCTCCTGTGAAGTGGCCTGACGACCACGCCAGCGGCAGGCAAAAGCGTAGCTTTTGGCTGTGTCCAATCAGCACCCTAGGTACTACTGACAGGCTGCGCGTGATTGTTAGAAATCATGTGGTGAAGCTCAAAACTCTCTGCTTGAGCCTCGCCCGCAGCCTACCCATTGCCTCTTCACCCGGAGCAGCGGCTACCGCGCCAGAGGCCATCTCAGCTTCACGGCGCTCGGCCTCAAGGCGCCATTCGTTCTCGACTTCGGCATCCGCATCGAGACTGACCATCAGACGCTCAAGCAGATGCGTCCGATCCACCGGAGACAATTTGAGGACTTCCGCCTCCAAATCTTCCAGATTCATGCTCATGGGAACCTCAATCTCAATTCATGCCAAGGGGTAGATTGCCATAAAAAAATCAGGCTATTGCCATACCGCTCGGCTCGTACTGCCCTTGGCACCGAACGCCTATACCAGCGGCAGCGAAACCCGCCGAGGTTTTGCTGTCCAGCCAGAACCGCCTGAATCAAACCGCGCCACAACGTGGCGTCGGCTTGGACGAATTGTTGACCCTGTACTCTTCAAGTACGCGATGAAACAACTCGTTGAGTTGGGCGACTACACACGGATCGCGAGGTTTCTGCGGAACATCAACAGAACTGCTGTCCAGTTCAGCCTCTTTCTAACAACTAGTCTGTGCGGCAAAAAGAAGCGTTGCAGGCGTCGCATGACCGCATATTCCTCTGATCAGTGGTCGGTGAGCGCGACAACGATACTCAGGCCCACCTCAGCGCCCCCGCCGCCTAACGCGGCGTGTGTGGATCGTCCGGCCCCTGCTCGGGCAGCGCGTGGAACTCGACGAACATCCGCACCGCGCCCTGTGGCTCGACGAAGTGCACCACCTGCGGCGCGACGATGCCGAGCGTGCCCGGCTCCAGCACCTCGTCGTAGTTCCAGGCCGGCACGCAGTAGCGCAGCCGTCCTTCCAGCACATGGATCAGCGCCCACACGCCGGGCTTGGTGGAGTGATCCTTGCGCAGGCCAGCGGGCAGCGTCTGCTCGGTGAACTCGGTGGTGCGGCGGTAGGCCACGACGCCCGGCGGCAACGCGCCGGGGTGCTGGGTTAGGTGTTCGGGCATGCGCTTGTTCCTGTGATTGGTCACGCCCGCAGAGCGATGCTCGCCTTTGCTTGTTAACTGTTTACTTGCCAAGTAGCTCATCTACGACAGGATTCATTTTAGTTTTCGTTCCCTGCCATTTCATAAGGGACAGACCACCTTTCCCATTGAGATGATATTCCGCGTAACCGACTCTTCGGCCATTGTGCTCTAGTCGAAGCTCAGCATGATGCATATAGGTTCCTAGATCCCAGTTTTTTAGTGCTGTGTATGTCATTGTGTATTCGCAGCCTTCAGGGATTTCGCTTTCGTAGACCACCGTATCAATTCCGTGATATTCGATTCGATTTCTCACCACGCCAAGAAAGTCACCCACGATAACTTTAGGATTTTCTTCAATGCATATTTTTTGTGGATTTAAGCCTGACTTTATTGGTTGAACCTGAATTGATGTACAGCCGGTTGCTAAGGCGGCAAGCGCTAAGGCTAAAGTAATATTCTTCAATTTAATTCTCCGTGACTGAATGCCTGACGACAGTTAACTAAATTAGTAAACAGGCTCGTCTGCATGATGGGAATTAATGCAGACCCGTCAGTTTATTTCGGGAGTTTGGCTGTTAATGCGGAAGCGTCGGTTTATCTGGCCCATCCCCTCACCCCTGAAGAGCTCTCCAATACCTTGCAGCTACTGAAGATCGCGATGCCTTTCGATATCCGTAGAAATTAACCCGAACAGCTTTTGAGATATTTCGAAAAAAGGGAGGGGTGTCCCCTCCCTCACTCCACCGTCACGCTCTTGGCCAGATTGCGCGGCTGGTCGACGTCGGTGCCCTTCATCACGGCGACGTGGTACGACAGCAGCTGCAGCGGCAGCGTGTAGATGATCGGTGCGATGACGTCGGGGACGTGCGGCACGTCGATGACGCGGATGCCGGGCTGGTCGCTGAAGCCGGCCTTGGCGTCGGCGAAGACGAACAGCTGGCCGCCGCGCGCCTGCACCTCCTGCAGGTTCGATTTCAGTTTTTCCAGCAGCTCGTCGTTCGGCGCCACGGCGACCACCGGCATGTCGGCGTCGACCAGCGCCAGCGGGCCGTGTTTCAGTTCGCCGGCCGGGTAGGATTCGGCGTGGATGTAGGAGATCTCTTTCAGCTTCAGCGCACCCTCCATCGCCACCGGCCACTGGATGCCGCGGCCGAGGAACAGCGCGTGGTGCTTCTCGACGAAGGCGAGCGCCATGTTCTGAATCGCGCTGTCGAGCGCCAGTGTCTCCAGCATCTTTTCCGGCAGCAGGTGCAGCGCGGCGACGATCGACTGTTCGTCCGCGTCGCTCAAGCCGTGGCGACGCCCGAGCGCAACGGTGAGGATCAGCAGCGCGGCGAGCTGTGTGGTGAATGCCTTGGTGGAAGCGACGCCGATCTCGGGGCCGGCCTGCGTCATCAGCGCCAGGTCCGATTCGCGCACCAGCGACGACTGTGCGACGTTGCAGATGGCGAGCGTCGAGGTGTAGCCGAGTGTTTTCGCCAGCCGCAGCGCCGCCAGCGTGTCGGCGGTTTCGCCCGACTGCGAGATCGTCACCAGCAGCGTGTCGTCCTGCACGACGAACTTGCGGTAGCGGAATTCGCTCGCCACCTCGACCCGCGTCGGCACGTTGGCAATGCCTTCGATCCAGTATTTGGCGACGGTGGCGGCGTGGTAGCTGGTGCCGCAGGCGACGATCTGCACCGCGCGCACCTTGTCGAAGATCGCCTTCGCCTCGGTACCGAACGCCTCTTCGAGCACGTGGGTGGTGCCGATGCGGCCCTGCAGCGTGTTGCGCACGACGCGCGGCTGTTCGTAGATCTCCTTCAGCATGTAGTGGCGGAACTGCCCCTTGTCCGCCACGTCGAAGGCGTCGGTCAGCTGTTCGGCGCTGCGCTGCTGCTCGATGCCGTCGACGTCCCAGATGCGATAGCTGTCCGGCGTCAGTTCGGCGATGTCGCCCTCTTCGAGGTAGATGAAGCGGTCGGTCACCTGGCGCAGTGCCAGCTGGTCGGAGGCGAGGAAGTTTTCACCGATGCCGAGGCCGAGCACGAGCGGGCTGCCGCTGCGCGCGCAGACGATCTTCTCCGGCTCGCTGGCGTGGATGACGGCGACGCCGTAGGCGCCGTGCAGCTGTTTCACCGCCGCCTTGACGGCGGCGAGCAGATCGAGACCGTCGCGCTGCATCAGGTGGTGCAGCAGGTGGACGATGGTTTCGGTGTCGGTCTGCGACTGGAACGTGTAGCCGAGGCCCTGCAGCATTTCGCGCAGCGCCTCGTGGTTTTCGATGATGCCGTTGTGCACGAGGGCGAGCTGCTCGCTGCCACCGGAGAGGCCGCCGGAGCAGTGCGGGTGGGCGTTCACCTCGGAGGGTTTGCCGTGCGTCGCCCAGCGCGTGTGGGCGATGCCGGTGTGGCCGCGCAGCGGCTGCTGTTGCTGCGCGTCGGCCAGCATCGCCACCTTGCCGACGCGGCGGTGGGTGCGGATGGCGCCGTCGCTGTCGATCACGGCCATGCCGGCCGAGTCGTAGCCGCGGTATTCGAGCCGCTTCAGCCCTTCGATCAGGATCGCCGTCACTTCGCGGCGCGCCACTGCTCCCACAATCCCGCACATGTTCAGTTCTCTGCCATTCGTTGCATTGACGATCCGGCAACCGCTGCCGGCGTTTCCTTGGGAATCTCCCGCTCAGCTTTTCTTCTGCGGCCTTGGCCAGCCGTCGATGTTGCGCTGGCGTCCGCGCGCCACCGCCAGCTGTTCGTCGCCGACATCGCCGGTGATGACCGAGCCGGCACCGACGGTGGCGTTGGCGCCGATCTTCACCGGCGCGACCAGCGAGCTGTTGGAGCCGATGAAGGCGCCATCGCCGATCTCGGTCCTGAACTTGTTCACGCCGTCGTAGTTGCAGGTGATGGTGCCGGCGCCGACATTGGCGTTGCTGCCGACGGTGCAGTCGCCGAGGTAGGTGAGGTGGTTGACCTTGGCGCCGGGGCCGATCTTCGTCTTCTTGGTCTCGACGAAGTTGCCGACGCGCGCCTTCGCCGCGAGCTCGGTGCCAGGACGCAGCCGCGCGAACGGGCCGACGTGCGCATCGGTGCCGATCACCGCCTCGTCGATGGCGCTGAAGGCGTCGATCTCGGCGTTGTCGGCGATCGTGGCGTTTTTGATGACGCAGTTGGGGCCGATGCGGACGTTGTCGCCGAGCGAGACGTCACCTTCGAAGACGCAGCCGACATCGATGAAACAGTCGCGCCCGCAGCGCAGCGTGCCGCGCACGTCGATACGGGCGGGGTCAGCCAGCGTCACGCCGTCGGTCATCAGCTGGTCGGCGATGTTGCGCTGGTGGCAGCGCTCCAGCTCGGCCAGCTGCAGGCGATTGTTGACCCCCTGCACTTCCCACACGGCCGCCGCATTCTGCGCGACGACCGGCACGCCCTGCGCCACCGCCATGCCGATGATGTCGGTCAGGTAGTACTCGCCCTGCGCGTTGTTGGCCTGCAGCTGCGGCAGCCACTGTTTCAGCAGCGCCGCCGGCGCGCAGAGAATGCCGGTATTCACTTCGCGCACGGCGAGCTGCTCCGGCGTCGCGTCCTTCTGTTCGACGATGGCGCGAATGGCACCACCGGCGTCGCGCAGGATGCGGCCGTAGCCGGTGGGATCGGCCAGTTCGACGGTCAGCAGCGCCACGCCCTGCGGCGCCGCCTGCAGCAGGCGGGCCAGTGTCTCGACGCGCACCAGCGGCACATCGCCGTAGAGCACCAGCACGGTGGCGTCATCCGCCACCTCGGGCAGCGCCTGCGCCACGGCGTGACCGGTGCCGAGCTGCTGCGCCTGCAGCGCCCAGCGCGTCGGCAGCGCGGCGAGTTTGTCGCGCACCTGGTCGGCGCCGTGGCCGATGACGGTATGGATGGCAGCCGCGCCCAGCTGGCGGGCGGTCTCGATGACATGCTGGACGAGCGGCCTGCCCGCCAGCGGATGCAGCACCTTCGGCAGTGCGGAGCGCATGCGCGTCCCCTGCCCGGCTGCGAGGATTACCACGTCGAGCTTCAAGAATCCCTCCTGAACGATGGTCTGATTGGGATGGGCGCCCGCTATCGGCAGGCACACGCGATCGATCGATGGTAGACCAAAGCAAATAGGGCGGCCATCGGCCGCCCTATCGCATCTTCCGGTCGACGTGACCCGTTTACTTGCCGATCTTCTTGCGGATCTGCTGCAGCGTGCGCAATTGCGCGGCGGCGGCGGCAAGCTGGGCGGCGGCGCGACCGTAGTCGACATCGCCGGCCTGGTTGGTCAGCGCCTGTTGCGCTTCGCGCTGTGCCTCCAGCGCGGCGGCTTCATCGATGTCGTCAGCGCGCACGGCGGTGTCGGCCAGGATCGAAACGACGCTGGGCTGCACTTCGAGGTAGCCGCCGGAGACGTAGTAGACACGCTCTTCACCGTGCTGCAGCTTGACCCGCACCGGACCCGGTTCGAGCGACGTCAGCAGCGGCGCGTGGCCGTAGACGATACCCAGATCGCCGAGCACGCCGTGGGCGACCACCATCTCGGCGAGACCGGAGAAGATCGACTCTTCCGCACTGACGATGTCGCAATGAATGGTCATGGTCATAACTTCGCTTCTCGTTCTGTCAGCGGCCCGGATGGGCCGTCAACTGGCATCAATACCGCCGCGGCAACCGCTGGGTCGCCGCGGCGCACGCACGGGCATTACATCTTGGCCGCTTTCTCGACCGCTTCGTCGATGGTGCCGACCATGTAGAACGCCTGCTCCGGCAGGTTGTCGTAGTCGCCGGCAAGGATGCCCTTGAAGCCGCGAATCGTGTCCTTCAGCGAGACGTACTTGCCCGGCGAGCCGGTGAAGACCTCGGCGACGTGGAACGGCTGCGACAGGAAGCGCTCGATTTTCCGGGCGCGCGCTACGGTCTGCTTGTCCTCTTCGGACAGTTCGTCCATGCCGAGGATCGCGATGATGTCCTTCAGCTCTTTATAACGCTGCAGCACCGATTGCACGCCGCGAGCCACGTCGTAGTGCTCCTGGCCAATGATCAGCGGATCGAGCTGGCGCGAGGTCGAGTCGAGCGGATCGATCGCCGGGTAGATACCTTTCGCGGCGATGTCACGGCTCAGAACGACGGTGGCGTCCAGGTGGGCGAAGGTGGTGGCCGGCGACGGGTCGGTCAGGTCATCCGCGGGAACGTAAACGGCCTGTACCGAAGTGATCGAGCCGGTCTTGGTGGAGGTGATGCGCTCCTGCAGAACACCCATCTCCTCGGCCAGCGTCGGCTGGTAACCGACCGCGGACGGCATCCGGCCGAGCAGTGCCGACACTTCGGTACCGGCCAGCGTGTAACGGTAGATGTTGTCGACGAACAGCAGAACGTCGCGGCCTTCGTCGCGGAACTTCTCGGCCATGGTCAGGCCGGTCAGCGCCACGCGCAGACGGT
>CAYLRA010000011.1:0-71937 GCA_964386045.1 uncultured Verrucomicrobiaceae bacterium | reverse complement strand
TCAGGATGAAGTTGCTGGTGCCGTTGATGATGCCGGCCAGCCACTCGATGCGGTTCGCGGCCAGTCCTTCACGAATTGCCTTGATCACCGGAATGCCACCGGCGACGGCGGCTTCGAACGCAACGCTGACACCGCGCTCCTGCGCCGCGGCAAAAATTTCGTTGCCATATTGCGCGATCAACGCCTTGTTGGCGGTAACGACATGCTTGCCGTTGTTGATCGCGCGCAGTACCAGTTCACGCGCCGTGGTGGTACCGCCGATCAGCTCGGCGACGATCTGCACCTCGGGGTTATCGGCGACCTCGAAGATGTCGCGCGTCACCGGAATCGCGCCAATCGGGCAGTTCGGATTGTCGCGGCGGGAGCCGATCTGGGCGATCTCGATCTGGCAGCCGGCGCGCGCCGAGATCACGTCGCGGTTGCGCGTCAGCACGTTGTACGTGCCGCTGCCCACCGTGCCCAGACCACAGATACCCACTTTGACCGGATTCAAGACCACACCTCCCGACACGGCGTCGGCTGATTTCAGGATAAGGAAGAACGCCCGCGCCGTTTCCGGCACGGGCAAGGGGCGCATTCTATTGCAGGGCGACGGGCTGGAAAACCTCGGCGACAGCAGCGGCGAAGGTCACTTCGGCGCGACGCCGATCTCCCTGGCCAGCTCCGCCGGCGGCAGGTAACCAGGCACCAGGCGACCGTCGGGCGTGATCAGCGCCGGGGTGCCGTTGATACCGAAACGCTCGCCCAGCGCGTAGTGATCGGCGACCGGGTTCTCCCGGCAGACCATCGTCGGCACCGGCCGGCGCCGCTTCAGCTCGGTCATCGCCGTCTGCTGGTCCTTGGAGCACCAGGCGGTGGCCAGCTTGTTGTAGGAGTCGGACGGAATGCCGGCGCGCGGATAGGCGAGGTAGCGCACCTCGATGCCGAGCTGGTTGTAACCGTTCATGTCGGCGTGGAATTTCTGGCAGTAGAAGCAGTCGATGTCGGTGAAGACGTGGACCACCGCCCTGGTCTCGCCCTTCGGCTTGAAGGCGATGGTCGACTTCGCGTCGAGCCTGTCCAGCTCCTCCTTGCGCTTGACCCCGCGCTTGCCCTCGGCCGCGGTGTGGCGACGCTCCGTATAGTTGACCAGGCCGCTGTCGATGCCGAACAGGTTGCCGAGCAGGAAGAACTTGCCATCGGGCGTGGCGTAGGCGAGCTCACCGCCCTCGAATTCAACGGCATAGAGCCCCGGCATCTCGCTCGGGCTGACCACCTCCACCACCAGCTTCGGGTTGACCTGCTTGAACGCCGCGCGAATGGTCTTTTCCGCCGTGGTCTCGGCAGCGCCGCAGGACCACGCCGCGAGCACCAGCAGTGCCGCCAGCAGATGTCTGCTGCCTCGTTTGAATCGCTTGTTCACACATCACTCCTGTTCGGGAAATCGTTTCAGCCGCCACCGGATCATCCGCGCGGGTGGTGCTGCCTGTGCAGCGCCTGCAGTCGCGCACGTGCGACGTGGGTGTAGATCTGCGTCGTACTGAGATCGCTGTGGCCGAGCAGCATCTGCACCACGCGCAGGTCGGCGCCATGATTGATCAGGTGCGTGGCAAAGGCGTGACGCAGCGTGTGCGGCGACAGCGGCGCGGAAATTCCGGCGCGCTGCGCGTAGTGCCGCAAACGATACCAGAACGCCTGCCGCGTCATGCCACCACCGCGCCGGGTGACGAACAGCTGCGGCGACAGCGACGACTCCAGCAGCATCGGCCGCGACCGCAAAAGGTACCGCTGCAGCCAGTGCAGCGCCTCCTCGCCCACCGGCACCAGCCGCTCCTTGCTGCCCTTGCCGAGCACCCGCACCACCCCCTGGTTCACGCTGACACGATCCAGCGTCAGCCCGACCAGCTCGCTGACGCGCAGTCCGGTGGCGTAGAGCAGTTCGAGCATGGCACGGTCGCGCAGTTCCACCGCATCATCGACATCGGGTGTCGCCAGCAGCAACTCGACGTCCCCTTCGCTGAGCGTGCCCGGCAGCGGGCGCCCGAGCTTCGGACTCTGGATGTCGAGCGTCGGATCGTCGGCAAGCCGCCCCTCGCGCACCAACCAGCCATAAAAACCGCGCAGGCAGGAGAGCAGGCGTGCCATCGAACGGCTGTTGGCGCGCGCGGCGAGCAGCTCGCCAATCGCCGCCTTGTCAGCCTCGATCAGCGTGTGCTGCCGACCGGCCAGGGCGCGCGCCAACAACAGCAGGTCGCGCCGATAGGCGTCCAGCGTGTTCTGGCTCAACCCTTTTTCGAGCCACTGCGCATCGAGGAAACGGTCGATGAGCGCGGCGTCCGCTTCGTCGACCGGTGCCGCCGCATCTACGCGTGATTTCGACATGACGCGCCCACCCATGCTCCAGCCACAAATGAAAAAGGCAGCCGAAGCTGCCTTTTCAGTTGCCCCAACCAGCCACAGCTTAGTTGAGCTTCTCCTTGATGCGAGCTGCCTTGCCGCTCAGTTCGCGCAGGTAGTACAGCTTGGCCTGGCGCACATCGCCGCGACGCACCAGCTTGACGCTGTCGACCAGCGGGCTGTGGGTCTGGAAGGTACGCTCCACGCCCACACCGTGCGAAATCTTGCGCACGGTGAAGGCGGAATTCAGACCGCGGTTGCGCTTGCCGATGACGACACCCTCGAACGCCTGTACGCGCTCGCGCTCGCCCTCTTTCACCTTGACCTGAACAATCACGGTATCCCCGGGGCTGAACTCCGGCAGATCGCTCTTCAGTTGCTCGGCTTCCAGCTCCGCGATGATTTTGTTGCCCATGGCCAGCTCCTAGTCTCAGTCAAACCTAGCCTCACGGCTAAAGGATCAATCAGTCAAAATCTTTCGCAGTCACTGCGGCTGCGAACCCGTTTCCGTCTCGCCCTGCTCGCCAGGCATCTCCTGTTCCTGGAGATATTCGGCCAGCAGTTTGCTTTGTTCCCTGTTCAGCTCGCGACCCGCGAGCAGATCGGGCCGGCGCTGCTGAGTACGTCCCAGCGCCTGCTTCAAACGCCAGCGCCGTATTCGTTCGTGGTCACCGCTGCGCAGCACCTCCGGCACTCGCCGCCCGGCGTACTCCTCGGGCCGCGTGTAGTGCGGGCAGTCCAGCAGACCGGCAGCGAAAGAGTCCTGCTCCGCCGAACCCTCGTGCCCAAGCACCCCGGGTACCAGTCGCGCCACCGCGTCGATCAGCACCATCGCCGCCAGCTCACCGCCGCTGAGAACGAAGTCGCCGATCGACCACTCCTCATCGACTTCGGTCTCGATCAGCCGCTCGTCGACACCTTCGTAACGCCCGGCGACCAGGATCACCTGCTCGCGCTGCGCCAGCTCGACGACACCAGCCTGATCCAGCCTGCGCCCTTGCGGCGACAGGTAGATGACCCTGGCAACCGGCAGTGCCGCTCGCGCATCGCGGATCGCATCGCGCAACGGCTCGATCTTCATCACCATGCCCGGACCGCCGCCGTAGGGTCGGTCGTCCACCGTGCGATGGCGATCAACGGCATGGTCGCGCGGGTTCCAGCACTGCAGGCCGATCAGCTCCTGCTCCACCGCGCGACTGGTGACGCCGAATCGGCTCACCGCCTCGAACATCTCCGGAAACAGCGTCACCACACCGAACTTCATCGTGAGCGACCTTTTGTCCGCTATCAGCTGCGCGCTGCTTCCGTCTTCAAAACTCCGGATCCCAGTCGACGGCGATGACGCCCGCGTCGAGATCCACATGCATGACCACCCGCTCCAGCAGCCAGGGGATCAACCGCTCGCGCTGGTCGATGCTGCCCTCGCAGGGCACCACCACCAGCACGTCGTTGGCGCCGGTTTCCAGCAGGTGATCGACGCGGCCCAGCAGTCGTTCACCGCTTTCGCCCCGCACCACCACCTTCAGCCCTTCGAGCTGGCGCCAGTAGAACTCGCCCTCTTCGAGCGCGGGCATCTGCGACAGCGGAACGGCCAGTTCGCAGTTGGTGTACAGGCGCGCCTCTTCCGGCGTCTCGACACCGCGCAGCTTGACCACCAGCCCCTTGCCGTGCGGGCGAGCCGCCTCGACTTCGATCTCGCTCCAGACGCCGTTGCGCTGCACGCGACAATGGTCGTACTCGAACAGATTCTCCATCGGATCGGTGAAGGAGTAGACCTTCAACCAGCCCTGCAATCCGTACGGCGCCAGCAGCCGGCCAACCACCACCAGCTCTTCACTGACACCCATCAACGCGCTCTCGAATCAGACAACCGGGGCTCAGGCGGCCTTCTGGCTCTCTTTGACCAGCGAAGCAACGCGCTCGGACACCTGGGCGCCAGTGCCGATCCAGTAGTTCAGGCGCTCGCTGTCGATACGCAGGCGCTCTTCCCTGGCATTGGCAACCGGGTTGAAAAAGCCGACGCGCTCGATGAAACGGCCGTCGCGGGCGCTGCGGCTGTTGGTCACGACCAGGTGATAGAACGGACGCTTCTTGGAGCCACCGCGAGCCAGACGAATCGTTACCATTACTCTCTTCTTCCAATTACGAACGGCGCCGGGATGGCCCGGCACCGATCACGTTAGCAATCTGATTCGACCCCGGAACCGGCCAAATGCCGGGGGGTCGGGCTGAAAGGCGGCGAATTGTACGGGAAAAGAAGAGCCGATGGAACCTCCATCGGCGTCGATGCTGAAGGCTGCAGTCAATCAGCGAAACGGCGGCATTCCGCCACGTCCCATCATGCCGCCCATGCCTCGCATCATGTTGGTCATGCCGCCCTTCGAGGTCATCTTCTTCATCATCTTCTGCATCTGCTTGTGCTGCTTCAGCAGGCGGGCCAGATCCTGGATATCGGTGCCGGAGCCCTGGCAGATACGGCGCTTGCGCGAGCCGTTGAGGATCTCGGGATCGGCGCGCTCGGCCGGCGTCATCGAGCTGATGATCGCCTCCATCCGGGTGAACTGCCTGGTGTCGACCTGCGCCTGGGCGATCTGCTGGCTCATGCCGGCCATGCCGGGCAGCTTGTCGAGCATCGAGGTGATGCCACCCATGTTCTTCATCTGCTGCAGCTGGTCACGCAGGTCTTCGAGATCAAACCCCTTGCCCTTCTTGATCTTCTTGGCCAGCTTCTCGGCCTTGGCCTTGTCGATCTTCTGCTCGGCCTCCTCGATCAGC
Organism: uncultured Verrucomicrobiaceae bacterium; assembly: GCA_964386045.1. Lineage (GTDB taxonomy): Bacteria > Pseudomonadota > Gammaproteobacteria > Pseudomonadales > CAMLJR01 > CAMLJR01. The sequence goes on along the minus strand of CAYLRA010000011.1, from coordinate 66,786 downwards.
GACAGGATGTCGCCCATGCCGAGGATGCGTGAGGCGATCCGGTCCGGGTGGAACGGGTCGAGTGCGGTCGTCTTCTCGCCAACGCCGAGGAACTTGATCGGCTTGCCGGTGATCTGGCGCACCGACAGCGCAGCACCGCCGCGGGTATCGGCATCGACCTTGGTCAGCACCACACCGGTCAGCGGCAGTGCTTCGCTGAACGCTTTGGCGGTGTTGGCAGCATCCTGGCCGGTCATGGCATCGACCACGAACAGCGTCTCGACCGGGCTGACAGCGGCGTGCAGCGCCTTGATCTCATCCATCATGCCGGTGTCGACATGCAGACGGCCGGCGGTGTCGACAATAACGACGTCAGCAAATTTGATGCGCGCATGTGCAATGGCGGCGCGAGCGATGTCGACCGGGTTCTGCTCAGTGGTGCTGGGGAAGAAGCCGACACCCACTTCAGCGGCCAGTGTCTCCAGCTGTTTGATCGCCGCCGGGCGGTAGATGTCGGTGGAGACCAGCAGCACCGACTTCTTCTCGCGCTCTTTCAGGTAGCGCGCCAACTTGGCTGCCGAGGTGGTCTTGCCGGCACCCTGAAGGCCAGCCATCAGTACCACGGCTGGGGGCTGCACGCTCAGATCGAGCTGCTCGTTGACGCCACCCATCAGTTGCTCAAGTTCGTCGCGAACGATCTTGACGAACATCTGGCCCGGGCTGAGGCTCTTGCCAACCTCCTGGCCGACCGCGCGCAGTTTCACCGCATCGACGAAAGACTTGACCACCGGCAGCGCGACATCGGCCTCCAGCAGCGCCATGCGCACCTCGCGCATCGCCTCGCCGATGTTCTCCTCGGTCAGCCGCGCCTGACCGGTAATGTGGCGCAGCGTTTTCGACAAACGTTCGGTGAGATTCTCAAACATCGTGATTCGACTCGGATTTTTGGCGGGGAAGGCAGCCTTGCAAAGGCCGGCGCAAGCTGGTGAAGTATACCCGCCCTCACGCCCACCCCCAACTCGCCACATCCATTAAAGAGACCCGATGACGCACACCCTCGCCAGCCTCGCAGCGGTTGCGCTCTATCTCGCCGCCGCGATCTACCAGGGGCTCTACCTGATCGGCCGCAGTCGACAGGCACCGCGGCGCGGGCGTTTCATGCTGCTTGGCGGGCTGGCGGTGATCGCGCACGCCTTCAGCGTCTGGGGGGCCATCTCGACCCAGCAGGGGATCGACCTCGGTTTCTTCCGCGTGTCATCGCTGATCTTCTGGTTCATCTGCCTGATCGGCCTGCTCAGCAACCTGAAACGACCGCTCGAAAGCTCACTGGCCCTGCTCTTTCCGCTGGCTGCCATTTCCATCGTCACCGCCAGCGCGACGCCCGGCCCCGACACTTACCTGCAGAGCATCAGCGGCGGCGTGCTGGCCCACATCCTGCTCTCCATCCTCGCCTACAGCGTGTTCACGCTGTGCGCCCTGCAGGCGGTGATACTCGCGCTGCAGGAGCATGAGCTGCGGCAGCGCCACCTGCGCGGCATCCTGCACGTACTGCCACCGCTGCAGACGATGGAGGAGCTGCTGTTCGAGATGTTGTGGGTCGGTGTCGTGCTGCTGACGCTGGCGATCGCCACCGGCGCCTTCTATATCGACGACCTGCTCGCCCAGCACCTGGTTCACAAGACCGTCTTCTCGCTGCTGGCCTGGCTGATCTTCGCCGGCCTGCTGCTCGGCCATCACCGTTTCGGCTGGCGCGGCCAGACCGCCGTGCGCTGGACCCTCGGCGGCTTCTTCGCCCTGATGCTGGCCTACTTTGGCACCAAGCTGGTGTTGGAACTGATCCTGCATCGCGGCGGCTGATGCCACCCGCCTCGTGGAGAAACGACCGCGTTGAACCACTCCCCGCTAGACCTGCTGTCGATCCTGTTACCGCTATCGATCATCGTCTGCGCCTTCTTCTCGGCCGCGGAAGCCGCCATTGCCTCGCTGAGCCTGCAGCGTCTGCGGGAGCTGCAGACCACCGGCAGCCGCAACGCCCGCCGCGTCAAGCGACTGCTGAAACACCCGGCACGTCTGCGCAGCGCGCTCTTCTTCTGTCACAGCGCCGCGATCATCGCCGCCGCCGCCATCGCCGCGCTGATGGGGCAGCAACTCGGCGGCGCCACCGGCGCGGTTATCGCGCTGCTGTTGCTGACGCCGCTGCTGCTGGTGCTGGCTGCGATCGTGCCGCGCAATATCGGCGCCCACTATCCCGAGCGCATCGCTTTGCCGGCCAGCGCCGTGCTGATGCCACTGACACGCCTGCTGACACCGCTGATCAAGCTGGTCGACACCCTCACCTCGTGGCTGCTGGAGCGCTGCGGCGCGCGCGCGCCAGGCACGCCACACCCCCAGGGCGACGAGCTGCGCAACATCATCGCCGACACCGGCCAGCCGATTCCGCACCAGCACCTCGGGCTTGTCACCAAGCTGCTGGAGCTGGAGCAATTGACGGTGACCGACGTCATGGTGCCGCGCGCCGAGATGTTCGGCATCGACCTGGCCGACGACGATGAAGTGTTGATCGCACGCTTGCGCGAATGCACCTATTCGCGCGTACCCGTCTGGCAGGGCAGCGCTGACAACAGCGTCGGCATCCTGCACGTGCGCGCCATCGCCCGCTGCCTGATCGGACCGGCCGCGCTCGATCGCGGCGTGCTGGCGGCGGATATCTACGAACCCTACTACGTGCCGGAATCGACGCCACTGCACACGCAACTGGCGAACTTCCAGCGTGAGCGGCGCCGCCTTGGCATCGTTGTCGATGAATACGGCGGCGTGCGCGGCCTGGTGACACGCGAAGACATTTTCGAGCGGGTGGCCGGGGAGCTGGGGGCAGGCAGCGCGCCCGACCCGAAGGACATCGCGCCGACCGGCGATGGCGCCTACCTGATCGACGGCACCACCAACGTGCGCGAGATCAATCGCCGCCTGCGCTGGGAACTGCCGACCGAGGGGCCGAAGACATTGAGCGGCCTGCTGCTGGAGTGGCTGGAGCACTTTCCGGAGGGTGCGGTCGGCGTGCAGTTCGGCAATTACCGCTTCGACCGCCTTGAACTGGATGGCCGGGTGATCCGCAGCGCGCGCGCGTCGCGCCGCGTCGGCTAGGCCACCGCGTCAGCTCAGCTGCCAGGGACTGGCATCGCGGCAACGCTGCGCCGAACGCCGCAACACCTCGCGACGCTGCTCATTGTCGAGTTGACGCCACGCGGCGATCTCGTCGACGTGACGCCAGCAACCGGTGCAGACACCCTCGTCATCCAACGCGCACACCGAAATGCAGGGTGAAGCCACCTCCGTCACGACTCACTCCCCGCAGCAATCGTCGTCACACGCATCGAATCGTTCATCGACCTCCATCGTGTCGCGAAACCGGATGCCGTTCTGGACATAGTGGCTGGCACTCAGCTCCAGCCCTTTCTGGTACTTCTCGTCGAGCTGACGCTTGATCACCGCCGGCGAACCGACCACCAGCGAGCCGTCGGGAATCACCATCCCCTCGGGCACCAGCGCGTTGGCACCGATCAGGCAGCGTTTGCCGATCTTCGCGCCAGTCAACACCACCGCGTTGATGCCGATCAGGCTGTAGTCGCCGACGGTGCAACCGTGGACAACGGCGTGATGCCCAACCGTGACACCGCGCCCGAGAATGGTCGGCGAGCCCGGATCGGTGTGGATCATCGCGCCATCCTGCACGTTCGATTCATCGCCGATGACGATGCGATCGCAGTCGGCGCGCACCACGGCGTTGAACCAGATGTTGACCCCCTCGCCGATCTCCACATCGCCAACCACGGTGGCGTTGTGCGCGACGAAGAAGTTGTCCGAAGTGACCTTCACCCGCAGATCACCCAGCGAAAAAATCATGATTTGCAGCCCTATTGATAGATGCCTTCGGGAAGGCCGGCATCATAAAGACGATTGACCAGCTCAACAATCAAGCCGGCGGTCATGCCCCAGATCATGCAGTCGCCGAGTTCGTAGCGCGCCAGCAGCCTCGACTCCCCCTTCGACCAGAGGCGGTCGACCTGCAGCGCGCCGCGCCCGGCGAAGCGCGCCACCGGCACATGCAACAGCGCCGACACCTCACCGGGATTGGGCACCAACGCCAGATCCGGCGGGATCACCCCCACCATGCCGACCACGCTGATGCCGGAAAGGGTGGTCCGGTGCGGCAGGCTGCCGCAGAAGTCGAAACAGGCGGGTGGCAGCGCCACCTCTTCCTCTGCCTCGCGCAGCGCCGTGGTAAAGAGATCGGGGTCGCCGGCCTCCGACTTGCCGCCGGGAAAGGCGAGCTCACCCGGGTTCAGCAGCAGCGCCAGGCTGCGCCGAATCAGCAGCAAACGGGGTTCGGCCTCGTCGGTCAGCGCCAGCGCCACGGCGGCGGCACGAACACCCGCATCGAGTGGATAGCGCTCCTGCGCCAGTGAACGACGCAGCCGCGTCCGCAGTTCAGGCACCGCTTTTGCCCCCTTTGACCGATCGTCGGTTCACCCGTGCAACGGGCGACAACGCTGCATTACCATCGAACCATGGTCAAACCGTGACCAGCCGCCAGGAAGGCTTCCCAGCACGCGCGGCAGGGGCACAGGAGTGATAACCATGATCCGAGAAGAGTTGCCGGGATTCGAAACGCTGCGGCAACTGGCCGAAACCGATCCGGAACGGCTGGAGCAGCTGCGGCACCGACTCACCGAACGGCTGATCGCCAATGCGCCGGAGCGCTCGCAGCGCCGGCTGCGCGGGCTGCAGTTCCAGATCGAGGCGCGCCTGCGACTGGCACCCAACCCGGTCGCCGCCTGCATCGCCGTCTCCGGCATGATGCACGAAACGCTGGAGCATCTGCACCACGCGCTGACCGACTGGCCACGCCCGCAGCCACCACCGCGCGCGGCGAAAGTGCTGACCTTTTCCGCCGGGCATCGCCGAGATTCCAGAGAGCTCGACGGCTGAACGCGGCTCAGAATGGTTCCAGCCGCCACACCTGCCAGGCCGGCTCCTCATAGGGATGCGCCGCCTTCAGTGCCGCCACCGCAGCGCCGATCAGCGCATCGTCACAGACCAGCTCGACCTTGTACTCGACCACCGTCTCCACGGCGCCAACCGTGCCGACGAACGGATCGGCCCCGGCCAGCGGCCGGAACTGCCCCTGCCCCGCCACCTGCCAGCAGCAGCTGTCGTAGTCGCCGATACGACCGGCACCCGCCTCGAACAGTGCCTGCTTGACCACATCGAGATGGCTTTCCGGCACGTAGACGCAGAGTTTGTACATCGGGCGCCCTCCCTCGAATCAGCCAGCCTCTTGTGTTTCGATGCGCTGGCTCTCATAGAAACGTTCAGCGAATCGATCCAGCTCGCCCGCGGCAATCGCCGCGCGAATATCGGCCATGTGCTTTTGATAGAAACGCAGATTGTGGATGGTGTTGAGCTGCGCACCGACCATCTCGCTGCAGCGATCGAGGTGGTGCAGATAGGCACGGGTGAAATTCTGGCAGGTGTAGCAGTCGCAGTTGGCGTCGAGCGGTCGCGTGTCGTGGCGATGGCGCGCGTTGCGGATCTTGACCACGCCAGTGCTGGTGAACAGGTGTCCGTTGCGCGCGTTGCGCGTCGGCATCACGCAGTCGAACATGTCAATGCCACGCCGCACCGCCTCAAGCAGATCTTCAGGCTTGCCGACACCCATCAGGTAGCGCGGTCGATCGGCGGGCATCTCCGGTCCGAGATGGTCGAGCACCTTCAGCATCTCCTCTTTCGGTTCGCCGACCGACAGGCCGCCGATCGCGTAGCCGTCGAAGCCGATCGCCGTCAGCCCGCGCAGCGATTCGCTGCGCAGCGACTCATACATGCCGCCCTGCACGATGCCGAACAGCGCCGACGGCGAATCGCCGTGCGCCTCCTTGCTGCGCGCCGCCCAGCGCAACGACAGTTCCATCGACACCCGTGCCTCGTCCGGTGTCGCCGGATAGGGCGTGCACTCGTCGAAGATCATGACGATGTCGGAACCCAATTCGCGCTGCACGCGCATCGACGTTTCCGGATCGAGAAAAACCGGGCTGCCATCGACCGGCGATTTGAACGACACACCTTTCTCGCTGATCTTGCGCAGCTCGCCGAGGCTCCACACCTGAAACCCACCGGAGTCGGTCAGGATCGGTCCGTTCCAGCCCATCAGGCGATGCAGGCTGCCGTGCTCCTGCACGACTTTCGTCCCCGGCCGCAGCATCAGGTGAAAGGTGTTGCCGAGTACGATCTGTGCGCCGATCGCCTCGATATCGCGCGGCAAAATACCTTTCACCGTGCCGTAAGTGCCGACCGGCATGAAAGCGGGTGTCTCCACCACGCCGCGCGGAAAACGCAGCCGCCCGCGCCGCGCCGCGCCGTCCGTGTGATCCAGCTCAAATTGCATGAAACATTGGCGCATCAGGACTCTCCGGTGGTCGCGGCGGGAAACACCAGCATGGCGTCGCCATAGCTGAAAAAGCGGTATTTCTGCGCGACCGCCTCGCGATAGGCGGCGAGTACGCGCTCGCGGCCGGCCAGTGCGCTGACCAGCATGATCAGTGTCGATTCCGGCAGATGAAAGTTGGTCACCAGCAGATCGACACTGCGGAATCGATAGCCGGGGTAGATGAATATCGCGGTGTCGCCACTGTAGGGCTGCAGTTCTCCGCAGGTCGATGCACTCTCCAGCGCACGCACGCTGGTGGTGCCAACTGCCACGATACGACCGCCGCGCGCACGCGTGGCGCGCACCTGCGCCACCAGCGCATCGTCCACGTCGATCCACTCGCTGTGCATGCGGTGCTCGCGAATATCGTCGACGCGCACCGGCTGGAAGGTGCCAGCGCCGACATGCAGCGTGACGAAACCCATGTCGACACCCCTGTCGCGACACTGCTGCAGGAACGACTCGCTGAAATGGAGGCCCGCCGTCGGTGCCGCCACCGCGCCATCGCGCTCGGCGTAGACCGTCTGGTAGCGCTCGCGGTCTGTCTGCTCGTCGGCGCGATCGATATAGGGCGGCAGCGGCATGTGCCCAATAGCCTGCATCACGGCGATCGCATCAGCATCGACAAATTCGATCTCAAACAGATCATCACGACGTCCGAGCACCACGGCGCGCGCATCGCAGCCTTCACCCCTATGATCACGCGTTAGAAGCAAAGCCGCGCCGGCTTTTGGCGACTTGGAAGCGCGCAGATGTGCAAGCACACGCCGCGCATCGACCACCCGCTCGACCAGCATCTCGATCCGACCACCGCTGCTCTTGCGCCCGAACAGCCGCGCGGGCAACACGCGTGTGTTGTTGAAGACCAACAGATCACCGGCTGTCAGATGGTCGAGCAGGTCGGTGAAATGGCGATGCGCGAAAGGGCCATCGGCAGGCAGCACCAGCAGGCGGCTGGCGGTGCGCTCGGCGGTTGGATAACGAGCGATCAACTCGTCGGGCAGGTCGAAATGGAAGTCGGAGAGCTTCACGAAAGGGCAGCAGGCAGGCGGGGTGGCTTGAACAGGGGCGCAAGGTTAACGAAAAAGCGCCCCCCACTCCACCGCCGGCGTTGACCGCTCTCGGCCGGTTGCTATAATCGCCGGCCTCTTCGAGCACCCCTCCCCCGCCCGGGTGGCGAAATCGGTAGACGCAGCGGATTCAAAATCCGCCGTTGGTGACAACATGTCGGTTCGAGTCCGACCCCGGGCACCACCACTCGCTCCAGCAACCACTCAGTCGTAGAACGTCACCGCGTTGCCCAGCGGCTCCCGTACCGTGCGCGTGCGGTTGGCTGGCGCATCGGGATCGGCATAACCGAAAGACATGCCGAACAGGATGCCGAGATGGTCGGGGATCTCCAGCAGTTCGCGCACCGGCCCCGGATACTGGTTCAGCGCGCCCTGCATGCAGCAGGCGAAGCCATTCTCCTCCAGCAACAGCGCCAGGCTCAGTGCATAGATGCCGAGATCGACGGCTCCGCGATAGGTGTGGGTCTTGTCCATGGCGAAAAATACAGCGTGCGGCGCGCCGAAGAAGTCCCAGTTGCGCACCATCGCCTCGGTGCGCGCCTCGCGATCCTCCCGACCGATGCCCAGCGCGCCGTAGAGCGCCATCGCCGCACCGATCTGTCGCTCTCGATACTCGCCGGCATAACCCATGTGCCAATCGAAATCGGGTGCCGGCTGCGCGCCGGCGCGCAGGTCAGTCAACAGCCGCTCGGCGAGGCGATCGCGGGTTCGACCAGAGACGACAAAAACCTGCCACGACTGCACATTGCAGTTCGACGGAGCGCGCTGCGCCTGCTCGAAGAGCCGCGTCAGTTGCTCGACCGGGATGGGATCAGGACGAAAGGCCCTGACCGAATAACGACGTTGAAGTAGATCTGCGACAGACATCGGCAGCAACCCTGGCTGATTGGAAGAGAGGCCGAGTGTATCCACCGCGCCGCTGCCCCCCAAAGCGCGAAACGGGCCAACATCACTGGCAAAACCGGCAGCAGTCGAACCCCGAAGTATCCGCCGACGAATCCTTGGCGCAGCGGACGGAGCGCAAAAAACCCACCGTAAGTCGATGCAGCCTGACGACTTTTCACCCACAACCCGACACTCGCCAAACGGGGCAGGTCCGCGCCGGCTGTGGGGACAATCACAACCTGAGCAACTGTCACGGCGCTGGCACAGGGCGTTGCTATAGTCGAGTCAACCAGGTTTTTTCAACCAGACAAGTTTTTCAACCGAAGTTGTCGCCGCCAGTCGGCACGGGGGGGCTCCGCGATGCTGAAACAGATGCTGATCGCCACTGTGCTGCTGACCGGCAGCGACTTCTGCCTCGGCGAACCCGAGCGCCCCCGCGAACGCAACATCATTTCGCTGCAATCGATCGTCATTCTGCCAAACCGCACCCGCGAACCACTGCAGGTTGCGCAGCGCAGCTTTGGCGAGCAACGCGGCGACACGCCGACCGCCAGTTTCGGCGACAGCGGCAACCGGACTGAAGGGCGCTCGCTGGTGTGGGGCGTCGTCGGCGCCGGAATTGGTTTCAACAAGCGTTTCTAACTTTCGCGGCTTTCAAGATTTCCACCCATGGCACTCTCGACGTTGTTGTTCGGATCAGCTCATCGATGATGAGACTGTGACGCCGCCGAAAGGCGGCTTTTTTTTGCCCCTGTCCACCGCCCACACCCAATTTGGCAGCCACTTTTAATAATAATATTGATTATCATTAGTGCTTCGTGTATCTAAAGGTCCTTCCAGACCTCCCAGGTTGTCGAACACCCGTTGCCGAACCCTCTGCCGTGGCCAACACCTCCTCCTTGAGCGCCGAACAGTTGAACAACGCCTTCCGCACCCACGCGCTGGAGGTGCGCCAGTTCCTGCGCGGGCAGCTGCACTGCACCCAGACCGCCGCGGATCTCGTCCAGGAGACCTACCTGCGCCTGGTCGCGCACGCGGGCCAGCCGATCGACGACCTGCGCGCGTTCATCTTCCGCATCGCCCGCAATCTGGCCATCGACCACCAGCGCATTCACGGGAGGCGCTCGGTGCTGGATGAAAGCCTCGCCTACCTGTACGAAGTGACCGGCGAAAGCCCCGAGCTCGACAGCGTGGTCGCTGCACGGCAGGAGCTGGAGCTGCTGGCGCGGGCGCTGGCGGAGCTGCCGCCGCAGACGCAGCGCATCTTTCAGTCCTCACGCCTGCACGGCGTAACCCACCCGCAGATCGCGCGCGAACTGGGCGTCTCGCTGAGCACAGTGGAAAAACAGACGGCGCGCGCCCTGGATCATCTGCGCGCACGGCTGGAGCGCTGAACCCGGGGCGACCACTTTTTTCCCGGCGCGTTACGGGTTTCTTCGGGTGGTTCGTCTTCCTCTCTGTTACAAACGAGAACTATTATCAAGAGGAAGTAGTAATGACTCTTATCTTTGCCCAGGCACACCGCGTGCGCCCGCTGGTCGCCGCCACATCCGCCGCCCTGCTCTCCCAGATCCTGCTCGCCGCGCCGGCGGCGGCGGACGACGCGGCGACGGTCACGCTGGAACCGGTCAAGGTGGTCAGCGCCGCCGGTTTCGAGCAGAAGCTGGTCGACGCACCGGCCAGTATCTCGGTCATCGAACAGAAGGAGCTGAGCAAGCGCCCCTACACGACGCTGCTGGACGCGGTGCGCGACCTGGAGGGGGTGGATGTCGGCGAAACCCGCGACAAGACCGGCCAGGGCACCATCTCCCTGCGTGGCATGGGCTCCGACTACACGCTGATCCTGGTGGACGGCAAACGCCAGAGCAACCACGGCGACATCTATCCGAACAGCTTTGGCGGCAACCAGTTCAACCACATCCCGCCGCTGGATGCGATCGAGCGCATCGAAGTGATCCGCGGCCCCGCCTCGACGCTGTATGGCGCCGATGCCATGGGCGGTGTCATCAACATCATCACCAAGAAGAATGCAGAGAAGTGGAGCGCCTCGATCACCGCCGGCTACACCGCGCAGTCGGACGACGCCTTCGGTGACGACAACACGCTGGACGCCTTCCTCTCCGGCCCGCTGGTACCCGGCCTGCTGAACCTGACGCTGCGCGGCAGCCGCTACGAGAGCGACGCCTCCAACCCGACCTACGCCCCCATCACCGATCCGGCCGGCGCCGCGCATATCCGCCCCATGAGTTTCGGCGGCGGCGGCAAGACCGTCGACAACACCAATGTCGCCGGCGGTATCAGCCTGGTCTGGACACCGACCGGGAACCAGACCGTGACGCTGGACTGGGATACGTCGAAACAGGAGTACGACAACAAGATCAAGACCAACGACGCCGGCGTGCTGGAGTACCCGGTCGGCACGGTGGACAACATCGACGCCATCTGGACAGCGGGCAACTTCTGTCTGGGCGCCGCCGGCAACAATGCCGGCGCCTGCACCGGCAATGGCGGCACCTGGTCGCGCCGCGCCAACCCGCGCGCGGGCTACGCCCCCACCCAGGAGTTCACCCGCGACAGCTGGGCGCTGACCCACGACGGTACCTGGGATTTCGGCAACAGCTTCGTCTCGCTGGCCTATGTCGAGACCAACAACGAAGGCCGTACCCTGCCCTTCACCGTGGCCGAGCGCGAACACCTGCTGGCCATGTTCGACGGCACCGGCGCCTATGCCGGCATGACCACCGACGAGCGCAAGGCACTGGCCGAGTCGACCTTCCTGCCACGCCCCAAGCGCACCATGGAGAGCAACCAGTACACGCTGGACGCCAAGCTGGACATGCCGTTCGAACTGGCAGGACAGCACATTCTGGTGGTCGGCACCCAGGTGATCCGGGGCGAACTGGAAGACGGCGTGTTCGGCATGGAAGAGGGCACCCCCGGTCAGGTACAGGAACACAACATGTGGTCGCTGTTCGCCGAGGACACCTGGTATGTCATCGAGCCGCTGGCCATCACCTTCGGCCTGCGCCATGACGACCACGAGGTGTTCGGCGAACAGCTGAGCCCGCGCCTGTATGGCGTCTACACCGTCAACGCGCAGTGGACGGTCAAGGGCGGTGTCAGCACCGGCTACAAGACGCCGAAGACCACCCAGCTCTACGACGGCATCACCGGCTTCGGCAGCCAGGGCACCTCGCCGATGTTCGGCAACCCCGACCTGGAGCCGGAAACCAGCGTCACCACCGAGGCAGCCGTCTACTGGCAGCACCCGAACGGCCACAACTTCAACGCCACCGTGTTCCGCAACGAGTTCGAGGACAAGATCGCCTCGCAACCCTGCGGCGGCGGTACGGCCCTTGCCTGCGCCAGCAGTGGGGAGTTCGCCGACCTCGGCTACTCGTCGAGCAACCGGACGGTCAATATCGACGAAGTGGTGATCGACGGCGTGGAGCTGGCCGGTCGCTGGCAGTTCCTCGACAACTGGGCATTGCGCGCCAACTACACCTACACCGACAGCGAGCAGAAGAGCGGTGCCAACAAGGGCCAGCCGCTCGGCAACAGCGCCAAGCACATGGCCAACGTGACGCTGGACTGGCAGGTGCTGGAGCCGTTGAACCTGTTCCTGACCATGGAGGCCCGCTCCAGGCGCTATCGCGGCCAGCACACGCTGACCGACGAGGCGCTGTACTACAAGGACTACGAGGTGCTCCACCTCGGCATCGGCTACCAGCTGACCGATAACATCAAGATCAACGGCCGGGTCAACAACCTGCTGGACAAGGACTTCACCACCTACCGGACCGAGTTCCGCGATCTGGATGGTGATGGTGTCTATGGCAGCAGCACCAACGAGATTCTCTACTTCGACGACTACAACAACAAGGATGCGGCCCGCAGCTTCTGGATGAGCGTCAACGTGCAGTTCTGACGATCGATCGACGGGCAGCCGCATGGCTGCCCGTCGACCTTCGGAGTCACCAAACTATGGAAAAAGTGGGAAAGCACCAATCACTTATTGCGACTCATTCTCACTCGTGATGGAGTAGCGCACCTGACATCTTCCCGCCCGACTTCCATGCCCGATACCTCTCACGCTCCCTCCGATGCCGCCCGCCGCGGTTACTGGCTGAAAACGCTGCACCAGTGGCACTGGATCAGCTCGGCCCTCTGTCTGGTCGGCATGATCCTGTTCGCCATCACCGGCATCACGCTGAACCATGCCGCGCAGATCGAGGCCAAGCCGCGTATCGAGAGCCGCGAGGGCACGCTGCCGGCCGCGCTGCTCGACGCGCTGCGCGCCGAAGCCGACAGCGGCGAGGCCGCGCTGCCCGCCGCACTGCGCGACTGGATTGGCGAGACGCTGGCGGTCGACGTCGGCAGCCGGGTGGCGGAGTGGTCCGACGGCGAGATCTACCTGCCGCTGCCGCGCCCCGGCGGCGATGCCTGGCTCAGCATCGACCGCGACAGCGGCGAGGTGCTGTTCGAGCGCACCGATCGTGGCTGGGTTTCCTACCTCAACGACCTGCACAAGGGGCGCAACACCGGCACCGCCTGGAGCTGGTTCCTCGACATCTTCGCCGGTGCCTGCCTGGTGTTCTGCCTGACCGGGCTGGTGCTGCTGCAGCTGCACGGCGGCCACCGCCCCGCCACCTGGCCGGTGGTCGGCCTCGGTGTGCTGGCGCCGCTGCTGCTGGCACTGCTTTTCATTCACGCCTGACCTTTTCACACGACCGGGGGAACACCATGACCAGTACCTTCCGCTTCACCGCCCTTGCCGCACCGCTGCTCGGCCTGTCACTGGCGCTGCCGGCGCAGGCCACCGAGCTTTCGGTGACGGTGGAGATTCCGCGCCTGCAGGTGGCGGAGTACCACCGCCCCTACACCGCGATCTGGATCGAGCGCGAGGACCGCAGCGTCGCCGCCAACCTCGCCATCTGGTACGACGTGAAGATGAAGAACGACGAGGGCGAGAAGTGGCTGAAGGACATGCGCCAGTGGTGGCGCCGCAGCGGCCGCGAACTCGACCTGCCGATCGACGGCGTCAGCGGCGCCACCCGCGCGCCGGGCAGCCACACCGTCTCGTTCAGCAGTGGCAAGGCACCGCTCGGCGACCTGCCCGCCGGCAGCTACCGATTGCTGGTCGAGGCGGCGCGCGAGGTCGGTGGTCGCGAGCTGGTCGAGATCCCGTTCCAGTGGCCGCCGAAGGCACCGCAGAAGCTGGAGGGCAAAGGCAGCAGCGAGCTCGGCGCCATCACCGTCGAACTGAAACCCTGAGCCGCCGCGATTCGCGCCGGCCACACACGACACCCCACACCAGGAGTCCGTCCATGAAACGTTTCGTCAAACCCGCCGCCATCGCACTGGCGCTCACCCTGCCGTTCGCCGCCCACGCGCACCGCGCCTGGATCGTGCCGGCCGCCACCGTGCTCTCCAGCGACGAGCCGTGGGTCACCTTCGACGCCGCCATCTCCAACGACATCTTCCACCCCGACCACCACGCCATGCGCCTCGAAGGCGTCAAGGCGGTGGGGCCGGACGGCAAGGAGGTGCCGTTGCAGAACGCGGCCTCCGGCAAGCACCGCAGCACCTTCGACCTGCAACTGCCGCAGAAAGGCACCTACAAGGTCTTCTCCGCCAGCAGCGGCCTGAACGCCATGTGGGAAGAGAATGGCCAGCGCAAGATGTGGCCGCAGCGCGGCACGCCGTTCACCCAGGAGGGCTTCGACAAGGCCGTGCCGAAGAAGGCCGATAACCTGCGCGTCACGCAGTCGTCGCGGCGGCTGGAGACCTTCGTCACCGCCGGCAACCCGAGCGACGCCGTGCTGAAGCCGACCGGCCAGGGGCTCGAACTGGCACCGGTCACCCACCCCAACGACCTGTTCGCCGGCGAGGCCGCCACCTTCGCGCTGCTGATCGACGGCCAGCCCGCCGTCGGCGCCAAGGTCACCGTGCTGCCGGCCGGGATGCGCTACCGCGACGGCCAGCAGGCGATCGAGGCGGTCGCCGACAGGCAGGGGCGTTTCGCCATCACCTGGCCGACCGCCGGCCAGTATTTCCTGGAAGCGCAGTACCAGGACGACAAGGCGCAGAAGCCGGCGACCCAGCGGCGCGGCAGCTACGTCGCGACGTTTGAAGTGCTGCCGCAGTAACGGGCTGCGCCGCCGGGAGACCGGCGGCGCACACTCACCTCCGCCATGCCCTCCGCACTCCTCGAATTTGCATCGCGCCTGCTGGCGCTGCCGCTGCTTGCAACCAGCCCGGCGGCGCTCGCTCTGAGCGATACCGCCCTGCGCCACACCGGCGCGGCGACCGCCACCGCCGGCTATCTCGCCTTTTGCGGTGTGATCTGGCTGCGCCACCGACATCGACAACAGCGTGAACGCGATGCGGTGCAGGCATTGATGAAAGGCGACCGCGGCGATACCGCGCCACTGTTGATCGCTTACGCCAGCCAGACCGGCACCGCCGAACGCCTCGCCTGGCAAAGTGCCGAAGCGTTGCAACAGGCACAACTGCCGGTGCGATTACTGCCGCTGGCGGCGCTGGATGGCGACACGCTGCGCGACTGCCAGCGCGCGCTGTTCATCGTCAGCACCTACGGTGAGGGCGACCCGCCCGACCAGGCCGCCGCATTCGCGCGGCGTGTCATGACGCAGGCACCCGATCTGCACCGGCTGCAGTTCGGTCTGCTGTCACTCGGCGACAGCAGCTACCGCGACTACTGCGGTTTCGGTCGAAGTCTCGGCCACTGGCTGCGGACACAGGGCGCCGAACCGCTGTTCGACCCCGTAGAAGTCGACAACGGCGACGGCGGCGCGCTGCGTCACTGGCAACACCATCTCGGCCTGCTCGGCGGTCGCACCGATCTGGCCGATTGGCAGGCCCCGGGTTATGGCCGCTGGCGACTCGTCACGCGCCGCTGCGTAAATTCCGGCAGCGCCGGCGCGCCCGCCTTTTTCATCGCACTGGAACCGCTCGATGGCGACGCCGCCTGGGAAGCCGGCGACATCGCCGAGATCGGCCCGCGTCGGGAAAGCAGGACGACGGATACACTCGCACCGCTGCCGCACCGCGAATACTCCATCGCATCGCTGAGGGCGAGCGGTAGAGTTGAACTGTTAGTACGACAGCATCGGCACCCCGACGGCAGCCTCGGCCTCGGCTCCGGTTATCTGACCGCCATCGCAGCCATCGGCGACGAAGTCGACCTGCGCGTGCGCAGCAACGCCAACTTCCATCCCCCGGCGAGCGACTGCCCGCTGATCCTGATTGGCAACGGCACCGGCATCGCCGGCCTGCGCGCACTGCTGCAGGCGCGCGAACAGCGCGGCCAGCACAACAACTGGTTGCTGTTCGGCGAGCGCAGCGCGGCGCACGACTACTTCTTTCGCGAAGAAATCGAGCAGTGGCAACAAAGCGGTCACCTCACCCGCGTCGATCTCGCCTTCTCTCGCGACGAAGATTCTGCCTACGTGCAGCAACGCCTGCGCGAAGCCGGCAAAGCCCTGCAGCAATGGGTCGACGATGGCGCTGCGATCTATGTCTGCGGCAGCCTGCAGGGCATGGCGCCAGCGGTGCACACGGTGCTGAACGAACTGCTGGGCGAGGAGCGCGTGGAACAGCTGACCGAACAGGGTCGCTATCGTCGGGATGTCTACTGAAGCCGCGTCACACCGCGCGAACGCCGGACAGGTGACGCTGCCGACTCAATCGAAGCGCACCGGCCCCTCCCAGATCGCCAGTACGATGCAACCGCCATCGCTGCTGACCTGATGCACCGAGCCCGGCTCGTTGATCAGCAGGGCGCCGGCGGTGTAGCTGGCGCGATCGTCGCGCTGATCGCCGCGCAGAACCAGCAGATACTCCAGCCCGGTGTGGGTATGGCTCGGCACCGATGCGCCGGCGGCATACCGCAGCAACGCACAACAGACGCCGCGCCCCTCGACACTGTGCAGCGGCACCATCTCGACGCCATCGCGAAAGGGTTGCCATGCCAGATGCGGATCATCCGGATCGAGGCGCAACAGGTCGCGCCATAACAGCAGCTCGCTCGCCATGAGTCGGTTACTCCAGTGTCGACAGCAACGCCGTCGAGTTTGATACCGCGCCGAACACGCCACCCTGCATGTGAATCATATGTAGCGCCGCCGCGTGGTTCGCCTGATCGGTGGCGGCGCAGCAATCGGCCAGCAGCACACACTCAAAGCCGCGATCGTTGCCCTCGCGCATCGTCGTATGCACGCAGACATCGGTGGTGATGCCGGTCAGGATCAGGTTGCGAATGCCCTGCGTGCGCAGGATCAGATCGAGGTCGGTGGCACAGAACGAGCCCTTGCCCGGCTTGTCGATGATCACCTCGCCCGGCAGCGGAGCCAGCTCCGGGATGATCTCCCAGCCCGGCTCGCCCCTGACCAGAATGCGCCCGCACGGTCCGGCATCGCCGATGCCGGCGCCGATCTGGCGCGAGCGCCAGCGTTTGTTGGCCGGCAGGTCGGCGAGATCGGGGCGGTGCCCCTCGCGGGTGTGGATGATGAAGAAGCCGAGTTCGCGCAATCGCTGCAACACGCGGCCGATCGGTTCGATCGGCGCGCGCGTCAGTGCGATGTCGTAACCCATGCTGTCGACGTAACCACCCTCGCCGCAGAAATCGGTCTGCATGTCGATGATGATCAGCGCGGTGTTGTCCGGCTGCAGATTGCCGTCGAATGGCCAGGCGTAGGGTGTGCTGTCGAGATAACGCGTCATCTCCGCTCTCCCTATGCCGTCGCTTCGGCTTCGCCATGCACCGGCAGTGGTGCCAGGCTGTCGACATTGACGAACTTCGCGCAGGCAGCCAGTGTCGCTGCCACCAGCAGATAGGCCAGCGCCACCATCGGTGACTCGGCAATACCGACCTGCTCGCCGTGCATGAAACCGAAGAAGGTCAGTGCGGCACCGGCCAGCGCGAATGCCGCTGCACGCCACAACTGCCGCTCGATGACAAACGCGGCGATCGCCCCCAGCACCAGACCGCCGAGAATTGCGCCGCCACCCAACACCGCCAACCCTTCATACAACACACCGGTCTGACCGAGCTTGTCGAAGCCAACCGCAGCCGCGCTGGTGCCTGCCGCGCCCAGTGCGTTGTCTATCTGCAGTTTTCCCCACGCAGCGAGGTGCGGCATCAGCGCGAGAATGATCGCCGGCGCATGACTCTTCGGCGTCTCCTGGAACGCCTGCGCGCCGATCAACATGCCGATGTAGAGCAGGATGGGCGAGATGGCGACCACCGGAATCAACGCACTCATCAGCGCGATGACACCGAACCAGGCCAACAACAACACGATGATGCCGGTCGCCGCCGAATAACCGATGCGCCCGCCCATCGCCTTCCAGCCCGGATGACCGATATAGACGGCATTGATGAAGGGATTGCCCATCAGGCAACCGATCAGGCTGACAACACCGTCGGCAGAGAGCACGCGCGTGGTCGGAAAACTGTCGCCGGCGACGGCAGCACTCTCGACATTGTCCATCGCCTCGACCAGATCGTAGATGCCGAACGGAATCGCGGTGACGAGGATGATGCCGAGGAACTCAAAGCCGGAGAAGACGTGACCAAACGCAGGCACCGGCACCGAGAATCCGAAACTCGTTACCGCCTGTGCCACCTTCTCCAGGCTCATGCCACCAATGCCAATCCCCATCGCCGTGCTGCCCCACGCGATCAGCGTGCCGACGGCGATGGCGACCAGCCCGGCGGGAACTCCCTTGAAATAACGCACGCCACCAAACCAGCTCAGCAGGATGATGGCGAAGCAGACCACGCCGATCACCGGCGTCATGTACATCTCCAGCGCCGGCCGCAGCGAGATGAACGCGACGGAGACACCGGCCAGCGTGCCGAGCAGCGCGGCGCGCGGCGTGATCCTGCGAATGCAGGGGGCAATGAAGGCGCCGATCATCAACACGAAACTCTGGATGAACACCCAGGTCAGCCCCGCTTCCCAACCGCGAATCGGGTCACCGGTCGACAAGGAGATCGGCAACATGATGACGAAGGTGACGACAAACATATGCGGCACGCTGACACCAGACGGCAGCGCGCAGACATCGCTGCGGCCGGTCTTCTGCGCCAGTCGATAGGCCAGCCACGCGTAGTAGACCGTACTGAGGAACAGCATCAATCCGGTCGCCGGCAGGATGCGACCGAACACGATCTCCTCCGGCATCTTCACCACGTACAACAGCAGACCGGTCAACACCAGCAGGTTGACCAGGATGTTGGTGCCAAACCCGAACAGGGCATTCCAGTCGCCGGGCGTCCACAGCCGCGGCTTGAACAGTGCCGATCCACTCATGATCCGATCCCCTCTCAAACGATTCAGGATTCAACTGCCGCGAGAAACTTTTCCGAACTCGATACCCAGCCAAAAATGCCGCCCTGCGCCGACACCATCTGCAGCGCGACACGGTGAAACTCCGGGAAGTAGGAGGCGCAGCAATCACCAAGTACCACGCAGCGGTAGCCGCGATCGTTGGCTTCGCGCACCGTCGTGTGCACGCACACCTCGGTGGTGACGCCGCAGACCAGCAGGTTTTCGATACGGCGATTGATCAGCAGCAGTTCGAGATCGGTGCCGTAAAAGGAGCCCTTGCCCGGCTTGTCGACCACCGGCTCGTCCGCCAGCGGATAGAGTTCGGGGATGATGTCGTGCCCCGGCTCACCGCGAATCAGGATGCGCCCCATCGGACCGAAATCGCCGATACGTTTACTCGGCACGCCTCGCTGCAGTTTCGCCGGCGGCGCATCGCCGAGATCGGGACGGTGGCCCTCGCGGGTATGGATCACCGCCATCCTCAGCGCGCGCGCCGCAGCCAGCACCTGCGCACATGGCCCGATCGCACTGCGCAACAACGACACATCGTTTCCCAGCGTTTCGCCAAAACCGCCGGGCAACACGAAGTCGCGCTGCATGTCGATGATCAGCAGCGCAGTGCGCGCCAGATCGAGATCGATTGCGGCGGGTTCCGCCGCCAGCGTGATCGCAGCCATGTTCTCCTCCTCGAAAAAACTGACCGGCAGCTACCAGACCCACTTCACCATCAGTTGCGCCACATCTTCGTCAATACCGTCTATACCGAACTTGTTGCGCCAGATCTGGTATTCGACACCGGCCTGCAGCGCACCCGGCGCACCGAAGAACTTGCCGACATCGACCAGCAGGCGCGGCGCCGTCAGCAGGTTGTCCTCGGACGGATCGTTGCCATAGGCGTAATCGAGAAAGCCTTCGAAGGCGAAGTCGACCGGGCCGATCGAAAACGGCACCAGCCACACCAGCGTCACCTGCTGGCCGAGATCGGTGCCCGCCGTCACCTCGTTGCGCACGTACCAGTTGACCTGGAAGAAGGCGAAGCCCGGCAGTTTCAGGTCGACCGCCAGACCGTACAGATAGTTGTGGAAGCCGGAGCCGGCGTCGCCGATCTCGACCGTGGTCGTGATCAGGAAATCCTGCACGATGCCGAACGACAGGTCGCGACCGCTGATCTTGCTGAAACTGAGTCGCGGCGAGATCTCGCCGTAGAACTCGGTGCCGGTGTTCTCCCCGTCGCGATCCGGATTGGTAATGTCAACGAAGAAGAAATTGTCGCCATACTTCCAGCCGTTGGCGTGCTCAAGGGTGACGATCGAGCGCGTGTCGTCACCCAATTCATAGTTCGTGCCATGCAAATACTGGATATTGGTCGAACTCCACTGCGCACTACCGGCCTGTGCCGCCATCGGCAGCATTAACGCCATCAGTGGCAGGCCGAACATGTTGATTACGCCGCCCTTGACCGCGCCGCCACAACGCTGCTGAAGCAGCCCTTTCTCCCGTGCCTCCATCGCCATCCCCTTGTTTGAAGCTGTCGCCATCATTCGATGTCGCCGCGCACTCATCGCCGCGAGCACCACTTTGTATTTGTCGTTGTATACAACGATGGGTATAAAGCATCATCCATGCCGAGACATGCCGAGCTCGGCGACGGGATTGAAAAACAACAGGTTGGGAAAAGTGCCGGGAAGCGAGAGGAACGATATTAAAGGGGGCAGATGTCATTGCGCCCGCAAACAGCGCAGTGCGCACCACAACCGTGAGGCGCTTTACACGACCCGGAGCCTGCACTAACGTGCCAAGGTAAATTCAGATGTGGCTATCTCTGGAGAAAATGCATTGCAGAAAAGCCAGTTCTCCTCGCAGAAGATCTACGAACAGCTGCGCCGCAAGATTCTCGAATTCGAACTCTACCCCGGCACCCGCGTCACCGAATCGGAGCTGGCGACCGAATTCAACGTCAGCCGCACACCGGTGCGCGCGGCGTTGCAGCGGCTGGAGGTCGAGGGGCATATCACCATCCTGCCGAAGCAGGGCTGCTTCGTGCGGCCGGTCGACATCGAGCGAATCACGCAGTTTTACGACGTGCGCGTCTGCCTGGAGGCCGAGGCGATCGAACGCGCCTGCAGGCAGATGAATCGCGAAGCGCTGGACGCACTGACCGAGTTATGGAACCCGGCGCGCGTCAGGAAAAGCGTCAACATGGATGAGATCAAGACGCTGGAGGAGGCCTTCCACATCAGCATCGCGGTCGGCAGCGGCAACCCGGTGCTGGCCGACTACCTGCGCGACATCAACCACCACATCCGCATCCTGCGGCGGCTCGGCTTTCCCGACCGGCAGGCGGTGGTGGAAACCTACGAAGAGCACCACGAACTCTGCCTGCTGATTCAGGCAGGCAATGTACGGCGTGCGCGCAAGGCGATGATCGACCACATTCGCAAAAGCCAGTCGATCGCCCGCAGCGTCACGCTGAGCCAGCTGCAACAGGCGGTGCGCCGCGGTATCCACAGCGCTGGCTGAATCGCCTGCAGATAACTGTCCGGCCAGCAGGTGCCGGGCTGATTTAACGTTTCGGATCAGACTCTGGCACGACCCCGCCTGCGTCCATCGCCAAGTCGCCGCCACCCAACCACAACGCCAAGCCCCGACAACAATACCCCTCCCAACGAAAAGCTGATCAGGGCAATATCCCACAGCGGCCGCCGCTGCCATAACCAATAGATATCCCACGAGTGAAGGCCGTTGTAGAGCCAACGATAGAGACGATTGGTGGCAGTACTGCGATCCAGTAACTGTCCGGTCGCCACATCAACGTGAAACCAAGTTGCGGCGTCATCGGCAAACATCGCACGCAGTGTGGGAAGTGGCTTGTCACCACGCTCTGGATGACGGCTGTAATAGTAGTTGTCATAACCTGTCAGCAGCTGCACCTGATTCAGTGTCGACTGAGGCATCAGCGCCGGCAGCAATGCTCGCAGTCTCGGCAGGTCGACAGTGAATAGACTGCCATCATTCGCCGAAACCAGCTGGCGAGAACCATCGCGCCGCGACATCAGATAAGCCGCGACCCCATCGACATGCAGCAACTCCGCCTCAACCGTCTGCCCATCGAACACCGGCACCGGTTGCACGAAATCAGCTACCCGCAATATCGTCGGTACACCACTGAGCGCCGATCGTTCTTGTGCACTGACCGCCCGAGATGGATTCAACCCCCCGGGATTCATCGACAACCAGCCGCTGAAAACCCAGGTCAATGCGAAGCCACCAAACACAATCCCGCTGAAGTAGTGCCACCGCATCAGCCCACGATAGGGAACCGCCGGCTTTCCCGGCTTCGGCCGACGCTTCCAGCGCAGCACTCCGATCCACAATCCGGTCAGCGCGAGCACCACGCCAGCGGCAGCCAGAATATCGACCAGCCAGGCCCATAGCTCCGGATGACGCCGAATCACCGTCGGATAGATCCAGTGTGTCACCGCACCGACATAGTTCAGCAAGCGCTCGCTGCGCGCGGTGTCGCGCACCACTTCGCCGGTGGTCGACGAGACGTAGAGCTCACTGCCATGCGCATCGCCGAGTTCGACGCGATGCAGCGGGCGGTGAATGTTCATCGCCGCCGACAGCGTCCACTGATCGGTCTGCAGCAGCTCCGCATGACGCGCGTCGGCGAAGGCCATACCGCGCTGCCGCTGCGCGAAATCGACCGCCGTCTGCAGCGCCATCGCCAACGTCACCCGCTGCAACAGTTCGCCATCGTCGGCAAATACCGTGCGCGGCTGAATAGCGCCGCCGAGATGCAGGTGATAGACCGGGCGCCCCTGCAACATGCCGAGCCGCACCACCGTCGGCGACACCGTGTCGCCGACGCCGTCGCGCGGCAGGTTGCGTTCGGGCGCGCCGACGACAGAGAAATCGGCATCGCGCAATCTCGCCACCGCCTCGACCGGCGACAGCCGCGCCGACGAGAAGTCGAGCGCCGGCAACCCGGTCAGCCGCTCGTCACGATCGAGTTGCGGAAAGCCGACGTACATCATGACGATGCCGCTGACGAACCACGCCACGAACAGCAGGCACAGCGCTATGCCAAACCAGCGGTGCGACAGGTAGAGCCAGCGTTTCCAGCGCAGTTTCATCACGACACGACCGCTCAGTAGCGGAAGTCCACCGCCAGCTCGAACGTGCGCGGCTGCGCCAGTCGCCACTGCGTCGAACTGCTCGACGTGGTGTAGACCTCGTCGGTGACGTTGAACACACGCAGTGCCGTGCCGATGTTCTTCGTCGTCTGCCAGTGCAGGCCGGTGTCGAACACGGTGTAGGAGTCGACGCTGATCGTGTTGGCAGTGTTCGAGTAACGCTCACCGACGTAGCGTGCACCAGCGTTGGCACGCCAGTCATTGGCGAACTGCCAGGTCAGCCACAGGTTGGCGGTTTTCTGCGGCACACCGTTCGGCACATTGCCATCGCGCGAAATCAGCACACCGCCGACCGACTCCTTGAAGTCGTCGAAGCGCGCTTCGAGAACGGCCACGTTGGCATCGACGCGCCAGCCCGCACCGAGATCGAACGCGATGGAGCCCTCAACACCGCGCGACGAGCGCTCGCCAATCTGTACCTGGATGGCCGGGTTGTCGGCATCGCGCGACAGTAGCTTCTTCTTGACGATGTCGTAGTACGCCAGCGTCCATTGCCCGCGCCCGTTCAGCAGCGATTGCTTCAGACCGATCTCCCACTGCTCACCAGTCGAGAGATCGAAATCGGCTTGCGCGACGGAGGTCGTGATCAGCGAACCCAAGTGATCGGAACCCGTGGCGTACTGGGTATAGACCACCAGGTCCTCGGCCAGATCGTAGACGGTGCCGAGGCGCCAGCTGGTCGTGTAGAAGTTCTTGTCGAAGCTCGCCGCCGGGTTGCGCAGGTCTCTGCGCTCCAGCTCAATGCTGTCGTAGCGCGCGCCGGCCACCAGCGCCAACCGCTCCGAGACCTTGAATCGATCCTCGAAGAACAGCGAGTGCTGCGCGGTATCGTTCTTGACCCCCGGCGTCGTTGTGCAGGCCACATCGGTGAAATAGCCGGGCGTCGGCGCGGAGGGATCGACCAGCGACGTACCGGAACAGGGCGAGTTGTTGATGTGCCTGAAGTCGATCCGGTTGATGTCGAACCCGAACGAGAATTCGTTCTCGAACCCGAACAGCGTGTGCAACAGGGCTGTGTTGAAGCGGTTACCAACCTGCTCCTGCTCGTGCAGAATTTCAAGGAAAACGCCGCGCTGTACCAGCCCTGTCGGCGTGAACGAGAAGCTCTCCGCATTGCGCCAGTGACGATCGCTTTCGAGACGATAGAGTTCGTTGCTCAGCGTGACGCTTTTGCTCGGCGTCCAGGCCAGATTGAGGCGGGTCCATTTGTCGTGATAGTCGAGCACACTGTCGACGACGTTGAAGTTTCGCTCCTCCAGCGACGAGTCGAGCCGACCATCGCGCAGCGGCACGCCGAAGTAGCGCATAGGCTGCTGACGACCATCGTCGTGCGACAGCGTCAGCGCCAGTTCGTCAGAGAGATCCCAGCGCACGGCGCCCGCCACCATCAGGCTTTCGGAATCGCCGTTGTCGACCCAACCGTTGCTGTGGTTGTGGCTGATATCGAAACGATAGGCGAAGCGCTCGCCCAGCGGTCCGGTGGCACCGAACGCGGCGCGGCGAATATCGTCGCTGCCCAAGGCGATACGCCCTTCGTAGCCAGCCTTGCGGCTCGGTTTCTTCGGCACGATGTTGACCGCACCGCCAATGGCACCTTCGCCGTACAGCACCGAGGCCGGGCCATGCAGTGCTTCGATGCGCTCGACCGACCACGGGTCGAACGGAAAGGTAATCGTGCCTGAGCCGACATAGAGACGGCTGCCGTCATAGAGATACATGACCGAGTTGTGGCCGGAGAAGCCGCGCGCCGCCAGCGCAGTGCCGCCGTTGCCGGGGCTGGAAACGTCGGTGATGCCGGTGGCGCGGGTGAGAGCGCCGATAAGATCGGCATCACCGCGCTCACGAATCGTCTCACCACGAATCACTTCGATGCTGGCCGGCGTCTCCAGCGGCGGCAAGTTCAGCCGGCTGCCACCGGTCGTCAGTCGCTTCAGGTTGAGTCCCTGCTCACCCTCCGCCTCCACTTTCACCGGCGGCAGGTTGACCGGCGCCGACTCCGCCAACAACGGTTGCGATGCCATCGATGCAAAAATCAGGAACGCACTGCACACATACTTTCTGGCCATTTGCCAAAACCCCTGCAACTACCGACCGCGCCCACCCGGCGACAAATCGAAAAAAGGCAATGGCACGAACACCCATGCCACTCCATGTGGCCGGGTCGAGGCAGGGATTCGCAGGTCAGAAAATTTCGGCAACAGTCATGCAAACGCACGGCGATGGACATGGCTATCCATCTCGCCTGACGCTGCGAACACTTATCGAAAATCCAGCCGACGAACGAAACCACACCCCGGATTTCGCACCATCATTTCGTTCAGAAGGCCGGTCTTCTGGCTCGCCGTCATCCTCGACTGTCCCTTGCCTTCCCGTGTTTCCACAGTGGCGGTCGAACAGTCTCGTCAGGCTTACAGCAGCGGGGGCTGCGCCGGAGTGGCGGAGGTAGTAAAACCTCGCGCGTCACCGGACTTCCCGTTTCACCCACCGACCGAAAGATCGGCGGGCACCTTCTGAAGCGGCGGCAAGTCTTTGGGATGACGACGTTGCTGTCAACCCCTGACTTGCGGCATTGAATCAAACGATACCGACCGCCCTGCGTACCTGGGCCAGTCGTTTTGATGCTTCGGCGCGGGCCTTCTCCGCACCTTTTTTCAGTACCGCATCGACGTGATCCGGATTGGCGAGCAGTTCGTTGTAACGCTCGCGTGCCTCCTTCACTTCATCGTTGATCAGCGCGCACAACTCCTTCTTCGCCTGCCCCCAGCCGATACCGGCGGCGAACTGTTCGCGCATGTAGGCAGTCTGCTCGGGCGTCGCGAACGCCTTCCATATCTGAAATACGGTCGAGCTGTCCGCATCCTTCGGCTCGCCTGGCTCCTGCAGGTTGGTAACGATCTTGTTGATCGACTTCTGCAGCTGTTTTTCCGGCAAAAACAGTGGAATGGTATTGCCGTAGCTCTTGCTCATCTTGCGGCCGTCGAGCCCCTGCAGCACGGCGACGTTGTCGTCGATCATCGCCTCCGGCAACACGAAGGTATCGCCGTAGATGAAGTTGAAACGCTGCGCGATGTCGCGCGCCATTTCGATGTGCTGGATCTGGTCGCGACCGACCGGAATCCTTGCGCCGTTGAACATCAGGATGTCGGCGGCCATCAGGATCGGGTAGCTGAACAGCCCCATCGTGATGCCGAAGTCGGGGTCCTCCTGTGCGTCGATGTTCTTCTGCACCGCGTCCTTATAGGCGTGCGCGCGGTTCATCAGGCCTTTGGCCGCCACGCAAGTGAGCACCCAGCTCAGTTCGAGAATTTCCGGCACGTCGGACTGGCGGTAGAACGTCGCGCGCTCGGTATCGAGCCCGAGCGCCAGCCAGGTGGCGGCGATCTCGCGCGCCGACTGGCGCACCAGTGCCGGGTCCTGGCACTTGATCAGCGCGTGGTAGTCGGCGAGGAAATAGAACGCGTTGGCATCGGGCGCACGGCTCGCCTCGATCGCCGGGCGAATGGCGCCGACGTAGTTGCCGAGGTGCGGCGTGCCGGTGGTGGTGATGCCGGTGAGAACGCGGGGCTGCTGGGTCATGGCGAACGAAAACCTTTTGGCGAAACGGAGAGAGCGTCGGGCGAACCGCGCCTCAGGAAAAGCGGAAGAAACGGCTCAGCACGCGGAACAGGTACCAGCAGTCGCGGCTGCCGGCCACCTCGCGGATCGAGTGCATCGCCCACTGCGGCACGCCGACATCGACGGTGCGCACGCCGAGTTCGGTGGCGGCGATCGGGCCGATGGTCGAGCCGCAGGCCATGTCGCTGCGCACGACGAAGCTCTGCACCGGCACCTGTTCGAGCTGGCACAGATGGCGGAACAGCGCCGCCGTCTCCGAGCTGGTAGCGTAGCGCTGGTTGGCGTTGACCTTGATGACAGGGCCACCGTTCAGCAGCGGACCGTGGTTGCCGTCGTGGCGGTCGGCGTAGTTCGGATGGATGCCGTGGGCGTTGTCGCACGACACCATCAGCGAGCGGTCGAGCATACGAACATAATCTTCGTGGCTGCCGGCGATACGTTGCAGCACCGACTGCATCAGCGTGCCGCCTGCCCCGGCAATCGAGCTGGAGCCAACCTCTTCGTGATCGGTCAGCACCGCAGCGCGCGCGCAGCCATCGTCGGCGGCGAGCAGTGCCTCGATGCCGATAAAGCAGGAGAGCAGGTTATCGAGCCGCGCACCGGCAACGAACTCGCCGTCGATGCCGACTTGTGCCGCCGGTTGCGTGTCGTAGAGGCAGATCTCGTAATCGAGCAGCTCGCGCAATTCGACACCCGGCTGCTGTTGACGCAGTTGCGCCAGCAGCATCGCGCGAAAACTCTGCTGGCTCTCCATCGCCGCACACATCAGCACCGGCGGCAGGTGGTTCTGCGCGTTGATCGAGCGCGATTCGTTGACGCCGCGGTCGAGGTGGATGGCAAGACTCGGAATGACGGCGACCGGCCGCTCGAAGTCGATCAGGTGGCTGACCAGCCTGCCGTCGCCGTCGACACCGGTGACACGCCCGGCCATCGACAGGTCGCGATCGAACCACGGGTTCTGCAGCACGCCGCCGTAGACCTCGACACCGAGCTGGAAGTAGCCGTTGCGCAGCAGCTCCGGCTGCGGTTTCACCTTCAGGCAGGGGCTGTCGGTGTGGGCGCCCATCAGGTGCACGCCCTGCTCTACCGGGTCGCCGGCACCCAGCGCAAAAGCGAACAGCGAGGAGCCGTTGCGAATCACGTAATGCCGCCCGGAGGGCTTCAGGCTCCAGCGCTCGCCCTCCTCCAGTCGGGTGAATCCGGAATCATTCAGCCGCTCGACCAGTACCTGCACTGCGTGATACGGCGTCGGTGCCCGGCGCAGAAACTGGAGGAATCGATCGAGAAACTGCTGTTGTTCGCTCATGGCGCTTCCTGTGGACGCGCGACGGGATACGACACCATCGCGGCGCAGGGCAAAGGGAATCGGGGAGGTGGTGGAAGTGGTGAATGGAGCACGACGACCGGGCTCACCGCTCAGACGAAGAGGTCGACGCCGGCCAGTTCGACGCCGTAGCGCTCACTGAGCGTGGGGCCGTTGCTGAGGTAGCTCTGCAGCGCGCCGCGTACCTGCGGCGCCAGCCCGGCCAGCGCCTCGTCGGCCACCGGGCTGCGCACGATCCGCGTCACTTCGCGCGCGCGGCCGCCCTGCTCCTCCCCGCGCACGGCGGCGGCCGGCGCATCGACCGCGCGGTCGCGCCGGTACTCCGGGCTGGGAAGGTAGCTGTGATTGCTGCGGATCTGCACGGCGGCGGAATTCCGGGTTCAGGAACGCGGCGAGTATAGCACCGCGCCCCTGAACCCGGTCTTCCGTGCCCGTGTCGGGTCAGCCCTGGTACCAGTCGACCAGGCCGCTGTAGTCGGTCACCAGCACCAGCGCGCCGAAGGCGATCCGGTACCAGGCGAAGCCGTTCAGCGTGTGGCGCTCGACGAAGCGCAGCAGCCAGCGCATACAGAGGAAGGCACTGACGAAGGCGCCGACGAAGCCGACCGAGAAGTGCGGCAGGTCCGCCATCGTCAGCAGATGCCCCTGTTTATAGAGGTCGTAGACGGCGGCGCCGATCAGCGTCGGGATGCCGACGAAGAAGGAGAACTCGGTGGCGGTGCGGCGCGACAGGCCCAGCGCCATGCCGCCGACGATCGAGGCACCGGCGCGCGAGGTGCCGGGAATCAGCGCCAGCGCCTGGATCAGCCCGATCTTCAGCGCGTGGCGCCAGCTCATCGCCTCCATCTCCCGCACCATCGCCGACTCGTCGCGGCGCGCGTACAGCTGCTCCACCCACAGGATCAGGATGCCGCCGACGATGAAGGCCGCCGCCACCGGCACCGGTGCGAACAGGAACTGCTTGATCTGGCTGTGGAACAGCACCCCGAGCACGGCCAGCGGCAGGAAGGCGATGACGACGTTCAGCGCGAACCGCTGCGCCACGCGGTCGTTCGGCAGACCCAGCGTCACCAGCAGCAGGCGACGGCGATACTCCCAGCAGACGGCGAGAATGGCGCCGGCCTGGATCACCACGTCGAACAGCTTGGCCTTGTCGTCGTGAAAACCGATCAGCGCGCCGGTCAGGATCAGGTGGCCGGTACTGGAGATCGGCAGGAACTCGGTCAGCCCCTCGACCACCGCCATCACCAGCGCTTTCAACATCAGCAGGATATCCATGCGCCTTCTCTCCCGTCCGCCAGTGTTCAGCCTGGCCCTGTGGCCAGGCGGTTATTTGTTTCTGGCCCTGCGGCCAGGCGGTTATTTGTTTCTGGCCCTGTGGCCAGGCGGTTATTTGTTTCCCTGGCCCTGCGGCCAGGCGACATCGTCACGCAGATAGACCGGCACCGCCGCTTCGGCCGATACGGTCTGCCCCTGCTCCCACAGCGGCAGCGCGAGATGCAGCAGCGCGCTGGCATGCGGCAGCAGTTCGGCATCGATTCGGCGCGCACCGGTGGGCAGCCGGCTGGCATGTCGCCAACCACTGCCAACGCCGATCCAATCGACACCCGCCTCCGCTGGAGTAACCAGCTGCGGTGGCGACACCCGCTCCTCACCGACCGCAACGACACGCCGCTCCGCATTCAGCTCGAACCAACCCCAGTAGACCTCGTCCATACGGGCATCGATCGCGGCAAGGATGCGATCGCTGGGCTGCAGCTCATCGTTCACCGCGCTCTGTGCCAGCGTCGCCAGTGTCGACACCGGAATCAGCGGCAGCTGTGTGGCAAATGCCAGCCCCTGCACCACACCGAGACCGATGCGCACACCGGTGAACGAACCGGGACCGCGACCGAAAGCAATCGCATCGAGATCGCGCAGCGACACGCCCGCCTCATCGAGCAGCGCTTCGATCATCGGCAGCAATTGCTGCATATGTTCGCGCGGGCCATAGAGGTGCTCCTCGACGACCCGTCCACTGTTGCCAAGGGCAACGGAACAGGCTTCGGTGGCGGTATCGACGGCTAACAGACGGGGCATGAAGGTCACGGCAGGCGGGCGAGCGGGCATGGTAACGACGCCGCGGCAGCGGGGCAAACGCTACAATCTCATCAACACCACATCATTGACGACTGCCCATTGACGTCACTTGAAGCACTGCCATCGTGCGTGAGCCAACATGACCACTGCCTCGACAACTGCACCACGCCCAATGCCACCACTCACCGCCGTGATCCTCGCCGGCGGCAGCGGCACGCGGATGGGTGGCGTCGACAAGGCTCTGCTGCCGTGGCAGGGGCGCAGTTTTATCGATCACATCGTAGAGCGCGTCGCACCACAGGCTGCGGAGATACTGATCAACAGCAATCGCCCGAACCCCTATCCGGCACTCGGCCTTCCCATCATTGGCGACCCGTGGCCGGAGCAACGCGGTCCGCTGGCCGGCGTGCTGGCGGGGCTGGAAGCGGCCGCACATGACTGGGTGCTGTTCCTGCCCTGCGACTGCCCACAACCCGCCGCCGATCTCGCGCAGCGGCTGTGGGCTGCCGTCGATGACGACACGATGATTGCCCATGCCGGCACCGGCAACGATCACCACTACCTGTTCTGCCTGCTGCATCGCTCGCTGCGTGACGACCTGCGCGCCTACCTGCAACAGGACGAGCCGCAACAGGACGGGCTGCAACAAGGCAGGCGCGCCGTTCACCGCTGGATGGCGACGCACAATAACCGGTGCGTCGCCTTCGATGACGAGGCTGATGCCTTTCTGAACATCAACTCGTCTGCCGAGCTCGACACACTGCTGCATCGTCGATAAACCGCCGCGCCGACACAGCACTCAAACAAAAAAGCCACCGGCAACCGCCGGTGGCTTTGGTGCAGCGCGTCTCGAAAGACGCCCGCGAGCGCTGCGTCAGCGGCGACGCGCAGCCTTCTTGCGTGCGGGTGTCGCTTTCTTGCGTGCAGGCACTTTGCGCACGACAGCCTTGCGTGTCGCGGTTGTCTTGCGGGTCACTGCAACAGCCGCCTTGCGTCGTGTCGCAACCTTCTTGCGCCTGGGCGCCTTGACGGCCGCCTTGCGTTTGGGCGCAGCAACCGCCGTCTTCACGACTTTCACAGCACGCCTGGCCTGTTTCGCCGCACGACGCTCGACCGCCTTGGCTTTTGCTGCTGCCTTGCGCTCCGCAGCACGCAGTTTGGCCGCAGCACGCTTCTGCGCAGCCTTCAGCTTGGCAACCTTCTTCTTCACCTCGGCCTTGGCCTTGGTTCGCAACTTGCGCTCGGCCGCCTTCAATTTGCGCGTATCGATCGCCTCGCGCTTCTTGTTCCACGCCTCCTTGAATTTCTCGACGGCGGCCGCGAGATCGCCCTCTGCCTTCTTGCCCAGTGCCGTCACGCGCGACTGCAAGGCACTCTTGAGGAGTTCGGCATCACCCTTCAGCATCGCCTCGGCCTTCGCCAGCGACAACTTCAGTTTGGCCTCCCCGATCTGTCCACGCAGCTTGCGCACTTTCTCCGACGATTTCGCCGTCGCCAGTTGCGTGCGTTTTACGGCATTACGATCCGCAGCCTTGCCGCTTTTCACAGCTCGACTGCGCGCTGCCTGCACTGCCTTGCGCTTCTCTGCTACCGCGGAGCGTTCAGCAGCAAGTGCCAGCTCAAGCTTCTCCAGCGCCGCTTCCTGACGCGCTATCGCGGCTGGTACAACAGCCGGTACTCGCGCTGTCACTTTCGCTGCGCGTGTCGTCTTTTTCGCTGCTCGTACTTTGGTTGCTCGCTTTGCAGCGGGACGCTTCGCCGACGCGCGCTTCTTCACAGCTGCTTTTACCATGGGTGCTTTCGCCATCTTCCTTATCTCCAGGTCAAGGTTTGAAACGAACCTCGGCGGAAACCGTAGCACAGAAAATGAACAACAACCACGCAACGACAACCAAAAGCGCAATGCCCGCCGCCATCAAACATGACGCGGCATGAACTGATCGATCAGAGCAGCGAGCAATTGGATATGTGCTGAATCGGCATTCAGACAGGGTATGTATCGATAGTCGCCACCACCGGCCGCGCGAAAGAGATCGCGATTCTCCACCGCGATCTCTTCCAGCGTCTCAAGACAATCCGCGGAAAATGCCGGGCAGATGACATCCACGGACGCAAGCTTCTCCCGCCCCCACTGCTGCAACGTGGCGCTGGTGTAAGGCTGCAACCACTCGGCCCTGCCGAGCCGCGATTGAAAACTGACGAGCCACTGCTCGCGCGACAACTGCAACCGGTCGGCCAGTGCCGCTGCCGTTGCGAGACACTCGCGCTCGTAGGGATCGCCGAGATCGACATTGCGACGCGGAATGCCGTGAAACGACAGCAGCAGCCGCTCGGCGCGACCCTCTCGCTGCCAGAACGTTTCGACCGATCGCGCCAGCGCCTCGATATACAGCGGATGATGGCAGTAGTGCTTGACCAGGCTGATCGAGGGAATATCGCGGCTCGCCTGCAGCAGTCGAGCTATCTGATCGCTGATGGCGCCCGTGGTGGTCGCCGAATATTGCGGATAGAGCGGTAGCACCAGCGTGTGCTCGACCCCCTCCTCTCGCAGCTGAGCAATCACCTCTGCCAGGCCAGGCTTTCCGTAAGTCATCGCATAACAGACCCGCGGTGCCGCATCACCGTCACGCTGCTGAAGGAAGGTTTCCAGCGCACTCACCTGCTGGCGGGTGATCAGGCGCAGCGGCGAATCGCCATGGTGATCCCACATCGCCTGATAACCGCGCGCAACACGACGCGGCCTCAGCGTCAGAATTACCCCATAGAGAATCGGATACCAGAACGCACGCGGAATCTCGACCACGCGCGGGTCACTCAGGAACTCTCGC
Source organism: uncultured Verrucomicrobiaceae bacterium (assembly GCA_964386045.1). Classification (GTDB taxonomy): domain Bacteria; phylum Pseudomonadota; class Gammaproteobacteria; order Pseudomonadales; family CAMLJR01; genus CAMLJR01. The sequence goes on along the minus strand of CAYLRA010000011.1, from coordinate 33,968 downwards.
AGGTAACTGCGCACCGCTGCCGCTGTCGGCGCGGCCGGTGTTCCCAGGTTCATCAGCACCACAGCGCGCCGCATCAGTTTTCTCCCGGATCAGTCATCAATCGCAACGCTGGTCTACGCAACCGCCTCGTCAATGGTTTGCAGCCCGACGCATTCTAGCCGCAGCGGATGGACTCTTTATTCAAGACCGCTCTCCCGCCACTCGGGCACGGTACCCGGAAACAAAAAGGCCCCGCTGAGCGGGGCCTTTTCGACAATGGCAGGCGTTCAGCTTTCGAGCGAGGCGAATACCCGATCGCGAACCGCGTCGACCGCACCGGTACCCTGGATGCGATGGTAGGTTGGCGCACTCGCTCCCTGCATCGACGAATAGTAGTTGACCAGTGGTTTGGTCTGGTCGTGGTAGACCTGCAGCCGCTTGCGCACGGTCTCCTCCTTGTCGTCGGCGCGCTGGATCAGCGGCTCGCCGGTGACATCATCAACGCCCTCGCGCTTGGGCGGATTGTTGACCAGGTGGTAGACGCGACCCGAGGCCTCGTGCATGCGGCGACCGCTCATACGGCCGACAATTTCTTCGTCCTCGACCACGATCTCGACGACGTGATCGATCGGAACACCCGCTTCGGTCAACGCCTCGGCCTGCGGAATCGTGCGCGGGAAGCCATCGAACAGAAAACCCTTGGCACAGTCGGGTTGGGTGATGCGCTCCTTGACCAGGCCGATGATGATGTCGTCGGAGACCAGCGCGCCGGCATCCATGACCGCCTTCGCCTTCAGCCCCAGTTCCGTGCCGGCCTTGACCGCCGCGCGCAGCATGTCTCCCGTGGAGATCTGCGGGATGCCGTAGCGCTGCATGATGTATTGAGCCTGAGTACCCTTACCAGCGCCGGGCGGTCCCAACAGAATGATTCGCATAGAGAAATGCTCCAACGATATGGATCAGACCCCGCCACTCCGCCCTGAGCGACTGCAGGTTTGCACGGGGTGACAACAGGCCACCCGAAACAGAAAGCGGCCAACCTTACACGGGCGATTTCCACAGCACAAGTGCGGGAAACGGCGTCGCCGACGACCTCCGAAGAGGCTCGCCATACCGTTCAGGCCCGATTCATCCACCGCCCGGCAGATTCCACCCATGGCCAAAAGGCGCAACCCGGAAGGCCGATCTATAGTGAAAAGGCAAACCGTGGTTGCGGATATCTGCCGTAAAGAGGAGTAGAGCGAAATGAACGTACGCGACCTGCTTTCGATCTGGGAGAAAACCGCCGGCGGCGAACTGACCGTTGAACAGTTCGCCGTGCGCTTGCCGGTGGAAGATGCCGCGCGCCTGAACGCGCTGGCTGAAATGTACCCGCGGCGCTCGCCGGAGGAGCTGATCACCGACCTGCTCTCGGCGGCACTGACCGAGGTGGAGGCCTCCCTGCCCTACGTGCGCGGCAGCAACGTCGTCGCCACCGATGAGGAGGGTGACCCGATTTACGAGGATGTCGGCCCGACGCCGCGCTTCCTGACGCTGACCCGCAAACACCTCGAACGCTACCGGCTGAACAACGGCGGCCGGCACTGATCGGCGGGCAGGCATCCCGACCACCCGCATGACATCTTCTGTTGCGGGCGGTCGGCAGCGCGCTCAGGCCAGCGGCAGCTCGCCGCCTTTTTCCCTTCGCTTCGCCTCATCCCACAACGCATCCATCTCGGCCAGTGTCGACTGCTCCGGCGTGCGCCCCTGTCCGGCCAGCACCTGTTCGATGTAACGAAAGCGGCGCTCGAATTTGCGATTGGCGCCGCGCAATGCCAGCTCGGGATCGACATCGAGAGAGCGGGCGAGATTGACGCAGACGAACAGCAGGTCGCCGATCTCTTCGGTCACCGCCGCGGCATCACCGTCGGCAACGGCTTCCTCGACCTCGCCGCACTCCTCCTGCAGCTTCGCCACGACCTGTCGCCAGTGCTCCCAGTCGAAGCCGACCCGCGCCGCGCGTTTCTGCAACTTGGCCGCGCGCGACAGTGCCGGCAGCGCCAGCGGTACGTCGTCGAGCACGCCGTGTTGCTGTTTGGCGCCGCGCTCTTCCTGCTTGACCCGCTCCCAGGTGACACCGACATCACTGACCGACACCTCGGTACGTCCCTCGCTGAGGTCGCCAGCCGGAAAAACGTGCGGATGGCGGCGCAGCAGTTTCGCCACCAGGTTGTGCACCAGCTCGTCGAAGCTGAACAGCTGCTGTTCGCGCCCGAGCTGGGCGTAGAAGATCACCTGGAACAACACATCGCCGAGCTCTTCGCGAATCTGCGCGTGGTCGCCGCGCTCGATCGCGTCGACCAGCTCGTAGCACTCTTCCAGCGTGTGCGGCGCGATGGTCGCGAAGCTCTGCTGCAGATCCCACGGGCAGCCGCGCTCGGGATCGCGCAAGCGCGCCATCACGGCGAGCAGGTCGGCCATGCCATAACGGGCTTCACCATTCATCGCGGTTTCACTGTTCATCGCACATCTCAGTGGTCTCGCCGCTCACCTTCGCGCACACGCGTTGCGGAGATGACATTGGGCAGGTTGTTGACCCGCACCAGCAGCTGCGCGAGCGCATCGAGGTCGGTGATCTCGACGGTGAAGTGCATCGCTGCCGTATGGTTGGCGACATCGGAACGGGTGTTCATCGCCAGCACGTTGACATGCTCGGCGGCCAGCATCTGCGTGATGTCGCGCAGCAGCCCCTGGCGATCGTAGGCGAGGATCGCAATCTCGACCGGGTAGGTGCTGCGCTCCGCCTCGCCCCAGTTGACCTGCACGATCCGCTCCGGCTCGGCGTATTGCAGTTGCAGCAGCTTCTGGCAATCCTGCCGGTGCACACTGACACCGCGACCGACCGTGATGTAGCCGACGATGGCATCGCCCGGCACCGGTCGACAGCAACCGGCGATGTGCGTCAGCAGGTTGCCGACCCCCTGGATCTGGATTGCATCGCGCGCATCGGCGGTGGAGCGCTTGCGCAGCACCGGCGCCACCGGCGGCTCGCTGTGCGTCACCCCGGAGACCAGCATCTGCGCCGTATGCAACACCTGGGCGACGCTGATATCGCCGCTGCCGACAGCCGCATAGAGATCATCCATGGTCGACTGTTTCAGCCGCTCCGCCACTGCCTTGTAGTCGAGGCTGGTCAGCGCCATGCGGCGGAACTCCTTCTCGACCAGCGCGCGGCCCGCAGCGACATTTTCATCGCGCGCCTGCAGCCGGAACCATTGCTGAATCTTGGCGCGCGCACGCGCACTCTTCAGGAAGCCGAGGTTGGCCTGCATCCAGTCGCGGCGCGGCGCGTTCTCCTTGCCGGTCAGAATCTCGACCTGCTCGCCGGTCTGCAGCGGGTAGGTCAGCGGCACGATGCGGCCGTTGACCTTGGCGCCGCGGCAGCGGTGCCCGACCTCGGTGTGGATGTGGTAGGCGAAATCGAGCGGCGTCGACCCCTGCGCCAGCGTGACGACGTGACCGTCCGGCGTGAACACATAGACACGGTCCTGCGCGCGCGCGAACTGCTCCTGCACCGCGCCGACGGCGCCGGTCTCCTCGTGCCACGCCAGCACCTGCCGCAGCCAGGCGATCTTCTCCTCGTAGCTGGAGACGCCCTTCGAGCTGGCATCCGCGCCCTTGTAGCGCCAGTGCGCGCAGACGCCGAGCTCGGCCTCCTCGTGCATGTCGAAGGTGCGTATCTGCACTTCGAGCACCTTGCCCTGCGGGCCGATCACGGCGGTGTGCAGCGAGCGGTAGCCGTTGTCCTTCGGGTTGGCGACGTAGTCGTCGAACTCGTTCGGAATGTTGCGCCACAGGCCGTGCACGATGCCGAGCGCGGCGTAGCAGTCGCGCAGCTCCGGCACCAGGATGCGCACGGCGCGGATGTCGTAGACCTGCGAGAAGCCGATGCCCTTGCGCTGCATCTTCCGCCAGATGCTGTAGATGTGCTTGGCGCGACCGGACAGCTCGGCGTCGATGCCGGACCGCGCCAGTGCCGCGCGCAGCTCGTCCATCACCGCCTCGATGTAGCCCTGGCGGTCGAGGCGGCGCTCGTCGAGCAGCTTGGCGATCTTCTTGTAGGCGTCGGGCTGCAGGTAGCGGAACGACAGATCCTCCAGCTCCCACTTGATGTGACCGATGCCGAGCCGGTGCGCCAGCGGCGCGTAGACGTCGGCCACCTCGCGCGCGACGCGCTGGCGCTTCTCCTCCGGCGCCTCCTTCAGTGCACGGATCGCGCAGGTGCGTTCGGCCAGCTTGATCAGCGCGACGCGGACGTCGTCGACCATCGCCACCAGCATCTTGCGGATCATCTCGCTCTGATCCTCGACCTGGCCGAGCACCGCTCCACGTCCGCTGCCGTTGACGCGGCTGATCGCCGCCATCCGCAGCACGCCCTCGATCAGTTTGGCGATGGCGGCGCCGAATTCGGCGTCGATACGCGCCAGCGTCAGCTTGCCCTCGCGCACGGCGCGGTAGAGGATCGCCGCCACCAGCCCATCCTGGTCGAGATGCAGGTCGGCGAGGATCTCGGCCATTTCGAGGCCGGTGCGCAAACTGCTGTCGCCCCAGCCATGCTCGGCGTCGGTGCGCGCGCGCGCCTCGGCGTCACGGGCGACATCGGCCGCGTGCAGCAATGCGTCGCGGCTGATGCCGGCCGGCACCGGCAGCCGCGCGACCCAGCGTTCGAGGTCGATGCTGCCGTCGGCCTTCTCGGGGTGTTCCTCGCGAACCTTGACCATCTGTCGTTCCGTTCCCTCTGTCGCGGGCCGCGCCCGGCGCGGTCCTCGGTGATTCGTCGCGCGCGGCAGCGTTCCGGCTCGCGCGGCTAGTTCGGCGTCGGGTCGAACACGCCGGTGGAGAGATAGCGGTCGCCGCGGTCGCAGATGATGGCGACGATCACCGCGTTCTCGACCTCGGCGCTGATCCGCAGCGCGCCGGCCACCGCGCCACCGGAGGAGACGCCGCACAGGATGCCCTCGCGCATCGCCAGCTCGCGCATCGTCCACTCCGCCGCCTGCTGGTCGACGTCGATGATGCGGTCGACGCGCTGGCGCTCGAATATCTTCGGCAGGTAGGCCTCGGGCCAGCGCCGGATGCCGGGGATGCTGGAACCGTCCTGCGGCTGCAGGCCGACGATTTCGATCGCCGGGTTGCGCTCCTTAAGGTAGCGCGACGTCCCCATGATGGTGCCGGTGGTGCCCATCGAGCTGACGAAGTGGGTGACGCGGCCGCCGGTTTGACGCCAGATCTCCGGACCCGTTCCCTCGTAGTGCGCACGTGGATTGTCGGGATTGGCGAACTGGTCGAGCACCTTGCCTTTACCCTCCGCCTGCATCTTCAGCGCCAGGTCGCGCGCGCCCTCCATCCCCGCTTCCCGACTCACCTCGATCAGCTCGGCACCGTAGGCCGCCATCGCCAGCTTGCGCTCGTCGCTCATGTGCGACGGCATGATCAGCACCATGCGGTAACCCATGATCGCCGCCACCATGGCCAGCGCGATGCCGGTGTTGCCGCTGGTCGCCTCGATCAGCGTGTCGCCGGGGCGGATCTCGCCGCGCAGCTCGGCGTTGCGGATCATCGACAGCGCCGGTCGATCCTTGACCGAGCCGGCGGGATTGTTGCCCTCCAGTTTCACCAGCACGACATTGCTGGTCTGGCCCGGCAGGCGCTGCAGCCGCACCAGCGGTGTCTCGCCGATCAGGCTTTCGATGGTTGGCCAGTGGTCGACGATGGGAAGATCGAGGCCGGCGCGGCGGTCAGCTGAACGAGGGTCACGGGAAACAGTCATCGATCGGGATCCGGGCAAACGGGTGTGAGGCGTGGCGACCCCGGTGCGGCCACACAGGTCCGATGGCCGCAGCGCAACCGAAACGGGCAGCGCGCCGACCACCGGCGGTGGCGACCGTCACCGGGGGCACCGATAATAACCGCTCCGACGCAGGCACCCGCAGGCCCTGGATGCAAAATCGCGATCTGAAACTGCTGGTCATCGCCACGGCGCTGATTCCATCGCTGCTGATCACCATCGGTCTCGGCCTCTATCTGGGCAGCGCGCGCGGCCATGACATCGAACGACTGCTGCAGGAGCGCGGCAGTGCTGCCGCGCAGCAACTGGCAGTGGCGATGCGCGCTCCGCTGGAGCAGGCCGACGCCGCCCTGCTGCAGGAGCTGGCGGCGCTGGCGCTGGAGGAGCGCGGCGTGCGCGCCGCCGCACTGTTTGCCGCCGATGGCAGCGTGCTGGGCCATGCCGGGCCGCGACTGCGGGAACTCGACACCGCGGAGCTCGACACGGCGCGAACGGTGCGCCGCCTCGACGACCACCTGCGCTTCGTGCAGCCGGTCTACCCTGCCGACTACTACGCCGTCAGCCTCGGTGCACGACCGGACGATGCCACCGCGACTGCTCGCCATGAACCGCTCGGCTGGGTGGCGCTGGAGTATTCACGCCACCCCTACGAGCTGCAGCGCTACGAGTCGATGCTGGTAGCCGGCCTGTTGACGCTGCTGGCGGTGATCGCCGCCGCGGCGACCGCGGTCTACGCCAGTCGCCGCCTGGCACGCGATGTCGATGCCTTGCGCGACGGCCTCGAACGGCTCTACGCCGGTCGCTTCGATACGCCGATTCGTCTGCACGGCGGCAGTGAGCTGGTGCCACTCGCGGAGGAGATCAACGCGCTGGCGCGCAAGGTGCAGAACGACTTCATCGAATTCCAGCGCAACCTCGAACAGAGCAACCGGGATCTGCGCGAATCGCTCGATACGGTCGAGATCCAGAACATCGAGCTCGACCTGGCGCGGCGCGAGGCGCTGGAGGCGAGCCGCATCAAGTCGGAGTTCCTCGCCAATACCAGCCATGAGCTGCGCACGCCGCTGAACGGCATCATCGGCTTCACCAAGCTGCTGCTGAAAAGCAGCCTCGACGCCCGCCAGCGCGAGTACCTGGAGACGATCCGCTACTCGGCCGAAAACCTGCTGACCATCATCAACGACATCCTCGACTTCTCGAAGATCGAAGCGGGCAAGCTGGTGCTCGACAACGTGCCGCTGAACCTGCGCGACCTGATCGAGGAGACGCTGGCGATGCTGGCGCCAAGCGCCCACGAGAAGGGACTCGACCTGGTGCTGCTCTACGACGGCGAGGTACCGCCAAACCTGGTCGGTGATCCGTTGCGGCTGCGCCAGATCCTCACCAACCTGATCAGCAACGGCATCAAGTTCACCGCCAGCGGCCACATCGTCGTGCGCGTCTCGCTGACCGGGGATGTCGGCGTGCGCATCCCGTTGCGGATCAGCGTCAGCGACACCGGTATCGGCCTGACCGAAGCGCAGCAGCGCCAGCTGTTCAAGGCGTTCGCGCAGGCCGACGCATCGACCTCGCGGCTGTTCGGCGGCACCGGCCTCGGGCTCGCCATCAGCAAGCGACTGGTGGAGCAGATGGGCGGGGAGATCGGCCTCGACAGCCAGCCCGGCCAGGGCTCGACCTTCTGGGTATCGTTGCGGCTGCGGCGCCAGCCCAACCCGCTCGAGGCGCGCAGCTTCGACCAGTTGGCCAGGCGACAACTGCTGCTGCACGACGGCAGCCCGCTGTCACAGCTGGCGCTGGCCCGGCAGCTCGAAGCCTGGGGCGCGACGGTGACCCCCTGCGATGACTGGGAGACCTTGCTGCAGCGGTTGCAGCACGATGGCGAATTCGACGGCTGCATCATCAGCCTGACCCAGCAGGCGCTGGACGAAGCTCGGCTCGATCAACTGCCGCCGCCGTCGCGACCGACCTGGCTGCTGTTGCCCGGCCTGCTGACGCCCGGCAACCTGCCACCGGATTACCGGCTGCTGGCCAAACCCGTCGGCCACCTGCCGCTCTACGACAGCCTCTGCGATGCACTGGCCGCACGCGCCGCGCCGAGCACGCGGATCGGCGAACCGCCGCCACCGCACTACGGTGCGCAACAGGTGCTGGCGGTCGATGACAATCCGATCAATCTGAAACTGCTGGGCGTGCTGCTTGAAGAGCTGGGCGCCCTGCCCCATCTGGTCGGCAGCGGCCGCCAGGCGCTCGGCCTCTGTGATCGACAACGCTTCGACCTGATCCTGATGGATATCCAGATGCCGGAGCTGAACGGCCTGCAGGTAATGCAGCTGATTCGCGGCGGCGGCAACCAGAATCGCGACTGCCGCATCGTCGCGCTGACCGCCCACCTGCTGCCCGAAGAGCAGCGCCAGCTGCTGGCGGCCGGCTTCGACCTCTGTCTGACCAAACCGATCACCGAAGAACAGCTGACCCAGCTACTCAATCGCGAGCTGCCGCAGTCACTACCCGCCGCCGCCGAGGATGCATCGCTGGAGCGCCCGGTCGAGCTGGCGCTCTGCCTGCAGCGGGCACAACGCAAACCGGATCTGGCCCGCGAGCTGCTCGACGGCCTGCTCGACACCCTGCCGACACTGTCGCGGCAACTGGCCATGCAACTTGAACAGGGTGATTTCGCCGAGCTGCTCGACAGCACCCACAAATTGCACGGCATCTGTTGCTACAGCGGCGTACCGCGATTGCAGCATCGCGCTGACGCACTGGAGGGCTTGCTGAAACGCAGACCGGAGGAGAACCGGGGCGAAGTGACTACTGCCACGCAGGCACTGATCGCCGCCATCGACGAACTGATCGCCTGGCGCGGCCAACACGACCTGAGCAGCCTGTTCGACACCAGCGAAGCGTAACCGGCGAGATTCAACACACAGCGAGCTGTCGACGAGCTCTTCAACAAAAAAACCGCTGACGGTTCTTCAAGAAAAAACCGCTGAAGGCTCCTCAAGAAGAAAACAGCTGACGGCTCATGTGAAGAACAGCTGACGGCTCTTCAACGGTCGCTCGCCGAGGTGCGGCTGCAGCGCTTGTCGGCACAACCGTTTCAGGCAGCGCCGAGCCGCTTCACTGCTGCTTTCCGCGGCCACGTCGAACGCCAGCAGTTCACTCCCCGCCAATGCACCCGCGGCGGGTGCCGGCAAACGGCGCAGCCCCACACCCGCGTCGAATCGGTACCAGCCATCGCCGCTCAGCGGCTCACCGTCGGCATCGACCTGCAGGTCGATGCCATAACCGAGCGACTCCAGCAGTCGCAATTCGAAACGGCGCAGCGGCAGATCGATATGGATGGCAACCGCCAGCGCAGCGAGCGCAGCCTCGTAGTCGCCGAACAGGTCGGGGTGGGGATCGTCGCGCGGCAGCAGCCGACAGAGCAGTTCGTTGAGATAGAGCACACTGAACAACGCCGGTCCCCGCAGCGCCAGCATCGGTGCGCGCGCCTCGATCTGTTGCAGGTTCTTCAGTTCGCCGCGTCCGCCCCAGCTGACCCAGAGTGGCACCAGTGGCTGCAGCAGCGCGCGCTGGCTCGTGCCGCGGCGTTGTCCGCGCACGCCGCGCGCCACCGCACCGATGCGCCCGGCCTCGGGGGTGAACAGTTCGATCAACAGGCTGGTGTCGCGAAAGTCGCGGGTGTGCAACAGGAAGGCGGGGTGCAGCGTCTCCACGCCGGCGTCAGGTACGGTCGTCGTAGCCGAGACTGCGCAGCGCGCGCTCGTCGTCGGACCAACCCGATTTGACCTTGACCCACAGCTTCAGCATCACCTTGCTGTCGAGCAGCTTCTCGATGTCCTTGCGCGCCTCTTCGCCGATCAGCTTCAGCCGCTCGCCGCCGGTGCCGATGACGATCTTCTTCTGCCCTTCGCGCTCGACCAGGATCAGCGCGTGGATATGCAGCGCGCGTCCCTCGCGCTTGAACGACTCGATCTCGACGGCCATCGAATAGGGCACCTCGTCACCGAGCTGACGCATGATCTTCTCGCGCACCAGTTCGGCCACAAGAAAACGTTCGCTGCGATCGGTGATCTGCTCCTCGTCATAGAAGAAGGCGTTGTGCGGCAAATATTTGCGGATCGCCGTCTCCAGCGCATCGAGGTTGTGGCCGCGCAGCGCCGACAGCGGAAAAAACTCGGCGAACGGGAACTGCTCACCCAGCTTCTGCATGAACGGCAACAGCTGCGCCTTCTCCTCCTGCAGATCGACCTTGTTGACCACCAGCATCACCGGGCAGTGGGCGCCGCGCAGCTTCTGCAGCACCCACTCGTCACCGTCGGTCCAGCGCGTGCGATCGACCACGAACAGCACCAGGTCGACATCCTGGATCGCCTGGCTCGCCGCCTGGTTCATCAGGCGGTTGATCGCCTTCGGTTCACTGCGATGCAACCCGGGCGTATCGACGTAGATGATCTGTGTATCACCCTCGGTCTTGATGCCGAGCACGCGATGGCGGGTGGTCTGCGGCTTGCGCGAGGTGATGCTGATCTTCTGCCCGAGCAGATGGTTCAGCAGCGTCGACTTGCCGACATTGGGACGCCCCACCAGCGCGACATAGCCGCAGCGCGTCGAGACGGAGGGTTCGGCGTCGCGCTGGTCGGAGCCGGCATCGTCGCTCATGGCAGGTACCTCGCCGGAATGCGGAGTGGAAGCAGGGACGCCCTCACGAGCGCGACTGCAGATGGTCGATGGCCGCCTGTGCGGCGGTCTGTTCGGCACTGCGGCGACTGTTGCCGGTGCCGGAAAAGCGCAGCCCCAGCGACACCAGCTCGCACTCGATCGCGAACTGCTGACTGTGCGCCTCACCCAGGGTGTCGACAAGGTGGTAGATCGGCAGCGGCCGCTGCCGCGCCTGCAGCAACTCCTGCAGCCGCGTCTTCGGATCCTTGTTGACTTCGCCGGGGCTCACGGCGTGCAGGCGGGGACCGAACCAGGCCAGTACCCGCTCGCGACAGTGTTCGATACCGCTATCGAGATAGATGGCACCGATCAGCGCTTCCAGCGCGTCAGCGAGAATCGACTCGCGGCGGTGGCCACCGCTCTTCAGTTCGCCCGGGCCGAGATTGAGCCACTCGCCGAGATCGAACTCGCGGGCGATCTCGGCCAGTGTCTCCCCCTTCACCAGCTTCGCCCGCATCCGGCTCAGATCGCCCTCGCGCACCGTCGGGAAGCGCTGGAACAGCGCTTCGGCGATGAGGAAGTTGAGCAGCGAGTCGCCGAGGAATTCGAACCGCTCGTTGTGCGTGCTGCCGAACGAACGGTGGGTCAGCGCCTGCTCGGCCAGGTTGAAATCGCGGAACTCGTAACCGAGGCGGCGGGCGAGCAGTGGCTTGGCGACGGAGGTGGGCATCAGCGGGGAGGCAGCGTGTACTTGAGGTTGTCGAACTTGACGACGACGTCGATATTGGCGATCAGCGGCACGCGCTTTTCATAGTTGCAGTCGACGGTTATCCCTTCGCGCGACTCAACGAACTTGATGTCACGCGTCGACAGCACCTCGATCCCGTTCACCTCGAAACGCTTGCGGATCGACTCCAGCAGTTCGTGCCGCGACATGCCACCTCGCGTCGATGCAAACGCCTCATCGAGCACCGCCTTCACCTGCATCTGCTCCAGATAGATCGGGCCCACCCTGAAGGCGCACAACAGGAAAAAAGCGGCAACGCCCAGCACCACCAGCCAGCCCAGCGCACCCAGACCGCCCTGCCGTGAACGCAAACGCATGATCATCTCCTCAAATTGGAATTTGACGCGCTAGAGGTTAGCTCATGACCGGGAGTCGGGCCTCGTCAGCCGCCACCCCCAGCCATCAGTTGATGGAACCGGCCCGGGAGAAGCTCGGCAGCTCGCGGAACGACTCCCAGTGCATCCAGATCGCAAAGGCCTTGCCGACGATATTGCGCTCCGGTACCTGGGCACCCCAGTAACGCGAATCGTGGCTGTTGTCGCGATTGTCGCCCATCAGGAAGTAGTGCCCCGGCTGCACGACCCAGGCCCCCTCCTTGCCGGCCCCCTGGGTGCTCTTGTGGATCAGGTGTTCGCGATCGCCGAGCCTCTCAGCCACCATCTCGATCGTCGGCCGCCCCGGCGGCAGCGCGGCAAGCAGCGTCTGCGGCGCCTTCTCCCCGTTGATGTAGAGCACCTTGTCGCGATACTCGAGCCGATCGCCGGGCAACCCAACCAATCGCTTGATGAAGTAGCGCTTGTCATCGGGCGGGAAGAAGACCATCACGTCGCCGCGCTGCGGCTCGCCGACCTCGAGGATCTTGGTCTGCAGCACCGGCAGGCGCAGCCCGTAGGCGAACTTGTTGACCAGGATGTAGTCGCCCACCTCCAGCGTCGGCACCATCGACGACGACGGAATCTGGAACGGCTCGACGATGAACGAACGCAGCACCAGCACCAGCGCCAGCACCGGGAAGAAGGAGCGGCTGTACTCGGCGACGGCGCGCTCGCCGACCAGCTTGACCTGCGTCTCCTCGCGCTGCGGCTCGGGGAAGCGCTGCAGGAAATCGGCAACCGGGCGGTTGTCGGCGAAACGGCGGCGGCGCGCCTCGAACAGCAGGCGGTCCAGACCGACGACCACCCCCGAGAGCAGCGTCAACAACACCAGCACCAGCGCGAAATCGCCATCCTTGATCATCACTGCGGCGACCAGCCAGCCGAGCCACAGCAACAGCAGTGCGCGAAACAGCCAATCGGACCAGCCCGGCTCGACGCCGCCGTCATCCAGTGTCAGCGCACCGCCCTGCTCCAGTTGCCGCAACACGCGCCGCTCCTGCTGGCCGCGTCCGAACAGCTCCTGTACCAGCCACACCACCAGTGTCAGCGCGCAGAGCGCAATCAATAGCAAGTTCACCATCTCTGTTTAATCCTTACGGACAAGGTCCGCTCGTCCTTAACCGTCAACCTTGAGCACGGCGAGGAAGGCACTCTGTGGAATCTCCACGTTGCCCACCTGCTTCATGCGTTTCTTGCCCGCCTTCTGTTTCTCGAGCAGTTTCTTCTTGCGCGACACATCGCCGCCGTAACACTTCGCCAGTACGTTCTTGCGCAGCGCCTTGACCGTGGAGCGGGCGACGATCTGGCCGCCGATGGCCGCCTGGATCGCGACATCGAACATCTGCCGTGGAATCAGCTCCTGCATCTTCTCGACCAGCGCGCGGCCACGGCTCTGCGCCTGGTCGCGATGCACGATCAACGCCAGCGCATCGACGCGCTCACCATTGATCAGGATGTCGAGTTTGGACAGCTTGGCCGACTCGAAACGCACGAAGCTGTAGTCGAGCGACGCGAAACCGCGGCTGACCGATTTGAGCCGATCGAAGAAGTCCAGCACCACCTCGCTCATCGGAATCTCGTACTGCACCGAGACCTGGTTGCCGAGGAACAACAGGTCCTTCTGCACGCCGCGCCGCTCGACGCAGAGCGTGATGACATTGCCGAGGTGCTCCTGCGGCACCAGGATGTTGACCTCGGCAATCGGCTCGCGCATCTCCTCGATTTCGCCCGGGTCCGGCATCTTCGACGGGTTGTCGACCTGCACCACTTCGCCACCGTTCCTGACCACTTCGTAAACCACCGTCGGCGCGGTGGTGATCAGGTCGAGGTCGTACTCGCGTTCGAGCCGCTCCTGGATGATCTCCATGTGCAACATGCCGAGGAAGCCGCAGCGGAAGCCGAAACCAAGCGCATCGGAGACCTCGGGTTCGTAGAACAGCGAGGCGTCGTTCAGCGTCAGCTTGGCCAGCGCATCGCGGAACTGCTCGTAATCCTCGGACGAAACAGTAAACAGGCCGGCGTAGACCTGCGGCTTCACCCGTTTGAAACCGGGCAGCGGATCGACACTGGCGGTGCTGGCGTGGGTCAGCGTGTCACCGACCGGCGCCCCCTGGATCTCCTTGATGCCGGCGATGACGAAGCCGACCTCACCGGCCCGCAGCACGTCGGTCGGCGTATGTTTCGGCGTGAAGATACCGACACTGTCGACGATCTGCGGTTTGCCGACCGACTTGGCGATGATCTTGTCGCCCTTCTTGATCGAGCCGTGCTTGACCCGCACCAGCGAGACAATGCCGAGGTAGTTGTCGAACCAGGAGTCGATGATCAGCGCCTGCAGCGGCTGCTCGATCTCGCCGGCGGGCGGCGGGATCAGCTGGATCAGCTGTTCGAGCAGGTCCTGCACCCCCATGCCCGACTTGGCGCTGACCGGAATGGCGTGCGCGGCATCGATGCCGATGATCTCCTCGATCTCCTTCTTGACCGTGTCGGGATCGGCCTGCGGCAGGTCCATCTTGTTCAGGACCGGAATCACCTCCAGCCCCTGCTCGATCGCCGTGTAGCAGTTGGCCACCGACTGCGCCTCGACCCCCTGCGCCGCATCGACCACCAGCAGCGCCCCTTCGCAGGCGGCCAGCGAGCGCGATACCTCATAGCTGAAGTCGACGTGGCCGGGAGTGTCGATGAAGTTGAGCTGATAGATGCGACCGTCGCGCGACGGGTAGTTGAGCGTCACCGAATGCGCCTTGATGGTGATGCCGCGCTCGCGCTCGAGATCCATCGAATCGAGTACCTGCGCCTCCATCTCGCGCTCGGTGAGACCGCCGCAGAGCTGGATGAAGCGGTCGGCCAGCGTCGATTTGCCGTGGTCGATGTGGGCGATGATGGAGAAGTTGCGGATGTGGTCGAGATTGCTCACGCGGATACCAGCCTGAAGGCGCCCCGGCGGACGAGGGGCGTCTGAAAAGGCGGCGATTGTAGCCCAGGGGAGGGGTCGAAGCTATGAAGGTCGGGCGCGAGCCCGAGGGGGCGTCAAAGTTTCGGACAGTGCGGAGCCAGCGCCGGATGGCAGGCCACCACCACCGGCTGGTAGCGCTGGTCATTGCGGATCAGCCGCGCATGCAGGCGCGTCAGCCCGAGCCCGGCCAGCAGGCCGAGCAGCGCACCGGCCAGTGCGCCGGCGTCACCCCAGCGCCCGCCCAGCAGCAGTCCGCCGACCATGCTCAGCAGCGGCAGCAGGTAGACCACGGCGATGCCCGTCAGCACGACCTGCTCGGGCACGCTGATTTCAACCGTGTCATCGACCTGGATGTCGGCGGGATCACAGTCGCCCGGCAACGCCCGCACGTGATTGGGACGGCCGGCACCCATGCTCTCGAGCAGACCGTGGCCGCACCCCTTGCGCGCGCTGCAGCGCTGGCAGCTGCCGCGGCGAATGGTTTCGACCCAGACTGCGTCCGGCTCCACCGCCACCACCCGCCCGCGCTCGCTCATCATGATGCCGGCGCTCGCCATGCCACCGCATCGGCAACACGCTGAGCGGTGATCGACGGCACCTCACCGATCACCGTCACCACGAACGACCTGTCACCGAGGCTCAACGACGCCGTATGCGCTACCGTCGCCCCCTGACGAGCGCTGCCACCGGCACTGCCAGTCTCTTCGACCTCTTCCACGAAGATCGACAGGATCGCGAGACCATCGCTGTAGGTCTGGCCTGCGTCCTCATTCTCGGCAGAGATCACCTTCGAGAAACCGGGCGGCAGCCAGACCGGCTGCCAGCGCGCCGGCAGGATTGCGGGTTCGACGGTCGATGTCGCAGGCTCCGGCACCTCGGGATTGCCGGGGTGCCGCCACTCCGGGCGAAGATCGTTGCTGGTCTCCAGCGCAGTGAACTGGAAGCGCTCGAGGACACGCTCGCCCTCATCGATCAACTCATACCGCAGTGGCAACCCGGTGACGCGGTCGAGCGCAAAGCGATAGCCGTAACGAAAACCATCGCGCTGACTCAGCTCCAGCAGCACCGTTTCACGACCCGCGACACGCCCTTCGCCGGCGAGGCGAAGCAGATAGTGATCATCAAGCGCAGCCACACCGCTGTGCTGCTGCTGACGCAGCAGGCGATTGATGCGCTGACCGGGATCGACGCAGACCAGCGAACTACCCGTGCGAATCACCTCACGACGATCGCCGTCGAGATACTCCAGGTGGTCATAGGGACGGCCGTCGATCGAACCGTGGGTGATGCGCAGCGACTCGATGTGGTCTCCGCGCTCAAAGACCAGTACGCCGCGATAGGCAAACTCACTGCCGGCGCTGGCCAGCCGCTCCAGCCACTGCGCCGCCTCGTCGCTGGCGTTGTCGGCAGCGACAGCCAGCGCAGGCAGCAGGAACAGGGCAATCAGCAGAAACCGGACTGCGCGCAGATGCGACATGGAACGAACACTACTCACTGTCGAAGCGGGTGACCCGGGCAAAACCGACGACACCCTGATTGCCACTCAGCGCGGCGCGCTCGGTGTGACGCAGCATGTAGCGATCCAGCTGCTGCCGCGCCAGCTCATCGGCATCGAGCGCCACCGGCCGCATTACCGCTGCTCCAGGCGCGACCTGCGCCGAGACCGCGACATTGGCAACCCCAGAGGCTGAAGTCGCAGGAAAAACCTTGGTCGCCGCGCCGGAGGCAACCTGAAGCGGCATCTCGGCGCCATTTCCGTTGAATCCGCCGCCATCGAAACTGCGCACACCCACCGCCACCACCGCAGCCACCGACGCGGCCACCGCGACACTGGCGACCGGTCGCCACCAGCGCGGCGAACGCTCCTGCTCGACCTGATCGATCGCGGCCATCACGCGCGCCGAAAGATCGATCGCCGCGAACCGGGTGTCGAGGCCGGGACCGCGATCGCCGAGACGATGGAAACCTTGCCACAACCTGCGAACCTCATCGAAGCGATCGTTGGCAAGCAGTCGCCGCAACTCCAGCTCGCTTGCTTCGCCATCGACCAGAGCGGAGACCGACTCTCCCAGCCTGTCATTCATGCGACCACCTCACCGTTCATCTGCGCGTTGATGTACTTGTCGATCGATTCGCGCGCCCGGAAGATCCGGCTGCGCACGGTTCCCACCGGGCAATCCATCGCCTTGGCGATATCCTCGTAACTCAGACCCTCGAACTCGCGCAAAGTTACTGCAGTGCGCAGATCGCGGGGCAGCGCCGTGAGCGCCTCCTGCACGACCCTTGCGAGCTCTTCGCCGAACAATCGGTTCTCCGGGTTCTCGATCTCTTTCAGGCGCGAATCGCCTTCGAAATGCTCGGCGTCCGCGACATCGATATCGACACCGGGCGGACGCCGCTGCAGCGACACCAGGTGATTCTTCGCCGTGTTGATCGCGATCCGGTAGAGCCAGGTGTAGAACTGACTGTCGCCGCGAAAATTGGGCAGTGCACGATACGCCTTGACGAAGGCCTCCTGCGCCACGTCCTGCACCTCATCGGCATCGCGGACATAACGCGAGATCAGGCTCAGGATGCGGTGCTGGTACTTCAGCACAAGCAGATCGAAAGCCCGTTTGTCGCCTTTCTGTACGCGTGCAACCAGCTGCCGGTCGGCCTCGGCAGCGTCGCTCACCACTGCCTCCGCGGCGTTCCGCCCGATAAAACTGCGCAATAGACCATCAACTGCCTCTGAAGTTCGACGGGCCAGCGCCCCCGTGTGCACGCTAATTGAAGCCGGGTATGATTGCCGCGCCCGAATTAAGTTCCACCTTTCGACCACCGACCGCGGGCGACGCAACTGCCTCATGTCGACGCTTACCAGCGTGCCGGAAGGTTATATTCGCCCTCGACGCGGAGCAACTGCGAAGCTGATGAACCCCGCCCCCGCCCAGACCATCGAACACGACGTACTGATCATCGGCAGCGGCGCTGCCGGCCTCACCACCGCCCTGCGGCTGGCGCCGGATGCGAGCGTCGCCGTCATCTGCAAGGGCGAGCTCAACACCGGCTCGACCTGGTGGGCGCAGGGCGGCATCGCCGCCGTGCTCGATGAAGGGGACACGGTCGAGGCGCACGTCGCCGACACACTGGTCGCCGGTGGCGGTCTCTGCCACGAAGATGCCGTGCGCTTCACTGTCGAGCACGCGCGCGAAAGTGTCGAGTGGCTGGTCGAGCTCGGCGTCGCCTTCGACCGCGGCGGCGGCACCGGCTTCCACCTGACCCGCGAGGGCGGCCACAGCCACCGCCGCATCATCCACTCCGCCGATGCCACCGGCCGCGCCGTCTCCGAAACGCTGACCGAGCGCGCGCTGGAAGCGGACAACCTACATATTTATTCACGCCGCGTCGCCATCGACCTGATCGTGCGCGACGGCCGCTGCCACGGCGCCTACGTGCTCGACTGCCAGAGCGGCACCATCGATCGCTTCCTGGCCAGGTACACCGTGCTCGCCACCGGCGGCGCCAGCAAGGTCTACCTCTACACCTCGAACCCCGACGGCGCCACCGGCGACGGCATCTCGATGGCGTGGCGCGCCGGCTGTCGCGTCGCCAACATGGAGTTCAACCAGTTTCACCCGACCTGCCTCTACCACCCGAAGGCGAAGTCGTTTCTGATCACCGAGGCGATCCGCGGCGAAGGCGGTCGACTGCTGCTGCCCAGCGGCGAACGATTCATGACCCGCTACGACCCGCGCGGCGAACTGGCGCCGCGCGACATCGTGGCACGCGCCATCGACCACGAGATGAAGCGGCTGGGGATCGACTGCGTCTACCTCGACATCAGCCACAAGTCGCCCGACTTCATCCTCAACCACTTCCCGACGGTGAAGGCGCGCTGCCTCGAACTCGGCATCGACATCACCCGCGACCCGATCCCGGTGGTGCCGGCGGCGCACTACACCTGCGGCGGTGTCATCGTCGACTTCGAGGGACGCACCGACCTGCCCCATCTGCACGTCATCGGCGAAAGCAGTTTCACCGGCCTGCACGGTGCCAACCGCATGGCCAGCAATTCGCTGCTGGAGTGCCTGGTCTACGGCCGCGCCGCCGCCGACTCGATCCGTCGCGGCCTGCCGAGTGCGCCCCCGCCGCAACCGACGCCGCCGTGGGACGAATCGCAGGTGACCGATTCCGATGAGGATGTGGTGATCGCGCACAACTGGGACGAGCTGCGCCGCTTCATGTGGGACTACGTCGGCATCGTGCGCACCGACAAGCGACTGCAGCGGGCGCTGCGCCGCGTCGAATTGCTGAAGCAGGAGATCGCCGAGTACTACAGCAACTACAAGGTGACCAACGATATTCTCGAACTGCGCAACCTGACCATGGTGGCCGAGCTGATCATCCGCTCGGCGCTGGCGCGCAAGGAGAGCCGCGGCCTGCACTTCACGCTCGACTATCCCGAGCAGCTGCCGCAGGCGATCGATACGATCCTGACACCCGTCGGCTACCGGGGCGGCAGCTCGGGATCGGAACCTTCGTAGACCGGCAAGTGGCGCAGGCTGAGGCGCAGGCGGCGCATCGCGTCGGCGTCGAGGCTGTCCGGCAGCAGGCAGAGTGAGCGACGTCCGCCCGGCGCCTCGAAATGCATGACAACCAGGTGGCGCCAGACCACGGCGCGAAGCAGGCGCACCGCCACGCTGCGGCCATCCGCGCCAATCCACAACCAGCGTCCGGACTCCCGGCGCAGCGCACGACAGGGGGCGCGACCACCGAGCAGCCCCTGCAACCGCAGCGACATCAGCACTACCAATGGCAGCAGAACGACGGCGAACAGTTTCAGCGACAGCGGCAGGCCACCGCGCAGCAATGCCGCCAGCGCCAGCAGCGCCGCGCCGATCTGCGCGGCGGCCAGCCAGCGCGACGGGCGCAGCTCAAGCGCCAGCGGTGTGGGTGAATTCGAGGATCTTTTCGACAATGGCGGCGTGCTCCGCATCCTGCGGAATCTGGCGTTGCAGGAACCAGGCGAACAGCTCCGTGTCCTCGCATTCCAGCAGCGTCTGGTAACGCTGCTGGTCGGCATCGTCGAGCTGACGCAGCCGACGCTCGACAAACGGCATCAGCACCAGGTCGAGCTCCAGCATGCCGCGACGGCTCGCCCAGTAGATCCGCTTGTACTCGTCTTCGCTGAACATTCGGTCGCTCGCTCGCACGCCGATACCGGCGCTTGGTCGGGGAAAAAAGAGCCGGCATTATACCGGCCCCGATCCGCCAATTACCCCAGCGAGTACACCGCAATGCCAACCCCGTGGTCAGCTTTTTTCCAGGTCGTCGACCGTACCGCCCTCGCCGAGCCGGCGCCCGAGCGGTTGCAGCAGTCGCTGATCGCCCCGCTCGACCACTGCTCACTGTTACAGCTGGAGGGTGGCGACAGCGCCCGTTTCCTGCAGGGGCAGCTGACCTGCGACGTCGAATCTCTCACGCTGGAGCGCGCCAGCCTCGCCGCCCACTGCACCCCCAAGGGACGCATGGTGACGACATTCGAACTGGCCCGACGCGGCGATGACGGCTTCTGGCTGCGACTGCGCGCCGACCTCGCCGAGCTGACCGGTCGCCAGTTCGGCAAATACCTGCCGCTCTACCGCAAGGCGAAGCTGTCGGCGCTCGACGGCCATGTCGCCTTTGGTCTGGCCGGCGCTGGCGCCGCTGCCCTGCTGCGAACGCATTTCGGCACCTGTCCCGACAGCCGGCAGGCAGCTCGTATTGTCGGCGAGGCCCAACTGATTCAGCTGGATGAGGCAGGAGCGCGCTTCGAGTGCTGGCTGCCGGTCGAGGCGGCCACCGGTCTGTGGCAGGCCGCGCTGGCGGCGAGACTGGTCGCCGCCAGCGGCGACTGCTGGCGCTGGCTGCAGATCCGCGCCGGCGTCGCCGAACTGTGCGCCGCAACCAGCGAGCTGTTCATCCCGCAGATGGTCAACTATCCCGAACTGGGGGCGGTCAGCTTCAGCAAGGGGTGCTACACCGGCCAGGAGATCGTCGCCCGCGCCCACTATCGGGGTCAGGTCAAGCGCCATCTGATTTGCGCCCGCTGCGACGCCCCGGCGCCGGCAGCCGGCAGCGAGCTGCAGGATGCCAATGGCCGCGGCGCCGGCCAGGTGGTCGACGCCGTCGCCCTGACCGACGGTTTCTGCGAGCTGCTGGCCGTGGTCGGCGACACCGACCACCTGCGCACCGGAAACGGCCAGCTGCTGCAGGCGCTGCCGGCGAGCTAGTGCTATAACTACCGCGCCGTCGCCACGCGCCGGTTACCGAGATGACACGTTCGTCACCGAGGCGGAAGGCGCTGCCCCACTTCTAATGAATTTGTTCCCGCGTTACAGGTACCCCGCATGAGTGACCAGATCGAGCAGGTCCGCCAGGCACTGCTGAAAGCCATCGACAACGACCAGCTGGTGTTGCCGACGCTGCCGGAAGTGGCGCTGCGCGTGCGCGAGATTGCCTCCGACCCGGACGCCGACGTGGTAAAGCTGTCGAAGGCGCTCGAGAACGACACCGCCATGTCGGCGCGCATCATCAAGGTGGCCAACAGCCCGCTGCTGCGCGCCAGCCGTGTCATCGAGGATCTGAAAAGTGCGGTGTCGCGGCTCGGCATCAACTACACCTCGAACCTCGCCACCAGCCTGGCGATGCAGCAGATGTTCCAGGCCACCTCGGACGCCATCGACCAGCGCATGCGCGAAACCTGGCAACGCAGCACCGAGGTGGCCGGCATCGCCCATGTGCTGGCGCGCCACTACACCAAACTCAAGCCGGACCAGGCGACGCTGGCCGGCATCGTCCACCGCATCGGCGTGCTGCCGATCCTCACCTACGCCGAGGATCATCGCGCCCTGTTGCGCGACACCACCGCCCTCGATGAACTGATCGACGAACTGCACCCGACCATCGGCCGCCGCATTCTGGAGACCTGGGATTTCCCGCCGGAACTGGTGATCGTACCGGAGGAGCATCGGAACTTCGGTCGTGTGGTGGCCAAGGCCGATTACGCCGACCTGATCATGGTCGCCAACCTGCAGAGCTACATCGGCAGCGACCACCCGTTGACCCGGATGGACTGGAAGCCGATCAGCGCCTTCGCCCGCATCGGTCTGTCGCCGGAAGTCGACACCGCCGAAGAGGAAGATCTGAGCGCCGAGATGGAAGCGGCCATGGCCCTGCTGCAATAGCGGGGTCGATCACTGCGGCAGCGCCCAGTCGACAGGCGTCTGCCCGCGCCCTTCCAGATACGCGTTTGTTTTCGAGAAGTGTCGACAGCCGAGGAAGCCCCGGTGCGCCGACAGCGGCGACGGGTGCGGCGCCTGCAATACGCAGTGACGCTTGCGATCGATCAACGCCCCCTTCTTCTGCGCATAACTGCCCCACAGCAGGAAGACCAGTCCGTCGCGATCGCGATTGAGATGGTCGATGCAGGCATCGGTGAAATGCTCCCAGCCGCGCCCCTGATGGGAGGCCGCCAGCCCCCGTTCCACCGTCAGCACGCTGTTGAGCAGCAACACACCCTGCTCGGCCCAGTGCTGCAGGCAGCCGTGCGCACTCGGCGGAATGCCGAGATCGCTCTGCAGCTCGTTGAAGATATTGACCAGCGACGGCGGCTTCGGCACACCCGGCTGCACCGAGAAACAGAGTCCGTGCGCCTGCCCGGGGCCGTGGTAGGGGTCCTGCCCGAGGATCACCACCTTGACCGCCTCGAACGGCGTCGAGTCCAGCGCGTTGAACCAGCGCGCAGCCGGCGGGTAGATCTCCTTGCCGGCGCGTCGCTCGGCCTGCAGGAATGCCTTCAGCTCGACCATGTAGGGCTGCTCGAACTGATCACCGACGACCCGCAGCCAGCCCGGTTCCAGCTTCACCGCGTCGCGCCGAATGGCCGCCGACTCACTCATCTGCCTCCCCCCTTCATTCATTTTTCAGCCAACCTGCGAGACTGGTGGCTTGAGCTGGCCCGGAACGCACTCGCTCGACAGCGGCGACCGGAAAGCGCGTGTTATACCGGCGTCACACGGATACTGTCGAGCCGAAGCCTGGAATTGCAGCACCCACCCCGCTGTGCTTGAATCGCGCCCCTTTGAAAGAGGGCAAGGAGAGTTTCCACCATGGAGAAAGCCTACAAGGGAATCATCCTTGCCGGCGGGTCGGGCACGCGCCTGCACCCGCTGACCGCGGCGGTCAGCAAGCAGCTGATGCCGGTCTACGACAAGCCAATGATCTACTACCCGCTGTCGACACTGATGCTGGCCGGCATTCGCGAAGTACTGGTGATCACCACGCCGCGCGACCGCGCCGCCTTCGAACTGCTGCTTGGCGACGGCCACCAGTGGGGCATCGAGATCAGCTACGCCGTGCAGCCGGAACCCGAAGGGCTGGCGCAGGCCTTCCTGATCGGCAAGACGTTCATCGGCGACCATCCGGTCGCGCTGGTGCTCGGCGACAACATCTTCTACGGCGGCGGCCTCTCCAAAAAACTGCAGGCCGCTGCGCGCAAACAGCAGGGCGCCACTGTCTTCGCCTACTACGTGCAGGACCCGGAGCGCTACGGTGTCGTCGCCTTCGACAAGCAGGGCAAGGCGATTGACATCGAGGAGAAACCGGCCAATCCGCGCTCCTCTTACGCCGTCACCGGCCTCTACTTCTACGACAACCAGATCATCGAGATCGCCAAAGGGATCAGGCCATCGCCGCGCGGCGAGCTGGAGATCACCGACTGCAATCGCGTCTACCTGGCGCGCGGCGAACTCAACGTGCAGGTGCTGAATCGCGGTACCGCCTGGCTCGACACCGGCACCCACAACTCGCTGCTCGATGCCGCCAACTTCATTCGTGTCGTCGAGGAGCGCCAGGGATTGAAGATTGCCTGCCCGGAGGAGATCGCCTTCCGCATGGGCTTCATCGACGCCGGGCAGGTGCTGCGTCTCGCCGAACCGCTGAAGAAGAGCGGCTATGGCCAGTACCTGAGCAAGATCATCCACGAACAGCCACGGTCATCGCTCGATGAAGATTGAAACGACGCCATTGCAGGACCTGCTGCTGATCGAACCGCGCGTGTTTGGCGACGAGCGCGGCTTCTTCTTCGAGAGCTGGAACCGGCGCGCCTTCGCCGAGGCCGGCATCGACATCGACTTCGTGCAGGACAACCACAGCCGCTCGCGCCAGGGAATCCTGCGCGGGCTGCACTACCAGATGGAGCAGACCCAGGGGAAACTGGTGCGCGTGATTCGTGGCAGCGTCTTCGACGTCGCCGTCGACCTGCGCCGCAGTTCGCCGAGCTTCGGCCAGTGGTTCGGCATCGAACTGAGCGAGCAGAACAAGCGGATGCTGTGGGTGCCGCCCGGTTTTGCGCACGGCTTCTACGTCACCAGCATCGATGCCGACTTCATCTACAAGTGCACCGACTTCTACCACCCGGCCTCGGAAATATCGCTGCGCTGGGACGACCCGGCGCTGGCGATCGACTGGCCGCTGGTCGACGGCGTCGCGCCACAACTGTCGGCCAAGGATGCGGTGGGGTTGTCGTTCGAGGCGGCGCCGAAGTTCTAGGCCCAGGTCCTCCCCTGTGCAATAGGGGAGGTGCCCCGCAGGGGCGGAGGGGTCAAGCTCTTCAGCACGTTCAACCCCGGACCCCTCCGCCTCGCTACGCTCGGCACCTCCCCTACTTCGCAGGGGAGGACCTGGGCGCATCAGGCGCGGTAACTGCCATCCAGCACCGCGCGCCACCAGCCGTCGTTGTCGAGATACCAGCGCACCGTCTTGCGCAGCCCGGTGGCGAAGCTCTCCTGTGGCGCGTAGCCCAGTTCATCGCGCGATCGGGTTGCGTCGATCGCGTAGCGCAGATCGTGGCCGGGGCGATCGGTGACGAAAGTGATCGCCTCGCGACTCTCCCTCCCCTGACTGGCGAGCGCCGCCGGGAAGCGCTGCGCCAGCGACGCATCCGCGGCAAACATCTCATCCACGACGCGGCACAACTCACCGACCACATCGAGGTTGTTCCACTCGTTGTTGCCGCCGATGTTGTAGGTCTCGCCAACCACACCGCGCCGCAGCACGCATTCGATGCCGCGCGCATGATCCTCGACGTAGAGCCAGTCGCGCACATTGCTGCCGTTGCCGTAGACCGGCAGCGGCTTGCCGAGCAGCAGGTTGGTGATGCAGAGCGGGATCAGTTTTTCCGGGAAATGGTACGGCCCATAGTTGTTGGAGCAGTTGCTGGTGGTCACCTGCAGGCCGTAGGTGTGGTGATAGGCGCGCACCAGATGGTCGGAGGCCGCCTTGCTCGCGGAATAGGGGCTGTTGGGCTGGTACTGATGGCTCTCCGTGAACGCCGGCGCCTCCGGTGTCAGCGAACCGAACACCTCGTCGGTCGAGATGTGGTGGAAACGGTGCGGCGTGCCGCTACCGGCCAGCCACACCGTGCGCGCCGCTTTCAGCAGGCTATGCGTGCCAATCACGTTGGTGCTGACAAACGCATCCGGACCGGTGATCGAGCGATCGACATGGCTCTCCGCCGCGAAGTGGACCAGCGTGTCGATAGCGTGCTCGCGCAGCAGCGTCTCGACCAGTGACGTGTCATTGATGTCGCCCACGACGAGCTGGCACCGTCCGGACCGATCATCGCCACCAAGAACGGCATCGAGATTGTGGCGGTTGCCGGCATAGGTCAGTGCATCGAGCACCACCACGCGATCATCGGGGTGCCTGGCGTTCCAGTGGTGCACGAAATTGGCGCCGATGAAACCGGCACCACCGGTGACGAGCAGATTAGCCATGCGAAATTTCCTTGAAGTCGTCGAGCACCTGGCGCAGTGCCGTGCGCCAGTGTTGGGGTTCAAGCTCCAGATCGCGCCAGGTCGCGGTTTTGTCGAGCACGCTGTAGGCGGGGCGCCGCGCCGGCGTCGGATAGTCGGCCGTGGCAATCGGTCGCACCGGAATCTGGCGCGACAACAACCCGCGCGCCAGCGCCTCCTCCTGGATCGCCAGCGCGAAGTCGTACCAGCTGGCGACACCGGCGTCGGTGCAGTGATAGATGCCATGCAAGGAGGGACGCTGCGCGAACTGCCAGAGGGTCTGCGCCAGTGTCATCGTCGAGGTGGGCGTGCCGACCTGGTCGGCGACGACACCGATCGCATCGCGCTCCGCCATCAGGCGCAGCATGGTCTTCAGGAAATTGTTGCCGTAGCGCGAATAGACCCAGGCAGTACGCAGTACCACCGCCCCCGGCAGCGCCGCCAGCACGTGCTGCTCGCCACGCCTTTTCGTCAACCCGTACTGGCCGAGCGGCGCGCAGGGCGCATCGCTCGGATAAGGTGTCGAGCGCGTGCCATCGAAGACAAAATCGGTGGAGACATGCAGCAGGCGCGCGCCTTTCGCCGCGCAGGCCTGCGCCAGAGCACCGGCGCCAATCGCATTGACCTGCTCGGCGCGCAGCCGTCCGTCGTCGCCCTCGGCCTTGTCGACCGCCGTGTAGGCGGCGGCGTTCACCACCAGATCGACATCGAGCGCATCCAGTTGCGCCGCGATGTCAGCGGCGGTGAGATCGAACTGACGCGAATCGAGCGCTATGACCTGCGCGTCGGCCGGCGCCGTTGCCACCAGTGTCTGGCCCAGCTGACCGGCGGCGCCGGTAACAAGAATCCTCAATATCACTCCTCCAGAATCAAGGAACCTCTGATCAAGTCCCCTCTCCCTTCAGGGAGAGGGGCGATATGCGTTTTTCAGAGGCTTCTTAAATTTGTAATGCTGCGCAAATAAAATCGGTCGTCTCGACGCGAAATTTTGCAATTCTAGCACCGCCCTCTAAGATGACAGCGCCCTCCACCCCGCCAACGAGTTCACGCCCTTGCCCGCAAAAGCCACCAGCGAACGCTTCGGTATTCACCGCCTGCACTCCGCCCATCCGGTCATGCGCAAGCTGCGCCGCGACGGCAACATCCCCTCCATCCACGGCAACAAGCACTGGCCATCGGCCGACCTGCTGATGGATTTCCTGCTGGAAAATCCGCTGCGCAAACGCGGCACGGTACTTGATGCCGGTTGTGGCTGGGGGCTGGGTGGCATCTTCTGCGCCAAACAGTTCGGCAGTCGCGTCACCGCCCTCGATGCCGACCCCGCGGTTTTCCCCTTCCTGCAGGCACACGCCGAACTCAACTCGGTGAAAATCGACTGCCGCAAAGGCAAATTCCAGAAGGTGACCAAGGAGGAGCTGGCCGGCATCGATACCCTGATCGCCGCCGATGTCTGCTTCTGGGACGAACTGGTCAAGCACCTCGGAAAACTGATCGATCGCGCCGTCGACGCCGGCGTCAAACGCATCGTCATCGCCGACCCTGAACGCAGCCCCTTCTTCACGCTGGCCGAACGCTGCGTGAAACGGCATTGCGCCGAACTGTTGCCGCGCCGCAGCGAACAATATCCGCGTGTATCCGGCGCCATCCTGCTGATCGAGAATCGCTGAGAAATCTCCACCAGCCACTACAACAAACATTCATCCATTCGTCACTTTTCTGTCATCCAGCCGGCCCAAGCTGGCCACATGACAACCGTGACGCGCTGGCTGCAAAGCCTACAGAACTACGACCTGCGCATGCTGTTGTGGTTTTTCCACCGGCAGCACCGTGCGTTGTGGATCGCCTTTTCCCGGGCGTTGTCGCGCAGTGGCGACGGCACGCTGCAGCTGCTGCTGCCAGGCCTGTTCTGGCTGATCGACGGCAGTGCCGGCAAACAGCTGTTCATCGCCGCGGCTGTTGTCTTCGCCATCGAGCGCCCGCTCTACTGGTGCCTGAAAAACAGCTGCCAGCGACGCCGGCCACCGGAGGCGATTCCGAGCTTCCAGAGCGTCGTCAACGCCTCCGACCGTTTCTCATTCCCCTCCGGCCACACCTGCGCCGCCTTCGCCCTGGCAACGCTGGTGACGCTGCACTATGGCGCCCTGGCGGCGCCGCTCTACCTGTGGGCAACCGGCGTCGGCCTGTCGCGCGTCGTGCTCGGCGTCCACTTCCCGAGTGACACGCTGGCTGGCGCCGCCATCGGCACGCTGATCGCGTGGGCAACGAGCATTTATCTCGTGACGCCAATCGCCCTGTGAACCCCCTCCCTTGCAGCTGAAATCACTCTCATGAAAATCCTCTACGGCGTTCAGGGCACCGGCAATGGCCACATCAGCCGCGCGCGCAAGATGGCGAGCCACCTGCAGGCGCGCGGTGCCGATGTCACCTGGCTGTTCACCGGACGCGAGCGCGACAAGCTGTTCGACATGGCCTGTTTCGGCGACTTCGAGCATCGCACCGGGCTGACCATGTCGCAGGTCGATGGCCGCGTGAATACCTGGCAGACGATACGCGACGCACAGCTGCGTCAGTTCGTCAGCGACATCCGCGCACTCGACGTGGCGCCCTATGACCTGGTGATCACCGACTTCGAACCGGTGACCGCCTGGGCAGCAAAACTCGCCGGCAAACCGAGCATCGGCATCGGCCACCAGTACGCCTTCTCGCGCAAGGTACCTCGCCACGGCGGCAACCCTGCCGGCGCGCTGGTGCTGCGCGGCTTTGCACCGGCGCAACACGGCGTCGGACTGCACTGGCACCACTTCAATACCGACATCCTGCCGCCGATCATCGACGTGCGGCTGGCGCCGGAAAATACGATCGAGCGCCAGGTACTGGTCTACCTGCCGTTCGAGCAGCAATCGCGCGTCACCGCGCTGCTGCAGGGCTTTCCCGACTGGAACTTTCTGCAGTATTCACCCGAACTGGACGATGGCCGCGCCGCCAATGTCGAGCTGCGCCGCACCTGCCTCGAAGGATTTCGCAGCGACCTGCGCCGCTCCGGCGCGGTGATCTGCAACGCCGGCTTCGAGCTGGTCAGCGAGTGCCTGCACATGGGCATCCCGGTGATGGTGAAGCCGGTCAGCGGCCAGATGGAGCAACTCTCCAATGCACACGCACTGAAACAGCTCGGCTGGGGTACCGCCATCGATCGCCTCGACCACGCTGCGTTGCAGGGGTGGCTGGAGAGTGCGCCGAAAGGCATCGAAATCCACTACCCGGATGTCGCCGCCGCGCTGGCCGACTGGGTACTGGAAGGCGAATGGGAGGACCAGTCGGCGCTGTGGGAGATGCTGTGGAGCTGCACACGCAGCAAATTCGCGGCGGCGTGACGAGCGCCAAGTCCTCCCCTATGTAATAGGGGAGGTGCCCCGCAGGGGCGGAGGGGTCCGCCCTTCGTATCACAGAGATCAACCCCGGACCCCTCCGCCTCGCTGCGCTCGGCACCTCCCCTACTTCGCAGGGGAGGACATTCACTCGCCGTCGAGATACCGCCGACGTTTCTTCTCTTTCATCTTCACCAGGTCGACCAGCACCAGCCCGTCGATGCAATCGGCGAAATCGGGGTCGATGTTGAAGTCGACGAACTGTACGCCGCCGGCTTCGCACAACTCCGAATACTGTTTGTAGAGTGTCGGCACGGCGATATCGAGTGCGGCCAGCTCCGCCTTCAGTTCGATGAACGCCTCGCTGTAACTCCTGCCGGCCCAGCGCTGCGCCAGCGCCGGCTGCTGCAACCGATGCGGCAGACGCGCCGTTGCCCACGGCGTTGCCGCCGGAAAGAAATGGCGATAGAAGCTGACCAGCAGATCGCGTGCGACCGTCGGCAAGCGGTTGCTGATCGAAACCGGTCCGAACAGGTAACGCACCTCGGGGAAACTTTTCAGATAGGCGCCGATGCCGTACCAGAGCAGATCGAGACTGCGCCGCCCCCAGTAACGCGGCTGCACGAAACTGCGGCCAAGTTCGACGCCCTCGGCCAGATAGGGGCGCGCCGCATCGTTGTAGGTGAACAGATTGCTGCTGTAGCAGCCTGAGATCAGATCCCCTTGCGGCCCGGTGCGGCGCAACCGATAGGCACCGACCAGCTCCAGCGCTTCGTCATCCCACAATACGATGTGGTCATAGTCGCGATCGAAGCGATCGATGTCGCGACGCAGGCCACTGCCTTCGCCTACCGCGCGGAAACTCACTTCGCGCAGCCGGCCAATCTCGCGCATCACCGCCGAGTCTGCGCTGAAGCGGTAGAGATGGATCGCCATCCCCTCCCTGGTCGTGCCCAGCAGTGGACAGGCACGAATCTCACTGCGCAGCGCGGCGCGTTGCTCCGGGTGGGCGATCGCCTGCGTCGCCGGAACGAAACACCCCTCACCGCGATTCTTGCCGATCTTGTAGAGGTGGCGGCGAAAACGCTTCACCTTGGCGCGAG
Source organism: uncultured Verrucomicrobiaceae bacterium (assembly GCA_964386045.1). GTDB lineage: Bacteria > Pseudomonadota > Gammaproteobacteria > Pseudomonadales > CAMLJR01 > CAMLJR01. The sequence continues at coordinate 4,098 of CAYLRA010000011.1, read as the reverse complement.
GATCAAGCGGCAGCGCGTGATAGGTGTCGTGATCGATGGCCTGACCGATACGCACGCGCACACTCTGGTTGTTGTGCTTGAACATCTCGCGCACCAGCCACAGTGTCGACAGCGGCCTGGCCAGCAGCGACAGGCTGTAAAAAAGCATCGAGTTACGCGCATCGACGAACACCGGCAGGATCGGCGCCTGGCTCTTTTCGGCAAACCGCAGGAAGCCGTTGCGCCAGCGTCCATCGCGAATACCCGTCGCCCCCATGCGCGACACTTCGCCGGCCGGAAAAATGATCACTGCGCCGTCATTGTTCAGATGCTGCTCGATGGCACGGATATTCTCGCGCGCGGTTCGCGCCCCCATGTTGTCGACCGGCAGCAACAGTGAGTTGAGCGGCTCGACCACCGACAACACATCGTTGGCCACCGCCTTCACATCGCGCCGCACCGATCCGACCAGGCTCAGCAGCGCGAGTCCGTCGAGACTGCCGATCGGGTGGTTGGCGATGATGACGACGCGCCCCCAGGCCGGGATGCGCTCGCGCTCGCGTTCACTGACGGTGACGCCGAAGCCGAAGTGGTCTAGCACCTGCTCGACGAAATCGAAGCCGGAAAGATGTGGGTAACGCTCGGCGAAGCGCTGGAACTCGCTTTCGCGAAACAGCTGCCGCAACAGAGCCACCACGGTCTTGTGCAGGGTCGGATTGCGTTGCGGAAACCCGGGAAAGCGCGCGGCAACCACATGCTCGACAGAAATCACTGGAAGCCTCCGGTTATTGCAGGAATACGATCAACGGCAGCACTCATTTCAGTAGCGGCAGCGCGAACTGCCGCTCATCTTCGGCAGAGAACTGTTCGATGCGGTGCAGATAGTCGGACCAGTGCACGATCTCCAGCCGACCATCGACGTTTTCGGCGAGCAGCGTGCAGCTCTCGACCCAGTCGCCGTCGTTGCAATAGAGCAGACCGCCCTCCTCGGTCACTTCGGCGTGGTGGATATGGCCGCAGACCACGCCATCGATGCCGCGCCGGCGCGCCTCTTCCAGCGCCGCATGGCGAAACAGGGCGATCGCTTTCATCGCCTTGCCGTTGCGGCGCTTGATGTAGGAAGCCAGTGACCAGTAGCGCATGCCGAGCAGGCGGCGACCGCGATTGACCCAGCGGTGCACCCACATCAACAGGTCATACGCCGCTTCACCGAGATGGCGCGAGATCAGGTCGAGTTGCACGTGGCCGTCGAGCGCATCGCCATGAAAAAGCAGCAGACGGCGACCGTCGGCGGTGGTGTGCAGCAGTTCGTCGATGATCTCGATCGGTCCGAAGTTGTGACCGACGAATTCGCGCATCGCCTCGTCGTGATTGCCGGGCAGGTAGACGACGCGCGTGCCGTTGCGCGCCTTCTGCATCAACAGGCGCAGCACTTCGTAATGGCTGGATGGCCAGACGAACTGACGCTTCATCGCCCAGAAATCGACGATGTCACCGAGCAGGTAGAGGGTGTCGCACTCGACGCGACGCAGGAAATCGAGCAGGTAGTCGGCCCGGCAATCCTTGCTGCCGAGATGGATGTCGGAGATCCAGACAGCGCGCAGTCGCTGCTGGACGGCACTCATCGCCGCGGTCATCACCCAAGCCCTCACTTGCAGGTTGGCGTGAGGCTAGGCGGCGGCGATTGCGCTTTCGTGACGCCAATGAGACGAAATGATGACGGGTGAAGAAGCGATTACGCACTCCTCAGCGGCTTCTCCAGCATCGACAGCGGCTCGACGAACGGCAGTTTCAACGCCTCCGCCACCGGACGGCAGGTGATGGCGCCGCAACAGACGTTGAGACCGGCGAGAAAACCCGCATCGTTGCGCAGCGCCGCAACACCGCGCTCGGCCAGCTGCAGCACATAGGGCAGCGTTGCGTTGGTCAGCGCGAAGGTCGAGGTGCGCGCCACCGCGCCCGGCATGTTGGCGACGCAGTAGTGAATGACACCTTCTTCGACATAGGTCGGCGCCTGATGCGTGGTGGGCCGGCTGCTCTCGAAGCAACCACCCTGGTCGATCGCCACATCGACGAGCACCGAGCCGGGGCGCATCAACTTCAACATCGGCCGCGTGATCAGCTTCGGTGCCGCCGCGCCGGGAATCAGTACGGCGCCGATCACCGCATCGGCGGTCGGCAGCAACTGCTCGATCGCATCAGTGGTCGAGAACAGCGTGGTGATCCGCGAGCCATAAAGCTCATCGATCTGTTTCAGGCGCGGCAGCGCGCGATCCAGCAGCGTCACGCGCGCCCCCAACCCCATCGCCATGCGCGCCGCGTTGAGACCGACCACGCCACCGCCGAGCACGACGACATGGCCCGGTTCCACCCCCGGCACGCCGCCGAGCAACACACCGCGACCACCCTGCGCCTTCTCCAGCTGATGCGCCGCCGCCTGCACCGCCATGCGACCGGCCACCTCGCTCATCGGCGCCAGCAGCGGCAGACCGCCGGTGCGATCGGTGACGGTCTCGTAAGCAATGGCAATCGCGCCGGACGCCAACAACCCGCGCGCCTGTTCGGCGTCGGGGGCCAGATGCAGGTAGGTAAAAAGAAGCTGCCCGGGGCGCAGCAGTTTCAACTCCAGCGGCTGCGGCTCCTTGACCTTCACCACCAGCTCGGCGCGCGCGAACAGGGTGGCGGCATCGGCGGCGATCTCGGCGCCAGCCTGCCGGTACTGCGCGTCATCCAGCCCGATCGCCGCACCCGCACCCGCCTCGACCAGTACCCGGTGGCCGCGCCCGACCAGCTCGCGCACCCCGGCCGGCGTCAGCCCGACGCGGTATTCGTGGACCTTGATCTCTCTCGGCACTCCAACAAGCATGGCGGCAGCCCTCTTCACCTGATCAATCAATATTTCTGAATCTAGCGCAACGGATAGACCATTTTTTGCTATTTTTCGTTCAACAGCAGGATATATCTCTGCAAAACTCACACAGACAGAATTTTCGACTGGTTTAGATTTGATGAAGCAGCCAAACCCGCTCAATAGAATCGATCGGAATATCCTGCGCGAGCTACAGAAAGAGGGCCGCATCAGCTACGCCGAGCTGGCGCGGCGCGTCGGCCTGACGACGACGCCCTGCATGGAGCGGGTCAAGCGGATGGAGCGCGAGGGGATCATCCGCGGCTATACCGCGCTGATCGAACCGCGTGCGGTCGATGCCGAGCTGGTGGTGTTCGTGCAGATACGGCTGAGCCGCACCTCGCAGGAGATCTTCGAGCAGTTCCGGCTCGCCTGCGTGGCGCTCGACGAGGTGCAGGAGTGCTATCTGGTGGCCGGCAACTTCGACTACCTGATCAAGGCGCGCGTCGCCGACATGGATGCCTACCGCAAGTTTCTCGGCGAGACGCTGCTGACACTGCCGGGTGTGCAGGAGTCGACCAGCTATCCGGTGATGGAGCTGGTCAAGGAGACGATGGCGATTCCGGTGGAGTGAGCCGCATCTCTCGATCCGGGAGCAATATAGGTACTCCTCTCCTCGGCACATCGTGTATATTTTGTACAAATATTACAGAGGTGATCGATATGCGCACCGTAACAGCCAGCGAAGCCAGACAGGGACTGGCAGAGGTCATCGAGGCAGCCCGGCGCGAGCCGGTCATCATTCAGCGCCAGAAGCGGGATGTCGCCGTGGTGATGTCGGTGGCTGAATATGAGCGGCTGGTCCATCTGAACGTGGCCGAATTCCAGCGCTTTTGTGACCGCGTGGGCGCCGGGGCACAGAAGGCCGGCATGACGGAAGAGGTACTGCAAGGACTGCTGAATGGCGAGGATTGAACTGAAGCTGGTGATCGACACCAATCTGTGGATGAGTCGCCTGCTGATGCCGGGCGGTACGGCAGCTCGGGCTGTGGACCAAGCGCTCACCTGGGGCATTCCGCTGATGTCCGAGAAGACACTTGCCGAGCTGAGTGACGTTCTCTCCCGCGACAAGTTCGACCGCTATGTTTCGCGCGAAGATCGACAACACTTCCTGCGCCTGCTCGGCGGCGTCGTGAGGATGATCCCGGTCACCCAACACATCGCTGCGTGCCGAGATCCCAAGGACGACAAATTCCTTGATGTGGCGCTGA
>CAYLRA010000010.1:0-78615 GCA_964386045.1 uncultured Verrucomicrobiaceae bacterium | reverse complement strand
GGTTTCAGGAAGCGTCCGGTGTGCGAGCTCTTGTGCGCCGCAATCTGCTCCGGCGTGCCAGTCGCAATGATCTTGCCGCCACCACTACCACCCTCCGGCCCCAGATCGACTACCCAGTCCGCTGTCTTGATCACATCGAGGTTGTGCTCGATGACGACGATGGTGTTGCCGTGATCGCGCAGTCGGTGCAGTACGGTCAGCAGCTGCTGGATGTCGTGGAAGTGCAGGCCGGTGGTCGGTTCGTCGAGGATGTAGAGCGTCTTGCCGGTGTCGCGCTTCGACAGTTCGCGCGACAGTTTGACGCGCTGCGCTTCGCCGCCGGATAGCGTGGTCGCGGCCTGGCCGAGTTTGATGTACGACAGGCCGACATCCATCAGTGTTTGCAGCTTCTTGAAGATCGCAGGCACGTTCTCGAAGAACTTGTGCGCATCCTCGACCGTCATCTCCAGCACTTCGTGGATGTTTTTTCCCTTGTAGCGCACTTCCAATGTTTCGCGGTTGTAGCGTTTGCCCTTGCAGACATCGCACGGCACGTAGATGTCGGGCAGGAAGTGCATCTCCACCTTCGTCACGCCATCGCCTTCGCACGCCTCGCAGCGGCCGCCCTTGACGTTGAAGCTGAAGCGGCCCGGTGCGTAGCCGCGCGAGCGCGCCTCCTGGGTGCCGGCGAACAGTTCGCGCGTCGGCGTGAAAATACCGGTGTAGGTGGCGGGGTTCGAACGCGGCGTGCGGCCGATCGGGCTCTGGTCGATGGCGATGCACTTGTCGACATGGCCGAGGCCGTGAATCGCTTCATAAGGGGCGGGGTTCAGTGTCTCGGCACCGTTCAGTTCGGTGGCGGCGAGTGGGTGGAGTGTCGAGTTGATCAGCGTCGACTTGCCGGAGCCGGAGACGCCGGTGACGCAGGTCATCAGGCCGAGCGGCAGCTCCAGTGTCACCGATTGCAGGTTGTTGCCGGAGGCGCCCTTCAGCACCAGCATGTGTTGCGGGTTCGGTTCGACACGTTTCTTCGGTACGGCGATCGCCTTCTTGCCCGACAGGTACTGGCCGGTCAGAGATTTGGGGTTGGAGACGACATCCTTCACCGAGCCGGAGGCGACGATGGTGCCACCGTGCACGCCGGCACCGGGACCGATATCGATCAGGTAGTCGGCGCTGCGGATCGCATCTTCGTCGTGTTCGACGACGATGACGGTGTTGCCGAGATCGCGCAGGTGGTTCAGCGTCGCCAACAGGCGCTCATTGTCGCGCTGGTGCAGGCCGATCGACGGTTCGTCGAGGATGTACATGACGCCGACCAGGCCGGCGCCGATCTGGCTGGCGAGCCGAATGCGTTGCGCCTCGCCGCCGGAGAGGGTTTCGGCGGAGCGGTCGAGGGTCAGGTAGTTGAGGCCGACATCGACCAGGAACTGCAGTCGCTCACGAATCTCTTTCAGGATTTTTTCCGCGATCTTGCCCTGCCGCCCTTTCAGTTTGAGAGTGCTGAAGTAGTTGAGCGCCTCGCTGATCGGCAGCGTGGTGATCGACGGCAGGTTGCGCTTCTGGATGAAGACGTGACGCGCCTCCTGCTTCAGTCGCGAGCCGCCGCAGTCGGGGCAGGGCTGCGTGCTCAGGTATTTTGCCAGTTCGTCGCGCACCATCTGCGATTCGGTGTCGCGGTAGCGGCGCTGGAAATTGGGGATGATCCCCTCGAAGGCATGGGTGCGTTGATAGACATCGCCGCGATCGTTGATGTAGTTGAAGCAGATCTCCTCGTCGCCGGAGCCGTGCAGCACTGCGCGCTGGTGTTTCTTGCTGAGCTTGCGGAACGGCGCGTCGATGTCGAAACCGTAGTGGTCGGCCAGCGAGGTCAGCATGTGGAAGTAGTAGACGCTGCGCCGGTCCCAGCCGCGGATCGCGCCGCTCGACAGGCTGACCTCCGGGTCCTGCACGATGCGTGATTCGTCGAAGTAGGAGTGGGCGCCGAGGCCGTCGCAGGTGGGGCAGGCGCCGGCCGGGTTGTTGAACGAGAACAGGCGCGGCTCCAGTTCGCTGATCGAGTAGCCGCAGTGCGGGCAGGCGAACTGCGACGAGAAGACCAGCTCCTCGCGTTTCGGTTCATCCATGAAGCCGATGTTGGCGATGCCGCCGGAGAGCTCCAGTGCGGTCTCGAACGATTCGGCCAGGCGCTGTTGCAGGTCGGCGCGCACCTTGAAGCGGTCGACCACGGCTTCGATGGTGTGTTTACGCGTCTTGTCGAGTTTCGGTACGTCGTCGAGTTCGACCACCGTGCCGTCGACACGCGCACGCACGAAACCCTGCGAACGCAGCTGTTCGAATACCTGCAGGTGTTCCCCCTTGCGCTCGCGAATCATCGGCGCGAGCAGCATCAGCTTTGTCTCTTCGGGCAGCGCCAGCACGGCGTCGACCATCTGGCTGACCGTTTGCGCGGTCAGTGGCACATCATGTTCGGGGCAGCGCGGCTCGCCAGCGCGGGCGAACAGCAGGCGCAGGTAGTCGTAGATCTCGGTGATGGTGCCGACCGTCGAGCGCGGGTTGTGTGAGGTCGACTTCTGCTCGATCGAGATCGCTGGCGACAGTCCTTCGATGTGATCGACGTCGGGCTTCTCCATCATCGACAGGAACTGGCGCGCGTAGGTCGACAACGACTCGACGTAGCGGCGCTGCCCCTCGGCGTAGAGCGTGTCGAACGCCAGCGACGACTTGCCGGAGCCGGAGAGGCCGGTGATCACGACCAGTTTGTCGCGCGGAATTTCCAGGTCGACGTTCTTCAGGTTGTGGGTGCGCGCACCGCGGATGACGATCTTGTCCATGGAGTCTCACAGCTGGTTGTCGGGGCGGAGCAGGCAAAGGGGCGAGTATAAGCGCCGAGGTTTATGCCTCCCTAGTGACGATTGGATGGCGACGGCGATGATCGGCTCTTCCCCGTTCCGGGGGTGGACGCCTCGGGGTATAGTGGCCGCCTGCCGCGGGGCGGCATTCGACAGCATCAGTGGAAAGACCGGGAGAGAACGATGGCACGTGGGGTGAACAAGGTAATTCTGATCGGCAACCTGGGGGCTGACCCCGAGACCCGCTACCTGCCCTCTGGCGGCGCCGTCACCAACGTCCGCCTCGCCACCTCCGAGAGCTGGAAGGACAAGCAGACCGGCCAGCAGCAGGAGCGTACCGAGTGGCACGCGGTGGTCTTCTTCAACCGGCTGGCCGAGATTGCCGGCGAGTACCTGAAGAAGGGCTCCAAGGTCTATATCGAGGGCAGCCTGCGCACCCGCAAGTGGCAGGACAAGGATGGCGGCGATCGCTACACCACCGAGATCGTTGCCGCCGAGATGCAGATGCTCGATGGCCGCGGCGAAGGCATGGGTGGCGGCATGGGCGGTGGCGCGAACATGGGCGGTAACGCACCGCAGCAGCGCAGCCAGCGCGCCGCGCCGGCCGCAGCGGCGGCAGGCAGCAGTCGCGCTGACAATGCACCGCCGCCGGCACCGGCCTTCGACGACTTCGACGATGACATCCCGTTCTGATTTGACGCGGGACTTCCCATGAGCAAAGCCATCGACGGACCGGCGCAGTCGCTGCGCATCGCGGTGCTGACCGTTTCCGACACGCGCACGCCGGAGAACGACAGCTCCGGCGACTACCTCGCCGCGTCGCTACAGGCGGTCGGTCACCAGCTGGCGGCGCGTCGCATCGTCGTCGATGACCTCTACCAGCTGCGCGCCGTGGTCTCCGACTGGATCGCTGATCCGGCCATCGATGCGGTCATCAGCACCGGCGGTACCGGTTTCAGCGGTCGCGATTCGACGCCGGAGGCGCTGGCGCCGCTGTTCGACAAGCCGATCGATGGCTTCGGCGAACTGTTCCGCCACTTCTCGCTTGAGGAGATCGGCACCTCCACCGTGCAGTCGCGCGCGCTGGCCGGTCTCGCCAACGACACCGTGATCTTCTGCCTGCCCGGCTCGACCTCGGCCTGCAAGACCGGCTGGGAGAAGATCCTGAAATCGCAGCTCGACAGCAGCCACCGCCCCTGCAACTTCGTCGGCGTGCTCGGCACCCGCCGCGGCTGAAATGGCGCTGACCCCCGTCACCGACGCGCTGGCCCGGATTCTCGACGCCACCGCGCCGGCGCTGGCGGCGGTCGAGACGCTGCCGCTGGCCGGGGCGCTCGGTCGCTACGCCGCCACTGATATCGACTCCCCCATCGACGTGCCGCCGTGGGCCAATTCGGCCATGGACGGTTACGCCGTGCGCGCCGCCGATCTGGTCGCCAGTCGCCGTGAGCAGCGCCCGCTGCCGGTGGTGCAGCGCATCGCCGCCGGCCAGGTCGGCGCGCCGCTGCTGCCGGGCACCGCCGCCCGCATCTTCACCGGTGCGCCGCTGCCGCCGGGCGCCGATACCGTGGTGATGCAGGAGGATTGCCGGCTGGGTGACGCGGGCGTGGTGGTCGAGGCGGCGGTGGGGACCGGCGACAACGTGCGGCCACAGGGCGACGACATTCGCGCCGGTGCGCGGCTGGTGTCGCGCGGCGATCGCCTTGGTGCTGCACAGCTGGCGCTGCTGGCATCCGCCGGCATCGAGCGGCTGGCGCTCTACCGGCCGCTGCGGGTGGCGATCTTCAGCACCGGCGACGAGCTGGTGGAGCCGGGCAGTGCGCTGGCGCCGGGGCAGATCTACAACAGCAACCGGCCGCTGCTGACCGGGCTGCTGCAACAGGCCGGCTTCGCGGTGATCGACTGCGGCATTGTCCCCGACACGGCCGAGGCGACCGAGGCGGCGCTGCGGCAGGCGGCGAGCCAGGCGGATTGCGTGATTTCGAGCGGTGGTGTTTCTGCCGGCGAGGAGGACCATGTCCGTGCCACGCTGGAGCGGATTGGCGAGCTGCAGTTGTGGAAGCTGGCGATCAAGCCGGGCAAGCCGCTCGCCTTCGGTCGGCTCGGTGAGGTTCCCTTCTTCGGCCTGCCGGGCAACCCGGCCTCCGCCTTCGTCACCTTCCTGCTGCTGGCGCGTCCGTTTCTGTTGAAACGACAGGGGGCGGCGCAGTGGACGCTGCCGCGCTGGTCGCTGCCGGCCGCCTTCAGCTGGTCGAAACCGGGCACACGGCAGGAGTACCTGCGCGCGCGGCTGCAGCCAGCGGCGAACGGACTCGAAGTGGTGATCTACCCCAACCAGAGTTCGGGCGTGCTGGCGTCGGTGGCGTGGGCCGACGCGCTGGTGGAGATCCCGCCCGGCACCACCGTGGTGCCGGGGCAGAGGGTCGAGGTGTTGCGGCTGGGGTGAGTCGCGTCAGGTATTGATTACCAGCCGCAGCGCCTCCAGCTGCAGTTGGGCGTCGCTCAGTGCGGCCAGGCCATCGCGCAGCTGGCGCTCACAGAATTCGATCTCATCGTCGCGAATCGCCGGGTTGACCGCCTGCAGCGCGCGCAGCCGCTGTGCCTCCGCTTGCCAGTTCTGTTGCAGCGCCGTTTTCGCCGCGTCGACACGGGGTGCCAGCAGCGGCTGCGCCAGTTTTTGTGCATGGCTCACCAGTTGTCCCAGCTCATTGCTCAACTGGCGCAGTGCCGCCTGCGCCGCGTTGCGCGGCAGCGGCTGGCAGAGCGTGTTGAGGCGTTCGTGTGGCAGCACCTCGCTGAGATTCTTGCCGTTGAGGTCGACCAGCAGCCGCTGCGGTGACAGCGACAGGAAGCGCGACAGCTGCAACCCTTTCGGCGCCGGGCAGTGGATGGCGAATACCGCTTCCAGCAGCAGCGTGCCGGGCCGCAGCCCCTTGATGGCGATGCTGGCGACGCAGGCGTTGCCGTATTCGCCGTGGGCGACGAGGTCCATCGCCGCCGTCACCAGCGGGTGTTCCCAGCTGAGGAACGACAGGTCTTCGCGCACCAGTGCTTCGTCGCGCGCGAACGAGACCGAGGTGCCATCTTCCGGCAGCTCGGGGAAGTCGGGGAGCAGCATGTGGTCCGACGGGCGCACCACCAGGCTGGTCGGCGTCAGCTCTTCGCGGTCGATGCCGAAGTAGTCCCACAGCTGGCCCATGTAGCGCTGCAGCGCCTCGCCCTGCTCCTCGTCTTCGATCTGTTCGATCAGCGCCTCGGCGCGCGGGCGGTCGCACGAGCCGAGTTCGAGCAGCGCATCGCGCCCCTCGGCCAGCGCCAGCCGCGTCTCGTCGCAGCGCTGGCGGGTGGCGGTGAGCAGTGCGTCGAGCGGTTTTTCCGGCGCGGCGAGATGGTCGCGCAGCTCGGTTTCGAACATCTCGAACAGCGCGAAGCCGGCAGCGAAGGTGCGGCGGAACAGGTCGAGCCCCTCGTCGTACCAGCGGAACAGCACCTGCTGTGCGCTGCCTTCGAAGAACGGCGCGTGGATGTCGATGCGCGGCCCCTGGCCGATGCGGTCGAGGCGGCCGATGCGCTGTTCGAGCAGGTCGGGATTGAGCGGCAGGTCGAACAGCACCAGGTGCGAGGCGAACTGGAAGTTGCGCCCCTCGCTGCCGATCTCGGAGCAGATCAGCGCCTGTGCACCGAGCTCCTGTTCGGCGAACCAGGCGGCGGCGCGGTCGCGCTCCAGCAGCGTCAATCCCTCATGGAAGGCCGCGCAGCGGATACCGGCGCGCAGGTGCAGCTGATGCTCCAGCGCCAGTGCGGTGTCGGTGTCGGCGCAGATCACCAGTACCTTGGCCGGTTTCAGCTTTTTCAGCAGGGCCTCGATCCAGCTGACGCGCGGGTCTTCGCGCAGCCACAGCTCCTCCTTGATACCGCGTTCGGGATGCAGTTCGGTGGCGTCATAGAGCGACGGCAGCGGCAGCGGATGCGGGTGCAGGTGGCGCTCGGGAAAGCCGGCCACCGCCGCGCGCGTGTTGCGGAACAGCACGCGGCCGGTGCCGTGGCGATCGAGCAGCGCGCGCAGGATGGCGTCGCGACCGGCGTCGTCGGCGAGGCCGAGTTCGTCGCGCACGCGCGCCACGATGGCATCGTCAGGAATTTCGGCCAGCAGCTGCTGCGCGGTGTCGTTGACCGCGGCGTAGCGGGTCATTTCGTCGCGGAAGGCGTTGATATCGTGGAAGCGCGCCGGGTCGAGCAGGCGCAGCCGCGCGAAGTGGCTGTCGAGACCGGCCTGCTCCGGCGTTGCGGTCAGCAGCAGCACACCGGCACTGGCGGTGGCGAGTTGTTCGACGCACAGATAGTCGGCGCTGGCGCCGCTCTCCTTCCAGTGCAGGTGGTGCGCCTCGTCGACGACGAGCAGGTCCCAGCCGGCGTCGACGGCGCACTGCTGCGCGTCGCTGTTGCCGAGCAGCCAGTCGAGGCTGCACAGCACGCGTTGTTCGGTCTCGAACGGATTGTCGATGCCTTCATCTTTCAGGCTGCGAAAGCGCGCCTCGTCGAACAGCGCGAAGGCGATGTTGAAACGGCGCAGCATCTCCACCAGCCACTGGTGCAGCAGCGGTTCCGGCACCACGATCAGCGCGCGCGAGGCGAGGCCGGTGTGCAACTGCCGGTGCAGGATCAGGCCGGCCTCGATGGTTTTGCCGAGGCCGACCTCGTCGGCCAGCAGCACGCGCGGCGCGAAGCGATTCGACACTTCGCTGGCGACATGGATCTGGTGCGGCAGCAGCGCCAGCCGTGCGCCCAGCAGGCCGGCCACCGGTGCGCGCTGCAGCCGGTCGAGCTGGTTCAGCGTGGCGACGCGCAGCTGGAAGGCGGCGAGCGGGTCGACCTGGCCGGAGCCGAGGCGCTGTTGCGGGGTGGTCAGCTGTACCTGTGCGCCGAGCTGCGGCTCGCCGACCGTCTGCTCGCCACCATCGTTGTTGAGGCCGGTGTAGAGCAGCAGGCCGCGCTGCTCGGCGACGGCGATCACCTGCAGCGCGCTGCCGTCGTGCAGGCGCACGGTGTCGCCCTCGCGGAAGGTGATGCGCGACAGCGGCGCGTTGGCCACCGCGTAGGTGCGCTCCTCCTCGACGGCGGGGAACATGACGGTGACACGGCGCGGGTCGGCGTCGGTGATGATGCCGAGCCCGAGCTGCGGGTCGGCGTGGCTGAGCCAGCGTTGGCCAATGATGAAACTCATGGAGGGGGGAGTGTGCCGGGAAAAAAGGGCGCGAATTTTAGCATGCGGATGCTGTCCGCTGCCGGCCCCGGAGACGACAATGGCGGCGAAACGAGGTGGGTCAAATGACGGTCGAGGGGTGGCGGTGGGTGTAGCGGCGGAGGGGAATGCGTGGGTGGTCTACATGATCGTCAGCGACGAGGGGTCGCTTTACACCGGCATTACCACCGATATCGAACGGCGTTGGCAGCAGCATCTGAGCGGGCGCGGTGCCCGTCACTTTCGTTCGCGCCAGCCGCGGGCGGTGGTCTACCTGGAGGTCGGTCACGACCGCGCTGGTGCGCTGCGGCGCGAGGCGGCGATCAAACGGTTGTCCGCGGCGCAGAAACGGGGGCTGCCCGCCAGCGCGACCAATGCACTGGCGGGCAGCGGGCTGGCGTCGCGGCTGCGACGCGATGGATCAGAAATGGACGGAGATGGTGCCGCTCAACCCTGAGCCATAACGGGGGGCCGGGTAGTAGACCGGGGGCGGCCCGTAGTAGACCGGCGCCGGTGCGTAGTAGACCGGGCGCGGACCGACGTAGCGTGGGACGACATAACGCGGGCCGTGGTAGTGGTGAGGGTGCGCGTGCTTCGGGCTCTTGTGGTGGTATCCCTTGTGATGATGCTTGCCGCCGTGGTCGCGGCCGTAGTGATCACGGTGGTGACGGTCGCCGGCCACGGCAACATGGTTGCCGAGCAGCAGGGCAGTGGCGATGACGATGGCGAAACCCAGTTTGTTCATGATCTTCTCTCCTTCCGGTTCGTTGCCCAGTTCCGCAACGCTCGCCGGCAGCTTGGTCCCGGGCAGCTGAATCGGCGCTGAACTCCTTTTGCCATGGCAAAGTCATCGCGATCGCCGGTGGAAATTGTGACGAGGTTTGCGCGGCGCGCCGGTATCATCCGCCCGCCGACAACCGCCGCCGATCCAGAGTGCCCGCCATGCTCAGCTACCGTCACGCCTTCCACGCCGGCAACCACGCCGATCTGCTCAAGCACGGTGCGCTGGTGCTGGCACTGCACTACCTGGTGCAGAAAGAGGCACCGCTCTACTACATCGACACCCACGCCGGCGCCGGTCGTTACCGGCTCGGCAGCGACGAAGCGCAGAAAACGGGTGAGTATCGCGACGGCATCGATCGCATCTGGCAGCAGCCCGAGCCACATCCGCTGCTCGCCGACTACCTCGCCATCGTCACCGAGCTGAACGGCACGAAGGATGCGTTGCGTTTCTATCCCGGCTCGCCACTCTTTGCCGCGCACTGCCTGCGTCCGCAGGACCGGCTGCGATTGTTCGAGCGCCATCCGCAGGACTATCCGCTGCTGGCCCGGCAGTTCGACGGCGATCGCCGCGTGCAGGTGAGCAAGGACGATGGTTTTGCCGGCCTGAAGGCGCTGCTGCCGCCGCCGTCGCGGCGCGCGCTGGTGCTGATCGATCCCCCCTACGAAGTGAAGTCCGACTACCAGCAGGTGGTCGCCGCGCTGCGCGATGCCCACCGCCGCTTCGCCACTGGTGTCTACCTGCTCTGGTATCCGCTGATCGAGCAGGCCGACGCCAAGCGGCTGCCGCAGCAGCTGGCGGCGCTGAAGCTGGGGCCGTCGCTGCGCGCCGAGTTGTGCGTGGCGGCGCCGGGCGAGGTGGCGGGGCTTTACGGCAGTGGTCTCTACGTCATCAACCCGCCGTGGCAGCTCGCCGAGCAGTTGCGGCAGTTGTTGCCGTGGCTGATCGAACGGGTGGCGCGAGGGCAGGCAAGCTGGCGTGTCGATGTGATCGAAGCGGGCCGATGACGATTTTTACGCTGATCTCTTATCTAACGATCCAATTGCGCTGCAATGAAATGATCTAGAAACTGGGCATTCCTCCACAGTCACTGCTGCAATGGGTGTGTAGCATGACTCGCAGGTTGACGATGTGTCAGTCAATTGGCTCCGGAGAGCAATACTTCGGTGGAGAGGGGAGATGGCAGCGCGAGAGGGTGAGCTCGATCGCCCGAGGTTCCGCACGGACCGCTTCATTCATACCAGCAACCCCGCCAGCGCCTGGTTCGTGTCGCTGCGCGAGGGCTGCATGCTGGGCCCGTTCGACAGTCGCCGCGAGGCGGAGGTCGAGCTGGTGATGCATATGCGCGAGCGGGGAGTGGCGCTGCCACTGTCGGGCGCCGACGACATCGATCTCGACTGGTTCACCACGCGCTGAGCCGACGCGCTCAGCGCATGCGATTGCGCGCCAGCCAGCGGTCGAGCGCATTGGCGAACTGTGCCTTGTCGCGATTGTCGAGCGGCGGCGGCCCACCGCTGAATTCGCCGCTGGCACGCCGCTCCTCCATCAGGTTGCGCACGCGCAATCGCTCGCCGATGTTTTCCCGATTCAACTCCTCACCGCGACTGTTGATGACGCCGGCGCCGTTGGCGATGACATCGGCGGCCAGCGGGATGTCGTTGGTGATCAGCAGGTCGCCGTGCGTGGCGCGCTCGGCGATGTAGCGGTCGGCGGCATCGAAACCGCGCTCCACCTGCACCGTGCGAATCCACGCCGAGGCCGGCGCCGACAGCGGCGTGTGCGCCACCAGCACCAGCTGACACTGCAGTCGTGTCGCGGTGCGGTAGAGCACCTCCTTCAGCAATCGCGGGCAGGCATCGGCATCGACCCAGATCGTCATGCGCGCGTCTCAGCCATCGTCGTCGGGCGTGGCGGCGGGAACCGTCGCCGCAGCGGGTGACGGTGTCCGCCGCACGGCGACCTGCTGATGCGGAACGGTCCAGCCGCGGTCGTTGGCGCTGTCGACGGCGCTGCGCTGCAGCCAGCGCTGGATGCGGTAGTAGCGGTCCGCCGCCGCGCCGGTGAAGCTGGCGAGGATGCGGTAGTCCAGCGACGAAGTGCCGACGCCGGCGAACTCGACGCTGATCTCGGTGCAGAGGTGGCCGAACTCCTCCTGTGCGGCCATCCGCCGTTCGAGGTCGGCGAGCAGCTGCTCGGGGATGGTGGTGGTCGCTTCGCGCTGGTGCCGGTAGTCGAGGCGGAAGGTGGTGATGGCGAGGAAGCCGCTGCTCAGGTTCTGCGGGCGCGCATCGAGGAAGTTCTCGGTGAGGTAGTTGATCGTCGACTCGCCGAAGTTGAGCTGGACGATGTCGGGCGTCTGCATCCTGACCTGACCGTAGGCGCCGTCGCTCATCAGCACCCAGTCGCCGGTCTGGCACGGGAACCACGGCTCTTCCTTGTGGTAGGGGCGCGAGCTGAGCCGCGAGATCTGCGTCAGCGGCACGCGCAGCAGGCCGTCCAGCGCCGGGTTGTGCAGCGTGGTGTAGACGTCGAGATCGGCGATGCGCCAGGTCAGTCCCTTGAAGGCGAGCCGTTCGCCCTGGCGGATCGAGCCGAAGTCGAGCAGCGTGCGGATCTCGACCAGATAGTCAGGCAGCACATCCTTCAGGCCGAAGATGGCGGCCAGCAGCACGATGACGGTGAGGCCGAGGATCACCCACGAGTCGAGCGCGTAGAGCACCATCAGGTAGACGAACAGCGCGGTCAGCCAGCTGGTGATCTTGATGGTGAAGGTCAGCAGCCCGCCGAGCGATCCGGCGCGCTCCTCGCGCTTGCCGCGCGCGACGCGCAGCGCCATGCGACCGATCAGCTGGACCAGCGAGAAGCCGACCGCGCCGAGGCCGATCGCCAGTCCCAGATGCAGGCCGATGTTGGTGACGAAGCTGCGCGCGCCGCTCAGTATCGAGGTCAGCAGCGGTTTGGTGTCGCGCTCCAGTTCGTCCAGCTGGTACTGCAGCGTGGCCAGCTTCTGCTCGTTGTCGATGCCGCGCTCGCGCAGCTCCTGCTGCAGGGCGGTCAGCGAGCGCCGCACCGTGCTGTCGCGCGTGTTGGTCAGAGTGGTTTCCAGCTGGGTCGACGCGGCGGCCAGCACCGCGCTCTCGCTGCGCAGCCGGTCGATCTCCAGTTTCAGCTTTTCGACCTGGCGCGGTTTCGCCGTCAGCGCGTTCAGCTCGCGCAGCAGCGGGTAGATCACCTGGATCAGCTCTTCCTGCCAGTTGATGCCCTGGCTCGCCGCCGCGCCGGACTGCAGCAGCGTGAAGTCGTTGGTGGCCAGCCCGACGAACTGCTGGCGCAGGTCGGCGATCTGCTTGCCGAGCTGTTCGATCTCCCGGTCCAGATCGGGGCTCGGCTCCTTCGTGCGCAGTTTGCGCAACTCGGTCAGCTCGCGCTGGCGGCGCTCGATGCTGTCGATGGCGCTGCGCAGCCGCTCCTGCAGCTCCGGCTTGATCACGACTTCGGCGGCAGCGGCCGTCGCCGGCGCGGCTGGCGCGCGCGTTTCGCCCTGTGCCAGCAGCGACGGGACGGCGAGCAGCAACAGCAGGCACAGCAGCAGCCGCGGAACCGGAACGGGCCGCGAGACTGTGCGTGGCGATGTAGCGCGGGGCATCGGGGATCGCCTCGGTCGGAATGAGGCGCAGCAGTATGCAGCAGGGTCTGGGGGCCGCCAACGGTCAGCCGGCGGCGGGTTCTTCTTGCGCTGCCGCCAGCTGCCAGCCGCCACCGAGGGCACGGTAGAGGCCGATCTGCGCCTGCAGGTGCGAGAGCCGCACCTGGCGCGTCTGGTCCTGTGCGTTGAACAGCGAGCGCTGGGCGTCGAGCAGCGTCATCAGGTCGATGGCACCGGCGCGGTAGCGCGCCTCCGCCAGCCGGAAGGTCAGCTGGGCCTCGGTCAGCAGTTCGGTCTGCAGCACCACCTGGCGGTCGAGGCTGGCGGCCGCGCCCAGTGCGTTCTCGGTGTCGGCGAAGGCGCTGATGACGGCGCTGCGATAGCCGGCCAGCAGCTCGTCGCGGCGCGCGTCGGCGATCCCGCGCTGGTTGCGCAGGCGGCCGCCGTCGAAGATCACCTGCGCCAGGCCGGCGCTGATGCTGTAGCGCGGGTCGTTGTCGAACAGCGTCGACAGCGAGCCGCTGGCGACACCGAGACCGGCGCCGAGGGAGAGGCTGGGGAACAGCGCGGCGCGGGCGGCGCTGAGGTTGGCGTCGGCACCGGTCAGCTGCGCCTCGGCGGCGCGCACGTCGGGGCGGCGCAGCAGCAGCTCCGACGGCAGCCCCGACAGCGGCGGCAGCGTCCCCACTTCGCCGAGCCGGGTGCCGGCCACTTCGAACCCCTGCGGCGCGCGGCCGAGCAGCAGCGCCAGCGCGCTGCGCGCCTCGCGCTCCTGCTGCTCCAGCGGCGGCAGCGCGGCGCGCTGGCCGAGTACCACCGAGCGCTGCTGCGACAGCTCCAGCTGGCCGGCGGCGCCGTGGCGGGTGCGCGCCTCGACCAGCGCCAGCACGCGCTCGGCGTTGGCGAGGTTTTCGCGGGCGATGGCGAGGCGCTCGCGCAGCGACAGCACCTGCAGGTAGCCGTTGACCACGCCCACCGTCACCGTCAGTGCCGCCGTGTCGCGATTGAAGCGACTGGCCTCGAAGCTGGCGACGGCGGCGTCGCGGTTGAAGCGGTTCTGGCCCCACAGGTCGATCTCGTAGCTGGCGCCGAGGTCGGCGCCGTAGCTGGCGCTGCCGCTGTCGCCCAGCTCACCGCTGCGACCGCCGCGCGCCGACAGCGAGACCGAGGGCAGCAGCGCGCTGCCGGCGTTGCGCGCCTGCAGTTCGGCCTGCAGCACGCGCGAGCTGGCGGCGGCGAGATCGAGGTTGGCGCGCTGCGCCTCGGTGATCAGCGCGTCCAGTTCGGTGCTGCCGAGCTGGCGCCACCAATCGGGGTCGGGCCAGCGCGTGTCGGCGGCGGCGATCTCCCAGGTGGCGGGGATCGGCACGTCGCGCGAGGCGGGGTCGACGGCGCAGCCGGTGAGCAGCGGGGTCGCGAGCAGAGTGACGAGCAGAGTGGTGGTCAGCGGGGCGGTCGGAGCTGGCATGAAACGGTTCCGGAAATGTCGTGTTGGATTCGATGCGGGATGTCTGCGCACGGCCGTCACTCGCTGGAGAGCGCCACCACCGGGTCCAGCCGCGCCGCCTTCAGCGCCGGCGCGAAGCCGAACACGAGGCCGGTGGCGGCGGCGCAGCCGAACGCCAGCAGCATCGGCGCGGCGGTGAAGTGGACCGGCGTGCCGAAGGTCTCGACCAGCAGGCCCACCGCGACGCCGCCGCCGACGCCGATGGCGCCGCCGATCGCCGACACCACCAGCGCCTCGGTCAGGAACTGGCGCAGGATGTCGCCGGTGCGCGCGCCGGTGGCCATGCGGATGCCGATCTCGCGGGTGCGCTCGGTGACGCTGACCAGCATGATGTTCATGACGCCGATGCCGCCGACCAGCAGCGAGATCGCGGCGATCGAGCCGAGCAGCATCGTCATCGTGTTCTGCGCCTCGCCGACCGCCTCCACCAGTGCCGCCATGTTGCGCACCTGGAAATCCTCGGTGCGGTGGCGCTCCAGCAGCAGCGCGCGCACCTCCGCCTGGGTGGTGTCGATGGTGTCGAGCTTCTCCACCGCCACGGTGATGCTGCGCAGGAAGTTCTGGCCGAACAGGCGCAGGCTGCCGGTGGTGATCGGCACGATGGCGACGTCGTCGGCATCCTGCCCCCACTGCGTCGCTCCTTTCGCCTCCATGACGCCGATCACCAGGAACGGCACGTTGTTGAGCACCACGTAGCGGCCGATCGGGTCGGTGCCGTCGGCGAACAGGTTGTTGGCCAGTGTCTCGCCCAGTACCGTCACGGTGGCGTAGCTGCGCACGTCGTCGGCGTCGAAGAAGGTACCGCGCGCCACCGCCCAGCTGCGCGTGGTGACGTACTCGGGCGCGGTGGCAGTGACCTGGGTGCGGCTGTCGGCGTTGCCGAAGCGCGCCACGGCGGAGCCGTTATTCTCCGGCACCGCGGCCACCACGTTGGGCAGGCCGGCGATGGCGTCGGCGTCGGCCGGGATCAGTGTCGCGGTGTTGTCGGGGCCGCGCGTGTTGGGGCCGCCGGCGCGCACCAGCAGCAGGTTGGTGCCCATCTGGCCGATCTGGTTCAGCACCGACTGCTTGGCGCCCTCGCCGATCGCCAGCATCGTCACCACCGAGCCGACGCCGATGACGATGCCGAGCAGCGTCAGCACGGTGCGGAACAGGTTGGCGCGCAGTGCGCGCAGCGCCGTGCGCACCGCCTCGCCGGTCTCGTTGATGGCGGTGCGCGCGGCGTTGTCGTCGATGTGCGCCGGCGCCGAGTCGTCGCCGGCCCGCCGGCGCGGGCCGCTGTCGCTGAGGATGGCGCCGTCGCGAATCTCGATCAGCCGCTCGGCGTTGGCTGCCACCTCCTTGTCGTGGGTGATCAGGATCACCGTGTGGCCGTCCGCCGCCAGCTGCTTCAGCAGCGCCATCACCTCGGCGCCGCTGCGGCTGTCGAGGGCGCCGGTCGGTTCGTCGGCGAGGATGATGCTGCCGCCGTTCATCAGTGCGCGGGCGATCGACACGCGCTGCTGCTGGCCGCCCGACAGCTGGTTGGGGCGGTTGTCGAGGCGTTCGCCGAGGCCCAGTCTTGTCAGCAGTTCGCGCGCGCGCTGGTGCCGCTGTGCCGGCGCCACGCCGGCGTAGATGGCGGGAATCTCGACGTTCTCGGTGGCGCTGGCGTTGCCGATCAGGTGGTAGCTCTGGAACACGAAGCCGAACGCTTCGCGCCGCAGTTGCGCCAGTTCGTCGCGCGCCAGCCCGGCGACGTCGCGGCCGCTGAAGTGGTAGGTGCCGCTGCTGGGGCGGTCGAGGCAGCCGAGGATGTGCATCAGCGTCGACTTGCCCGAGCCCGAGGCGCCCATGATGGCGACGAACTCGCCGGCGCGGATGTCGAGGCTGACGCCGCGCAGCACCTCCACGGCCATTTCGCCGTTGGTGTAGACCTTGCGCACGTCGCGCAGGCTGATCAGCGGCGCGTCGATGCCGGCGGCCTCGGCGGTCGCGGTCAGCGGCGCGTTCATCGGAACCCCCGCAGGCCGCCGCCACCCGGGCGCACCTGCGGCGCGTTCTGCGCCCGTTGCGCCTCGACCTTGCGCACGCCGGCGATCACGGTCTCGCCCTCGTTCAGGCCGTCGATGATCTCGGCATCGACGCGATTGGAGACGCCGACGCGAACCCGGCGCAGCTCGCGCCGACCCTCGGCGTCGATCACCTCGACGCCGTGGCGCGCGCCCGCGCCGCGCTGCCTGTCCGGCTCGCCGTCATGCGGTTCGCGCGACTGGCCGCGCGCAGCGGTGCCCTTCGGCCCGGCGGTCGCCTCTGCCCGGCCGGCACCGTTCGGTTCGCGCGGCCCTGGCGCACCCGCGGGCTGCAGCGCCGATACCGGCACGATCACCGCGTCGCGGGCGGCGGCGGTGACGAAGAACACCTGCGCCGTCATCTGCGTCTTCAGCTCGTCGTTGGGGTTGTCGACTTCGAACAGCGCGGTGTAGAGCACCACGTTGTTGAGCACCTCCGGCGTCGGCAGGATCTGCCGCAGCGTGCCGCGCCAGCGCCGGTCCGGGTTGCCGAGGGTGGTGAAGTAGCTCTCCATGCCGGGCTGGAGTTTCTCCACATCGGCCTCGGAGACCTGTGTCCACACCGTCATCCGGGAGAGGTCGGCGATGCGCAGCACCAGCGGCGTGGTCTGGTTGGCGTTCAGCGTCTGCCCTTCGCGCGCATCCAGCGACACCACGGTGCCGGACTTCGGCGCGTAGATGCGGGTGTAGCCGAGCGAGGTCTGCTCGGCGTCGAGGCTCGATTCGGTCTGCCTGATCTGCGCCTTGATCGCGCTCAGCTGCGCCTCGGCGGAGGCCAGGCCCGATTTGGCCACCTGCCAGGTGTCCTCGCTGGTGGCGTTCTCCTTCATCAGGTTGGACTGGCGCTGGAACTGCGCGCGCGCCAGCTGCAGCTGCGCCTCGCGCTCGGCCAGCTGCGCCTGTTGCGCCTGCAGCTGCGCCTGCACCGAGTCGACCTTGGCCTGCTGCAGGCGCGCGTCGATCTCGGCCAGCAGGTCGCCCTGTTGCACCCGGTCGCCGATCTCGACGTGGATCGCCTTCAGCTGGCCCGACACCTGGGCGCCGACATCGACGTAGTCGAACGGCTGCAGGTTGCCGAGTGCGGTGACGTTCTGTTCGATGTCGCCGCGGCGCACCGGGACGGTGATCAGCTCGCTGTCGCTGCTGTTGTGGCTGAACCAGAACGCGGCGGCCGCGCCGGCGATCAGCAGGACGACGGCGCCCCAGGCGAGGCGTGGATGGCGGCGGAAGGGAGAGAGAAGGCGTTGCGACAGGGAGGTTGGCGTCGGCATCGATGCGATCTTGGTGGGGTTGATTGGGAAAACGGGGCGCCATCCTGTGGCGAATGGCGCCCGTTTCAGCGGCCTGGGTTGGTGGTGTGGATCAGGTGGTGGGTTGTGCCTCCTTCCCGCCGCGGCGCTCCTTGTCGTGGCCTTTGCCGTGGTGACCCTTGCCGTGATCGTGCTTGCCGTGGCGCGCTTTCTGCGTCTCCAGCGCTTCGCGCTGGGCCGGGGTCAGCAGCGCGCCGATCTGTTCGCGGTTCTGCCGGTGCAGTGCCTTCGCCTCCTTCCTGAAGGCCTCGCGCTCGGCGATCGTGTATTTCTGCGACAGCGCTTCACGCTGTTTCTGGCTCTCTTCGAGAATCTGCTGCACCTGCGCGCGCTGGGTGTCGTCGAGCTGCAGCTTCTTCTGCAGGTGTTCCGCGTGTTTGGCGGGGTCGGCGGCGTAGTGCTGCTTGCCGGCGAAGGCGAGGGTACTGCCGGCGGCGACGGTGGTGCCCAGGCAGACGGCGAGAATCACATTTTTCAGTTTCATCGTTGCATCCTCCGGGATGGCTGTTGATACCGCGACGAAGATGTCGCTTGGTACAGGCTCAGACTAGTGGCCACCGGTGCAACAAATATGGAAGCAAACGGCAACGATTCCGCAGATCGACGTGGCGGCGCGGCATCGCGCACGGGCAGTTCGGGCGCCGGGCGCGGCGCCGAACCCTGGTCTAGTCTTGCCCGACCTGCCCACCCGCTCATCCAGCGGAGTTGGGCGAGCGGTCAGGTGGTTATCCAGTCCGGGAGGGAAGATGTCGAAACGAACGATTGCGCGCAGCTTCGCCCTGCTGTTTGTCGTACTCGGGTTGTCCGCCTATGTGCTCTACCTGCTGACCGGCCGCCTGCCGCAGTTGCCGGCGCAGGGAGGTGCGGCGCCTGCCGGCTTGCCGGCGCTGGGCACGCTGGCGCCGCTGCAGAAGCGCGATGGCGGCGACCACGAGGTGATGCAGGGTGGCGATACCACGGTCTACAAGTGGCGGGACGCGCAGGGTCGCTGGCACTACGGCAGCCGTGCGCCGGCCGAGGCGAGGCAGTTGCAGCGGATGGCGGTCGAGCCGGCACCGGTGGTGGCTGCGCAGCCGGCGGCCGCGACGGTTGCCGCCGAACCGGCGTCGACACTGCCGGCCAACCCCTATAGCGCTGACGGCGTGAAAAGGTTGATGGAGCGTGCGGAGGAGGCGCGGCGGCTGATGCAGCAGCGCAATTCGCAGCTGGAACAGGCGGACTGACTGTCTGTTCTGCCAGCTCGAAGCGGTCTATTCCGTCAGTTCGAAGCGGTAGCCGGCGCCGTAGACCGAGTGGATGAACTCGACCGTCGGCCACGCCTCGGCCATTTTCTTGCGCAGTTTCTTGATGTGGCTGTCGATGGTGCGATCGCTGACGATGCGGTGATCCTGGTACATGCCCGCCATCAGCTGGTCGCGTGAAAATATCCTGCCCGGCTCGCTCGCCAGTCGCTTCAGCAGCTGGAATTCGACCGCGGTCAGCACCGCGGCCGCCCCTTCGAAACGCACCTCCAGCCGGTGTTCGTCCAGCGCGAAACCCGGTGTCTGCGGCGCCGGGCCGGCACTGGCGCGACGCAATACCGCCTTCACCCGCGACACCACCTCGCGCGGGCTGAACGGCTTGCAGATGTAGTCGTCGGCGCCCAGTTCCAGCCCGAGCAGCCGATCCACCTCTTCGACCCGCGCCGTCACCATGATCACCGGCACCTGCGAGAAGCCGCGCAGCTCGCGGCAGACGGTCAGGCCGTCGCTGCCCGGCAGCATCAGGTCGAGCAGGATCAGGTCGGGGACATGGTCGCGCACCCACGCCGCCACCTCGCCGCCGTTGCCGATCTGGTGGGTGGCGTAGCCGGCCTGGTGCAGGTAGTCGGCCAGCAGGCGCGCGAGCTTCGGTTCATCTTCGACGATCAGGATTTTTGCCGTCATCGCTTCATCCTTTCATGGGCAGCACGACGTCGATGCGCAGCCCGCCGCGCGCAGACGGCGCGGCGGTGATGCTGCCGCCGTGGGCGGCAACGATGCGCTGGCAGATGGCGAGGCCGAGGCCGGAGCCGCCGGTGCTGCGGTTGCGCGAATCCTCGACACGGTAGAGGTGGTCGAACAGTTTTGGCAGCGATTCCGCCGGCACGCCGGGAGCGCTGTCTTCGATCGACAGCTGCAGCCCGTCATCCTGTCGGCGCAGTGATACCTGCACCAGGCCGTTCGGCGCGGTGTATTTGCGGCTGTTGTCGAGCAGGTTGTCGAGCAGCTGGCGCAGCCGGCTCTCGTCGCCGTAACAGGTCAGCGCCTGCGGCATCTCCCAGCGCAGCGTCAGCCCGGCGGCGGTGAACGACTGCGCGTGCGCTTCGCACACCTCGCGCCACAGCTCGGCGACATCGCACTCGGACTTGCGGTACTGCAGGCCGCCGATGTCGGCCGTGGTCAGCGCATGCAGGTCGTCGACCAGCCGCGTCAGGTGCGCCACCTCCTGCTGCACCGACTGCAGATGGTCGCGATCGATCGGTCGCACGCCGTCGAGCATCGCTTCGATCTCGCCGCGCAGGATCGCCAGCGGCGTGCGCAGCTCGTGCGAGATGTCGGCCAGCCAGCGTTTGCGGCTGCTGTCGTTGGCGGCCAGCGTGTGCGCCAGCTCGTTGAAATCGCGCGCCAGTTCGCCGAGTTCATCGCGGCGTTCGGTCGGCAGCTGCAGGTCGGCGCCGATGCCGTAGTTGCCCTGGGTCAGCTGGTGGGTGCCGCGGTTCAGCGCGCGGATCGGTCCGACCAGGTGGCGCGCCAGCACCAGTGCGATCAGCGCGGCAACGGCGAGGGCGGCGCCGCCGATGGCGAGCAGCTTCATGCGCTGCTGGTGCAGGAATTTGCGCTCGAAGCGGCTCTGCACCTCCTCCATCTGCGGTACCGCCAGCCAGCCAGCGACCTCTTCGCCGACGCGAATCGGTACCAGTGCGCTGAGTGGGCCGGGTGCGCGGCCGGTGACGACGCGCCGATCGGCATCGAGCAGCTGCATGCGCAGGGCCAGCGGTCGCGGCGGTTCGTCGCGACGCCGGGTTTCTCCGCGTCTCGACTCCGGCAGCTCACGCTCTTCCAATGCGTAGACGATGACGCTCGGCAACAGGCGCGACTCCATCGCGAACGGCACCCAGCTGCCGAAATGCTGGTACTGCTCGGCCAGTGCCTCGGCGACGAGCTGGCCGCGATCGCGATGGCGCTCGTTCAGGTAGTCGACCATGCCGCGGGTGAAGCTCCACTGCACCAGCGCCATCACCGCGGCGACGAGTGCCATGCAGGTGCCGAGCAGGGCGACAAAAAGTTTGTGCTGGATACGCAATGACGAGCCCTCGCGGGACGGCGGCGATTTGAGGTGAAGCGAGACTAGGGCAAAGCGGGGTGGGGCGTCACGGCGAGGCGGGCGGATTCACCGTGTTTTCACGATGTGGGAGGCGTGGATCAGTGTGGAGAGGCGCGATAGTCCTCCCCTGCGAAGTAGGGGAGGTGCCGAGCAACGCGAGGCGGAGGGGTCCGGGGTTGTTCGAAGCACGGCGAAGGGCGGACCCCTCCGCCCCTTTGGGGCACCTCCCCTATTACATAGGGGAGAACTGGGGGGCAGCCGCAGGTGCGCCTCAGCGGGCTGAACTCGTTCAGCCGTAGGTACAGAGCCCTCAGCGGGCTGAACTTGTTCAGCCGTAGGTGCACAGATACGCCGTGTCCTGCTGCACCTGCAGCTGGAATTTTGCATTGGCCGCCACTTCGAAGCTGCTGCCGGCCCTGAAGGTCTGCCAGTCGCCGGCGCCCGGCAGTTTCACCGTCAGCGCGCCGCTGATCACCGTCATCACTTCGTGCTGGCTGGTGCCGAATTCGTAGTCGCCCGGCGCCATCACGCCGACCGTGGCCGGCAGCTGCTCGCCCTGGAACGCGATCGATTTCACCTTGCCGTCGAAGTACTCGTTGACCTTGAACATCATCTGCTCCTGTCGAAAGTAAACGCCGCGCCATCGGGCGCGGCGGTGTCAATGAAACGGCGCTCAGCGTTTCAGCGCGATGCGGTGGCGCGGTGCACCCTTGTCGCCGCCATCGCGGGGCGAGCTGCCGCCGTCGTCGCGCGAGGTGCGCTCGACGCGCGGCTTCTTGGCATACGGCTGGTCGAAGCTGCGCCCCTCCGGCTTGCGGAAGTCGCCGCGCGCATCGCTCGGACGCGCGTCGCCGCGGCGTGCGGCCGGCTTGTCGGTGCGCGGTGCATAGCGGTTGTCCGGGCGACTGTCGGTGCGATTGCCGTAGCGCGGTTCGTGGTGGCTGTCGATACGGTTGCCGCGATTGTCGGCATCGTCGCTGCGCGCGGCGGGGCGGTCGTTGTCGCGGCGCGGGGCGCGGCTGTCGGGGCGCTGCTCGAAACGGGGTGCACGCTGGTCCGGACGGTCGCCGCGCGGACGCTCCTGGCGCGGGCCGGGACGGGCGTCATCGCGATCGCGCGGTGCGCGGCGCGGCGGACGCATTTCGCGCACCATCGCATCGCCCTCGTCGAACGGTTCGATCTCCAGCGCCTGGTTGCGCACCCGCACCGCTTTCAGTTGCTGGATGATGTTCGCCGGCAGGTCGTTCGGCAGGTCGACGGTGCTGAAGGTTTCGTAGAGCTGGATGCGACCGATCTGCCCGCTGTTGAGGCCGGCTTCGTTGGCGATGGCGCCGACGATGTCGCCGACCTGCGCGCGGTGAGCGCGGCCGACGGCGATACGGTAGCTCTGCATGGTGCCGCTGAAGGTCGCGCCCTCTTCACGCGGTTTGCGTTCGCGCGGTGCGCGCTCTGCCGATACCTCGTTCACGCTCGGCAGCTTGCGGGCGACGCCCTGCTGTTGCGCGAGCAGACCGATCAGGCCGGCGGCGATGACATCGGCGCCGAGATCCATCTCCTGGCACAGCGAGTCGAGCAGCGGCTGCCAGCGCGTGCTGTCGCCGCTGTGCAGGTGGTCGGCCAGCTTCAGCCGGAAACGCTGCTCGGCCAATGCGCGCAGCTCCTCATCGGAGGGCAGCTCCATCGGCAGCAGCGGCTGGCGCGTGGCGCGCTCGATGAAACCGATCTTGCTGCGATCGCGCGGATCGGCCAGCAGGATCGCCTTGCCGCTGCGACCGGCGCGACCGGTGCGACCGATGCGGTGCACGTAGGTGTCCGATTCCATCGGCAGGTCGAAGTTGATGACGTGGCTGATGCGCTCGACATCGAGGCCGCGCGCGGCGACGTCCGTTGCCACCAGCACGTCGATCTTGCCCTGCTTCAGCAGCGCGATGGTCTGCTCGCGTTGTGCCTGGTTCATGTCGCCGTTGATGGCGGTGGCGGCGTGGCCGAAGCCGCTGAGGAAGTCGGCCAGCTCGACCGTGCTCTCGCGGGTGCGGGTGAAGATGATCGTCGCGTCGCAATCCTCGCTGGCCAGCAGGCGCACCACGGCGGCGGCCTTGTCGCGCTGGCGCACGGCCAGCACGCGCTGCTCGATCGAGGCGTTGGTGCGGGTCGCGGCCGGAATGACGATCTGCTGCGGGTCTTTCAGGTAGCGCTCGGCGATCTGCTTGATGCGCGGCGGCATCGTCGCCGAGAACAGCGCGGTCTGCTGCACGCCGCCGGTGTGGCCGAGGATCGCTTCGACGTCGTCGATGAAGCCCATCCGCAGCATCTCGTCGGCTTCGTCGAGCACGACCCATTTCAGCGCGGACAGATCGAGGCTCTTGCGCTCGAGGTGGTCGAGCAGGCGGCCGGGGGTGCCAACCACGATCTGCACGCCCTGACGCAGCGCCTGCAGCTGGTCGCGCATCGACTGGCCGCCGTAGACGGCGAGCACGCGGCAGTTGCCGACGTTTTCGCTGTAGGTGGTCAGCGCATCGGCGACCTGCATCGCCAGCTCGCGGGTCGGCGCCAGAATCAGCGCCTGCGGCTGCGAGTGTTCGGGGTTGATCGTGGCCAGGATCGGCAGCGCGAAGGCGGCGGTCTTGCCGGTGCCGGTCTGCGCCTGGCCGATCAGGTCGCGCCCTTCCAGCAGCGCGGGAATGGCCTGCGCCTGGATCGGCGACGGCTTCTCGTAACCGAGGCGGGTGATCGTCGAAAGAAGGGTTTCGGGCAGGCCGAGGCCTGCGAAGGTCAGTTCGCTCATTGTCCATCTCCGGGTGTTCTGCCGGCCCGCTGGGGGTGCGCGTTCAGAACGTCAGTGGGCCGCTACGCGTTGCCCAAGCTCCTGGTTAAACGGAGCTCTTCCCGAGGGAAGCACCATACGATGGACAGAGGTAGCGATGATTCAGCCTGCGCCCGGTGTTGCGGTCCGGGCGCGGCGGCGGATTCTACTCGATCGCGCCGGACGAGGCGAAGAGAAATGTACGTATACGTATGTGTCAGCTGGCGCCGGTAGCGCTGTCCGCCGCCACGCGCAGGGTGACCACCAGCCCGCTGCTGCCGTCGTCGCGGCCGTCGAGTGTCAGTTTGGCGTGGTGCACCTTGCAGACTGCCGCCACCAGGCTCAGGCCGAGCCCCAGGCCCTTGCTGGAGCGGTGTTTGTCGAGCCGGTAGAAACGTTTCAGCACGTTGCTGCGCTCGCCGCTGGGGATGCCGGGGCCGCTGTCGCTGACACGGATGACCAGCGTGTCGTCGTCGCGTTGCAGCTTGAGGGTCACCGCGCCGCCCTCCGGTGTGTATTTGTAGGCGTTGTCGAGCAGGTTGCTGAGCGCCTGCAGCCACAGGTCGCGGTCGCCGAAGGCTGGCAGCGGTTCGGCGGGCGCATCGATGTGGAAGTCGATCTGCTTGTCGGCGAAGGTGATCTCGAACAGGTCGCACAGGGTCGGCAGCAGCGCGTTGAAATCGAAATGGATGAAGGCCTGGCGCGGGCTGCCCTGCTCCAGCTGGGCGATGCGCAGCAGCGCGTTGAAGGCGCCCAGCACCTGATCCGCTTCGGCGATCACCGCCTCGATCGCCGCGTCGCTGCGCTGCGGCAGCTGCAACAGCAGTTCGAGCTGGCCGCGCAGCCGCGCCAGTGGCGTCTTCAGATCGTGGGCGATGGCGTCGGAGACCTGGCGAATGCCCTGGGTCAGCTGCTCGGTCTGGTCGAGCATATGGTTGATGACATCGGCGATCTGGTTCAGGTCGCGGTGGCCGCGAAAGGGCGGGATGCGCCGGCTCAGGTCGCCGGCGGCGACGCGCAGGCAGGTGTCGTGGATGGCGCGCAGCCCGTGCAGGAAGCGGCTGACCAGCGCGAGGCTGATCAGCCCGGCCAGGCCAATCGTCACCAGCAGCCCCCAGAAGCGCAGCCGGTCGAGCTCGCGGATCGTCTCCAGGTAGCTGTCGAACGAGACGCCATAGGTGAGGCGGCCGCCGTCGGTCAGCTGTCGCTCCACCACCAGGCAGCTGTTGTCGTGGCGGTTGCTGCCCTCGGTTTTCCAGCGGTCGCCGGTGTAGGGGGCGGTGAAGAAGCGGCGATAGCGGAATTCGGGGCGGGCGTTCAGGTCGATGTTGGCCAGCTCCAGCTCGCCGTCGCTGTCGACCAGCGCCACGCAATCCTCGAGGTCGGCCAGCTCGATGGCGAACTGCCGGTAGAGCCAGGCGGTGACGCCGGCGTGCGCCGGCAGCTGCTTCGGCCAGCTCGCCAGTCGCTGGTCGATCTTCTGGTCGATCAGTTGGGTCAGGTCGCCGACCAGCGCGCGCAGCGTGAAATCGTAGAGGGCGAAGACGACGCTGGCGTTGACGGCGCTGATCAGCAGCCAGGAGATGAACACCATGCGCAGCGACGAACTGCGCAGCAGGTGGCGGGGGCGCAGGCGGTCAGGCATCGCTGTCGCTCTGCTCGCGCAGCACGTAGCCGGCGCCGCGCACGGTGTGGATCAGGCGCTGATCGAAACCCTTGTCGACCTTGCCGCGCAGGCGGCTCATGTGCACCTCGACCACGTTGGTCTGCGGGTCGAAGTGCAGGTTCCAGACATTCTCCAGCAGCATGCTGCGGGTGATCACCTGGCCGGCATTGCGCATCAGGTATTCGAGCAGCCGGTACTCCAGCGGCCACAGCTCGATCGCCTGCTCGCCGCGCCGCGCCTTGTGGCTGATCAGGTCGAGCACCAGATCGCCCACCTGCAGCGTGGTCGCCTCGGCCGGCCGGCTGTCGCGCCGGTGCAGCGCCTGCAGGCGCGCCTCCAGCTCGGCGAACGAGAACGGCTTGGCCAGGTAGTCGTCGGCACCGGCGCGCAGGCCGTCGACGCGGTGGTCGACATCGCCGAGCGCACTCAGCATCAGCACCGGCGTGCGCGCGCCGCCGTCGCGCAGTTGCTGCAGCAGCGCCAGCCCGTCGAGGCCGGGCAGCATGCGGTCGAGCACGATGGCATCGAAGCTGCCGCCGCGCGCCAGCGCCAGCCCGGTCACGCCGTCGGCCGCGACCTGCACGGTGTGGCCGCCCAGATGCAGCGCCTGCAGCAGGTTGTCGCGCATTTCGGCGTCATCTTCGATGAGCAGTAGGTTCATGGTGGGCGGCTGATTTATCGGTGCGGCGGCGGGTGAAAAAAAGGCCGTGGAGGCCAGTTACAAGAGGTCGAGGATAGACCAGAATGCCGCCCCGGCGCGAACCGCGGTCGCGCCGCTCTCCTGCCGCGGTCGCGGGCGCCGTCCAGCCCGTTTGCGCTGTCCGGCGCGCACTCCCCCGAGGGGTCATCTTGTTCATCCGACATCTCGACGCGATGGTCGGCGCGCTGCGCGCCGAGGGTTGCTGGTGGGCGGACGACGTGCTGCCGATGGCCGCGGTGGCGGCGCTGCGCGCCGACCTGCTGGCGCATCGGCACGCGCTGACCGAGGCGGCGATCGGACGCGGCGGCGAGCGCCAGTTCGACCCCGGCGTGCGCGCCGACCTGACCCACTGGCTGGATGGCTCGACCGCGCCGCAGCGCGAGTATCTCGACGGCATGGAGCAGCTGCGGCTGGCGTTGAACCGCGCGCTGATTCTCGGCCTGTTCGACTATGAGGCGCACTACGCGCTCTATCCGCCCGGCGCCCATTACGCGCGTCACGTCGATGCCTTCCATGGCGCCTCTCTTCAGGCGCGCCCCAATCGCATCCTGTCCACGGTCTGTTACCTGAACGACGGGTGGCAGCCGGGCGATGGTGGCGAGCTGCAGTTGTGGAATGGGACAGGGGCCGAGGTGGCGACACTGGCGCCGCTGGCGGGTCGCGCGGTCATCTTTCTCAGTGAGGAGTTCCCGCACGCGGTGCTGCCGACGCAGCGTGACCGACTCGGCATCGCCGGCTGGTTTCGGGTCAGCGGCTGATGACGATTCGATGGCTGTGCTACGCTCGCACGGCTCCGGCCGGGGCGGACCGAGACGAAGGCAGGCAATGATCGAAGCGATTCGCACAGTGATGGCAACGACGGCGCGACTACTGGTCGCGCTGATGCTGTTGCAGTGCATTTTCGTCGCCGCCGAAAGCTGTACCGATCTCACGCCGCGCGCCGTCGATCATCGTCATGGCGAGCTGGCTGCAGCGGTCGATCAACATGGCGCCGAGCACGCCGCCGCGCCGGCAGCGGGCGATGGCCGTGTCGACGCCGGCAATCATCTCGCCGACAACCATCGCACTGACAGCCATCGCACTGACAGTCATGCAAACAGCTGCGACTACTGCTGCCAGTGTCAGGGGCATGGTTCGCATCTGGCACTGCCGACCAGCCGCTTCGCGCTGCCGGCACATGCGACGGGCGACACGCCGCCGCTCGACCTGCATCTTCCCCTGCTCTCCCGCACCGCCTCCATCGACCGCCCCCCGATCGTCTGATCCTGTTGTTTTTCGCGTTTTTGTTCTTCGCGTTTTCCACACCGTTGGTTTAACGACAACAGGGTTTTCCCCATGGCTTTTTTCGCTGTTGCGCGATGCTGCGCGCGCGTGCTTCTTCCGTTACTGGTCGTATCGCTGCCGCTGAATGCGGCGCTGGCCGAACCCGTCTCTGCCCCCGCCCCTGGATCGCTGTCGCTGACCGAAGCGACGCGCCGCGTATTGGCGAACAATCCCGAACTGCAACTGTTCCAGTGGCGCCTGCGGGCCGTCGACGGCTTGCGTCAGTCGGCCGCGCTGGCGCCACCTGTCGAGGTTGGCGTCAGCGTCGAGAATGTTCTTGGCGGTGGCGACTACACCGGCACCGACAGCGCCGAGCTGACGCTGTCGCTCTCCTCCGTCATCGAACTGGGCGACCAGCGTGCATCGCGCGTCGCGCTGGCCGACTCGCGTTTCGCGCGGGTACAGGCCGAGCGCGAGGCGCGCTCGCTCGATCTGCTGGGGCAGGTCACGCAGCACTTCGTCGCCGCGCTGGCACTGCAGCAGCAACTGGCGGTGGCGGCCGACGCGACGCGGCTGGCCGAGACCTCGCTGGCGCTGGTCGGTCAGCGCGTCGAGCGCGGTGCGGCGCCCGAGGCCGAGCGCCTGCGCGCCGAGGCGGCGCTGATCCAGGCGCGGCTGCGCCAGGCGGCGCTCGGTGCGCAGTTCGGCAGCAGCCGCTATGAACTGGCGGCACTGTGGGGAGATGAGCGGGCGGATTTCCTGCAGCTCTCCGGCGATCTGTTCCAGTTCGAGCCGGCCGTCGACTTCGACACGCTCTACCGGCGCGTCGCGCAGACGCCGGCGCTGGCCGTCTTCGCCAGCGAGGCGCGGCTGCGCGATGCCGAACTGGCGCTGGCGCGCAGCCAGTCGAGCAGCAACGTGCAGTGGAGTCTCGGCGTGCGCCACTTCGCGGCGACCGACGACGCGGCGCTGACCGTCGGCGTCTCGGCGCCGCTGTTCGCCGGCCGGCGCAATCGCGGCGAGGTACAGGCCGCGCTCGCCGGGCGCGATGCCGTCGAGACGGAGCGGGAAGTGGCGTTGCGCCAGCTGCGCGCGCGGCTGTTCGCGGCGTGGCAGACCCACCGCCACAGCGTCGAGGCGGTCGCGATGATGCGCGCGGAACTGCTGCCGGCGCTGGAACGGGCGCAATTGCAGACGCGCGAAGCCTACGAGCGCGGCCGCTACAGCTATGTCGACTGGGTCGCCGCCCAGCGCGAACTGCTCGACGCGCGTTTCGCCGTCATCGACGCCGCCACCACCGCGCTGCTGAACCAGGCGCTGATCGAACAGCTGACGGCCGAGCCGCTGCCGCAATGACCCAATTCAGGAATCCACCGATGAACAGACATCTTCAGATCGGCCTGCTGCTGCTTCTGCCACTGCTGGCGTTCGCCGCGCACGCCGGCAGTGATCACGACCACGGCCACAAACACACAGGGGCGTCCGCTGGCGAGCGACACAGTCATGACGACGATGATGACCACGACCACGACCACGACCACGACGGCGACGACGATCACGCCGACGAATGGCGGGTGACGATCAGCGCCGCGATGGCACAGGCGACGGGCATCGCCACCGCCGTGGCCGGCCCCGGTGTCATCGAGCGCCATCTGCAACTCTACGGCCGGCTGACGACACCACCCGATCGACAGGCGCGGATTCGCGCGCGTTTTGCCGGCGTCGTCACCGCGGTCGGCGTCAATGTCGGCGACACGGTGAAGAGGGGCGAGCAGCTCGCCACCGTCGAATCCGACGAGAGCCTGCGCAGTTACGCGCTGCGTGCGCCGATCGATGGCGTGGTGCAGACGCGTGCGACGAGTGTCGGCGAAACCACCGGCGGCGAGCCGCTGTTCACGCTGGTCGACCAGCGTCAACTTTGGGCCGAGCTGAAGGTTTTCCCGAATCAGCGCGCGCAGATCGCTGTCGGCCAGTCGCTGCACGTCGTACACGGTGACAACGTGCGCGATGGGCGTATCGACAGCGTGATGCCGGCGAGTGGTGGTGAGCCTTTCGTGCTGGCACGCGTCGTCATCGACAACGGCGACGGTCGCTTCGCCGCCGGCGATCTGGTGGCGGCGCAGGTCGACGTCGAACGGGTGGAGGTGGCGCTGGTCGTCGACAGCCGCGCGCTGCAGACGCTCGACGATGCCGCCGTGGTGTTCGTGCGGCAGGGCGACGACTTCGAGGCGCGCGCGCTGACGCTCGGTCGCAGCGACGGCCGCTACAGCGAAGTGCTCGGCGGGCTGCAGGCCGGCGAACACTACGTCGTGCAGAACAGCTACCTGATCAAGGCCGATATCGAAAAATCCGGCGCCGCCCACGAACATTGAGGAGAGACCCATGATCGATGCCATCGTGCGTCTCTCGATCGAGCGACGCCATCTGATACTGAGCCTGATGCTGGTGCTGATCGGCGTCGGCGTCTGGAACTACCGGCAGCTGCCGATCGACGCCGTGCCCGACATCACCAACGTGCAGGTGCAGATCAACACCGAAGCGCCGGGCTATTCGCCGCTGGAGGCGGAGCAGCGCATCACCTTCCCGGTGGAGACGGCGCTGTACGGACTGCCGCGGCTCGACCACACCCGCTCGCTGTCGCGCTACGGCCTGTCGCAAGTGACGGTGGTGTTCAGGGAGGGCACCGACCTCTACCACGCGCGCAACCTGATCGACGAGCGTCTCGCCGCGATCAAGAGCGCGCTGCCGCCGGGCATGGAGCCGACGATGGGGCCGGTCGCCACCGGGCTCGGCGAGATATTCACCTACAGCGTCGACGCGCTGCCCGGCGCGACGCAGCCGGACGGCCGACCGTATGACATCACCGCGCTGCGCGAGATCCAGGACTGGATCATCAAGCCGCAGCTGGCGCAGGTGCCGGGTGTGGTCGAGATCAACACCATCGGCGGCTTCGACAAGCAGTATCACGTCACGCCCGATCCACGGCGGCTGCTGGAGCTGGGGGTGACGCTCGACGACGTCGCCACCGCGCTGCGCCGCAACAACGCCAACCGCGGCGCCGGCTACATCGAGCGCAACGGCCAGCAACTGCTGGTGCGCTCGCCGGGCCAGCTCGTCGGCATCGACGACATCGAGCGTGTCGTCGTCGGTCGCCACGGTGCGGAGCCGGTGCTGGTCAGGGATGTCGCCGATGTCGCCATCGGCCGCGAACTGCGCACCGGCGCCGCCACCCGCGACGGCCGCGAGACGGTGCTCGGCACGGCGATGATGCTGGTCGGCGAAAACTCGCGCAGTGTCGCCCGAAATGTCGCCGCCAGACTGGAAGCGGTGAAGGCGTCGCTGCCCGATGGCGTCGTCGTCGAGGCCGTCTACGACCGCACCACGCTGGTCGACAAGACCATCGCCACGGTGCAGAAGAACCTGCTGGAGGGGGCGCTGCTGGTCATCGCGGTGCTGTTTCTGCTGCTCGGCAACATCCGCGCCGCGCTGATCACCGCCGCCGTCATTCCGCTGGCGATGCTCGCCACCATCACCGGCATGGTGCGCACCGGCGTCTCCGCCAATCTGATGAGCCTCGGCGCGCTCGATTTTGGCCTGATCGTCGACGGCGCCGTCATCATCGTCGAGAACTGCGTCCGCCGGCTGGCCGAATCGCAGCACAGAAAAGGCGTTAGGTTGCCGCTGCGCGAGCGGTTGCAGGTGGTGTTCCAGGCCACCACCGAGGTGATGCGGCCGAGCCTGTTCGGCGTGGCGATCATCACCGTGGTCTACATCCCGATCTTCACGCTGACCGGCGTCGAGGGAAAGATGTTCCACCCGATGGCGGCGACGGTGGTGATGGCACTGCTGGCGGCGATGGTGTTGTCGCTGACACTGGTGCCGGCGGCGGTGGCGGTTTTCATGAGCGGCGACATCAGCGAGCGCGAGAGCCGCGTCATCGTCGCCGGCAAATCGCTCTACCGGCCGCTGCTCGAAACGGCATTGCGGTGGCGCTGGCCGGTGGTCTCGGTGGCATCGCTGCTGGTGCTCGGCTGCGGCTGGCTGCTGACCACGCTCGGCTCCGAGTTCGTGCCGCAGCTCGACGAGGGCGACATCGCGCTGCACGCGATGCGCATTCCCGGCACCGGCCTCGAACAGAGCGTCGCCATGCAGGCGCTGCTGGAGCAGCGCATCAAGGCATTCCCCGAAGTGGACAAGGTGTTCGCCAAGATCGGCACGCCGGAGGTCGCCACCGATCCGATGCCGCCCAACGTCGCCGACAACTTCGTCATCCTGAAACCGCGCAGCGAGTGGCCGGACCCGCGCCGAACGAAGGCCGATCTGGTGGCGGCGATGGAGGCCGACCTGCAGCAGCTGCCGGGCAACAACTACGAATTCACGCAGCCGATCCAGATGCGCTTCAACGAGCTGATCTCCGGCGTGCGCGCTGATCTCGGCATCAAGGTATTCGGTGACGATCTCGATCAGCTGGTGAAGATGGCCAACATCATCAGCGACGTGGTCGAGCGGATCGACGGCGCCGCCGATGTCCGCGTCGAACAGGTGACCGGGTTGCCGATGCTGTCGGTGATTCCCGATCGAATGGCGCTGGCGCGTTACGGCCTCAGTGTCGACGAACTGCAGGCGCTGGTGGCGGCCGCCATCGGTGGCGAGCAGGTCGGCCTGATCTACGAGGGCGATCGTCGTTTTCAGCTGGTGGTGCGTCTGCCGGAGGAGATCAGGCGCGATATCGATACGCTGGTATCGCTGCCGGTGCCATTGCCCAGCGGTGGCCATTCGTCGCTGGACACTACTGACTACGTGCCACTCTCCGAGGTTGCCACGTTGTCGCTGCAGCCGGCGCCGGCGCAGATCAGCCGCGAAAACGGCAAGCGCCGCGTCGTCGTCACCGCCAACGTGCGCGACCGCGATCTCGGCGGCTTCGTCGACGAGGTGCAGCGGCGCATCGCCGCCGAGGTGAATCTGCCGAGCGGCTACTGGCTCGACTACGGCGGCACGTTCGAACAGCTGGCGTCGGCCAGTGCGCGCCTCGCCATCGTCGTGCCGGTGACGCTGCTGCTGATCATCGGCCTGCTGGTGATGGCGTTCGGTTCGCTGAAGGATTCGCTGATCATCTTCACCGGCGTGCCGCTGGCGCTGACCGGCGGCGTGCTGGCGCTGTGGCTGCGCGACATGCCACTGTCGATCTCGGCCGGCGTCGGCTTCATCGCACTGTCGGGGGTGGCGGTGCTGAACGGCCTGGTGATGGTCGCCTTCATCCGCGACCTGTGGCACGAGACCGGCGATTTGCGCCGCGCCGTCGTCGATGGCGCGCTGGTACGGCTGCGCCCGGTGCTGATGACGGCGCTGGTCGCCAGCCTCGGCTTCGTGCCGATGGCGCTGAACACCGGCACCGGCGCCGAGGTGCAGCGCCCGCTGGCGACGGTGGTCATCGGCGGCATCATCTCGTCGACGCTGCTGACGCTGATCGTGCTGCCGGTGCTTTATCACTGGGTTCACGGTCGCGGTTCACGCAGGTTGGGCTGAGCTTGCACACGACGGAGTCAGATACCGTCTTTCCTTTTGCCCAAACACCAATGAACAGAAGCAGTAGAGCATCAAAAAAACAGTGCAGGGCTGACGCCGAACCGTTTGCTCAAGGCAGAGATGTGAGCCTTGGTCAGGGTGCGGCCTCGGTTGTTCAGGATTTTCGACACCAGCGACTTGCTGCCGATTTCCGGTAGATCCGCAACGCCGAGGTGGTGCTGCTCCATCAATACCTTGAGTGTTGCAACGCCGGCGTCCAGGTTGGAAATACGCGCATTGAACTCGGCGAGCTCATCGGCGGTGTTCTCCCACTCGCCAATGGACGCTGACAGAATGCCGATCAGCGGTTCGTTGGCATCGTAGTCTTCGATCAGCTCATCCATCAGCGCGAGTGCCTGCTGGTAATCTGCATCGCTGTCGATATGGCTGATAAAAGTCGCTTCCGAAAATAGGTCGCGCGCTTTGGTTTTGATCGCGGCAAAACGCATTCCACATACCTCCCTTCGCGTATCGTTTACAAAGTTTGTCGTAATCGGCATGACTGACGATGTGCTTCACGTAAATGCGTCGATGCCTGAATTCGATAAGGCAGGTGTCAGCGCAGCAACGTCACAGCCAGCCCAATCGCAGCACAGATGCTCAACGTCTCGATCACACCGCGTTTGAACACCAGCAGCGCGGCTGCGGCGCCGAGCGCGATCAGTGCGGAGACCAGGTCGAAAGTGCCGCCGAAGCCCTGCGGCCAGATGACGTGATACGCGAAGAACAGCGCGAGGTTGGCGATGACGCCGACCACGGCGGCGGTGATACCGGTCAGTGGCGCGGTGAAGCTGAGATTGCCGCGGGTCGACTCCACCAGTGGGCCGCCAGCGAGAATAAATAGAAACGATGGCAGGAAGGTGAACCAGGTGACCAGCGCGGCGGCCAGCGCGCCGGCGGCGAACTGCCACTGCGCGCCGAACAGCGCCTGCACATAGGCACCGATGAAGCCGACGAAGGCGACCAGCATGATCAGCGGCCCCGGCGTGGTCTCGCCGAGCGCTAGGCCGTCGATCATCTGCGTCGGTGTCAGCCAGCCGTAGTGCGTCACCGCGCCCTGATAGACATAGGGCAGCACCGCGTAGGCGCCGCCGAAGGTCAGCAGCGCCGCCTTGGTGAAGAACCAGCCCATCTGCGTCAGTGTGTGTTGCCAGCCGAATACTGCCGTCAGCGCGCCCATTGGCAGCAGCCACAACAGCCCGCCGACGATGGCGATCTTCAATAGATGCGATTTGCGGAAATGGGTGTGTGTGGCGCGCGGCGTGTCGTCGTCGATGGCGGCCGGCCCGTATGACGCCCTGGTGTTGCCGTGGCCGCCGCCGACGGCAAACTTCTCCGGCGCGTAGCGTCTGCCGACATAACCGATGGCACCGGCGCCGAGCACGATCAGTGGAAACGGCAGGTTCAGCGCAAAGATGGCGACAAAGGCGGCACCGGCGATCGCCCACAACCAGCTGTTTTTCAGCGTGCGTGAACCGATGCGGTGCGCCGCCTGCAGCACGATCGCCGTCACCGCCGGCTTGATGCCGTAGAAGATGCCGGCCACCAGTGGCACGTCGCCGTAGGCGATATAGAGCCATGACAGCGCGATCAGGATGAACAGCGACGGCAGCACGAACAGGGCTCCGGCGACGATACCGCCCCAGGTCCGGTGCAGCAGCCAGCCGATATAAATGGCGAGCTGCTGCGCCTCCGGCCCCGGCAGCAACATGCAGTAGTTCAGCGCGTGCAGGAAGCGGCGCTCACTGATCCAGCGCCGCCGCTCCACCAGCTCCTCGTGCATGATCGCGATCTGCCCGGCCGGCCCGCCGAAGCTGATGAAGCCGAGTTTCAGCCAGAAGCGGAATGCCTCGGCAAAGCTGACGGAGGCCGGTCTGTCGGCAGGCGGTTGCATGGCGTGACTCGCGAAGAGTTGCAGAAGGTGGCGGCGGCTCGGCATGGTACGCAGCACGGCGTGACGCCGCCACCGCGAGCCATCATCGTTCGGGAGCACACTTGATGATCAACCCGCTGCTGCTTCCCGTACTGGAAGTGCTGCGCCGCGAACCACTGGGCCTCAGCGAGTATCAACTGCTGAAGCAGGTGGAAAGCGAACTGCCGCCGCTGGCCGAGACTGGCGAGCTGGCGCTGTTCCAGAAACATTTCCTGGTGATGAACGCGCTCTACCAGTTGCAGGCGACGCTGTGGCAGGAGGAGCAGCTATGGCTGTCGATCTCGCCGCTGGCGATCGAGCTGCGCTCGCTCGATGGCGAAGCCGACCGACAGGCACTGCAGGCCGGCGATGAAAACAGGCTGCGCGACTACTATCTCGACTGGAGTGAATTCGAACGCACCGGCGGCGACGAGGTGCGCGTGTTGCTCGATGGTTTCTGGCGCCGTTTCCACGCGACCGACCGGGTGCAGGCCGCGTTTGCCGTGCTGGATCTGGCGCCGACCGCGGCATGGCCCGACGTGCAGGCGCGGTACCGCCGTCTTGCGCGTGCCAGCCACCCGGATCGTGGCGGCGATGCACAACGCTTCTTCGAAGTGCGTGCCGCGTTTGAACTGCTGCGCGATCGGTTCAGTTGATTCATAAGCTTATTCCTCATTTGTAATCCATTTTTTCTTGGTTAGGATTGCCCGGCTGCCTCGCTAGATTGCCTCCCACAGAAACCACAACATGGGGCAATCGCAATGCAATCGCTGTTTCAGAAGAAAACCCTCGCCGCACTCATCGCAGCTTCCCTGCCGCTCATTGCCGCTGCGGAAGTGGTCGGTCCGACTGTTTATGGTCGTGTCAATGTCTCGCTCGAAAGCGTCGATCACGAAGGTGCCTACCGCACGGTGGCGAATGGCACCATCGGGCCGTCGCATCCGCAGGATGAGCTGCAGCTCAACTCCAACGCCTCGCGCCTCGGTGTAAAGGGTTCGTTCGACCTCGACGTACACGGCCTGAAGGCGATCTACCAGCTTGAATACGAGCTCAATGTCGACGATGGCACCAGCGGCGACAGCGCCTTTTCACAGCGCAACACCTTCGGTGGCCTGCAGGGTGGTTTCGGTCAGGTGATCTTCGGAAAATTCGACACCCCGCTGAAGGCGGCCGAAGGCAAGGTCGACCAGTTCAACGACCTGCGCGGCGACCTCGACTGGCTGATCGGCGGCCAGAACCGTGTCAACGACATCGTGCAGTACAGCACGCCGAAACTGCTTGGCGGTGCTCTCGTTCTCAATGCCGCCTTCGTCACGGCTGAAACCAACTACGACGCCGACGGCGACGGCGATGCCAGCAACGACGACGGCCTCGACAGCTACTCGTTCTCGGCCGTCTACGACGACGGCACCTGGTACGGCGCGCTGGCCTATGACACCGACCAGGCCGCCCGCCGCTCGCTCGACAACATCGTGCGCGCCGACATCATCCGCGCCGTCGGCGGCGCCAGGTTCGGCAACCTCGAACTCGGCCTGCTGCTGCAGCGCGCCGAGGATGTCGCCCCCGGCAGCAGCGGCCAGGACGACAGCTGGCTGGTCAGCGGCGCCTACAAGATCGATCGCATCAAGCTCAAGGCGCAGTACGGCGCCAGTGAGGGTGATGTTTCGGGTCGCAAAGGGACGCTGGCCGCGCTCGGCGTCGACTACGCGCTGGCCAAGCAGAGCGTGCTCTACGCCTACTGGAGCCAGATCGAGGTCGACGATGCGGTGTTCGTAACCCCTGCCGCGATCGCCGATGTCACCGACAGCACCTTCGGTATCGGTGTCTCCCACAGTTTCTGATGGTTATCCCATCCCATTGAATATTTCATCCCAGGAGTTGGTCATGTTGAAGAAAATTGCAAAACACACGTTGCTGGCAGCGGCGGTTCTCGCCGCCAGCCACGGCCTCGCCGCCGGCAAGAGCTACGAGCTGCTCAACGTCTCGTATGATCCGACCCGCGAGCTTTACGTCGAATTCAATAAGGCATTCGGCGATCACTGGAAAAAGAAGACGGGTGACAATGTACGGCTCAAGCAGTCGCACGGCGGTGCCGGCACGCAGGCGCGCGCCGTTATCGATGGCCTGGAGGCCGATGTCGTCACGCTGGCGCTGGCCTACGACATCGACGAGATCGCGTCGCTGACCGGCAAGTTCCCCAAGGATTGGCAGAAGCGGTTGCCACACAACAGTTCGCCGTATACCTCGACCATCGTTTTCCTGGTGCGCAAGGGCAACCCGAAAAACATCAAGGACTGGGACGATCTGGTGAAGCCGGGGATCGGCGTGATCACGCCCAATCCGAAGACCTCCGGTGGTGCCCGCTGGAACTACCTGGCTGCCTGGGGCTACGCGCTGCACCACAACAACAACGATGAGACGGTAGCGCAGGAGTTCGTGCGCAAGCTCTACAAGAACGTCACCGTGCTTGACTCCGGCGCACGCGGGTCGACCAACACCTTTGTGCAGCGCGGTGTCGGCGACGTGCTGCTGGCGTGGGAGAACGAAGCGTTCCTCGCCATCAACGAGCTGGGCCCGGAGAACTTCGAGATCATCGTGCCGTCGTTGTCGATCCTGGCCGAGCCGCCGGTGACCGTCGTCGACGCCGTGGCGCAGAAGCATGGCACCACGGAGGTGGCCAAGGCTTATCTCGAATATCTCTATTCACCGGAAGGCCAGCGACTGGCGGCGAAGCACTACTACCGGCCACAGCTGCCGGAGCACGCCGACCCGAAAGATCTGGCGCGCTTCCCGAAACTGGAGCTGATCACCATCGACGGCGCGTTTGGCGGCTGGCAGAAGGCACAGAAGGAGCACTTCGCCGACGGTGGCTTCTTCGACAAGATCTACGCTCAGTAAGTGATCGTGGCTCCGGCGGCAGCGCCGGGGCCATTTCGCATTTTTGGTGGTGATGAGATGGCGATCGAAGCGATCAACGCGCGCGAGATGAGTGACACCGTGCTGATCGTGCCCGGCTTTCATGGCAGCGGCCCCGACCACTGGCAAAGCTGGATGGAGCGAGAGCTGACCAGCGGCAAACGGGTGGGTGGCATCGACTGGGAGCGACCGGTTCTGGCGGAGTGGGCAGCCGCGATTGGACGCGAGATGGATGCCTGCAGTGGCCGTATCTGGCTGGTCGCTCACAGTTTTGGCTGCCTGGCCAGCGCGATGGCCATGGCCGGTCGGCGCGAGCGGGTTGCCGGCGCGATCCTGGTGGCGCCGGCGGAGCCGGAGCGCTTTACAGCGAGCGGACCGCGCAGCGGCGATGAAGTGCCTGCAGGTCGGCACGGTGCTGGCGTGGCGTCGATATTGCCCGTGGCGAAAATCTGTGACTTCGGTCTGTTGGTGGCCAGCCGCAATGATCCGTGGATGAGTTTTGCCAACGCAAGACTCTGGGCCGATCGCTGGGCGCTGTCGCTGTATGACGCTGGCCGTGCTGGTCATATCAATGTGGAATCAGGGCACGGACGCTGGCCATTGATATTTGAGTTGCTAGGGGCGATGCGTCGCGCGGTTGGCAATCGCAATGTTGACGGCGCGGTGCCGCCGCTCGGCGCGCTCCGTTACGCATAACGGTTCCAGCTTTCTACTCGTTCTTTGATGGCTCCTGTGGGATCACTCTGCTCCCGCATCGAGGGATCCGGCCCGCCTCTGGCGGCGCCGGCCATGCGGTGCTGATTGTCTGACATATGCATATAGCCGATTGATTGAGCGGGTCGCGGTCGTCGTCGGTTCAGGGAATAAGCTATGCACGATTAATTATTTTTCCCTTCATCGTGCGCTCTCTAGACTGCGCTCCATCCTCTCGGCGGGGCTCATGGCAGCCCCGCTGGCTTTTTTGAGTTTTTGGAATTTTCTCATGGCTTCAGTACGTACCTTCCGCGTGTTGCCGGGCTTCGGCCTGACGATGGGCTTCACGCTGGCCTACCTGTCGCTGATCGTGTTGATCCCGCTGGCGGCAGTGTTCATTCGCGCCAGCGAGCTGTCGCTGGAGCAGTTGTGGGCGGCCATCAGCGCGCCGCGCGTGGTGGCCTCCTACAAACTCTCATTTGGCGCATCGCTATTGGCGGCAGCGATCAACACGCTGTTCGGGCTCGGCCTGGCCTGGGTGCTGGTGCGCTACAGCTTTCCGGGTCGCCGTCTCGTCGATGCGTTGATTGACCTGCCGTTTGCGCTGCCCACGGCGGTGGCCGGCATTGCACTGACAGCCATCTATGCACGCAACGGCTGGATCGGCCAGGTCGTGGAGGCGCAATGGGGTTTCAAGATCGCCTTCGCGCCGCCGGGTGTGCTGATTGCGCTGGTGTTCATTGGTCTCCCCTTCGTTGTACGCACGGTGCAGCCGGTGCTGGAAGAGCTCGATACCGAGCTGGAGGAGGCGGCGGCGAGCCTCGGTGCACAGCGTTGGCAGACCTTCCGCCACGTGGTGCTGCCGGTGCTGTTGCCGGCACTGATGACGGGCTTTGCGCTCGCCTTCGCACGTGCCGTTGGCGAATACGGATCGGTCATTTTCATCGCCGGCAACATTCCGATGGTTTCCGAGATCACGCCGCTGATGATCATCAGCAAGCTGGAGCAGTACGACTATGCGGGGGCCACCGCGATCGCCGGGGTGATGCTGGTGTTCTCCTTCATCTTGCTGCTGATCATCAATGGCCTGCAGGCGTGGGCCGGGAAACGTACCGGGCGAACTGTTTGATCGGTGTCATCTGTCACACGTTATCAGTGTCGTCGGAAATAATTTCTGGAGTGGATAGAGATGGCTGGAGCGGTTTCATCGCTGGGGAGGGGTAGCGTCGCAGCGGGCGGCACCCGATTTGAGATCAACGCAGCGACGCGTGAAACGGCGCTGGTGAAGTGGCTGCTGATCGCCGTGTCGCTGGCCTTTTTTGCGCTATTTCTGCTGATGCCGCTGGTGGCGGTGTTTGTCGAGGCGCTGCGCAAGGGGCTGGAGGTCTATTGGCTGTCACTGACCGACTACTACACGCTGGCCGCGATTCGGTTGACGCTGCTGGCCGCGGTCATCTCGGTGCCGCTGAACCTGGTGTTCGGTGTCGCCGCGGCGTGGTCCATCGCCAAGTTCGAGTTCCCCGGCAAACAGCTGCTGATCACGCTGATCGACTTGCCGTTCTCGGTGTCGCCCGTTATTGCCGGGTTGGTCTACGTACTGCTGTTTGGTGCGCACGGTTGGTTCGGTGCCTGGCTGATCGCCAACGACATCAAGATCATCTTCGCGGTGCCGGGCATCGTGCTGGCCACCATTTTTGTCACGGTGCCGTTTGTCGCCCGCGAGCTGATCCCGCTGATGCAGGCGCAGGGGCGCGAGGAGGAGGAGGCTGCCGTCGTGCTCGGTGCCAATGGCTGGCGCACCTTCTGGCATGTGACGTTGCCCAACATCAAGTGGGGCCTGCTCTACGGCGTGATTCTCTGTAATGCGCGCGCGATGGGTGAATTTGGCGCGGTGTCGGTGGTCTCCGGTCGCATTCGCGGCGAGACCATGACCATGCCGCTGCACGTCGAGATTCTCTACAACGAATATCAGTTTGCGGCAGCGTTTGCCGTCGCCTCGCTGCTGGCACTGCTGGCACTGGTGACGCTGGTGATCAAGACCTGGGTCGAGCACCGGGCCGCACAGGCGACTGCCGAGTAGTGGCGGTCGGAGTTGGCGGTCAATGCCACACCAACAATCCATTTCGTAAAGAATTTCCGGAAGAGAGAACATGAGCATTGAAGTGCGCAATATCCACAAGCGGTTCGGCAACTTCGTTGCACTCGACGATGTTTCGCTGGAGTTTCCCACCGGCCAGCTGGTGGCGCTGCTCGGCCCCTCCGGCTGCGGCAAGACCACGCTGCTGCGCATCATCGCCGGCCTTGAGCGTGGTGACAGGGGCAGCGTGCTGCTCGACGGCGAGGATGCCTCCGCCGCCCATGTGCGCGAACGGCAGGTCGGCTTCGTCTTCCAGCACTACGCGCTGTTCAAACACATGCGCGTATTCGACAACGTCGCCTTTGGTCTTCGCATGAAGCCGCGCGACCAGCGCCTGAGCGAAGCGCAGATCAAAAAGCGCGTCCACGATCTGCTGGAGCTGGTGCAGCTCGACTGGCTCGC
This sequence comes from uncultured Verrucomicrobiaceae bacterium, assembly GCA_964386045.1. Taxonomy (GTDB): domain Bacteria; phylum Pseudomonadota; class Gammaproteobacteria; order Pseudomonadales; family CAMLJR01; genus CAMLJR01. The sequence goes on along the minus strand of CAYLRA010000010.1, from coordinate 37,845 downwards.
CGATCGCTTCCCGTCGCAGTTGTCGGGCGGACAACGCCAGCGCATCGCACTGGCACGGGCGCTCGCCGTCGAGCCGCGCGTACTGTTGCTCGACGAGCCGTTCGGCGCGCTCGATGCCAAGGTGCGCAAGGAGCTGCGGCGCTGGTTGCGCAACCTGCACGACGAACTGCACATCACGTCCATCTTCGTTACCCACGATCAGGAAGAGGCGCTCGAAGTGGCCGATCGCGTCGTGTTGATGGACCACGGCCGTGTCGAGCAGGTCGGTACACCGGAGGAGGTCTATCGCCATCCGCAGACGCCGTTCGTCTACGGCTTCCTCGGTTCGGTCAATCTGTTTCATGGCCGTGTCGATGAGGGGCATCTGCAGGTGGGTGACGAGGCGGTGCCGCACGGCAATGCCGATGCCGCGCACGGTTCCGATGTGTTCGCCTTCGCTCGCCCTCATGAGCTGGATATCGTCACTGATACGGAGGCCACCCAGGGCATTGCGGCGCGAGTCAGTCGCGTGCTCGCTTTCGGTATCAGTGCCCGCGTCGAGCTCGATGGCGTCAATGGCAACAGCGGTCGTCACTATGAGGTAGAGCTGACACGCGAGCGTGTCGAGCAGCTGGCACTGCAGCCCGGCCAGCTGGTGCGGCTGCTGCCGTCGCGGCTCAAGTTGTTCGAGCGCAGTGTGGTGGATGGCGTCCTGGCGCAGGAGAGCAGGCGGCCGTGAACTTCCAGCAGCTACGTATCGTTCGCGAGACATTGCGCCGCAATTTCAACCTGACCGACGTCGCGGTCGCGCTGCACACGTCGCAGTCCGGTGTCTCCAAACACATCAAGGATCTGGAGGATGAGCTTGGCGTTGAGCTATACGTGCGCAAGGGCAAGCGACTGCTCGGCCTGACCGAGCCGGGGCGCGAAGTGGCGAAGCTGGTCGAACGGATGCTGATCGATGCCGGCAATATCAAGCGGCTGGCGGAGCAGTTCAGCCAGCAGGATGCCGGCGAGCTGGTGGTGGCGACGACGCACACGCAGGCGCGATATGCGTTGCCGCGCGTCGTGGCAGCGTTTCAGCGCGCCTTCCCGAAAGTACATCTGAAGCTGCATCAGGGCAGCCCGTCCGAGATCGCGCGGATGCTGCTGCAGGGCGAGGCCGACATCGGTGTTGCCACCGAGACGCTGGGCAACGTGGCTGAGCTCGCCGCGTTTCCGTTCTACAGCTGGCACCACGCCGTCATCGTGCCGACCGGCCATCCGTTGCAGCAGGTGACGCCGTTGACGCTGGAGGCGATTGCCGACTACCCGATCATCACCTACCACGAAGGGTTCACTGGCCGCGCATTGATCGAGCGCTCGTTCGGCGATGCCGGCGTGGTGCCCGATATCGTCATGTCGGCGATGGATTCCGACGTGATCAAGTCTTACGTCGAGCTGGAGATGGGGATCGGCATCATCGCCGCCGTGGCTTTCGATGCCGAGCGCGACAGCGGCCTGGCATTGCTGCCGAGCGACCATCTGTTCGCCGCCAACCAGACGCTTATCGCGGTGCGACGCAACCACATGCTGCGTCGTTATGCGTATCGCTTCATCGAGTTGTGCTCGCCGACGCTGACGGAGGCATCTGTCATCGAGGCCGGGGGCAGTCGCGAGAAGCTGGCGGCAGTGTAGTTGTTGATGTGGTTGTTGATATAGCTGCTGGGTATGCCCATCAGGGCATGAGCGATGAATATCGTTATGGAAAAAAATTGGTTCGTCGCGGCGGCGGGGCGCGTTACAAATGGCCCGTTCCACATCCAGCATCGTTCCAAATTCAACAGCTTCAAGGCAGGGGTGACCAACATGAATGCGAAGAAGATACTGGTCGGAGCGGCACTGGCGGTGTTGACGCCGCTGCTGCACGCCAGCGAGTTTCTCGTCAGCACCGAGTGGCTGGAGAAAAACCTGAACAAGCCGAATGTGCGCGTCATCGAAGTCAGCGTCGATCCCGGCGTCTACGAGCGCGGCCACATTCCCGGCGCCACCAATGTCTCGTGGCATACCGATCTGGTCGATCCGGTGCAGCGCGACATCGCCTCGCGTGAGAATTTCCAGAAGCTGCTGCGCACGGCCGGCGTCAACAAGGATTCGACGGTGATCCTGTACGGCGACAACAACAACTGGTTCGCCGCCTGGGGTGCCTGGGTGTTCGATATCTACCAGGTTCCGAATGTGAAGCTGCTGGATGGCGGCCGCCTGAAGTGGGAGAAGGAAGGGCGACCGCTGGCGGTGACGGTGAAGGCGCCGAAGCCGGGCAACATCGCGATCGCCGCGGCTGACACCTCGCTGCGCGCGCGCCTGCCGGACGTGCTGGCGGTGGCGGAGAAGCGCTCCGACACCGCGCTGATCGACATCCGCTCGCCCGACGAATTCAACGGCAAGATCTTCGCGCCGGCCGGCGTCGCCGAACTGGCGGTGCGCGCGGGCCATGTGCCGGGCGCCGTCAACGTGCCGTGGGGTCAGGCGGTGGCCGCCGATGGCACCTTCAAGTCGGCCGACGAGCTGCGCAAGGTCTACGCCGCGGTCGGCGTCGACGGCAGCAAGCCGATCATCACCTACTGCCGCATCGGCGAGCGTTCCAGCCACACCTGGTTCGCGCTGAAGAAGATCCTCGGTTATGACGTGCGCAACTACGACGGCTCGTGGACCGAGTACGGCAACAGCGTCGGCGTGCCGGTGGTCAATGTGGCCGGGACGGTCTGGGGCGGGAAATAACCGGCTGCGCGCCACGCCACATCGTTCAACGAATTCTTCTCCACGTTCGCGGCCCGTCAGGGCCGCATTTTTTTTGGCGGAGGTGCCATGTCGACTTTTTTCGGAGGCGCCACGCCGACATCGATCGGTCGACGCAGCTTCTGGTCGCTGCCGGCGGCGCTGCTGCTGGCACTGTTCGTCGTCTACCTGCGCGCGCTGCCGGAGGAGGGCGGCACGCTGGCCTTCGCCGCGCTGCTCGGCGCGCTGTTCGGGCTGCTATTGCAGCGCTCTCGCTTCTGTTTCTACTGCGTTACGCGCGACTGGTTCGAGCGGCGCGACGGCCGCGGCCTGCTCGGTGTCGTCGCCGCGCTGCTGGTCGGCACGCTCGCCTACCACGCGGTGTTCGGCGCCTTCCTGCCGCAGCCGAACGCGCCGCGGCTGCCGCCGGATGCGCACATCGGTCCGGTCAGCGTCGTGCTCGCGCTCGGCGCGCTGCTGTTCGGCATCGGCATGGCGCTGGCCGGCTCCTGCATCAGCGCCCAGCTCTACCGCCTTGGCGAAGGGGCGCTGACCGCGCTGCCGGCGCTGCTCGGCGTACTGATTGGGTTCGCGCTCGGTTTTCTCGGCTGGAACGATCTTTATCTGCGCATCGTGCAGGCGGCGCCGGTGATCTGGCTGCCACACCATTTCGGCTATGCCGGCTCGCTGCTGCTGCAACTGGCGCTGCTGGGTCTGCTGGCGTGGTGGTTTGGTCGCCGCCTGCCGCCGCCGGTCGAGGCGCCGGCCGCTTCGCTGTGGCAGGCGCTGTGGGGGCGGCGCTGGCCGCCCCATGTCGGCGGCCTGCTGATCGGCGTGCTCGGCGCACTCGCCTACCTGCGCGCCGAGCCGCTCGGCGTGACGGCGGAGCTCGGCAGCCTGGCGCGCACCGCCGGCGATCGCGTCGGCTGGCTGCCGACACGGCTGGAGGGGCTCGACACCTTTGCCGGTTGCGCGACGCAGATCAAACAGGCGCTGTGGTCCACCAACGGTGCCTTCGTCGTCGCGCTGGTGCTGGCATCGCTGACCAGCGCGCTGCTGGCCGGCGATTTCCGCTGGCAGCTGCCGAACGGGCGCGCCGCGCTGCGCGCACTGGCCGGCGGCGTGCTGATGGGGTGGGGGGCGATGGTGGCGCTGGGCTGCACCGTCGGCACGCTGCTCTCCGGCATCATGGCGGCGGCGCTCTCCGGCTGGGTGTTCGCGCTGCTCTGCTTCGCCGGCATCTGGCTCGGCTGGCAGATTCGCCGACATCTGCTGCGCGATTGATCGAAATCGTTAGATGAGGTCGAGTGCGCGCAGCGCGGCGCGGCCCAGCTCGATGCGTCTGGGGGCATCGTCCGGCGTGCGAATGTCGAGGTTCAGCGCGAACGTGTAGATCTCGCCGCGCCGCTCCACCCAGCCGACCCACCAGCCGACGCCGGCGTCGGGCGCGTTCTGCCAGCCGGTCTTGCCGTACAGCACCCAGTCGTCGCCGCGCTCCAGCTCGACGATCCGTTGCGCGATGCGCTGCTGCGCTTCGTCGAACGGCAGCTGCAGCGCCGCCAGCCGCGCCAGGAATTTGGTCTGTTCGATCGCACTGATCCGCAGCGGGCCGCGCAGCCAGAACGTGTCGACCCGATCGCCGGTCTCGCCGTTGCCGTAGCCGAGACGCGCGAGGTAGTCGCGCTCCCGCGCCAGACCGATGCGCCGCGCCAGCTGCTGGTAGATCGCCGCGTTCGATACCGCGATCGCCTCGCGCAGGCTCATGTCGCGCGCCCATTCCGGAAACGGTACCGGCTCGCCGTCGTACGGCAGCTTCTCGTCGACATCCCGCACCGTGCCGGTGGCGAGGCCGATCAGCGTGTGCGGGATCTTGAAGGTCGAGGCCGGCACGTAGCGGGTTTCGGCACGCGCGCGGTCGTGGCCGGTCAGCGTCTGGCGCTGCGGATCGTAGAGCGCGAAGGTGCCGCTGACACCGGCGCGCTCGAACAGCGCCGCCACCGCCGGCGCATCGTGCCAGTCGGCGGCCTGCGCGGCGCAGTTCAACGACAGCAGCAGGGTGGCGAGCAGTACTCTCATCGGGTATCGACTCCTGATCGGATTTCGCGGGGCGACCTGTATACCATCATCGGCGCGCGCGCTCATGGTCGGCGCGCGCTTTCGGCTGCCGCTGCCGGCCTGGCCTGCGCGCCGGCGGCGATCCACGGGCTCGACATTTCCGGAGATGCGCGATGAAACCCCGCCTGTCGTTCCTGACCCTCTGCGTCGACGACCTCGAACGCAGCCTGCGCTTTTATCGCGACGGCCTCGGCCTTGCGACCGACGGCATCGTCGGCGAAGAGTTCGAGTTCGGCGCCGTCGTCTTCATCGATCTGCAGCCGGGGCTGCGACTGGCGCTGTGGCCGCGCCGCAGCCTCGAACACGATGCCGGTGTGACGCTCGCCAGTGGCGGCGTGTCGCCGGTGCTGCTGTCGCACAACGTGCGCGAGAAGCGCGAAGTCGATGCCGTACTGAGGCAGGCCGAGTCGGCCGGCGGCGTCATCGTCAAGCCGGCCGGCGAGGCGTTCTGGGGTGGCTACACCGGCTATTTCCGTGACCCCGACGGCCATCTGTGGGAAGTGGCGTGGAATCCGAAAATGCTGCCGCCGGATTGAGCGGGCTGCCCGAGTGGTGAACTCTTCTGTCGTCATCAGAAGCCACGCTGTCGTCAGCAGACGTCACGCTGCTGTCATCAACGGCTGGGATGCTTGGCATCGTTTCCGTTGCAGCCACCCCCGGAGTAGCGCCATGGCACTCAGTTTCTGGCAGATCGCCCTCGTCGTTGTCCTGTTCCTGCTGCTGTTCGGGCGCGGCAAGATTCCGCAGCTGATGGGTGATCTCGCCGAGGGGATCAAGAGCTTCAAGCTCGGCATGCGCGACGATGCGCCGCCCGCCGTCGACAAGCCAGCGCAGGCCAGTGTCGATCCGGCCGCGCCGGGGCGCGAGTGACACGGGCGGAGTGCGCGCATGTTCGATCTCAGCTGGGGTGAAATTGCCTTCGTCGCCGTGCTGGCGCTGATCGTGGTCGGCCCCAGGGATCTGCCCCGGCTGGCGCGCGGCGTCGGCCAGGTGGTCGGTCGGATGCAGCGGCTCTACCGCGAACAGATGTTCAACCTGCGCCGGCTGGAGAACGAGATCGATGCCGCGCAGATCACCCCGGATGGCAAGCCAGCTTTCCACTCGCTGCTACCCGAGCACGTCCGTCAGGCAATGGCCGAGCCTGTCGCCGACACGTCGGAGAGCGCGCCGGCGACCGAGGCGGCGAAGCCGTCGTGAGCGACGAGATCGATCTGAGCCGGGCGCCGCTGCTGTCGCATCTGCTGGAGCTGCGGCGCCGGCTGCTCTACTGCGTGCTGGCGTTCGTGCTGATGTTCGGCGTCAGCTACCTGTTCGCGCAGCAGATCTACGCCTTCCTGATGCAGCCGCTGCTCGACGCGTTCGGCCCCGACGCCGACCGTCGCATGATCTACACCGGCCTGCACGAAGCCTTCCTGACCTATCTGAAGCTGTCGGCATTCGCCGCGCTCTTCTGCACGCTGCCGCTGATCCTGATCCAGATCTGGCGCTTCGTCGCGCCCGGACTCTATCTCAGTGAGCGGCGGCCGATGCGGCTGGTGCTGATCGCGACGCCGCTGCTGTTTCTGATCGGCGCGGCCGTCGCCTACTACGGCGTCTTTCCGGTGGCGTGGCAATTCTTTCTCGGCTTCGAGAGCGGTGCCGCCGAGACCGGTATCGCCGTGCAGCTGGAGGCGCGCGTCAGCGAGTACCTGAATCTGGTGATGCACATGATCCTCGCCTTCGGGCTGAGCTTCGAGTTGCCGGTGCTGCTGTTCCTGCTGGCGCAGCTGGGGCTGGTCTCGGCGGAGTCGCTGGCGCGCAACCGGCGCTATGCGATCGTCGGCGCCTATGCCGTCGCCGCCATCATCACGCCGCCCGATCTCTTCTCGCAGATTGCGCTCGGCACGCCGCTGCTGGTGCTCTACGAGATCTCGCTGTTCATCATCCGCCGCTACGAACGCACCCGAGACGCGCGCCCGGACGCGGCGCTGGATGCCTCCGCCTGATCGCGTCCTTCGTTTTCTCTTCCCTTGCGCTATCGCGGGCCGTTCGCGATGGTTTTGTCTGACGTATGAAGCTGAATAAATACGTTAGATTTTCAGAAAGTAATACGTTTCGGTTTCGAAATTTTTATCAGTTTTTAATCTTTGCTGCATAGCCTCCCGTCGAGCCTGGTGCTCAACCACTGATTTCAGAGCAACGACACGACCTGGAGATGAGAGATGCTGAACAATCACGAGAAGCTGGAAAACGGCGAGATCGTATCCACCAATGCCGCGGTCAATCGCCGCGACTTCCTGAAGAGCGGCGCTGCCGGCGCCACCGCGCTGTCGCTGGTCGGCCTCGGCGCGGGAAAGGCGTTCGCCGCACCGTTCACCAATGACTACGGCCCGCTGGAGCCGGTCAACGACGACGCCACCGGTCTGCCGCTGCTGCTGCTGCCGGAAGGTTTCAGCTACTCCAGCTATGGCTGGGTCGGCTCGCGCATGAGCGACGGCGTTGCCACGCCAGGTCTGCACGACGGCATGGCGGTCGTCGCCGCGCGCGGCAACCAGATCGCGCTGGTGCGCAACCACGAGGTTCGCAACGCTGGTCCCGCCGTGCCGTCGCCGGCGATCTACGACACCAACGCGCCGGGCGGCTGTTCCAACCTGCTGTTCGATGTATTCACCGGCAAGTGGCTCTCGTCGTGGATGAGCATCAGCGGTACGTCGACCAACTGTGCCGGCGGCCTGACGCCGTGGGGCACCTGGCTGACCTGCGAAGAGACCACCTCGACTTTTGGTCGCAGCCACGGCTGGGTGTTCGAAGTGCCGGGTTTCGGCGCCGCACAGCCCATTCCGCTGACCGACATGGGTCGCTTCGCGCACGAGGCCGTCGCGGTCGATCCGGTGACCGGGTTCATCTACGAAACCGAAGATGCCACGCGCTCGGGCTTCTACCGTTTCCGCCCCAACACCTACGGTCGCCTGACCGACGGTGGCGCGCTGGAGATGCTGAAGGTCGTCAATCAGAACAACTTCAACTTCGGCGGCAACGGTGGCTACCCGAGCTTCGCGCAGGGACAGAGCTGGGAAGTCGAGTGGGTGCCGGTACCGAATCCGTCGCAGACCGGCTGCTACACCCGCGGCGCGGCCAACGGCGGTTCGAGCTTCTCGCGCCTCGAAGGCTGCTGGTATGACAGCGGCATGATCTATTTCACCTCCACCGATGGCAGCACCAATCGCCGCGGCCAGGTGTTCATGTATGACCCGCGTCGCGAGCGTCTGACCGTGGTGGCCGACGCCTCGACGGCTCCGGGCCTCAACATGCCCGACAACCTGGCGGTCAGCCCGCGCGGCGGCATCATGCTGTGCGAGGACAGCAGCAACCCGGTGCAGCGTCTGTGGGGCCTCAACACCGCTGGCGAGATGTTCGAGTTCGCCCACAACAACACGGTGCTGACTGCCGGTGACATCGCGCAGATCCGCAGCGTTTTCCCGGGCACGGCGATGACGGCTGGCAACAAACGCAATATCGAGTGGTGTGGCGCCTGCTTCTACGATCGCTGGCTGTTCGTCAACACGCAGCTCGGTATCACTTACGCCATTACCGGCCCGTGGAACGACGGCATCCTGTAATTCGCTACAGGCGGAGGCGCCTGCCTCCGCCTCCACCCTTCTTGCCTTGGAGTGATGAACATGAACAAACTGCTTTCCATCCTGCTGCTGACACTGGTTGCCGGCGTCGCCAATGCCGCGCTCTATCAGGGCGATGTCACTGGCGGTGGCACCTTCTTCGGCAGCACCACCCGCAATGATGCCTGGTCCTGGGAAAATCCGATCGACGGTGACGAGCTGAATTTCTGGAGCTTCAGTGGCCAGGCTGGCGATACCGTTACGCTCTCCGTCTTCAGCCTGAGCAACGGCTTCGATGCGGCGATCAGTGTCTACAGTGGCCAGCTCACCAGCGAGTTCCAGCTGATCGTTCCCGGCTTCTCCAACAGTGGCGATTTCGCCGGCCTCGGCTACATCGGCGGCTCGCCGTTCTACGGCACCGCCGGCAATGACGCACTGCTGACGCTGCTGTTGCCGACAACGGGTGTTTACACCATCGCGGTTGGCGGCGAGTCGTTCCTCAGCTTCGACAGCAGCTACGACTACCGCTTGGAGGTCGATGTGCAGGCGGTACCGCTGCCGGCGGCCGCCTGGCTGTTCGGTTCCGGTGTACTCGGGCTCGCCACGCTGCGTCGTCGCCGCGTCTGATGCGGTGGCCTGGGCGACGCGAGATGCGCCGCCCGACTGATTCCACTCTTCGGCCCGTTCGACGTAGTCGGCGCGGGCCGCGCTTTCATCAGCACTGCAGGGAGGTCAGGATGAAATTTCGATTCGATTGGCAGTGGCCATTGGCCGCAATGCTTACGGTGGGTGTCTTCACGTCGGCTTGTGCCGGCATCGGCGGCGATGAGCGTCGCTTTGGAAAACAGGGTGACAAGGTCTCGGTGCAGGTCGGGCCGCGCCCCTATTTTCTGGTCGACGACATGGATGACGGCGCACTGAAGCGCAAACTGCAGTCGTGCGCCGAAGGTCCGTTCAGAAAGAGTGAGTTCTCGATCGGTCATCGCGGCGCGCCGTTGCAGTTTCCGGAGCACACGAAGGAGTCCTACGAGGCCGCCGCGCGCATGGGCGCCGGTGTGCTCGAATGCGACGTCACCTTCACCCGGGATCGCGAGCTGGTCTGCCGCCATTCGCAGTGCGACCTGCACACCACCACCAACATTCTTGAAATCCCCGAGCTGGCGGCAAAGTGTTCGGTGCCGTTCCAGCCGGCCGATCCGGTCGCCGGCACGCCGGCACAGGCGCAGTGCTGCACCAGCGACATCACGCTGGCAGAGTTCAGGCAGCTGAAGGGGAAGATGGATGCGTTCAATCCACGCGCGACCACGGTTGCGGAGTATCTCGGCGGCACCGCGAATTGGCGCACCGATCTCTACGCCAGCCGCGGTACGTTGCTGACCCACAGGGAGAGTATCGCGCTGTTCAGGAAACTTGGCGTGAAGATGACGCCGGAGTTGAAATCGGCGAGTGTGCCGATGCCATTCGAAGGGAGCTACACGCAGGCGCAGTACGCGCAGCAGTTGATCGACGAGTACAAAGAGGCGCGTGTGTCGCCGCGCGATGTCTTCCCGCAGTCGTTCGATCTGCAGGATGTGCGCTACTGGATCGCCAATGAGCCGTACTTCGGCAAGCAGGCGGTCTATCTCGACGATCTCGATGCACCGACGGAATATCCGTCGCTGGCCGAGCTGAAGCAGCTGCGCGCCGAGGGCGTGCGCATCATCGCGCCGCCGCTGTTCGCGCTGCTCGATGTCGATGGCAGGGGGCGCATCGTGCCGTCGCGGTATGCAAAGGATGCGAAGGCGGCTGGCCTCGACATCATTACCTGGACGCTGGAGCGCTCCGGTCCGCTGGCGGGCGGCGGAGGCTGGTACTACCAGACGGTGGCGAGCGCCGTGAACAACGACGGTGACATGATGCAGGCATTGCATGTGCTGGCGAAGGAGGTCGGCGTGCTCGGCGTCTTCAGCGACTGGCCGGGCACCGTCACCTACTACGCCAACTGCATGGGGCTGAAGTAGCGCTGGCACGAGTCGTCGTCAGTGAGCTTGCCTGTTGAGGTACTACTGCCCGGCTCGTTGTGACTTTGTGCCTTGGGGTTTTTCTGCACGAATTCTAGTGTGTGGTTGCTGGTGAAGCGGCAGGGTCGCGGAGTGGCCCGGCCAGCAAATGGCGCTGCTTCACCGCTTCTAACGCCGTATCAGAGCGGCGTATCCACAGGATCGATGCAACCAAGGAGGACTGACCATGTCACCCAGAGCCACGGAAAATGCCGTTGCCCACCCGGGCAAGAACGGCCTCGCCATTCCCTGCTGTCCGCCGCTGGTCGACAAGCCCTGCGACGAGCGCCTCAATTTTCGCTATCAACTGCCGTTCCGGTCGGCGGTCAATGACCGGCGTGTGCCGGTCGATGTCACATTGGTGTTCGAGTACGAGCGCTGTAGTCAGGGCACCGCGCTCGGCGATCTGCAGCACACCGTCAGCCTGCTGCCGGGCGAGAAGGTCAGGTTATTCGTTTCCGACAAATCGTCGCGCTGGTCCTACGATCGCGAGACGTCGCTTGCCTACCGCCACGAACGCACGTCCAGCGAGAGCCATTACAGCTTCGCCTTCGCGCAGGCGGTCAGCGATCTCAGCATCTCCGAGAACTCCAGTACCAACAGCACGTTCGAGGAGAGCTGGGCGGAGGGCGGTGGCGGCGCCTCGGTCAATCTTTTCGGCATCATCAAGATCGGCGGGGGTGGCGGGGGCGGTTCCTACTCGGCCGATTCGACGCGTGACTTTGCCCGTTCGCTGACGCAGCACGCATCGTCGGCGTCGAGCTACTCCGCGGCTTCGGTGCGCGCCTCGCGCGCGGTGTCGGTTGGCGAAGTGGAGACACGCGAACATGCGCAGGGCGAGAGTGAGGCGCACTACGAGTCGAGCTCGCGCACCATCAGCAACGAAAACCGCTGTCATGTCGTCAACTACTTCGTCTGGCAACTGATGAAGGTGCAGCGCATCCGCTGGCGGCTGGTGGCGATCGAGACGCAGGCCGGAGACAGCTCGGCGCCGACGGCGGTGGCACCGACACCGCGAGTGCCCAACAGGGTGGCGGTGATTCCGCAGGCGGTGCTGGCGACAGCCGAGAATCGGCTGGTGCTGGAGCGCGCCGATCGCACCAGCACGCTGGAGCGCCTGCAGGGCACCACGGCGGTCGGCTCCGGCCTGCTTGTCGCCAACCGCGTGAACTTCGCCTCGGCGACGCTGGCGTCACCGGTGGCGATCGAGCCCGACCTGCGCACCGCCGCGGTCAAGTCGGTGCAGCAGCAGCTGGAGAAGGCCGGCATGATCAAGGCCGACGGCACGCCGACCGAGAAGATCATCGCCGAGCTGTCGTGGGAGCGGCAGGAGCTGATCCCGACCGGCGGTCTGGTGGTGAAGGGGTGCATCGACGAGTGCAGCGTCTGTGAACCGGCGCGGCAGAAGGAGATCGCGCTCGAACTGGAAGAGAAGGAGCTGCAGAACCAGCTGCTGAAACGGCAGATCGAGCTGCTGGAGAAACACGCCGACTACCGCTGCTGCCCGGCGCACGAGGAGGAGCCGGTGGAGTGACGCGATATTGGAAATGGTTGGCCCGCCGCAAGGCGGGCTTTTCCGTTCTGCGTCTCATGGTCCGATGCTGACAGGGTGAGACGTTGTGGTATCAAAGTTCCAGATAGGCACGGATGCAGGCACGAATGGCGACGAGGTCCATCGCTTCAATGGTGGGTACGTAATAGACCCGCCCCTTTCTCGTTTTCTTATGCAGCTTGTTCAGGCGCTCGAAGCTCACGGTGTAGAGCATGTCGCATTTGGCCCAGACGGCGACCGCAGCAGAGAAGTCTGGGCAGGGGTTTTGCGGCAGGCGGTGAGCCAGGCCGTGCACACTGTTCGGGGCGGTGGTCGACAGCGGGACCACACAACAGAGACGTCGTCCATGAGTCCGGGCGGCGGAGACCACAACGCAGGGGCGGCTCTTGACCATTTCCGGTGGTACGAAGCCGCGGTTGAAGTCACACAGCAATACCTGTCCCGGCTTCGGGAAGAATCCATTCAGAGGCATTTCCATTCCCTGGAAAAAGCAAAGCCGCCCGAGGGCGGCTCCAGATCCGACACGCAGCGAAGCTTGCAATCACTTCGCTGCGCCGCTGCCTCGACCTCTCGGGAGGCAGACTCCAACCGGCTTTCACCGGAGACAGCTCGGGATACTAGGCCGGTTGTCGCGGAGTTTCAATCAAAAAGGCCCGCCCTTGTGGGGCGAGCCTTTGTATTTGGTAGCAAGGCCCGGAATCGAACCGGGGACCCCAGCATTATGAGTGCTGTGCTCTAACCAGCTGAGCTACCTTGCCAGGAACAGGTTTCGACGTTCGCGGAACTGCCGGACGCGATAAAAAGAGGCGCGCATTCTCGGTTTTGAGGCTGTTGAAGTCAAGCATAGCGACGCTTCGGCAGCGCGATCACCAGTGAGCCGCCGACCACCGCCAGCGCGCCGATCAGGTTCAGCGGTCCCATCGGTTCTGGTTCCAGGTAACCCGGCACCAGCGCCTCGACCACCTTCGAGAAGAGCACCGTGATCAGCGGTGTCACCGTCAGCATGGCGCTGACCCGTGAGGCTTCCCAGCGCACCATGGCGCCACCCAGCGTGATGTAGCTGGTCATGTAGAGCACCAGCGTGGCGCCCAGCAGCAACAGGCCAACGCCGTCCAGCATCAGCGCCCGGTCGGGTGTCGCCAGTGGCAGAAAAATCACGGTGCCGACCAGATAGGCGATCAGCAGCACCTGTTGCGAGCTGAGCTGCCGGCCCATCCGTTTCTGCGCCAGCGCGTAGGAGGCCCAGAACAGCGGCGTCAGCGCCAGCAGCATCAGGCCGATGCCGTAGCTGGTCAGGCCGACCAGGTCGCCGATGCGAGTGTGGAAGAAGGCGAGCTGGCCCAGGACGATGACCAGCGTGCCGACCCACTGCCGCCGCGTGAACGACTCCTTGAAAAGGATCACGGCGCCCAGCAGCACCAGCACCGGGCCGACCTGCACGATCATCTGCGTCGCGCTCGGCGTCGCGTATTTCAGGCCGGCGTTGAAGAAGTAGCCGTTGCCGCACAGCCCGATCACGCAGATCGCCAGCAACTTCTGCGTCTGCCGGTCACGCAGTGCGGTCCAGTCCGGGCGCTGCCACAGGAAGAAGAGGGCCAACGGCAGCGCACGGCCGATCTGCCGGTACCAAGTCAGCGTGCCGGCATCCATCTGCAGCAGCAGCCCCTTGCCGAGGATCGGCACGATGGCCCACTGCAGCGCGGTGGCGAGGGCGAGCGTCAGGCCGATGTTCCAGGCGGGCATTCGGGACTAGTCGGCCGGCAGCGCGTTGACGATGGCGCCGATCAGCTCGGGGCTGGAGGCGATGCCGACGATGCCGTTGACGATGAACTGCACGCCGACGCACAGGATCAGGAAGCCCATGATTCTGGTCATCGCGTGCAGGCCGTTGACGCCGAGCACGCCGACCAGCCGCGTCGACAGCCGCAGTGTCGTGTAGACGATGACGGCGACGACGAGGATGCCGAGCACGATCGCGCCGAACTCCCACCAGGCGGTTGCCAGCGAGGTCAGGCCGATGGTCACCGAGATCGCGCCGGGGCCGGCGAGGCTCGGCATCGCCAGCGGTGTGAACGAGACATCCCGCTTGCGCCGCGACTCCATGCGCTCGGCCTGGGTCTGTTCGATCTCGTCCTTCGGGTACAGCATCTTCATGCCGACGCCGGCGACGAGGATACCGCCGGCGATGCGCAGGCCGGGCAGCGACAGGCCGAAGAACTGCATGATGAACGTCCCGCCGATCAGGAACGCGACCAGGATGCAGATCATGTAGATCACGGCCTTGCGCGCCTGCTCGGCGCGCTCGTCGTCGCTGTCGCCCTCGGTGATCGCGAGGAACATCGGTGCGGTGCTGAACGGGTTGATGATCGGCAGCAGGCCGGCGATGGTGGCGATGATCAGTTCCATGGTGTTGGCGTCTGTCCTGGGGTTGTCGTGGGTTTCACCGGGTTTGTCCGGCGTGACTCGTCACATGGCGCGAACCATTTGAGGAAGGCGGCCGCACCGCTACCGGTGAAACCACAGCGTCTCTGGAATGCGCCAGATGTGCCAGGCGTCATCTCCATCGTTGCTCTCGCAGCAGGACGCCATGTATCCGTCCCCCAGCTCGGTGATGCTCACCACTTCTTCCGTGTGTGCGCCGAAGACGAGCAGTTGCGTGGCGCCATCCCACAGCACCACACGCGAATCCAGAGTGTATTTCCCGGCGCAGAAAGCCAGCCCCGTCATGTGGCGCAGCGAAACCACTTCTTCGCAGCCGGGTCCCCAGTCTTCGGGATCCCTCAGTTCCACCAGCGGTGCCAAGTCGGCGGCGCGCCAACTGCGCAGCGCCGATCGGCTGTAGGCCACCAGCGTGCCGTCGCGCAGCTCGTGAATGCCCCTGATGGAGACGCCGTGGCCGCCGTCGAGCCGGGTGAGCCGGTCCAGGCTGGCGGCGTCGTATACCGCCGCGCCATCGAATTCCGAGGTCAGGATACGGTTGCCGCCGCACCAGCGGATGTGGGGGAATTGGTTCCGATAGTCGGGCAGCACGCGCAGCGCATGGCCGTGGCCGGGCCGCGTCAACGGCGCCAGCCGGCCTTCGTGCAGCGCATGCACCGTGCCGTCCGGCGCGATCAGCGGATAACCGCGGAATGCCTCGAACTGGGTCCGGTCGATGGGAATCGGCAGCACCTCGACGGTATCGCTGCCGGCCTTGCGGTCGATCCACCACGCCGCCGGCTCGGGCTCGCGCTGCCAGCCGACGATGGCGCCGCCCTCGGCGGGGAGGAGCCACAGCCGCTGCATCCCGTTCTGATGGTGTTCCCCCAATGGCACCAGGGCTTCGGTCACCGCTTCCGGCGCCACGCCGGCGAGACGGGCCATGCGTTGCGATACGCCATCGCTCCTCCCATTGACCGCGGCCCAGGTGCAGGCACCCCGATCCAGTGCCCTGCGGGCAACGGCTTCACGGGCGGTCGCAGGAATCTGTTCACAGGTTCCGCTGCGCAGATCGAACAGTTCGAAGACGCCATCCGTCTCCAACATCAATCGCCCATCACGCACGGTCTCGCCGGCGGGATGCCGATTCTGCGGCAGCGCCATGAGCCCGGTCTCGCCGGCACCCAGCCAGCGTGCCTGCAGGGCGCGGTGGTCTCGCGAGCCGTCTGCCAGCGGTTCGGCCCTCTCCGTCGCTTCGGGATCGAAACTCAGGAAGCCGCTCGATCGGTCCGGCGCCAACTCCACTTCACGGTGCAGCGCCAGTGGCCGTGTGCCGAGCAGGAATACCCGGTAGTCGTTCAGCGCCAGCAGCACCTCGCCATCCGCGCGTTCGACAACGTGTGCCACCCCTTCGCCATCGAGTTCCAGTGTCTCGACGCGACGGGCGGGCGGCGGTTCCCGTAGGTCGATCACGTGTCGCTTCGTCTGACGCGACCAGTGCAGGAACAGCAGACGCCCGTCGCGCAGCGCCAGCAACCTGGTGTCGTAGCCTCGCAGATCGAAGGCGTCCACGAGGTGGCCATCGGCCAGTGCGTACACGGCTGCTTCCTCGTGATCGTGGATGAGGAAATGGGCTGGTGGCAGATATTCTGCTTTCAAAAAGCAGAAGCCACTCTCATCCGACTCCCATTCGCAGGTCTGGATCACGGTCAGATCAGCCGCATCGATCAGGCGGACCTGGCGTTCATGGGCGGTGAGCAGGCGATCGCTGCCTGCCGTGAGGAGGTCACGGAAGCCGGTATCGTGAATCGATGTCCCCTCCACTGGTGCAAGCATATTGCGGCTTTCCCCGGTCGCCGCACTCCAGCGGTGAAGCCAGCCATCGCCGTCCCAGGAGAGGATGATGCCCGGCGCTGCCTCCAGCGCACCGCTGATCCAGGCCCGGTGCGCGCGGAACACTGTCTCGCAGGCACCATCGCTCATGCGCCAGATGCGCAGCGTCTGGTCGCTGGACCAGGTCAGCAACCGGCCGTCCCGAAGTTCCAGTGCACCGCACACCCTGTCGGTATGGCCGTCCAGGACGCAGATCTCGCCGTCGGCAAGCGTGTCGATGATGCGCGGCCTGAGGTCGTCGTGAAGGAGACTGCTCCAGTTCCAGATCAGGCGGCGATGGTTGCTGAGTTCGATGGACATGGCGTGACCGGTGATCGCGTTTTCTGGATGCCGAGAAAAGTATCATCTGGTCGGCGGTTCGTCGTGTAACAACCGTGGTTATGTTATTGCACGCTCGAAACCCGGATGGGCGCAGCAAAAAATACTCGCCAATTTTAGAGAGGGGATATTCGACGCGCCCGTTGTTGCGGGACAGGCGCGATGTGCGGGAGCACGGTGAATCGACCCACTCTTGCGATCGATCAATGTCTTGTTCATAAAGTTTTGCAATCCAGGTGCGCCGCCCTTGGCTTCACTAACACGGTCATGATTTCAGATGCCTGAGATAGGCATCTCGTACAACCGCCGCCCCCTCATCCACGTCGAACTTGGGCAATCCCGGTCGCAACAGCGTGTCCATGTCCCGTCGAAAAGACGCCTTGCGCAGCCTGGCGTCGAGCAGTGCGCTGGCTTCGTTGTTTCCCATGTGCGTGCCTTCCTTTTCCAGATACCACGCGAAGGCTTCCATCGCCTTGGCGCCGTTCACGGGGTAGGGTGTGGTGCCGGCTTCGCTGAGCTGCCAGGCATGGAATAGATCGAAGAGATCGCGTCCCTGTTCGCGCTGCATCAGCGCCCGTGTCTTGGTGCCCAGCATCTCGTCGATGTCGTAAGAGCGCACCTGGGTACGAAAGTGCTCGCCCTCATCGTCCAGAGTGTCCATCCCAACATCGACCAGCGGGTACAGCGATGCACTTTCGTTGAGGTTGACCTCGACCTTGATCGTTTCCTCTCGCCGCAATCCCACTGGAACGAACCGATAGGCGGTACGCAGAATCCTCGACGGCCGCAGTACGTTGCGAATCGCCAGCCAGGCGTCGGCGATCAACGAGTCGGCTGGCTGCCCCAGCACCGGAGTAAGAACGTGACGCAGATGCCGGTCCAGCGTTTCCGTATCCATCGCCTTCACGAGCACCAGGTCGATGTCTTCCGAATAACGTGCGGCCGGTGCCAGGTGTGCCTTGTGCAGGACCGTACCGCCGCGCATCGCCAGATGCTCGCCCAGGATTGAATCGGCGAAGATGGTGGCCACTCCACGAGACAGCCGCAGATCCTGTTCGACCTGACTGCGCTTGGGCCAGGGCGCGTGGGTCTGCCAGGCCGTCAGGTGGGTGTGCTGGATCATGTGTTGGCCCTGGCGTCCGTGGTCAGTCGCACCTTGAAGGTGGCGTCGACTTCAGAAGATGTGTCCCGCGCCTGCCCGTGTTCCAGCGGCACGAGACGCAGTGATTTGTCGCTCAACCAGTCGGCGACCCGCGAGGCGAGGGCACTCTGGTTTTCCAGGGTGAGCAAGACCCCGAGACGTTGTGCGGTCGGGATTTCCTGCAAAGCCTCCAGCGCCTCGGTCAGTCCCTGTGGTGTGCAGGGCATCCACAGTTCCCGCAGCACTTCCCGAACGCGGGCCATGCCACCGACCAGGGATGCTCGCTCCACCAGTTCCAGCGCGGTCAGTTCCGGTGTGCCGATCTTGAAGCGCCCATCAGGCGTTTCGTGCCAGCGCGTCGGCATGTCTTCTATCCGTGCGCGGGTACGAAACACCACCTCGTGGTGGCCGACCGTGATGGGGCGCCGGCGCTCAGGCACCATCACCTGCGTGACCATCACAGCATAGGGCGAGGCTCCATAGGCTTCGGCCGCGCTCAGCAGCGTGACGTAGTAGGGGATGCCCAGCGTCTTGCTCATGTAGCGGTCCAGCCAGACTTCCAGTGGCGGGGCGCCGGCCGCGGCGTGTTGCAATGGCACGATGAGCCAATGATCCGAACCGCGGGACAGTCGGACGAGCCGACCACGCCGCTGCTGTCGATGCAGGGCCTGATGCAGGGCCGCTTCACTGAGGCCGGGCAGCGCCGCATGGATGTCCCGGGTGCGCAGGTTCAATTTGCCGGCGCGTTCGGCCTCGTCGAGAACGGCGGACAGGGGGCTGGGGGCAGCCATCGGGTTTCCTCAATCATTTCGCGAAAAATATCATTATTCGTTATATATCGCGAAACGTTTGACGGAACCTGCTTTCAGGGATACCCCACTTACGTTTTCAGATACCCCGGATGTAGCCCCGCAATGGTTCCTCAGACGTTGAACCGAAAGTGCACCACATCGCCATCCTGCACGACGTAATCCTTGCCCTCCAGCCGCCATTTGCCGGCATCCTTCGCGCCCTGTTCGCCGTTGCAGGCGATGAAGTCGTCGTAGGCGATCACTTCGGCGCGGATGAATCCTTTTTCGAAATCGGTGTGGATGACGGCGGCGGCCTGCGGCGCGGTGGCGCCGACGCGGACGGTCCAGGCGCGCACTTCTTTTACGCCAGCGGTGAAGTAGGTCTGCAGGCCGAGCAGCGCGTAGCCGGCGCGGATGACGCGGTCGAGGCCCGGTTCGGTCATGCCGAGGGCGTCGAGGAATTCGGCCTTCTCGTCATCCTCCAGCTCGGCGATCTCCGCTTCGATCTTGTTGCAGATCGGCACGACGACGGCGCCCTCGCTCTCGGCGATGCGGCGCACGGTGTCGAGGTGCGGGTTGTTGTCGAAGCCGTCTTCACTGACGTTGGCGATGTACATCGTCGGCTTGGTGGTCAGCAGGTTCAGTGGTTTCAGCACCAGCAGGTCGGCGGCGGGCAGTTTCAGTGAACGCACCGGCTGGCCTTCGCTGAGGTGCGGATGAATCCTGTCGAGCACGGTTTTCAGTGCGATCGCCTCCTTGTCGCCGCCCTTGGCCTGCTTGGTCGCTTTCAACAGTTGCTTGTCGACGGTGTCGAGATCGGCCAGCGCCAGCTCCATGTTGATGATCTCGATGTCGTTGGCCGGGTTGACGACATTGGCGACGTGGATGACGTTGTCATCCTCGAAGCAGCGCACGACGTGGGCGATGGCATCGGTCTCGCGGATGTTGGCGAGGAACTTGTTGCCGAGCCCTTCACCTTTCGAGGCGCCGGCGACGAGGCCGGCGATATCGACGAACTCCATCGTCGTCGGCACCACGCGCTCGGGTTTGACGATGGCGGCCAGCGCCTGCAGGCGCGGGTCGGGCATCGGCACGATGCCGGCGTTAGGCTCGATGGTGCAGAACGGGAAGTTCTCGGCGGCGATGCCGGCCTTGGTCAGCGCGTTGAACAGCGTCGATTTGCCGACGTTGGGGAGGCCGACGATGCCGCAGTTGAAGCCCATGGTGGAGTCCTGTCTGTGAGAGCGGCCGTTCAGCCGATCTTGAATGCGTGAAGTTGGTTCATCGCGCGCGCCCACTCACCCTTGGCGGCGAGTGGCAGCACGTCGATGGCGGCGTCGATGCAGCGTTCGATGGCGATGCGATCGTCGCCGGTCGGCTTGCCGAGTACATGACCGGTGACGCGATCGGCGCTGCCGGGATGGCCGATGCCGATGCGCAGTCGATGGAAGTCGTTGTTGCCAAGCTTGGCGATGATATCGCGCACGCCGTTGCCGCCGCCGCTGCCGCCCTGTTTGAAGCGTGCGCTGCCCGGGGGCAGATCGAGTTCGTCGTGGGCGACCAGAATGGCGTCGGTGGGAATCTTGTAGAAGTTGGCCAGTGCCGCCACCGCATTGCCGCTCAGGTTCATGAACGTGGTGGGGATGAGCAGTCGCAGGTCGCGACCGGCCAGCTGGATGCGACCGCTGAGGCCGTGGAACTTGGAATCGGCAGCCAGCGCGCAGTGGTGTTTGCGCGCCAGCTGTTCGACCAGCCAGGCGCCGGCGTTGTGGCGGGTCTCTTCATATTCGCGGCCCGGATTGCCCAGGCCGACGATCAGTCGAAGCGCGCTCACGACCGGCACCCGCGAGGGAGGATCAGCCTTCGCTGCCTTCCTCGCTGGCACCGCCGCGCGGCGCCAGTACGCTGACGACCGGCAGGTCGTGCTCGGCACCGTGCGACAGCTGCACGCTCTCGACGGCGGCCGGCAGTTTCAGGTCGCTGATGTGGAGGATCTGACCGACGGTCATCTCGCCCAGGTCGACCTCGATGAACTCCGGCAGGTTCTGCGGCAGGCAGCGCACTTCCAGTTCGGTCATCGAGTGGCTGACCGAGCCGCCACCGAGCTTGACGCCGGGGCACTTCTCTTCGTTCAGGAAGTGCAGCGGCACGCGCATGGTGATGAAGTGGGTGTCGTCGACGCGCAGGAAGTCGGCGTGCAGGATCTGCGGTTTCGACGGGTGACGTTGCAGGGCTTTCAGCACCACTTTCTCGGTGCCGGCGCCTTCGACGTCGAGGGCGATGACGTGGCTGTAGAAGCCTTCATCTTCCAGCGCCTTGGCCAGATCCTTGTGGATCAGCGTGATGTTCTGCGGGGCCTTCTCGCCACCGTAGATGATGGCCGGGATGGTCCCTTCCAGACGGCGCAGGCGGCGGCTCGCACCTTTCCCTACGACATTCCGGACTGCTGCTTGCAGGCTGTAGTTCGCCATGGTGTTACTCCTGTGGGCCAGAGGCCCGTTCGTGAAAACGCCGCCGGACCTGCGACCAGTCCGGCGGCGTGTTGGTTGAAACTGCGTTGTTAACGAAACATCGCGCTGATCGACTCTTCATTGCTGACCCGGCGCATCGCCTCGGCCAGCAGCGTGGCGATGGTCAGCACGCGAATACGCCCGCACTGTTGTGCCTCGGCGCTGAGCGGGATGGTGTCGGTGACGACCAGTTCGTCCAGCTGCGAGTTCATGATGTTCTCGACCGCCTTGCCGGAGAGCACCGGGTGCGTGCTGTAGGCGACGACCTTGGCGGCGCCGTGCTCCTTCAGTGCGGTGGCGGCCTTGCACAGCGTGCCGGCGGTGTCGACCATGTCGTCGACCAGCACGCAGGTGCGGCCCGAGACCTCGCCGATGATGTGCATCACCTGCGCGACGTTGGCGGCCGGGCGGCGCTTGTCGATGATGGCGAGGTCGGCATCATCCAGCTGCTTGGCGATGGCGCGGGCGCGCACCACGCCGCCGATGTCTGGCGAGACCACCACCAGGTTGTCGTAGTTCTGGCGCTCGATGTCGTCGACCAGCACCGGCGAGCCGTAGACGTTGTCCACCGGCTTGTCGAAGAAGCCCTGGATCTGTTCGGCGTGCAGGTCGACCGTCAGCACGCGATCGACACCGGCGGTGGTCAGCATGTCGGCGACGACGCGGGCGCTGATCGGTACGCGCACCGAGCGCACGCGGCGATCCTGGCGCGAGTAGCCGAAATAGGGGACGACGGCGGTGATGCGTCCGGCCGAGCTGCGGCGCAGCGCGTCGACCATCAGGATCAGCTCCATCAGGTTGTCGTTGGTCGGGTTGCAGGTGGACTGCAGCACGAACACGTCGCCGCCGCGCACGTTGTCGTTGATTTCAACCGTCACTTCGCCGTCGGAGAAGCGGCCGACGGAGGCGCTGCCGAGCGGAATGTGCAGGCGGTCGACCACCTTGCGGGCCAGTTCCGGGTTGGCGTTGCCGGTAAAGACCATCATGCGGGACACGGCGTCGATTCCTGCGTTCGGTTGGTGTTGAGCGAAAGACACGGAGGGTTGTTATCTGAACCGCATCAAGCCCCTGGCCGCCGGCGGCGGATCACAAGGCGCTTGGAGAATATGGCAGGGGTGGATGGACTCGAACCACCGAATGGCGGGATCAAAACCCGCTGCCTTACCACTTGGCGACACCCCTGTAAGATCAAGCTTGTCTGTCGTCGCTGTCGATGTTCAGTGCCGTGTGCAACGGGGAGTGATTGACCCCGGTTGCGACGAACCCGCCGTAACCGGCGGGACGCTGCGCGAGAAGGTTCTCGGCGATGGCGCGATCATTGATTGCGGCGAAGACACAGGCGCCTGTGCCTGTCATTCGCGAAGGTGCGAAATTGCTCAGCCAGTCGAGGGCAAATGCCACTTCCGGATGGAGCTTTCGCACGACAGGTTCGCAGTCATTTCGACCCCCCTGTTCGCGAAAGGCCGCTATTGTGATGGCGACGGTATGACGTGTCAACGCTTCGGAAGAAAAAATGCCAGCCGTCGAAACGGCGCAGGGAGGCACCAAAATCAGGTAGTTACGTGCCGGCAGATCGACCGGCGTCAGCTGCTCGCCAACCCCTTCCGCCCAGGCACTGCGACCCTGCACGAACACCGGCACGTCGGCGCCGAGTTGCAGTCCGAGCCGTGCGAGGGTGTCGATCGACAGTCCCAGTTGCCACAGATGGTTCAGCCCGAGCAGTGTCGTCGCGGCGTCGGAGCTGCCGCCGCCGATGCCACCACCCAGCGGCAGCCGCTTGTCGAGGCAAATGTCGGCGCCGAGCCGGCAGCCGCTCTCCCGCTGCAGCAGTCGCGCCGCACGCACGATCAGGTTTTGCTCGGTCGGTACGCCGGTGAGGTCGGGCGTCAGCGTGATGGCGCCATCGTCGCGCGGCGCGAAGTGCAGCGTGTCGCCGTGGTCGAGCAGCTGGAACAGCGTCTGCAGCGTGTGGTAGCCATCGGCGCGGCGGCCGGTGACGTGCAGAAAGAGGTTGAGTTTGGCGGGGGCGGGCAACGTCAGCATCGTGGCCATCTCAGGTGCCGGGACAGCCGTTGACCGCGTCGCCGAGCAGCCAGTCGCGGATGATCAGCGTCGCCGTCAGGTTCGGGTCGCGCAGCTGCAGTTTTGCCGGCAGCGCAATATCGCCGCTGCTGTGGTAGTCGAGATAGTCGATGCGCCAGCCGGATTGCTCCAGTGCCTGCGGCTGGCGCTGGTCGCCGATCAGGCGGTGCTGGCCGGGTGCCGCCTCGCCGCGCACCCAGTGACGCAGCGCGCGCACCGGGATGCTCCAGCCGAGGCGCTGTTGCAGCAGTGCCTCCGGGTCGTCTGTCACCACCGGCGCTGCGCCGTTGATCCAGACGCTGAGCCGGTCGCCGCGCCCCTCGACGCGCGCCACGGTCTGGCCGAGCGGGCCGGAGAGGCGGATGTCGACGTGGGGGCCACACTGGCGCCAGTGGATCGACGCGCTCTCGGCGAAGTTGTCGCCGCGCAGGCCGAGGCGACCGCTCAGCTGCCAGCGCCGCTGGTCGTCGACGCCGGGCTGGATGCCGGTCGGCGTACAGCCCGCCAGCCACAACAGGGCTGCGGCGAGCGCCAGGCATCGAAACCGGATCGGCGATTCCATCTTCTATTTATTACTGCGCGCCGGGCGGCGTTTCGACGAAGCGCCGGATCGCCTCGCGCACCAGGTCGCTGTTGGGGTCTTTCTGCAGTGCATCCAGCAGCAGTTCGCGTGCCTTCTCCTTTTCGCCGAGGCGGAACAGCACCTCGCCGAGATGGGCGGCCACCTCTTCGTCGGGGAACGAGGCGTAGGCCAGCTCCAGCAGCCGGCGCGCCTCGGCCAGGTTGCCGCGCCGGTACTCGGCCCAGCCGAGGCTGTCGAGGATGGCGGGATCGTCCGGCTTCAGTACGTGGGCGCGCTGGATCAGCCGGTAGGCCTCGGCGTAGCGGTTGCTCATGTTCAGCAGCGAGTAGCCGAGCGCATTCAGCGCGATGGCGTTGTCCGGCTCGGCGGCGAGTATCTCGCGCAGGTCGCGCTCCAGTTGTGGCAGGTCGCGCCGCTTCTCGCTGAACATCGAGCGCGCGTAGAGCAGGGGGTGCTGGCCGGGGTGGCGGCGCAGCGCCTCGCTCAGCAGCTTGTGGCCGCCGTTGTAATCCTTGCGCTGCATCAGCAGCTCCGACTCCAGCAGGTAGAGCCGCACGGCGTGATCCGGGTAGCGGCTGCGCAGGGCGGAGAGGTGGGTGTGCAGCGCGTCGAAGTCGCCCGCCTGCAGGCGCAGGTCGATGACGCGGCCCAGCGCCGGCAGGAACTCATCGCCCGGTGTCACCTGCTCGTAGTGGCCGACGGCGGCATCGCGGTCGTGGCGCTGCTCGGCCAGCTGGCCCAGATAGTAGTGCGCTTCGTTGGCGTGCTGGCCGCGGGTCAGCAGGGTATTGAAATGCTGTTCGGCGGTTTCGAGTTCGCCGCGCTCGCGGCAGATCAGTGCCAGCGACAGCAGCAGCTCGCCGTCGCTGGGTGATTGCTGCACGAGGATCTCGAACTGTTGCTGTGCCAGCGCCAGGTCGGTTTCGGTCAGCAGGCGCGCGTACTGCAGGCGCAGCCGGCGGTTGTGCGGATACTGCTCGACCATTGCCGACAGCCGTGCGAAGGCCTCGTCGTGGCGACCCATCTCCTGCAGCAGGCGCGCCTCGACGATGATGGCGTGGGTGTCGTCCGGCGCCCGTTCGAGCACCTCGCGAATCAGCCGCAGCGCCTCTTCGCGCTGGCCGAGCTGCTGCAGCAGCAGCGCCTTGCCGGTCATCAGTTCGGTGTTGTCGGCGTGGTCGACCGCCTCGATCTGCAGCAGCAGCTGCTGTTGTACCTCGACCGGTAGCTGGGCGGCGCTGGCGGCGATGGCGGCGAAGTTGGCGCGTGCGCCCGACTCCATCACCTTGACCATGTGCGGCATCGCCTCCTGCGGCCGCTGCGCCTTGGCCAGCAGGCTGGCCAGCGTGAAGCGCGCCTCGACATCCTCCGGTTCCAGCTCCACCCACAATTGCGCCGCCTGCATCGCCTCGCGATCGGCGCGCAGGTATTGCGCCAGCCGGGTCGCACGCGCCGTCACTTCGATATCGCGAGTCGCCTGTGCCTGGCGCAGATAGTTGGTCAGCGCCAGCGTGTAGTCGCCACGGCGCACCGCCACTTCGGCCACCAGCAGGTCGTAGAAACTTTCGGGCGGGAACGGGCGCAGCGGCAGCGGAGCCGCGATTGCCCCGGGCAGGTCGGCCTCGGGCACCGGAGCGGGCTCCGGCGCCGGCGGCAGGGTGGTACAGGCGGCCAAAAGGAGGCAGCCAAGCAGCACGGAGCTGTACAGTGATTTCATGGAAGGCGGGTGGAATAGCCGGGAATCGACATCGAGGGCGGCAGTCTAGCACGCTGGTTTGCGGCGGATACGCATGGTCAAAACCGCGTGCTCATGGCCAAATCGACGTGCCAGAACATAGAATTACGCGCTTTTTGCCCCGGCCATTGCTGCCGATTCAAACAACTTGGCCAATTCATGAGCCTGCTGGTCGTCGGAATCAACCACAAGTCCGCACCACTCGCCCTGCGCGAGCGGGTCAGCTTCGCGCCGGAACAGCTGGAGGCGGCGCTGTCGCAGGCGCTGCGCGAGGCCGTGCTGGATGAAGTGGCGATCCTGTCGACCTGCAATCGCACCGAGATCTTTGCCGCCGCCGACAGCTACGAGGCGGGGTGGCGGCGCACCCTCGACTGGCTGGCCCGCTACCACGGCCTGCCGCAGGAGGAGCTGGAGAGTTGCTGCTACGCCTATCCCGAGCGCGAGGCGCTGCGCCACATGATGCAGGTGGCGAGCGGGCTCGACTCGATGATCCTCGGCGAGCCGCAGATCCTCGGCCAGCTCAAGTCGGCCTACGCCGTCGCCAACCAGGCCGGCAGCCTCGGCGGCGAACTCGGACGGGTCTTCTCCCACGTCTTCGCCACCGCCAAGCAGGTGCGCACTGACACCGCGATCGGCGCCAACCCGGTGTCGGTGGCCTACGCCGCCGTCAACCTGACCAGCCACATCTTCTCCGACCTGAAAAAGACCCGTGCACTGCTGATCGGCGCCGGCGAGACCATCGAGCTGGTGGCCCGGCATCTGGTCGACAAGGGGGTGGGGGAGATCGTCGTCGCCAACCGCACGCTGTCGCGCGCGCGCGAGCTGGCCGAGCAGTTTCGCGCCGAAGCAGTGCTGCTGGCCGACATTCCCGAGCAGCTGCACCGCGCCGATATCGTCATCAGCTCGACTGCCAGCCAGCTGCCGATCCTCGGCAAGGGCGCCGTCGAGAGTGCGTTGAAGCAGCGCAAACACAAGCCAATGCTGATGGTCGACATCGCCGTGCCGCGCGACATCGAAGCCGAAGTGGCCGAACTCGACGATGTCTTTCTCTATACCGTCGATGACCTGAAGGAGATCGTCGACGAGGGGCGTAGAAGTCGCGAGAGCGAAGCGCGCAAGGCCGACCTGATCATCGCCGGCAATGTCGAGCTGTTCTATCAGCAGCTGCGCGCACTCGACGCGGTGGCAACGGTGCGTGCGCTGCGCGAGAAGGCCGAGCAGCTGCGCGACCGCGAGCTGGAGCGGGCGCAGCGCGCCCTGGCCTCGGGCGAAACACCGGAGCAGGTACTGACGACGCTGGCGCGCAACCTGACCAACAAATGGCTGCACAGCCCGAGCAGCCAGATGCGCCGCGCCAGTGCCGATGGCCGCAGCGAGGTGATCCACTGGTCGCGCCAGCTGTTCGAGCTCGATCTGCTGATCGGGCAGGAGAGTGCGGCCGTCAACGACAACACCGAACCCTCGTCTGGCGATGACGCTGGGAATGGCGTGGCGCCCGCGACCGAATAAGTACAGCCCACCGCGCTGCAGTGAATTTATTTATGGAAAGCCGATGCCCCTGAAACCCTCCGTCGCCCGCAAACTCGATCAGCTGCTCGATCGCCACGAGGAGTTATCCGCGCTGCTTGGCGACGCCGATACCATCAGCGATCAGGAGCGTTTCCGCGCGCTGTCGCGCGAGTTTTCCGAGATCGAACCGGTGGTCGCCGGTTACAACGCCTATCGCCGCGTGCAGGAGGACATTGCCACCGCGCAGGAGCTGATCGCCGAGGGTGACGCCGAGATGCGCGCGATGGCCGAGGAGGAGATCGCCGGCGGTCGCGAGCGCATGGCGGCGATCGAGGCCGAGCTGCAGACGCTGATGTTGCCGCGCGATCCCAACGACAGCCACAACATCTACCTCGAAGTGCGCGCCGGCACCGGTGGCGACGAGGCGGCGATCTTCGCCGGCGACCTGTTCCGCATGTATTCGCGTTACGCCGAGCGCAAGGGGTGGCGCGTCGAGATCGTCTCCGAAAATGGCGGCGAACACGGTGGCTATAAAGAAGTGATCGCGCGCGTCGAAGGACAGGATGTCTATCGCCAGCTGAAATTCGAATCGGGCGGCCACCGCGTGCAGCGCGTGCCGAAAACCGAGACGCAGGGGCGCATCCACACCTCGGCCTGCACCGTCGCCGTGATGCCGGAGATCGACGAGATCGAGTCGATCGACATCAACAAGGCTGATCTGCGCGTCGACACCTACCGCGCCAGCGGTGCCGGTGGCCAGCACGTCAACCGCACCGATTCGGCGATTCGTATCACCCACCTGCCGACCGGCATCGTGGTCGAGTGCCAGGACGAGCGCTCGCAGCACAAGAACCGCGCGCGGGCGATGTCGCTGCTGGCGGCAAAACTGCTGACGCAGGCGCAGGACAGACAACACGCCGAACAGTCGGAGCAGCGCCGCAACCTGGTCGGCTCCGGCGATCGCTCCGAACGCATTCGCACCTACAACTTCCCGCAGGGGCGTCTCACCGACCACCGCATCAACCTGACGCTCTATTCGCTCGACGACATCATTGCCGGCAATCTCGACCCGGTCATCGATGCGCTGCTGCAGGAGCATCAGGCCGACCTGCTGGCGTCGATGGGCGATGCCTGATGACGACGCTGCCATCAGTCTCTCCCTATGAAATAGGGGGAGTGCCCCGAAGGGGCGAGGGGGTCATGGGTTCGACGAACGCGGACCCCTCCGCCCTTCGGGCACCTCCCCTACTGCGCAGGGGAGGGCCATCGGAGTACGCCAATGAACGTCGGTGAATTGCTCGCGGCCGCCGAACTGCCCGACAGCGACACGGCGACACTCGACGCCGAGTTGCTGCTGGCGCACTGCCTCGGTCGCAATCGCAGCTATCTGCGCGCGTTCGCTGAACGCGAAGTCGATGCCGAAGACGAGCGAAAATTTCGCGAGCTGCTGGCGCGGCGCGCGCGCGGTGAACCGGTCGCACACCTGCTCGGTGTGCGCGAATTCTGGTCGCTGACGCTTGAAGTGGACGCCAGCACCTTGATTCCGCGCCCCGACACCGAGCGGCTGGTCGAAATTGTTCTTGAATTATTCGATGACGCGCTCGAACTGTGTGATGAAGAGTCGCGCGCGGTACTCGATCTCGGCACTGGCACTGGCGCCATCGCATTGGCATTGGCGAGCGAGCGACCGACGTGGAGCGTGTGCGGTATCGATCGTTCGCAGGATGCCGTGGCATTGGCGAAGCGCAATGCACAGAAGCTGCAGCTGCAGCCTGTCGAATTCATTCAGTCGAACTGGTTTGCCGAGCTCGATGCTTCGCGTCGTTTCGACCTGATCGTTTCCAATCCGCCCTACATCGCGGTTGATGATCCGCATCTCGCGCAGGGCGACGTGCGCTTCGAGCCGCACACAGCGCTGGTGGCCGGGCACAATGGTCTCGCCGATATCGAGCTGATCGTTGCGCAGGCACCGTCGTGGTTGCACACGGGTGGCTGGCTGCTGCTCGAACACGGCTGGCAGCAGGCAGCAGCCGTGCGCGCGCTGCTGCAACAACACGGCTTCGTCGAGGTACAGAGTTGGCGCGATTACGGCGACAACGAACGAGTAACGGGAGGGCGCAGACCATGACGATGAGCGACGACGAACTGTTGCGCTACAGCCGCCAGATTCTGGTGTCGGGTTTCGATGTCGCCGGCCAGCAAAAGCTGTTGCAGTCGAAGGTGCTGATCGTCGGTATGGGTGGCCTCGGCTCGCCGGTGGCGCTCTATCTCGCCGCCGCCGGTGTCGGCGAGTTGTGGCTGGCCGATGGCGACGATGTCGAGACCAGCAACCTGCAGCGCCAGATCGCGCACGGCGAAGCCGATGTCGGTCGACCGAAATCGGCCTCGGCCGCCGATCGCCTGCGCGCACTGAACAGCGCCTTGGTCATCAACACCATTCACGAGCGGCTGCAATCGCCGCTGCTCGACGACGCCATCGCCGCCGTCGATCTGGTGGTCGACTGCTGCGACAACTTTTCCACACGCTTTGCTCTGAATGCCGGTTGCTGGCGCGCGAAAAAGCCGCTGGTCTCCGGCGCGGCGATTCGCGCCGAGGGGCAGTTGCTGGTGATCGACCCGCGCGTCGACGATTCGCCCTGTTATCGCTGCCTCTACGACGATTCGCTCGGCGACGAGATGCTGACCTGCTCGACCAACGGCGTGCTGGCGCCGCTGGTCGGCATCATCGGTTCGCTGCAGGCGCTGGAGGCGATGAAGGTGCTGGCCGGTTACGGCGAAGCGTCGGTCGGGCGGCTGCAGTTGTTCGATGCGCACAGATTGGAGTGGCGGACGCTGGTGCTGAAGCGTGAGCCGGGGTGTCCGGTGTGTGGAGCGAAAAGCTAAAGATGGTTGGTCGAACGGGTTAAGTAGGCGACCATTTGCGGCGCTGAGAGTAAATTTCACATCAATAAAAAGGTACTAAAAATATGATTAGAACACGGGTGGCTGTTCTCTTTTTTATGTTTAATTTCTCCGCCGTTTATGCGGGCGAGGCTATCGATCACGATGAAAGTGGTGTGTCAGGCAAAGACATTTACCTCGATTCGATTGCTTTTGCAGAAGCTGCGGGGCTCGAGAAGGTGCAGCGTGAGTGCGACATGTTGGGGGTCATGAGGAGCTCCATCTTAGAAAGTGCTTCTTCATACCACCTGGCACTGAAGGATTCTGGCGATAGCGGCGCGTTAAGCGAGAATGAGGTGAGAGTTAGCGTGGAATACCTGACCGTGGTGGCGCATCGTTGGACTCCGATGAGCTTTAGGCCATCCTCAACTGCAACATTCCGGGTATCGCTGTTCGAGGGCGGAAAATTGTTAGGTAGTAGTACGAAGTCGATTGGTTCAGGCGTTGCACTGGGTGCGTGTGATCGGCTTGAAAAGATATCTCTCGCTGCAGGCCGTTATGTCTCTAAATGGGTTTCTCAGCAGATGTGAAAACTGAGGGGAAATAGAAATAAAATACCTTTGGCTACTTATCTTTACGGCGGTTCTGATCTGGTCGGGCATCAATCCCAAGGATCAGTTCACCTGGTTTCTGGAGGTGGCACCGGCATTGATCGGTTTCGTTCTACTTGTTGCCACTTATCGTTCCTTTCGATTGACACCGCTGCTCTACCTCTTCGTGTTGCTGCACTGCATCGTGCTGATGGTCGGCGGTCACTACACCTATGCCGAAGTGCCGCTGTTTGACGGGTTGTTCGGCGCAGAACGCAACAACTACGACAAGGTCGGGCACTTCTTTCAGGGGTTCGTGCCGGCGCTACTGGTGCGCGAGATCCTGATTCGCAGACAGGTCGTAAACGGCGCCGGCTGGCGCAACCTGTTCGTCGTCTCGGCCTGTCTGGCCTTCAGCGCTTTTTACGAGTTGATCGAGTGGTGGGTGGCGCTGTTGTCGGACCAGGCTGCCGATGCGTTTCTCGGCACGCAGGGGTATGTATGGGATACGCAGTCCGACATGTTGTGGGCGTTGGTCGGCGCGATCGGCGCGCTATTGCTGCTGTCGCGGTTGCATGATCGGCAACTGGGGAGATGTGGATATGTTCGTGGTGATCTTTCGCGCCAGAATTCGCCAGCCTGATGAGGAGTATTCCCGCACCGCGGCACGGTTGCGCGAGCTGGCGTTGACCGAGTTTGGCTGTGTCGAATTTCAGACGCTGACTGAAGGGCAGGATGAAGTCGCGTTGTCGTACTGGCCGAGCGAAGAGAATATCCGGGCCTGGAAGTCACATCCCGAACATCTGCAAGCGCAAAAAATGGGGCGCGAGCGCTGGTACGAATCGTACTCGGTGCAAGTCGCTTCGATCAGTCGGCAATACGTTACGTCGATATAGGAGTTTCCCTTGGGCACAGAGTCATCGCCGCAATCGGGCGCGGGTTTGCCGCGCCTGCTCGCCATCGTCGCCATCACCATCGGCTACATCCTCAACCCGCTGAACGGCTCGCTGGCGGTTACCGCCTATCCACAATTGTCGGCCCATTTCGACGTGCCCTATGCGCACATGTCGGCGATGGTGATGTACTTCATGGCGGCAACGGCTCTGTGCCAGCCGCTGGCGGGTGGCATCGGCGATCTGCTCGGGCGTCGCAACATCCTGCTGGTCGGCATATTCGGTTTCACCGTCTCCAGCGCGATGGCCTCGGTGGCGGATTCGTTTCTGGCGCTGCTGTTGTGGCGAGTCGGTCAGGCGGCTTTTTCCGGCGTCATCATGGCCAACGGCATGGCGCTGATCGCGCAGGTGGCGCCGAAGGAGAAGGTCGGTACCTATGTCGGTTTCCTGCAGTCGGCGTTCGTCGCCTCGACGGTGATCGGTTTTACCCTCGGCGGCCTGCTGCTGCAGTTTTTCGACTGGACCATCCTGTTCCAGCTCAACGTGCCGCTCGGCATCATCGCCTTCGTACTGGCGCTGCTGTTCATTCCGGCCGATGGTCGAAGGCCGGTGCGTTTCACCGCGCTCAGCTTCATGGGGGTGCCGGTGTTGCCGCTGGCGCTGGGGCTGCAGGCACTGGTGCAGGGTGAACCGGTGTTGCCCTACCTGATCGCCTTCGTGCTGGCGCTTGGCATCATCGGTTTTGCCATCGTGCGCTCGCCGAATTCGCGCGCGCAGCTGAAGAGTTTCG
The DNA here is from genome assembly GCA_964386045.1 of uncultured Verrucomicrobiaceae bacterium. GTDB lineage: Bacteria > Pseudomonadota > Gammaproteobacteria > Pseudomonadales > CAMLJR01 > CAMLJR01. Next base: position 5,674 of record CAYLRA010000010.1, on the reverse strand, counting down.
GCAACCTGCGTTTCAATCTCGGCTGCCTGATTCTGCTGTTCTCGATTGCGCTGCACTTTGCCGTGGTCTTCACGCTGCCGGCATGGGCACTCGCCGCGCTGGGCATCGAGAGTGCGTTGATGGGGATCTATTTCTCCATCATCGCCGGCGCGCAGGTGCTGGCGAGTCCGCTGGTCGGCAGGGTGATCGACCGGTATGGCGAGCGGAAGCTGCGCCATTTCGCGGTGTTCGCCATCGCGACGCCGGTGCTGATCATGCTGTTCCTGCTGAACAAGATCAGCTTCGCCTTTGCGCTGGCGCTGCTCGGTGTCGGCATGGCGTCGGCGCAGCTGATTGCGCAGCGCGCCTCGCTGCTGGCGTCGAAGGAGGAGTCGCGTGCGCTGGCGATGGGTATCTTCAGCAGCTATCGCTCGCTTGGCGGGTTGTCGGGCAATGCGCTGGCGGCGCTGGTGCTGGCCAGCTACGCAACGGTCACTGCGCAATCCGGTGCCGAGGTGCTGACGTGGAGTTTCGCGCTGTTCGTGGTGCCGGTGGCGCTGGCGCTGTGGGGGTTGCGACCGGCGTCGCGCTGAGCGCGTGTCGTCACGGCTTGGGCTTTTCACTGCGCCAGGGGCTGGCCAGCGGTTCGCCAACGAACAGTCCCTGGAAGGTGATCGATACGCTTTTCCAGTAAGCCTCGATCAGCGTTTCGCCACTGGTGTAGCGTTCGATCAGCACAGCGGGGTCGGGAAATTTGCTGGCGTGTGCGCATGGTTCGCTGACGGTGCCGAAGGTGCCGGTGGCGCCGTGGCGAATGAAGTCGAGCGCGCTGGTCTGGCCGCCGCGCGGGTCGGTCAGCATGCCGCCGAACGAGGTGAGGTTGTCGGCGACGGCGCCGGGCGGAAAGTGGTTGCTGGCCAGCTCGGTCACCGTCGTGCGTCCCTGGAAATAGAACAGTGCGTCGTCGGCGTCGCTCAGCTCTCCCTGCGTGACGATGCGCGCCTCGACCGAGGGGTTGATGCGTCGTCCGAGTTTCTTCGTGTCGAAACGCTGCGCGCGCAGGCTGCGGGTGGCGTCGCCGCTTTTCATCAGGTAGGCGGTGCCATGCGGTTTTGTGCCGTCGGCGGCGATGCCGCGATCGATCAATGCCTTGCCGGCCGCGAGATCGGGTGCCGCCAGCAACATCGCCGGGCGCATGCCGAAATCGGTGAAGGGTTGGCTCGACGGCGAATTGAAATAGGGCGACGGGGCGATCAGCCCGCAGGTGGGCGACTTGACCTCGGCATCGCACGGTTCGGGCGCGAAGCCGCGCGCCAGCGCCGAGGTGATCGAGTTGCATTCGACGCGTGACGGCGTGGTCCAGGCGATGGCGATGGCCTGCACATGATCGGGCAGCATCGCGTCGACGATCGATTTGACCGGCGCGAAGGTGTGACGCGAGATCTCGGCGGCATCGACCGGCAGCCTGACCAGCACGACGTTGTCGGCCGGGATGCCGCGCTGCTGCCGGTAGTACTCGCCGATGGCGACGGAGTAGGGGTCATCGACATTGATGATCAGGCCGAGTTGCGCGGCATCGAGCCCGCTGGCGAGCGATGCCAGCGACAGTAGTAGTCCCGCCAATCCGATACGTGTCGCGCGAATCGTCGATTGCATGCCGTTATCCCGTTTGCGTGGAGAGATCGCCAGTGGCCGGCAGTGACCGGTGCCGGCGACTGATACGCCAGAGCCGGATATTGAGCAGTACGGCGGCGCTGCTCAAGCCGGCGATGAAACCGACCCAGAAGCCGGCGACGCCCATGCGCGGCAACAGCCAGTCGGTCAGCCCCAGCAGGTAGCCGAGCGGCAGGCCGACCACCCAGTAGGCGATGAAGGTGATGACCAGCGTGACGCGGGTGTCATGGTAGCCACGCAGGCTGCCGGCGGCGGTCACCTGCAGTGCGTCGGTGATCTGGTAGCAGGCGGCGAACAGCAGCAGATGCGCCGCCAGCTGCCGCACATCGAAGTCATCGTTATAGAGAGCCACCACCGGCTCGGCCAGCGTCACCATGCCGAGCGCGGTCAGCGCGCCGAAGGCGATGCCGGTCACGGCGCCGAGCAGGGCGAAGCGGCGCGCGCGCCGCAGTTTACCGGCACCGACGGCCTGTCCGACCTTGACCGTCAGCGCCACCGCCAGCGACGACGGCACCATGAAAGTCATCGAGGTCAGGTTGATGGCGATCTGGTGGCCGGCCAGCGTCTCGGCGCCGAGGTGGCCGATCAGCAGCGCGACGACGGCGAAGATCGACACCTCCATGAACAGCGCGCCGCCGATCGGCAGGCCGAGTGCCAGCAGCGATTTCAGTTCGGCGAGATGCGGTGCGGCGAAGCGGTGCAGCAACGGCCGCAACTGGTGACGCAGCACGACAGCGAGCGCGATCATGTTTAGCCACTGCACGGTGCCGGTGGCGAAACCGCAGCCGGCGCCGCCGAGTGCAGGCAGGCCGAACAGGCCGTGGATGTAGATGTAGTTCAGCGGGATGTTGATCAGGAAGCCGCCGATGCCGATCGCCATCACCGGTTTGGAGCGCCCGCAGCCCTCGCTGAAGCTGCGCAGCAACTGGAACAGCATGGCACCGGGCAGACCGAAGGCGACGCCATACAGATAGAGCTGCGCGATCGGAAAGACGGTGGCATCGACTGCCATCAGGCGCATCAGCAGCGGGCTCACCAGCAACAGCACTATGCCGATCAGTGTCAGGCCCAGTGCCAGCCAGGCGCTCTGCTGCATCGTCCGGGTAAGTGCCACCGTGTTGTGCGCGCCAAAGGCGTAGGCGATGCGGGCGGTGGTCGCGTACAGGATGCCGCAGAACGACATCACCAGAGGTACATAGATACTGAAGCCTATCGCCACCGCCGCCAGATCGGCGGCGCTGACCTGGCCGGCCATGATGGTGTCGGCAACGCCCATGCCGACGATCGCCAGCTGGGTCACCAGGATCGGCCAGCCCAGCTGCAGCAGCTGGCGCCAGTCGCGGGTAACGGGTGGGAGGTGGTCGGCGGTGTCGGGCACGTTGATTCAGGCGGGAGCGGCGGCGATAAAGGGCCGCTAGTATAGGGAACCGCTTCCGCTTTCTCTCGCAGGTTTCGCCATGTCGTTGCTCGTTTCGATCGCCCAGTGGGTCATCAATATCGCCGCGCTGCTGCTGCTGTTGGCGCTGGCGGGCGGTCTGGTGGCGCTGGCGGTGATGTACGCGCGCGACCTGCGCCAGCGCCAGCACGCGGTGCGGCGCAACTTCCCGGTGATCGGCCGGCTGCGCTACGGCATGGAGTTCCTCGGCCCGTTCCTGCGCCAGTACCTGTTCGAGACCGACCGCGACCTGCTGCCGTTCTCGCGCGCCGACCGCGCCTGGGTCTATCGCGCCGCCAAGAACCTCGACAACACGGTGCCGTTCGGCTCGACGCTCGACCTCAGCGAGCCGGGCACTGCGATCTTCGCCAACGCGCCGTTCCCGGTGCTGGAGTGCGACGCGCTGCCGACGCATGCGCTGACCATCGGCCCCCACAGCGAACAGCCCTACACCCCGACCTCGCTGTTCAACGTCTCCGGCATGAGCTACGGCGCGATCTCGAAACCGGCGATCCTGGCGCTGTCGCGCGGCGCCGCCCGCGCCGGCTGCTGGATGAACACCGGCGAGGGCGGGCTGTCGCCGTACCACCTCGACGGCGGCTGCGACATCGTCATGCAGATAGGTACCGCCAAGTACGGCGTGCGCAACCCGGACGGTTCGCTCAGCGACCAGCGGCTGCGCGAACTGGCGGCGCTGCCGCAGGTGAAGATGTTCGAGCTGAAGCTGAGCCAGGGCGCCAAGCCCGGCAAGGGCGGCATCCTGCCCGGCGCCAAGGTGACGCCGGAGGTGGCGGCGATTCGCGGCATCCCGGTCGGGCAGGATTCGATCAGCCCGAATGGCCACCCGGAGATCCGCAGCACCGACGACCTGCTCGACATGATCGACCGCATCCGCACCGTCACTGGCAAACCGGTCGGCTGCAAGCTGGTGCTGGGCGACCCCGGCTGGGTCGACGAGTTGTGCGAGCGCATCCGCGAGCGCGGCATCGACAGTGCGCCCGACTTCATCACCCTCGACGGTGGCGATGGCGGCACCGGCGCGGCGCCGGAGACGCTGATCGACAGCGTCGGCCTGCCGCTGCGCGAGAGCCTGCCGATGCTGGTCGACCGCCTCGCCGAGCAGGGGCTGCGCGAGCGCATCCGCATCATCGCCGCCGGCAAGCTGATCAGCCCGGCACAGGTGGCGTGGGCACTCTGCATGGGGGCCGACTTCGTCAACAGCGCGCGCGGCTTCATGTTCGCACTCGGCTGCATCCAGGCGATGCAGTGCAACAGGAACACCTGCCCCACCGGCATCACCACCCACGATCCGCGGCTGCAGCGCGGCCTCGATGTCGCCGACAAGGCCGAGCGGGTCTACCACTACGTGAAGAATCTGGTGAAAGAGGTGGAAATCGTCGCCCACTCGTGTGGTGTGAGAGAGCCGCGCCAGCTGCAGCGCCGCCACGTGCGCGTCGTCGTCGATGGTGGCCGCACCCGCCGCCTCGACGAGCTGTTCCCGCCGGTCACGGTGCCGGGACCGGAGCCGGTGCGGATCGTCGAAGGGGAGGTGGGCCCGGCGCCGGTCGGCCACTGAGCCGCCCGGGTCGTTTGCCAACAGCAGGGGGGGTGTTGATAATAGCGGCGCTTCGCAGTCAAGCCCCTGGGCCTCCTTTCTCTGTATCACTGTCTCCGTTCTCGAAGTCAGCGCATGGGGCCACCGGTCTGGCTGCGCCGATCATTCCTGCCAGACGGCAGAACAGAGAGCTCCGATTTGATTCGCAAATGGCTGAAATCCCTCACCGGCGCCCCCACTGCCGACAGTGGTGCCGATCAGCGCCACACCTCGGACCCGGCACCTCGCACCACTCACCACCCGCGCGAACCGCACAATCGCGATGCCGATGACGACAGCAAACAGCGTCGTCGCAGCGGTCGCAGCCGCAGCGGCGAAGCGCGTGATACCGCCGTTGCCGCCGAAGCGCGCGACCACTCGGATAAGCCTGCGGATAAACCCGTGCGCGAACCGCGCCGCGAGCGCGCCCCGCGTGCCGTGGCCGCAGCGTGGACGCCGGACCAGTTCCAGGTGCCGGCGGAGCCGGGCAAGACCCGCTTCCACGATCTCGGCATCGACGACCGCATCCTGCACGGCATCGCCGATCTCGGCTTCCAGTACTGCTCGCCGATTCAGGCGCAGGTGCTGCCGAAGACGCTGCGCGGCCACGACGCCATCGGCAAGGCGCAGACCGGCTCCGGCAAGACCGCCGCCTTCCTGATCACCATCTTCAACGACCTGCTGTCGAAACCTGCAGCCGAGGAGCGTTACGTCGGCGAGCCGCGCGCGCTGGTGATCGCGCCGACGCGCGAACTGGTGCAGCAGATCGCCGACGATGCGCTGAAGCTCGGCAGACACACCGGCCTGCGCGTGGTGTCGCTGATCGGCGGCATGGATTACCAGAAGCAGCTGAACCAGGTGAGCGCGGGGCTGGTCGACCTGGTGGTGGCCACGCCGGGGCGACTGATCGACTTCATGACGCGGCAGGATCTGTTCCTCGACCAGATCGAGATCCTCGTGCTCGACGAGGCCGACCGCATGCTCGACATGGG
>CAYLRA010000009.1:0-78784 GCA_964386045.1 uncultured Verrucomicrobiaceae bacterium | reverse complement strand
GAGCGGGCGGGAGTTGAAGCTAAAATGCATACACTTTTAGATCCCACCTGCAATAACCGTATTGAAACAGGAAAAGCGGAATGACAAGTGCCCAACAACGCAAAGAATTGCAACGCCAGATCTGGGCCATCGCTAATGACGTCAGAGGCGCCGTCGACGGCTGGGATTTCAAGCAATATGTCCTTGGCACCCTGTTCTACCGCTTCATCAGCGAGAACTTCGCCAGCTACATCGAAGGCGGTGACGACAGCATCAACTATGCAGAGCTGCCCGACAGCGTCATCACCGTAGACATCAAAGACGATGCCATCAAAACCAAGGGCTACTTCATCGCCCCCAGCCAGTTATTCTCCAACGTCGTCGCCAACGCCAGCAGCAACGAAAGCCTGAACACTGATTTGGCAAAAATATTTTCCGAGATCGAAGCCTCTGCCAACGGCTACCCTTCGGAGCACGATATCAAAGGCCTGTTCGCCGACTTCGACACCACCAGCAACCGCCTTGGCAATACCGTCAAAGACAAGAACGCCCGTCTGGCCGCTGTACTGAAACGCGTAGCCGAGCTGGATTTCGGTCATTTCGACGCCGCTCATATCGACCTGTTCGGAGACGCCTACGAATTCCTGATCTCCAACTACGCCGCCAACGCCGGCAAATCGGGTGGCGAGTTTTTCACGCCGCAGCATGTCTCCAAGCTGATTGCCCAGCTCGCCATGCACAAGCAAACCAGCGTCAACAAGATTTATGACCCGGCCTGTGGCTCCGGCTCGCTGCTGCTGCAAGCCAAAAAGCATTTCGATGCGCACATCATTGAAGAAGGATTTTTCGGCCAGGAGATCAACCACACCACGTATAACCTGGCGCGGATGAACATGTTCCTGCACAACATCAACTACGACAAATTCAACATCCAGCTGGGCAACACTCTTGAAGCCCCCCACTTTGGAGACGACAAACCCTTTGATGCCATCGTCTCCAACCCGCCTTATTCGGTGAAGTGGAAGGGCTCAGACGACCCCACCCTGATCAACGACGACCGCTTCGCCCCAGCCGGCGTGCTCGCCCCCAAATCCAAAGCCGACTTTGCCTTTGTGCTGCACGCGCTCAGCTACCTCTCCAGCAAAGGCCGCGCGGCCATTGTCTGCTTCCCCGGCATTTTTTATCGCGGCGGGGCAGAGCAGAAAATCCGCCAGTACCTGATAGACAACAACTACGTCGAAACGGTGATTTCACTCGCACCCAACCTCTTCTTCGGCACCACCATTGCTGTGAATATTCTGGTGCTCTCTAAACACAAGACGGATACCACCACTCAGTTCATCGATGCCAGCGGTACGGACTATTTTAAGAAAGAAACCAACAACAACGTGCTGCTGGATACACATATCGAACAGATCATGCAGGTGTTCGACAGCAAGGCGAACGTGGATCACTTCGCCCAATCTATGCCGTTTGAGAAGATTGCTGCCAACGATTACAACCTTTCCGTCAGTAGCTATGTCGAAGCCGAAGACAACCGTGAAGTGGTTGATATCATCCAGCTTAACGCCGAACTGAAAATCACCGTCGCCAAAATCGACCAGCTGCGCGCGGAGATCGATGCGATTGTGGCGGAGATTGAAGGTGAGGGGCTGGAGGCATGAGCCGCATGAGCTTTTTGGAAAAGCTGCTGGATGGCGTCGATGTCGAGTGGAGCCCGCTTGGCGCAGCTACCACAATCAAAACTGGCCAAGCAGTAAATAAGGAAATGATTTCAGCCAATCCAGGCAGCTACCCAGTAATTAACAGTGGACGCGATCCTCTGGGCTTTATCGATAAGTGGAATACAGATAACGACCCTATTGGCATAACAACACGTGGAGCTGGTGTTGGTTCGATTACATGGCTAGAAGGAAAATACTTTCGGGGCAATCTGAATTACTCAGTAACCATTAACGACAATTCGAAAATTAATACTAGATATCTCTATCACCTATTACTTCAAATGCAATCAGATATACAAGGATTATGCACATTTGATGGAATTCCGGCTTTAAATGCAGGCAACCTTAAGCAGCTGCCTATTCCCATCCCATGCCGAGGAAACCCCAAAAAATCGCTGGAAATCCAGGCTGAAATCGTTCGAATTCTGGACGCATTTACCGAGCTGACCGCCGAGCTGACCGCCGAGCTGACCGCCCGCAAAAAACAATACAACTACTATCGCGATCAGTTGTTGAGCTTTGAAGACGATGAAGTGGAGTGGAAGACGCTGGGGGAATTGGCCGAGAATCTTGACTCGATGCGTAAGCCAATCACGAGTGGGTTAAGAGATCCTGGCGATATTCCATACTACGGCGCTTCCGGGATTGTCGATTACGTTAGAGACTACATTTTTGACGGCGACTTTCTTCTTGTCTCTGAAGATGGCGCCAACTTGTTGGCGCGCAACACACCAATAGCTTTTAGCATTAGCGGAAAGAGCTGGGTGAATAACCATGCTCACGTTCTAAAATTCAAGACATACGCTGAGCGAAGATACGTCGAATACTATTTGAACAGTATTGATTTGATGCCTTACATCTCGGGAGCGGCTCAGCCAAAGCTCAACAAGAAGAATATGGAGAGCATCTGTATCCCCGATCCATCCCCGGAGGCGAAAGAGAACATCGTTTCCATCTTGGACAAATTCGACGCGCTCGCCAACTCCATCAGTGAAGGCTTACCTCGCGAAATCGAATTGCGTCAGAAGCAGTACGAATACTATCGAGATCAGCTGTTGAGCTTCTCCAAGCCGGAGGAGGTGGCGGCCTGATATGAACAACACGCTAACGGAGATAGCGCAGCAGCTAAAAGACGCCGATAAAAAGGTGCAGCTGATCTATGCCTTCAATGGCACGGGCAAGACACGCCTGTCGCGGGAATTTAAAGATTTAATTGCGCCAAAAACCAATGCTGAAGATGTGCAGCAATCAGAGTTGGCAAGTAAGAAGATCCTTTATTACAGCGCATTCACAGAAGACCTTTTCTATTGGGATAACGACCTTGGCGGTGACGCTGAGTCAAAGTTGAAAATCCAGCCGAACTCGTTTACCAAGTGGGTGCTTGACGAGCAGGGCCAAGACCAGAACATCACGGCCACGTTTCAGCACTACACCAATGAAAAATTGACGCCGCACTTTAGTCCGGACTTCTCGGAGGTCAGCTTTTCCTTCGAGCGCGGCAACAACGAGCCGGAACCAAACATTAAGATCTCCAAAGGCGAAGAGAGCAACTTCATCTGGAGTGTGTTTCATTCTCTGATTGAGCAGATGCTTTCCGAGTTAAACATCGCGGACGTCGCGAGTCGCTCTACTGATGCGTTTAATAATTTGGAATACGTTTTTGTTGACGATCCGGTAAGTTCGCTGGATGAAAACCACTTGATTGAATTGGCGGTCAATCTGGCGAGCCTGATCAAATCCAGTCAATCCGATCTGAAGTTCATCGTGACTACGCACAGCCCGCTTTTCTACAACGTGCTTTTCAATGAGCTAAACAGCAAAGCTTGTTACATGCTGGAGCGTTTTGAAGACGGTACGTTTGTCCTTACGGAAAAGCACGGCGACTCCAACAAGAGCTTCTCCTATCACCTGCATTTGAAGCAGATTATCGAACAGGCGATTGTGCAGAACACCGTTGAAAGGTATCACTTCACTTTGCTCCGTAACCTATACGAGAAAACGGCCAGCTTTCTGGGCTACCAAAAGTGGTCGGAACTCCTGCCCGATGACAAGCAGCTCTATCTCAGCAGAATCGTCAACTTTACAAGTCATAGCACGCTATCCAATGAAGCCGTTGCACAGCCCACACCAGCGGAGAAGGCGACCGTCAAGCTGTTGCTCGACCACTTGAAGAGCAACCATGGCTTCTGGCAGCAGGAGGGAGCCTGACAGCATGAGCGAGCTCGCCCACCAAGAGGACTACCGCCAGCTGCTAGCGGCCATCAAGCAGCGCATTCAGACTTCGCAAACCCCTGCGGTGTTGGCGGCAAATACGGAGCTGCCGGGCCGGCATCGGGACATTTTTGCCATACGGCAGTTCTACGCCCTCTTCAGCCCGCAATTCGAATTCGTCCCGCAGCCCGTGGGACAAATTCCACGAAGGCCATTACCTGCACATACGGAAGGGACCCTATGTCCAAGCATCTGAGCCTGCAGGACCAAACCACGGAATTCCTGCTCTACACCGCCCCCAACGGCGAGGTAAGGGTGGAGGTTCTGCTCAGCAACGAGACCCTCTGGCTAACTCAGGAACGCATGGCCGAGCTGTTTGGTGTGCAGCGCCCGGCAATCACCAAGCACCTTAAAAACATATTTGAAAGCAATGAGTTACAGGAGGAAGTGGTATGTTCCATTTTGGAACATACCACTGAACACGGCGCGATTGCTGACAAGACCCAGACCAGCAAGATCAAGTACTACAACCTCGATGCCGTGATTTCCGTTGGTTACCGCGTGAATTCGTCGCAGGCTACGCAGTTCCGCATCTGGGCCACCCAGCTGATCAAGGAGTACATCATCAAGGGCTTTGCCATGGATGATGAGCGCCTGAAAAACGGCCGCTATTTTGGCAAGGACTATTTTCGCGAATTGCTGGAGCGGGTGCGCTCCATCCGCGCCAGTGAGCGACGTATCTATCAGCAGATCACCGACATTTTTGCCGAGTGCAGCATCGATTACGACCCGAAATCGGAAACCACCCGGCTGTTCTACGCCCACGTTCAGGACAAGTTTCATTTTGCGATCACCGGCCATACCTCGGCGGAAATTGTTTCGCTCAAAGCCGACGCCAGCAAACCGTTGATGGGCATGAGCACCTACAAGAACGCGCCAGACGGCCGGATGCTGAGATCAGACGCCATCGTGGCGAAGAATTATCTCGATGAAGGTGAGATCAAAAAGCTGGAGCGCGCCGTATCCGCCTTCTTTGATTACATTGAGGGCATCATCGAACGACGCACCAGCTTCACCATGGAAAGCTTCGCCGAAAGCGTCAACAAGTTCCTCGCCTTCAATGAGTACCGGATTCTGGAAGGTTACGGTAACGTCACCCGGAAGCAGGCCGAGCAAAAGGCCTTTGCGGAATATGAGAAGTTCAACAAGCTGCAACGCATCGAATCAGACTTTGATCGTGAAGTGAAAAAGCTGCTGCATAAAAAGGACGCCGAAGAATGAGCGACGCCAAAGCCATCGTCGAATCGAACAACTTCATCGTCCTCGATAGATACACCCCGGAATGGAAGGTCGCTGAAAATTACCAGAGCGAAGGCGATCTGGAGCGCGAGTTCATTCAGGATCTGGTCAATCAGGGCTATGAGTTCCTGCCCGGCCTGAACACCCCCCAGGCCTTGCTGGCTAATGTGCGCACGCAACTACAACTGCTCAACAACGTGCAGTTTGCTGAAGGCGAGTGGTCGCGCCTTGTCGAAACCTGGCTGGACAAGCCCAGCGACGGCATCGTCGAGAAAACCCGCAAGATCCACGACGACTATATCCATGACTTTGTTTTTGACGATGGGCACATCCAGAACATCTATCTGCTGGATAAAAGAAACATTGCCCGCAACAAGGTGCAAGTCATCAAGCAGTTCGAGCAGACCGGCAGTCACGCCAATCGCTATGACGTGACGATCTTGGTCAATGGTCTGCCGCTGGTACAGGTGGAACTGAAAAAGCGCGGTGTGGCGATTCGTGAAGCCTTTAATCAGCTACATCGCTACAGCAAGGAGAGCTTCAACAGCGAGTACTCGCTGTTCAAGTATTTGCAGATTTTTGTAATTTCCAACGGCACCGATAGCCGCTATTTCGCCAACACCACGGCGCGCAACAAGAACAGCTTCGACTTCACCATGAACTGGGCGAAGGCGGACAATAGCCTGATCAAAGACCTGAAAGACTTCACCGCGACGTTCTTTGAGAAGAACACCCTGCTCAATGTGCTTCTGCACTACTCAGTATTTGATGTCAGCAACACGCTGCTGGTGATGCGCCCTTACCAGATTGCTGCTACCGAGCGCATTTTGTGGAAGGTCAACAGCGCCTTTCTGGCCAAGAACTGGAGTACCACAGAAGGCGGCGGCTATATCTGGCACACCACCGGCTCCGGCAAGACCCTGACCAGCTTCAAGGCGGCGCGCCTGGCTACCGAGCTGGACTTCATCGATAAGGTGTTCTTCGTTGTCGATCGCAAGGATCTGGATTACCAGACCATGAAGGAGTACCAGCGCTTTTCGCCGGATAGCGTGAATGGTTCCGACAGTACCGCTGGCCTCAAGCGTAATCTGGATAAGGACGACAATAAGATCGTTGTCACTACCATCCAGAAGCTTAACAACCTGATGAAGAGCGAAAGCGACCTGCCCATCTACGGCAAGCAGCTGGTGTTCATCTTCGACGAGTGCCACCGCAGCCAGTTTGGTGAAGCACAGAAGAACCTGAAGAAAAAGTTCAAAAGGTTTTACCAATTTGGCTTTACTGGCACGCCGATCTTCCCGCAGAACGCTTTGGGCGCGGAAACCACCGCCAGCGTCTTCGGCCGGGAGCTGCATTCATACGTGATCACCGACGCCATTCGCGATGAAAAGGTGCTCAAGTTCAAGGTCGATTACAACGATGTGCGACCGCAGTTCAAAGCCATTGAAGCCGAGCAGGACGAGAAGAGGCTCAGCGCTGCAGAGAACAGGCAGGCGCTGTTGCACCCCGACCGTATTCGCGAGATCAGCCAGTACATCCTGAACAACTTCCGGCAGAAGACCCATCGTCTGCAAACGGGTGCTGATCATAAGCGCAAGGGCTTCAACGCCATGTTTGCCGTCAGCAGCGTGGATGCCGCCAAGCTCTATTACGAGTCGTTGCAGCAACTGCAGGAGGGCAGCGACAAACCGCTGAGGCTGGCCACCATCTTCTCCTTTGTAGCTAACGAGGAGCAGGACGCGGTTGGCGACATCCAGGATGAGAGCTTTGAAGTATCAGCGATGGAGAGCAGCGCCAAGGAGTTTCTGAGCGCCGCCATCGCCGACTACAACGCGCTGTTCAAAACCAGCTTCAGCGTGGACAGCAAGGGCTTCCAGAACTATTACCGCGACTTGGCCAAGCAGGTCAAAGCCAAGGAGATCGACCTGCTGATCGTGGTGGGCATGTTTCTGACAGGCTTTGACGCGCCCACCTTGAACACCTTGTTTGTGGATAAAAACCTGCGCTACCACGGCCTGATTCAGGCTTATTCGCGTACCAACCGTATTTTTGACGCCACCAAGACCTTCGGCAACATCGTCACCTTCCGTGATCTGGAACAGGCGACCATCGATGCCATCACGCTGTTTGGCGACAAGAACACCAAGAACGTGGTGCTGGAGAAGAGCTACAAGGAGTACATGGAAGGCTTTACCGATGTGGTGACCGGTGAGGCGCGACGCGGTTTTGTGGACGTGGTGATTGAGCTGGAGCAGCACTTCCCCGATCCCGCGGCAATTGAGAAGGAGTCCGACAAGAAAGCCTTCGCGAAGTTGTTCGGCGAATACTTGCGCGTTGAAAATGTGTTGCAGAACTATGATGAGTTCGCCAGCCTGAAAGCGTTTCAAGACGTCGACATGAACGACCCGGGCGCGGTTGAGGCGTTCAAGGCCAAGCACTATTTAAGCGATGACGATCTGGCCACGCTGCAATCGATCAGCATGCCGGCTGAACGGAAAATTCAGGACTACCGCTCAACCTACAACGACATTCGCGATTGGCTGCGTCGGGAAAAGGCTTCCGCCGCGCAGGAGAAATCAACGATCGATTGGGATGACGTGGTCTTTGAGGTGGACCTGCTGAAGTCGCAGGAGATCAATCTGGATTACATCCTGGAGCTGATCTTTGAGCACAACAAGAAAACCAAGAACAAATCAGACCTGGTGGATGAAGTACGCCGGGTGATTCGTGCCAGCCTTGGAAATCGCGCCAAGGAGAGCTTGGTAGTGGACTTTATCAATCAGACCGACCTGGACAAGATTGGCGACAAAGCGAGCGTGATTGACGCCTTCTTCACCTTTGCCCAAGCAGAGCAACAGCGTGAGGCGCAAGAGCTGATCGCCACCGAAAATCTGAATGCAGAGGCGGCAAGGCGATATATCACCACCTCACTAAAGCGAGAGTTTGCCAGTGACAGTGGCACTGAGCTCAATTCCGTTTTGCCAAAAATGAGCCCGCTTAACCCGCAGTACCTGACCAAGAAGCAGAGCGTGTTTCAGAAAGTCGCTGCTTTTGTGGAGAAGTTTAAAGGCGTGGGCGGAAAGATCTGACCCAAGGAGACCCTGAAAAAGACATCCTGAACTTTCAGGTTTTCCTTTGTAGTATCGAGACCTCAATTTGCGCAGCAAACCTTTTTCAAACAGACAAATACTGCTTGATCTTCGCCGCATCAACATTGTCACGCAGATCTTCATGCACGAAACGTCCGCCCTCGATCACCAGCAGTCGGTCGGCGACGTCGAGCGTGAAGCTCAGCACCTGCTCCGACACGATGATGGTGATGTCGCGCATCTTGCGAATTTCGTTCAACGCTTTGGCAATGTCCTTGATGATCGACGGCTGAATGCCCTCGGTCGGTTCGTCGAGCAGCAGCACCTTTGGATCGGAGGCTAACGCCCTCGCAATGGCGAGCTGCTGCTGTTGACCGCCAGAGAGGTTGCCGCCTTTGCGTTTGCGCATGTCGTGCAGCACCGGGAACAGCGCGTAGATGTCGTCGGAGATCTTTTTCGTCTTCGCCGTCTCCAGCCCGGTTTCGATATTCTCCAGCACGGTCAGTGTCGGAAAGATCATCCGCCCCTGCGGCACGTAGGCGATGCCATTGGCGACACGCTGGTGGCTCGGCATTGCACCGACCGCCTTGTCGGCAACCGACACCTTGCCGCCGCGACTCGGGATGACCCCCATCAGCGCCTTGAACAGCGTGGTCTTGCCCATGCCGTTGCGACCCATGATCGCCAGCGTCTCTTTCGGCTTCGCGGAGAACGACAGGTCGCGGATGATTTCGCTCTGTCCGTAGTTCACTGCCAGATTTTCAACGGTCAACATCGCCGATCTCCCACTGACCCACGGCACTCAATGCCCCAAATAAACTTCGATGACTTTCGGATCGTTCTGCACCGCTTCCATCGAACCCTCCTTCAACACCTTGCCCTGGTGCAGCACGGTGACACGGTGGGCAATGCTCTTGACGAACTCCATGTCGTGCTCGATGACGATCACCGAGCGGTTGGTGCAGATCCGCTTCAATAACTCGCCGGTCAATTCGCGCTCACGCGCACTCATGCCGGCCACCGGTTCGTCGAGCATCAGCAGCTCCGGGTCCTGGATCAGCAACATGCCGATCTCCAGCCACTGCTTCTGCCCGTGACTCAACAAACCCGCTTCGGTGCCGAGCATTTCGTCGAGCATGATCTCCTTGGCCACCGCGTTGATACGCGCCGTCACTTCGGCCGTACGCTTGAAGGCGAGCGCACCGAATACCGAGCGCCCCTTCGGGTAGGAGACTTCGAGATTCTCGAACACCGTCAGGTTTTCGTAGATCGACGGGTTCTGGAATTTGCGACCGACGCCGGCGCGCACGATGTTGTGCTCCGCCATCTTGGTCAGCTCCTTGCCGTTGAACTTGATGCTGCCGCCGGTCGCCTTGGTCTTGCCGCAGATCAGGTCGAGCACGGTGGTTTTGCCGGCGCCGTTGGGACCGATGACCACGCGCAGTTCATTCTTGTCGATATAGAGGTTGACGCCGTCGACCGCCTTGAAGCCGTCGAACGAAACCGTCAGCCCTTCCACCGCCAGCACGAAATCCTTGTGCAGGCCCTTCGACGCAACCTTGATCGTGGGGTCGTGAAACTCGTCCATCATCAGCTCCAGAGTCTGTCGGGCCAGGTCAAGCCGAAGGTTCGGCGGAGTTGGGGGCAACGCCACTGGCGCCGGCCGATGGTTTGCGCCTGCTCGCCACCCAACCCATGATCTTGGGCCGCACGTAGGTGGTGTAGAGACCGGCCAGCCCGTTCGGGAAGAACATCACCACGCCGATGAACAGCGCGCCCATGAAGATCAGCCACAGCTCGGGGAAACTTTCCGAGAAGAAGGTCTTGGCGAAGTTGACCAGCAGGGCGCCGTAGACCGCTCCGATCAGCGACATGCGGCCACCGACCGCGGCAAACACCACCATCTCGATCGATGGCACGATGCCGACGAACGACGGCGACATGAAGCCGACCTGTAGCGTGAACATGGCGCCACCGATCGCCGCCATCGCCGAACCGAGCACGAAGACGAATACCTTGAAGTTGGCGACGTCGTAACCGGAGAAACGCACGCGATCCTCGCGGTCGCGCATCGCCAGCAGCAGTTTTCCGAGCTTCGACGCGACGATGGCGCGCGCCACCAGGATCGATGCGATCAGCAGGAAGCCGCTGAAGTAGTAGAGGATGTATCTGGCTTCGTCGGTGCGAATATCCCAGCCCTTCAGCGTGCGCAGGTCGGTCATGCCGTTGATGCCGCCGGTGTAACCCTGCTGGCCGACGATGAGAATGGTGAGAATCGACGCGACGGCCTGGGTGATGATCGAGAAGTAGACCCCGGCCACGCGGCGCTTGAACATCGCCACACCGACGATGTAGGCGACGATGCCCGGCACCGCGACCACGGCAATGATGGTGAAGAACAAACTATTGAAGGGCTCCCAGAACCAGGGCAGTTCGGTGATCTGATTCCAGTCCATGAAATCGGGGATACCCGGCGTCGACTGGATCGCCGTGTTTTCAGGACTGGACGCCTCCAGCTTCAGGAACATCGCCATGCAGTAACCGCCCAGGCCAAAGAAAATCCCTTGGCCAAGGCTGAGAATGCCGCCGTAACCCCAGCACAACACCAGCCCCACCGCGACAAACGCGTAGGTCAGGTATTTGCCAATCAGATTGAGTCGGAAGATGTCGAAGCAGAGCGGCATGATCACGAAGATCACCGCCGCCAGGATTGCGAGGTTGATCAACCCCTCCCATCCACCCAGCCACTTTTCCAGCGTGCCATTCATCGTCGTTACCTCTGTACTGCGTGTATTACTGGCTCTGTTAAACGCCCCGACTGACCTCTGCGTGCGCTATTTGCGCACGCGGATCGAGAAGAGCCCTTCCGGCCGCAACATCAGGATCAGGATGACGGTCAGCAGTGTCAGCACTTTCGCCATCGAGCCGCTGAGGAAGAATTCGAGGATTGCCTGCGCCTGCGCAATCGAGAAGGCGGAGGCAAAGGTGCCGATCAGGCTGCCGGCACCGCCGAAGACCACCACAAGGAATGTGTCGACGATGTAGAGCGAACCGGAGGTGGGGCCGGTCGAAGCGATGGTGGTGAATGCGGCGCCGGCGACACCGGCGATGCCGCAGCCGAGTGCGAAGGTGATGCGATCCACTTTTGCCGTATTGATGCCGACAGCGCCGGCCATGACACGGTTCTGTGTCGTCGCGCGCACCTTCAGACCCCAGCGCGAACGGAACAGGAACATGAAGACCCCGATCGACAGCAACAGCGTCAGTCCCAGCACGAACAGACCATTGAGCGGAATGTCGATGGTGTCGGTCGGCGCCCACGAACCCATCAGCCAGTCCGGCAGCGTCGCGCTCACTTCACGCGCACCGAAGCCGGAGCGAAACAGCTGCTGCATGATCAGGCTCAAACCCCAGGTCGCCAGCAACGTATCGAGCGGACGTTTGTACAGATGCCTGATCATTCCCAGCTCGACCAGATAGCCGATGATGAAGGCGATCACGAAGGAGACGATCACCGCGAAGATGAAGTAGTAGGGAACGAAACCCGGCGCATAACTCGATGCCAGCTGCGACATGAACACCGTGGTGTAGGCACCGATGGTCAGGAACTCGCCGTGCGCCATGTTGATGACGCCCATCTGGCCGAAGATGATCGCCATGCCCAGTGCCATCAACAGGAACACCGAGAACAGGCTGAAGCCGCTGAACGCCTGCATCGTGATGATGCTGATTAACTCCGACGCTGTGTATTCCATCGCCCGCACCTCAGCCGAAATTCTGTCTTTGCGATCACGAAAAAAAGCGAACCCCCTCGCCCCTTCGGGGCACTCTCCCTACTTCGCAGGGGGAGACTCATCGGTCCTCCCCTGCACAGTAGGGGAGGTGCCCGAAGGGCGGAGGGGTCATGTCTTACTGATAACCTTCCGGGAAGGGGTCGGGCTCGATCAGGTCGGACTCGAACACCACCTTGGCCTGGCCACTCTTCTCCCACAAACCGATGCGGGTCTTGCTCCACAGGTGATGGTTCTCGTGCACCTTGACGTAGCCTTCCGGCGCGGTGGTCAGCTCGATGCCCGGCGATGCGGCAGCGACCTTGTCGACGTCGAATGAACCGGCCTTCTCGACAGCAGCCTTCCACAGCCACGGGCCGAGGTAGGCCGCCTGCGTCACGTCGCCGATAACCGAATCGTCACCCCAGCGCTTCTTGAACGCCGCGACAAACGCCTTGTTGTTCTCGTTGTCGAGCGACTGGAAGTACTTCATCGACGAGTAGAGACCTTCGACGTTTTCGCCACCGATACCGAGCACTTCATCCTCGGTGACCGACAGCGTCAGCATCGGCTGCTTCTTGAAGGTCAGGCCGGCCGCGTTGAGCTGCTTGAACCAGGCGACGTTGGAACCGCCCACGACGGCGCCGAATACCAGATCGGGTTTGCGCAGCTTGATCTTGTTGATCAGCGAGCCGAAGTTGGTGGAGCCGAGCGCGTAGTACTCCTCGCCGACGACCGTTCCTTTCAGCACGTTCTCAATGTGCTTGCGAGCGATCTTCATCGAGGTGCGCGGCCAGATGTAGTCGGAGCCCACCAGATAGAAGGTCTTCGCACCGAGGGTTTTGTGTGCCCAGTCGAGGCCTGCAAGGATCTGCTGGGTCGCTTCCTGGCCGGTGTAGATAACGTTTTTCGACTGTTCGAGGCCTTCATAGAAGGTGGGGTAGTAGAGCAGCCCGTTCTCCTTCTCGAACACCGGCAGCACCGCCTTGCGCGATGCCGAGGTCCAGCAGCCGAACACCGCTGCCACCTTGTCGTTGACCAGCAGCTTGCGCGACTTCTCGGCGAAGGTCGGCCAATCGGAGGCGCCATCTTCCTGGATCACCTTGATCTGGCGACCGAGAATGCCGCCCATCGCATTGATCTGCTCGATTGCCAGCTTTTCTGCCTCGACCGAACCGGTCTCGGAGATCGCCATCGTGCCGGTCACCGAATGCAGGATGCCGACAGTGACCTCTTTGTCGGTTATCGCCAGCCCAGTGGTATTGACTGCCGCTGTCGGGAACTCCGCCGCAACGGCGCTCCCGGCGCCAAGCATTGCCGATGCGCTGATCAGCGCAGCAGCAAGCAGGCTCCTTTTCTGTTTCCCCCAGAAACTTTTGTCACTCATCGCTCTCACTCCCGATGCCAAGGAATCAAACGCGGAGAAAACCTCTGCGCGCTGACTGGATCAGAGCAAGCGGCGTGCCATGGAAATATTATCTCAACCGATCTAACGATTGGAGGAAGCCGCGCCGCATCGGGATTCGTTCTGGAACCCATGCTGTGAAAGGGATTCCGATTCATTCGCGGGCAGCGGTTTGATCGTCCACCATTTCCGTGGGCAGCCAGCAGCAGCGTCTGCGCCGCCCTGCCGATGCGCACCGGGAGATGCGAGGGACGCTTTGTCAGATGACATTGTCAGATTGTCATCCTGACAATTTGACAATTGGCCTCTCGCCTCCCGCGACATCGGCAACCGCCGTTTTCCTTCCCCTCATTTATTGCGCGGAGAAAACAGGCTTCTGCCGCCGCAATCTCGTACTGGCACGCTCCGTGCTCTCCTCTTCGCAGCACCCTGCCGACAGCCGCTGCCGCGCCGAGTGATCTATCAAACGTTCCTGCAAGCAACTGTTCCTGACAACAACTGGTCCTGACAACAACTGTTCTTGAAAACCACAGCTCTTGAAAACAACGGGCTGAGACGGGAGAGCACCATGGCCGATACGCTGATCAAGATCGATCTTTCCAAAGCACCGGAAGAGCACCCCTGCATCCATAACCGCTGGCATCCGGATATTCCGATCATCGCGTGGGTGAAGCCGGGCGACGATTTCGTCGTCGAATGTTTCGACTGGACCGGCGGCCAGATCGCCAACAACGATTGCGCCGACGACGTGCGCGATGTCGATCTGACCAAGGTGCACTACCTCTCCGGCCCGATTGGTGTCGAAGGTGCCGAGCCCGGCGATCTGCTGGTGGTCGATATTCTCGATATCGGCACGCTGAAAGAGTCCGACTGGGGCTTCAACGGTTTCTTCGCCAGGGAAAATGGCGGCGGCTTCCTGGTCGACCACTTTCCCGACGCGCGCAAGTCGATCTGGGACTTCAAGGGCATCAACGCCTGGTCGCGGCATATTCCGGGCGTCGAATTCGCCGGCATCATGCACCCCGGCCTGATCGGCTGCCTGCCGTCCAAAGCGCTGCTCGACACCTGGAACAAACGCGAAGGCGCATTGCTGGCCACCGATCCCCATCGCGTACCGCCATTGGCCTGTCCGCCGCACGCCGAAACGGCACACATGGGCGGCATGAAACCGGAGGCGGCAAAAGCGGCGGCCGTTGAAGCGGCGCGCACGGTGCCGCCGCGCGAACACGGCGGCAACTGCGACATCAAGGATCTGACGCGCGGCTCGAAAGTCTATTTCCCGGTCTATGTGAAAGGCGGCGGCCTGTCGATGGGCGACCTGCACTTCTCGCAGGGCGACGGTGAAATCACCTTCTGCGGCGCCATCGAGATGGCGGGCTGGATTCACATCCGTGTCGACATCATTAAAGACGGTGTCTCCAAGTACGGCGTCAAGAACCCGATCTTCAAACCGAGCGCATTGAAGCCGAACTACAAGAACTACCTGATCTTCGAAGGCATCTCGGTCGACGAGAGCGGCAAGCAGCACTACCTCGATGCGCATGTCTCCTATCGTCAGGCGGTACTGAATGCCATCGAATACATGAAGAAGTTTGGTTACACCGGCGCGCAGGCCTACGCCATCCTCGGTTGCGCACCGGTCGAAGGGCATATCAGCGGCATCGTCGACATACCCAACGTCTGCGCGACACTGATGCTGCCGACCGAAATCTTCAACTTCGACATCAATCCGTGCAAGGAGGGACCGACCAGGTTCGTCGATGCGCCGGATATTCCGATCTCCTACTGGAAGGACAAGAAGTAGGGAGCGGATAGCCGTTAGCTGTGTGGCTGCCGCGCACCGATTCGGCAGCCGAGAAAAGCCAGCGTTGCGCGGACCTTCCGTATGGGGTCTGCGCCTTTTTCATCCGATACACCGTTAAAACCGGGCTGGAGTCTCCGCCATGCCGATGTATGAATACCACTGCAGCAGCTGCGACAACGAATTCACCGAGCTGCGCCCGATGGCGCAGTGCATCGAACCCTGTCTGTGCATCAACTGCGGCGAGATGGCACAGCGCCAGATCAGCGCGCCGCGGCTGGCGACGATGAGTGCCGAACGCCGCCACGCGCACCAGACCAACGAGCGCTCGCAGCATGCACCGCGCATGGCGAAACGCGGTCACGTCTGCAGCTCCAGTTGCAACCACGGTAAAAACGGCGAGCAGAAGCCGGCGATGAAATCGGCACCGGCCTCGAAGCGGCCGTGGATGATCGGCCACTGACATGAACGTCCTCCCCTGCAAAGTAGGGGAGGTGCCCCGCAGGGGCGGAGGGGTCAGCTCTTCTCGACTGCGGCCCCCCTCCCCCCTTTGGGGGACTCCCCCTACTTCGCAGGGGGAGACAAGCTCAAAGCCAACGGAGGACACGCCATGATGCACGGCGATATTTCCAGCAGCGCCGATACCGTCGGTGTTGCCGTGGTCAATTACAAGATGCCGCGGCTACACACCAAGGCCGAGGTGCTCGACAACGCGCGCAAGATCGGCGAGATGCTGGTCGGCATGAAGCAGGGGTTACCGGGCATGGACCTGGTGATTTTCCCCGAGTACTCGACGCACGGGATCATGTATGACTCGCAGGAGATGTACGACACCGCCGCCAGCGTGCCCGGCGAGGAGACCGAGATTTTCGCCGCTGCCTGCCGCAAGGCAAAGGTGTGGGGCGTCTTCTCGCTGACCGGTGAGAAGCATGAGGAACACCCGTACAAGGCGCCGTACAACACGCTGATCCTGATGAACGATCAGGGCGAGATCGTGCAGAAGTACCGCAAGATCATGCCGTGGGTGCCGATCGAAGGCTGGTATCCCGGCAACTGCACTTATGTTTCCGATGGCCCGAAGGGACTGAAGATCAGCCTGATCATCTGCGACGACGGCAACTACCCCGAGATCTGGCGCGACTGCGCGATGAAAGGCGCCGAGCTGATCGTGCGCTGTCAGGGCTACATGTACCCGGCCAAGGATCAGC
Source organism: uncultured Verrucomicrobiaceae bacterium (assembly GCA_964386045.1). GTDB lineage: Bacteria > Pseudomonadota > Gammaproteobacteria > Pseudomonadales > CAMLJR01 > CAMLJR01. The sequence continues at coordinate 62,298 of CAYLRA010000009.1, read as the reverse complement.
AGGTGCTGATGGCAAAGGCGATGGCGTGGGCCAACAACAGCTATGTCGCCGTCGCCAACGCCTCCGGTTTCGATGGCGTCTACTCCTACTTCGGCCACAGCGCATTGATCGGCTTCGACGGACGCACGCTGGGCGAATGCGGCGAGGAGGATTACGGCATTCAGTACGCCGCGCTGTCGAAATCGCTGATCCGCGATGCGCGCCGCAACATGCAGTCGGAGAACCATCTGTTCAAGCTGCTGCACCGTGGCTATACCGGCAAGATCAATTCCGGCGAAGAGGCCACCGGTGTCGCCACCTGCCCGTACGATTTCTACAAGGGCTGGATCGAGGATCCGGAGGGCACCCGAGCGAAAGTCGAGGCGATCACACGACCGATGGTCGGCACGCCGGAGTGTCCGATCGATGGCATTCCGAATCAGCCGCCTGTTCATCGTTAGCGTTTTGGTTCAGCGTTTTCTGGCGCAGTGTGTGGCGGGGTGGCGGGTGTTGTGTCGGGGGACGCAACAACGTACATCCATGTACAGGCTCGGGTGTCCCGGAGAGTGGTACGGCATTGCGCATCGCTACCAAACACGGCGTGCACGGATTGCCCGCACTGCGCCCGCAGCCATATCGCAAGAACCGAGATGATCACCAGCATCGGCCTCGACACCTTCCGCATTACCCGCGAACCGCACTACCAGCCGGTCGGTGACGAGATCGCGCTGTTCGAGGCGGCACACGCCGCACAGTTGCCGTTGCTGCTGAAAGGCCCGACCGGCTGCGGCAAAACGCGCTTCGTCGAATACATGGCGTGGCGACTCGGTCGACCACTGATCACCGTCGCCTGCCACGAAGACCTGACTGCCGCCGATCTGGTCGGCCGTTTCCTGCTCGATGCCAACGGCACCGTCTGGCAGGACGGACCGCTGGCGCAGGCGGTGCGCTTCGGCGCGATCTGTTATCTCGATGAGATCGTCGAGGCGCGCGCCGACACCACTGTGGTGATTCACCCGCTCTCCGATGCGCGGCGCGCACTGCCGCTGGAGCGCCGCAACGAACTGGTACCGGCGCACCCCGATTTCCAGCTGGTGATTTCGTACAACCCGGGTTATCAGAATCTGGCCAAGACTTTAAAGATGTCGACACTGCAGCGCTTCGCCGCACTCGAATTCGGCTGGCCCGAGGCAGCCCTTGAAACGGAGATCGTCGCCAATGAAAGTGGCATTGATCCGGCGATTGCCGCGCAACTGGTACAGGTCGCCATGCACACGCGGCATCTGGCCGGCAGCGCGCTCGACGAAGGCGCATCCACGCGCATGCTGGTGCACGCGGCGCGACTCATTCGTGGCGGTATCGGGTTTGCGCGCGCCTGTGATGCCGCGCTGATCGTCCCGCTCAGCGATGATGCCGAGGTACGTGCGACGTTGCGTGCACTGGTCGACACCTGCGCATGATTGCCGCGGAAGCTGCCGAGCCACTGCACCCGTTGCAGCTGTGGCACTGCGCGTGGCTCGGCGGCGCGGCGACACTGGCGCACTTCACCGATGTTGCATCGCCATCGGACTCACGCTGCCGTTTCGATGGCAATAACGCACAACTGCCGCAGTCGTGGCTCGATGGCGACAACACAGTTGCACGCGCCGCGCTGGCGCATGTCGCCGCCCATCGCCGCTTCGGCTCTCCGCGTTTCGAAACCGGCTCGCTGCGGCCGCTGCAGATTGCTCTGGTGGCGCTGTTCGAAGATGCGCGTGTCGAACAGCTGGCCATGCAACAACAACCGGGGTTGCGACGGCTGTGGCAGCCATTCATCAACGGCAGCGACGGTACGACAACGATTGACCTGCTGACGCGCCTGACACGTGCACTGTTCGATGCGGAATATCGCGATGTTCACCACTGGGTGGCAAAAGGCCAGCAACTGTTTTTCTCGCAGAAGACGCGCTGGCACGATCCGCTGTTGAGCCGCGAACTCGGCAGCCTGCTCGGCAACGATCTCGGCCAGATGCGGCTGCAGTTCAACTGGAAGAGTCATGTGGTCGCGCCGCGTTATCGCGACGACGGCCACGGCCTGTGGCAGTTCCCGCCGAATGACGAGGAGCCGCCGCGCGAGCTGACGGCGCTCGGCGGTGGTGCCACCTCGACAGCGGCAGCCGCAAACGATCGCAGCGAAAACAGTGCTGCGCAGGCAGCAGAACCGGTGATGGCGGCACCGCGTTATCAGCCGGAGTGGGATTACCGGATTCAGCGCCTGCGTCCCGACTGGGTCACGCTGAACGCGGAGCGATCCGAATGTGGCGACCCCACCGCGCTGCGCCAGTGGTTGTCGCAGCAGCGGCCGGCGCTGCAGCAACTGCGGCGCGCGTTTTCGCCACACAACGCGGCACTGCGGCGACAGTCGCGCCAGCCCTCCGGCGATGAACTCGATCTCGATGCAGCGATCGGTGCAACCATCGATCGCCGGCATCGCGTACTGCCCGATCACCGGCTCTATCGCGATCGCTGTCGCCAGCAACAACCGCGCACGCTGGTGCTGCTGCTCGATGCGTCGCAGTCGAGCGCCGACCGGATGGCCGACAGCAACCTCTCCATCCTCGAAGTCGAACAACGCGCGGCGGCGCTGCTGGCCGAAGCAGGTGCACTGCGCGGCGACCACATTGCTCTGCTGGCTTTCCGTTCCAACGGTCGCGGCGACGTGCGGCTGCAGTTGCTGCAACCCTTCTCCGGGCGAGATTCAAGCCGAAGAGTGCAGCGATTGGCGGGGTTGCAGCCCGGCCTGTCGACACGACTCGGCGCCGCGCTGCGCGCAACGCAGTCGCTGTTCGAACAGGAAAAGGCCGGAGATGGGTGGGTCATCGCCATCAGCGATGGCGAGCCGTCGGATATCGACAACAGCGATTCACGCTATCTGGTCGAGGATGCTCGCCACGCGGTCGGCGAGCTGCGCCGCAACGGCATTCGCTGCACGGCGCTGGGACTCGACCCGGCACATCAGCAGACACTGGCAACGATTTTCGGCAGCCGTTTTACCCGTTCGCTGCCGCAGATCGAACGACTGCCGCAGCAGTTGCAGCAGTTATACCGGCTGCTGCGCTGACAACCACTGCAACACCCCCGCGCCTGCGTGACGACCGCTGGCAAGACAGCCGCTCAGCAGATAGCCGCCGGTTGGCGCCTCCCAGTCGAGCATCTCGCCGGCGCAGAACAGACCGGCAACATCACGCACCATCAGCCGCTCGTCGAGCGCTTCGAAGCGGACACCGCCGGCGCTGCTGATCGCTTCGTCGAGCGGTCGTGTCGCGGTCAATTTCAGCGGCACGGCCTTGATCGTCGCTGCCAGCTGAGCCATGTCGTTCCGCCGCCCGGCATCCAGCACTTCATACAGCAGCGATGCCTTGACGCCATCGATACCCACGCGCGCATGCAGATGTTTGGCCAGCGAGTGCGAACCGCGCGGTTTCGACAGTTCGGTTGCCAGCTTGTCCAGCGCGCGGTCAGGCGCGAGGTCGAGCTGGATAGGGATGCCGCCATCGCGCTCGATGCAGTCGCGCAGTGCGGCGGCGTGGGCATAAACCAGACTGCCCTCGATGCCGTGGCGGGTGACGATCAGTTCGCCGCGCGCGCTGACGTCGTCGCCATTCAGGTTGGTGTAGCGCAGGCCGACCGGTTTCAGCGGCGCACCGGCGTAACGGTCGCGCAGGAGCAGGCTCCAGCGGATATCGAAACCGCAGTTGGCCGGTCGCAGCGGCGCGATGTCGATGCCGCGAGCACGCAGCGTCTCGACCCAGCTGCCGTCGGAGCCGAGCCTGGCCCAGCTGCCGCCACCCAACGCCAGAACCGTGGCGCCGGCCGCGACGGCGATCTCGCCGGCCGGTGTCTCGAAACGCAGTGCGCCGCTGTCGTCCCAGCCGAGCCAGCGGTGGCGCACGTGGATCGCGACACCTTGCTGGCGCAACCGGTGCAGCCAGCGCCGCAGCAGCGGCGCCGCCTTCATGCCGGAGGGAAAGACGCGACCGGAGCTGCCGATGAAGGTGTCGATGCCGAGGCCCGCCGCCCAGTCGCGGATCGCCGCGGCGTCGAAGGCATCGAGCATCGGTGCCAGCACGTTTTCCCGCTCGCCATAACGGCGCCGGAATGGCGCCGCCGCTTCTGCGTGGGTCAGGTTGAGGCCGCCGATGCCGGCCAGCAGGAACTTGCGCCCCGGCGACGGCATGGCGTCATACAGCGCGACGGCAACACCGGCGCGGCTGATGATTTCGGCGGCCATCAAGCCGGCCGGACCACCGCCGATGATGGCGACGGGTACCTGGAGATTACTGGGGGACATGCGGAGAGGCTGGCGACTGGCTGCGGGGGGACATTGTACGCGGGCGGCGCGACGGAGCGCGCGACTGGAACCTGTTGCGGCAGTGCAACCGCGCCGCCGCAACGTCAACGGTCAAGCGAAATCAGGCGCTCTTGGCCGCCGCCGAGACGGCGCGCCACTGCCACTCCCAGACCGCTCCCTCCTCGGGATGGCTGACCATGCCGGCAAAGGCGAAACCGAGCCGTTTCAGCGCGTGGTTGGCAGCAGCCTGTTCCGGCTGGGTATGGGCCAGCACCACCAGGTGCGGATCGCGGGAGGCGGCGATCGCCATCAGCTCGCGCACCATGGCCTGGCCGATGCCACGCCGCTCGTACTCGGGCAGCGTGTAGCAGGCGATGGCGACACGACCACGCTGCGGCGGCGCCTTGAAGGTGCAGGCTCCGACGATCTCGCCGCGTTCGTCGCGCGCCAGATAGGCCACCCACGGCAGGCGAAAACCGTGTTCGTCATAGATCAGGCGGCAGCTGGTGCAGATGTCGCGCACCAGTTCCGGCAACGATTGATCCACCGCCGGTCGACCGCTGCGGTCGATCGGAAAGAGATAAAGATTGAGACCACCCTTGTCGGCGCTGCGCATGGATATCCATCTCGTATAGGGCCGATACCCGTGGCGCGGTCCGCCACCCGGTCAGAAAGCGTACTCCGATTGACGGCCCCGGTTAAGCGGAACTTTTTACCGCCGGTCGAAGAGTGACCGGCCGGCACTGCTGCCGGCATCATTGATCCAACCCACTGGAGCGCTGCTGAGAACGGGCGGGAATATGCGGAGGTGTAGATGACCTGGATAGGTGCGCTGCTGCTGTGCTGGCTGCTGCTGGTGGCCGCCAACGGCGCCCCGGTGATCGCGGCGCGGCTGCTGCGCCGGCGCGGCGAGCGGCCGATCGATGGCGGCCTGCGGCTGCCCGATGGCGAGCCGCTGTTCGGCCCGCACAAGACCTGGCGCGGCCTGCTCGCCGCGGTCGGCAGCTGTGCCCTGCTCGGCGCGTTGCTCGGGGTCGGCGCCGCCGCCGGCGCGGCGATCGGTGCGCTGGCAATGGTGGGTGACCTGGCTGCCAGTTTCACCAAACGGCGCCTGAAAGTACCCTCTGGTGGCCGCATGCGCGCCCTCGACCAGCTGCCCGAGTCGCTGCTGCCGATGGCCTTCGCGCCGGCACTGCTCGGCGCCGGCTGGCTCGCCGCACTGGTGGCGGCGCTGCTGTTTGTCGCCGCCAACATTCTCGTTTCACCACTGCTGTTCCGGCTCGGTATCCGGCGCCGGCCGTTCTGATTCAGGCGCAGGCAGCCTCTTCCGACAGCGGCCACGGCAGCGTCACCTCGGTGCACAGGCCCCCGAGCGGGGAGGGAGCCAGCACCAGTTCGCCGCCGTAGAGATCGACGATATCGGCGACGATGGCGAGCCCGAGGCCGTGACCGTCGGGCAGATCGTGAGAGCCCCGCTCATCGAGCCGCGCGCCTCGCGCCAGCGCCCGCTCGCGCGCGCCGGCGTCGATGCCGGGGCCATCGTCCTCCACCACCAGCTGCAGTGCAGCGCCGGCGCGCACCAGTCGCAGCGACACGCGCCGGCGCGCCCACTTGCAGGCGTTGTCGAGCAGGTTGCCGAGCAGCTCCAGCACGTCCTCGCGCTCGAACGGCAGCTCGCCGTCGATCTCGATCGAGCTGGCGATCGACAGCTCGCGGTCATGCGCCAGCTGCACGCTCCGCAGCAGCAGCGGCAGCTCGGCGGTGTCGAAGCGGTGGCCCGGCAGCGCCTCGCCGGCGGCGCGGGCGCGGTTCAGTTCGCGACCGATACGCGTGCGCATCACATCGAGCTGCTCGCGCAGCAGCTGCTGCAACCCGGGGTTGGCGCGCGCGCCCTCGCATTCGAACAAATTGTCGCGTTCGGCCAGGTTGCCGAGCACCGCCAGCGGCGTTTTCAGCGCATGACCGAGATTGCCGAGCGCCTTGCGCGAGCGCGCCAGCGCCTGCTGCGTGTGGTCGAGCAGGCGGTTGACCTCGCGCACCAGCGGCTGCAGCTCGATCGGTGCCGCCTCGTCGAGACGCGGCCGTGCGCCGGCCTGCAGCTGCACCAGCTGACGGCGCGCACGCTCCAGCGGTCGCAGTGCGCGACCGACCCACCAGCGCTGCAACAGCAGCAACAGCAGCAGCGCAGCGGCCCACAGCACCAGCAGCGCGTAGAGGATGCGGCGGAACTCGGCAGCGGTCGGCGTGTAGTCGCGGGCGACGACGACGACAATGTCGCGGCCATAGCGGCGGAAGTCGGCGCGCAGCAGCAGCAACTGCTGGCCGGCTGGTCCGCTGCCGAGCCCCGGCGCCAGTCCCGGCTGCGCCGGTAGCGGCAGCTCGCTGTCCCACGACGAGCGCGAACGCCACCACTGACCGTCGATGCCGACGACGAAATAGTGGCCGGAGAGTGGCCGCCGGTAGCTGGCATCGAGACGGTCGACGCGCAGCTGCACGCCGTCGGCACCGCGCTCCGTCGCCGCCAGCACACGCTCGGCCGCCAGTTCGAGATCGCGCGCCAGCGCGCCGCGCAACGCACGGTCGAACTGCCACAGCGCGGCCGCGCCGATGGCCAACCCGACCAGCAGCAGCGACGCCATCAAACCGAGGCTGAGCTGGCGCGTCATCGAGCGCGCGGCGCCCGCGCTCAACGGCCGCTCTCCACGCCGCGAAACAGATAACCCTGGCCACGGCGCGTCTCGATGGCGTCGCGGCCGAGCTTGCGCCGCAGCCGGTTGATGTGGGCCTCGATGACGTTGCTGTCGTGCTCGCGCTCGCCGTCATACAGATGATCTTCGAGCTGGCCGCGCGACAGCAGTCGACCGGCGTTCAGCATGAAGCAGCGCAGCAGCCGGAACTCGGCGGCGGTCAGCGCGATCTCCTCATCGGCGAGCAGTACGCACTGTCGCGCCTCGTCGAGACGCAGGCCGCCGGCTTCGAGCAATGGCTGGTTGACGCCGCCGTGGCTGCGCCGCAGCAGCGCCTGCAACCGCAGCAGCAGTTCGTCGGGGTGGAACGGCTTGGTCAGGTAGTCGTCGGCACCGGCGCGCAGGCCATCGATGCGCTCGGCCCAGCTGTCGCGCGCGGTCAGCACCAACACCGGCAGCGGCAGCCCGTGCGCACGCCAGTCGCGCAGCACGTCGAGACCGGGACGACCGGGCAGGCCGAGATCGAGGATGGCGATGTCGTAGCGGTCATCGACGGCGCGGCGCGCGGCGTCGCGGCCGTCGGTCAACCAGTCGACGGCGTAACCGGCTGCCCTCAGGCGCGGCGTCAGTTCGTCGGCCAGCGCGACGTTGTCCTCCACCAGCAGCAACCGCATCAGTCTTCCACCTCATCCTGCAGCACGGCGCCGCTGCGCGCGTCGATCTCGAGCTCGCGCACCTCGCCGCCGGCGGTCAGCAGCTCCAGCTCGTAGACGTAGCGCCCGTCCTCCTCCTCCAGCTCGACCTCGAGCAGGCTGGCGCCGGGGTAGCGGCCGAGGGCGACGGCGAGCACCGCCTCGAACGGCAGCAGCTCGCCGCTGCGACGCAGTTGCAGCGCCTCGTCCTGGCCGATGTCGCGCGCCAGCGGCGCCAGCGCGACGCCGCACAGCAGCAGCACGGCCAGCGCGCGGTGAAGGGAGGGACGCATCAGTCGTCGCGGCGGTCGTCGAGCACTTCGCCGGTGGCGGCGTCAAGGTCGACATCCCACTCGACACCATCGGCGTCGCGCAGCTCGACCTTGTAGACGTAGCGGCCATATTCACGCTCGAGCTCGGTCTCCCTGACGGTGGCACCCGGATGTCTGGCCAGCGCCGCCTCGTTCAGCGTCTCGAACGGTTTGATGACGCCATCCTGCAGCAGCTTGACCGCCTGGTCGGGGCCGATGTCGTCGGAGGCGAACAGCGGGGTGGCGACACCGAACAGCAGGGTGAATGCGAGTGCGGAGGTTGCAATCTTCTTCATGGTGGTTTCCTCGATGAATGTCGTTGGGATCGAAGCGGCAATGCGCCTCTTCTCGACAACAACGGTACGCGCCCGGACTTACGCCAACCTGACGCCAACCTGACGTGAAGCTTACCGCGCCCGCAGCGTATGCAAGGTGATCTCCGGCGGGCAGTTGAGACGCAGGTTGACGATCGAGGTGCCGGCGCCGGCCGAGGTATAGCCGGTCATCGCGCCCCAGCGCCACGCGCCGCGGCCGAGGCGGCGCGGGCAGCGCGCGTCGAGGGTCAGCGGAAAGCCGCCGGGCAGACAGATCTGACCGCCGTGGGTGTGGCCGCAGAGAAACAGATCGATGCCGGCGTCGGCGGCCTGCCGCCAGATCTCCGGCGTGTGCGACAACAGCAGCGAAACGGCCTCCGCCGGCACCGCCTCCAACGCGCGGCCCAGATTGTCGACACGAAAGTAGTGGGCATCGTCGACACCGGCGAGGAAGAGCTGCTCGCCGCCGCGCTCGATCGCCACCGACTCGTTCATCAGCAGGCGAATGCCAAGCGCCTCGATCGCCGGCACCATCGCCAGGCAGTCGTGGTTGCCGAGCACCGCGTAGACCGGCTCGCGCAGGTGCAGCCGCAGCGCCGCCATGCCATCCAGTGCCGGCTGGCAGTCGCCGAAGGTGCGGGCGCGATAGTCGCCGGTCATCACGCAGAGGTCGTAGTCGAGCGGGCGCACCGCCGCGCACAGCGCATGCAGGTTGTCGCGACACATGTCGAGATGGAGATCGGAGAGGTGCAGCAGGCGCAGGCCGTCGAAGGCGCGCGGCAGCCGCGCCAGCGCGATCTCGTTATGACGCAACTGCGGCGCGATGGCGTTGCGACGAGCGCGTCCGTGCAGACCGACCAGACGCACACAACCGCGGATCAGGCCATGCACCGAGTACCAGTTCTCCAGATGGAAAAACTTGCGTCCGGGCGCCAGCACCTCGACATGATGGTCGCGCTCGCGCAACAGCCGCTGCTGAACATGCTGCGCACCGAGGCGCGGCTGCAGCAATTGCTGCAGAGCGTCGGAACCAAGCGGCTCGTTCATGCGTCTACTCTCGAGGCACCGGGGTCTGTTCTTCGGGATCACGAGCCGGGGGGACTCGAGACTGGTATCTGTATGAACCAGTCGTGCCCGCGGAAAAGTGGCGCCAATGTGCGACCTTCAAGGTTCATTGACAAGCATCAAGCAGCCCACGATGAATTGGCTGGCCGCGGTCGCCAGGCTGGCCCTATGCTGTGCCGGCATGTAGAACCATTCAATCTCAAGGAGAGGGAACCGAGATGAGTAACGACACCGATTTCCACCGCGCCACCGAACAGGTCGCACAGAAGGCACACGAGGCGGTCGACCGCATTGCCGCACAGGTCGAGCGGGCCGAGGAGCGCATCCGCACCGCAGCCAGTCAGGCCGAAGGGACGCTGAAAGAGTCGCGCGACAAGGCCAAGGTTCGGGCCAACGAAGTCACCGACGAAGTGACCAGCTACATGCAGCAACACCCGATCGCCGCGCTCGGCATCGCCTTCGGTGCCGGGGTGCTGGTCGCCGCCCTGCTGCGAGGCCGCTGAGTGGCGGAGACACCTCGCGCCGGTGGTCCGCTGGCGACGCTGAACCAGACCCTGCGGCAGGGGCGCGAGCTGCTCGCCGGCATCGCCGACGTGGCGGCGCTGGAGGGGCGTCTCGCCGTGCAGAGCGTGGCGCAGATGCTGGCGCTGGCGGTCGGCTCGGCGCTGCTCGCCTGCAGCGCCTGGGGGTTGTTGCTGGCGGCGCTGGCTTTTGCGCTGGCCCGTGCCGGCGTGCCGTGGTTGTGGCTGCTGCCGACGATGGCGATAGTGAATGGGCTGCTGGCCTGGTGGGCGGTGCGGCGGCTGCGCGCGCTGGCCGACGACCTCGGTTTCAAAGCCACCCGCGAACTGCTGCACACGCTGCCGGCGACGCTGACCGAACAGCAGACCGAACAGCAGACCGAAAAGGAAGAAGAGCACGATGAAGAGCCGCCAGCAGCTGCGCCGTGAGATCGCCGAGCGCAGTGCCGCACTGACCGCGCGGCAGCTGCAGTGGCAGCAGCAACGCACCGAGACGCAGGAGCAGCGGCGCGCGGAACTGGTATCACCGCGCTGGCTGGCCGGCAGTTTCGCCGCCGGACTGACACTCGGCCTGCTCGGCAAGCGACGCAGACGACCGGCCACGGATGATGCGACCGGCACCCCCGCCGCCGAACCGTCACTGCTGCTGCGCACCGCGCGCGACCTGCTGCCGGTGGTGCAGCCGATGCTGGTCTCGGCGGCACTGCAGTGGTGGCAGCTGCGACAGGCGCACGGCGACGACGACAACTACAACAACAGCGAAACCAGCGACACGCCGGAAAACACCACCCACCCATGAAAAGCCCCCGCACTGCGGGGGCCTGTGGGTTGTGCACGTGAGTAAAGTCCGGACCTGTGCCGGACTTTACGGTCAAGGAAAAAGTCAGGATGACTTTTTCCGAAACCAATCAATCCGCACGCACTGCCTCGACCTGAATCTGCAGCTTCACATCCATGAAGAAGCCATAGTCCTTGCCGTAGTCGACGCCGAAATCGGCGCGGTTGAAGCTGGCCGAGGCATCGGCGCCGCACACTTCGCGCTTCAGCATCGGGTGCGGTTTGCACAGGAAGCTGTTGATCGTCAGCGCCACCGGCTTCGTCACATCCTTCAGCGTCAGCTCGCCGTCGACGCGCACCGGCTTGTCGCCCTCGAACACCAGCTTGCCGCGATAGGTGGCGGTCGGGTACTTCTCGACGTCGAGCATGTCGGCGTTCTTGACGTGGCTGTTCATCTTGTCGTGGCCGAAGTCGACCGAGGCGGCGTCGATGGTGATGTCGACCGTGCCGCTCTTCGCCTCGCGGTCGAGCGTGATGGTGCCCTTGTTGCTGTTGAACTTGCCGCGCCAGATCGACAGCCCGCCCATGTGGTCAGCCTCGAAGCTCGGGAAGGTGTGGCTCGGGTCGATGTTGTAGGTGACGGGTGCGGCGTTGACGGCGGCGCTCAGCGCGCAGGCGGCCAGAGCAGCAGTGAGGTGACGCAGGGTCGGTTGACGCGATTTCATGGTGCCTCCTTCGGTTTCGCTTTGGGTTCTGGATCGATCGTTGGATTGAAAAAATTGGACTGCAAAAATTTGCCGGGTTCAGCTCACGGTGTCGTCAGCAACCGGAAATGGATGCGCACCTCGTCGGCGACCAGCGAGGTGTCTTTCCACTCGCCATCGCCGATGCGATGGGCGAGACGGCTGACCGGCAGCTCGCCGCTGAAGGCGTAGCCACCTCCTTCGGGTGAGATGCTGGCGATGAAGCGCACGTTCTCGGTGTGACCCTTGATGGTGAGCTGGCCCTCGATCTGCAATTTGCCGTCACCGGCGGCGCTCACCGCGCTGCTGACGAAACGCGCCTGCGGATAACGGTCGGCATCGAACCAGTCGGGCTTCAGCACCTCGGCGTTGTACTGCGGGTCGCCGAGATCGAAGCTGGCCACCTCCACCACCAGATCGGCGGAGGCCCCCTCCGGCACGGCCGGGTCGTAGCTGACGACACCGCTGAAACGCTTGAACGGCGCCTCCACCGGCACCCCCATCTGGGTAAAAGTGGCGCTGACCTGGCTGCCGGCCAGCTGCACCGGCTGGGCGGCAGCAACGGTGGCGATGGCGAGCAGCCACGGCGCGGCGAGGCGGCGGAGAGTTTGTTGCAGGCTCATCTTTTTAACTCCTATTTTCAGCGGGCGCGGCCAGGCAGCATCCGGCGCAGCACGTCGTCGCGGTTGATCAGATGGTGTTTCAGCGCGGCGGCGACGTGGGCGGCCAGCAACGCCAGCAAGCCCCAGTTCAGCCACTCGTGCAGCGCTTTCAGAATCTCTTTCAGCTCGGGGTCGGGACCGATCAGCACCGGCAGCTTGACCAGCCCGAGGTAGACCACCGGATACCCGGAGGCGAGGCTGTAGAAATAACCGGAGAGCGGGATCGCGAACATCAGCGCGTAGAGGCCGTAGTGAGTCAGCTCGGCGCCGAGCTTCTGCCAGCGCGGCATCGCCGGCAGCGGCGGCGGGCGGTGGCCGAGCCGCCACAGCGCGCGAATCGTCACCAGCGCGAGGATGGTGACGCCGGCCCACTTGTGCCAGTTGAAGTAGCGCAGCTTGGTCGGCGTGATGCCGGGTATGTCGACCATCACCAGCCCCAGGCCAAGGTTGGCGAGGATGGCGACGGCGATCAGCCAGTGCAGGGCGATGGCGGTGGCGGTGTAGCGCGCCGGCGCAGTCATGGGCGCGGTCATGGAAGTCGTCATGCGGGGTCTCTCCATGGACAGATCGATACGACGCTCACAACACGCGAGCCACCTCGGCGAAGGCGAGCCGCGGTCCGCGCGGGTAGTAGCCATCCGGCTCACCATAGCCGATGTTGATCAGGAAATTGGAGCGCCAGCCGCTCTCGGCGAAAAACTCCGCATCCACTTTCGCGTTGTCGAAGCCGGACATCGGCCCGACGTCGAGGCCGAGCGCGCGTGCCGCCAGCATGAAGTAGGCGCCCTGCAGCGAGCTGTTGCGGAACGCGGTCTCCTCGGCCCAGGCCGGCTTCGCGGCGAAGTTGTCGCGGGCGCCGGTCGCGGCCGGAAACAGCGTCGGCAGTTGCTCGTAAAACAGCGGATCGGAGGCGACGATGGCCGTGGCCGGCGCCGCCTTCACCTTGTCGACATTGCCACCGCCCAGCGCCGGCAGCAGCCGCTCCTTCGCTTCGTCGCTGACCACGAACAGCCAGCGCGCCGGGCTGCAGTTCATGCTGGTCGGCGCCCACCTGGTCAGGTCGTAGAGCTGCTCCAGCGTGCCCGGCGCCAGCGGGCGCGGCTGCCAGCGCATCAGGGTGTGCGCCTCGGTGAAGAGCTGGGCGAGGGCATCGGCGGGTAGCGGCTGGTGGTTCACGGTCTCTCTCCTCGATCGGATTGCCACGGGCAGTGGCGATGGCAGAGATGCTAGAAGTGACCGCCGGCCCCCGAAAGCGCTATGTTTTGACCACCTTCTTCAGAAAATCTGAACGACTGCCATGGCCCAGAACCCACTGACCCTCGACGCACTGCGGGTGATCGACAGTATCGCCCGACGCGGCTCCTTCGCCGCCGCCGCCGCCGAGCTGAACCGCGTCACCTCGGCGATCTCCTACACGGTGCAGAAGCTGGAGGAGGAGCTCGGCGTCGCGCTGTTCGACCGCTCCGGCCATCGCGCCAGGCTGACCCCGGCGGGGGAGCTGCTGACCAGCCGGGCGCGCGATCTGCTGACGGCGACGCAGCAGCTGACCGACGACGTGCGCAGCGCCGCCTGCGGCTGGGAGCAGGTGCTGACCATCGCCATCGACGCGGTCTACCCGGAACAGACCCTGCTGCCGCTGGTGCGCCGCTTCTACGAGCACCTGGACGCGCAGGGCATCAACACCGACCTGCGGCTGATCACCGAGGTGCTGGGCGGCCCGTGGGATGCGTTGGAGTCGGGGCGCGCCGACATCGCCATCGCGCCGGAAGGACTGGCCAATGCCACCGGCTTTCGCAGCAAACGGCTCGGCACGGTCGAATTCGTCTACGTCGCCGCGCCGAACCATCCGGTCTTCGACGAGACGTTCGAAGACGACGGCTGGCGCGAACGCCATCGCGCCGTCGTCGTCGCCGACACCTCGCGCAGTCGCGAACCGCGCAGCGTGCGACTCGGCAAGCGCCAGCCGACGCTGACGGTGAGCAGCTTCGCGGCGAAGATATCGTTGCTGGAGGCGGGGCTGGGGGTCGGCTCGATGCCGCTCCACCTGGTCGAGGAGGCGGTGCTGCGCGGCCGTCTGCGGCTGCTGCCGAGTGTCACCGACGACCATGCGGCGATGGCGATGGTGATGGCGTGGCGCCCCGAGAGCGGGTGCAAGGCGCGGCAGTGGCTGCTGCGCCACCTGCCCGAGCAGTTCGCCGGCTGACAGCCCCTTTCCTTGCCAGCCCGTTGCCGTCAATATTGGCGCCGAATACCGACACCAATTACCGCCGCACCGCTTGCCGGCTGCCCATCGCAGAAAAATCAGGAGACCGCCGTGCGCCACCTCTTCACGTCGACATTACTGCTGCTCGCTCTTGCGCTGCCGGTGTTCGGCTACGCGGCCACCATCCAGGTGGGCGAACAACTGTCGCCGCTGCGCATCACCGAGCCTGGCGAGTGCGTGATGCGGGACGGCGAGGCGGTGTTCCAGCCGTGGGCGAGCAGCGATCTGCTCGGCAGGGTCCATGTGATCGAATACCTGGCCGCGCGCGCCGGCATCGACAAGGTGCAGCGACCGCTCTACACCGCCATCGAGGCCGCGCAGCTGCCGCCGGAGCACTTCGCCGTGGCCAAGCTGGTCAATGCCGACGACGCGCTGTTCGGCACCTCCGGGCTGGTCGCCCCCGAGGTGCGCAAGAGCAAGCAGCAGCTGCCGCAGGAGATTCTGGTGGTCGACGCCAACGGCGCCGGTCGCAAGCTGTGGGCGCTGCAGCCGAAGAGCTCGGCCGTCGCCATCGTCGATGCGCGGGGCACCGTGCTGTTCTTCAAGGAGGGGGCGCTGACCGGCGCCGAGGTCGAGCAGGCGCTCGCGCTGATCCGTCAGAACCTGCCCGAATAGCTGTCGCGCAGCGCCGCCACTTCGGCGATGAGCTCGGGCCGGTCGGCACATTCGCGCTCGATCGCCTTTGCCAGATGGTCGAATGCCTCGCGCATGTCGGCCTGCTGGTAGACATCGAGCAGCTGCAGGCGCAGGTCATCGCGCGACGGGTCACGCTGCAACGCCTCCTGCAGCACCTGCTCAGCCTCGGTGTAACGACCGAAGGCGAGGAAGACACCGGCGCTGATCGAGGCGTCGACCGACTCCTCCACCTCGTCGACGCTGCGCGCGCGCGCCGCTGCCGGTGCGGCGGTTGCCGGCGCCTCCGGCAGCTCGTCGAGCAGGTCGAGCGGCAGCTCCTCGGTGCCATCGCTGCGATGCTGCCAGTAGCGCTCGTGCTCCTCGACGCTGCCCCACTGCTGCGCGGTTTCGGCGGAGATCGCAACGGCCGGCGCCGGGCGCGGCTGCTCGACCGCGGCAGCGGCGGGTAGCGGCGCGACGGCGCGCGGCGACGCCATCGGCTCCAGTTCGCTGTTGCTGTCGGGGCGACGCCCGCGCGACTGCTGGTAGAGCGCCCAGCCGCCCAGTGCGCCGAGCGCGATCCAGTAGCTCAGGTGCATCCACAGCGAGCCGCCCTGCTCCGGCGCCGGCTGCGCCGCCGCGATGCCACCGTCGGCGCTGGCACTCGCCACCGGCTGCAGCGCGCCGCCGGCGAACGGCGAACCCTCGGTCGCGGCGCCGTCAATGCCGCGCTGGCGGTCGTAACCGGCCAGCACCTGCTGCAGCTGGGATTCGAGCTGTTGCAGCCGCTGTTCGGAGCGCTCCAGCTGGCCGTTCAGCGCCGAGACATTGCCGATCAGACTCCGCACCTCCTCGCGCAGCGCCGAGTTCTCGACGCTGAGCTGCTCGACCTCGCTCGGCGCCAGCAGCTCCAGCCGCGGCCCACTGTCGGTGCCGCCGGCCGGTGCCGCGGCGGTCGGCGCGTCAGCGAGCGGTTCGGCGGGCAGGCCGGTGCCGGCGAAGCGGTCACCGGTCACTGCAGCGACAGGCGCAGCGGGTGCCGGCGCGGACGCAGGCAGCGGCGCGGCAGCGGCGATCTGCGCCCCCTCCGGCACGGCGATCGTCACCGCCTCCTTGAGCCGCGCCGGATCGCCGCCGAGAAAGGCCTCGGGGTTGGCGGCGTGGATCGCCGCCATCATCTGCTCGACCGGCACCCCGGCGGGACGCAGCCGCTGCGCCAGCCGCCACAGGCTGTCGCCGCGCTCGGTGCGGTAGCGGCCATCGACCGGCCGGGCAGTACCCGACGGTGCCGATGCGACCGATCGCTGGGTGGCTGGCCTTGCCGCCTCGGCGGCAGCAGAGATGTTGCCAGCCGGCACCGCGGCAGCGCGGCTGCTCGCAGCCGGCGCGGCCACCGGCGGGATGTCGAGCAGCAGCGTGTACTCGCGCGCCAGCTGACCGCTGGGCCAGCGCAGGTTGACGACGAAGTTGAGGTAGGGCTCGACGATCGGCTGGCTGGTGCTCAGCCGCAGGTAGGCGCGACCGCCCTCGATCACCGGCTGCATGCGGATCTGGCTGTGCAGGTAGTCGCGGTCGACGCCGAGACGCGCGTAGTCGTCCTCGCTGCCCAGCGCCACCTTGATCTGGTCGTCGGAGAGGTCGCCGAGATGGGTCAGCGCGATCTGCGCCTGCAGCGGCTTGCCCAGGTGCGACTGCAGCGTCACGTCGCCGAGCCCGGCCGCCAGCCCCTGTTGCGCCAGCAGGGCCGCACTCCAGAACGTGGCGGCAGCGATGCAGCGCGAGAGGGGCTTGCGAGGGAAAAGCGGCATAGGCGAACCTCAGTGGACGAGAGCTGGTAGCGGCATCCGGGCCACCTGCGAATAACGCACGGATTTTCACTAGTTTAAATCGCCCCCGGCGCCTCGCCACCCCTGTGTGACAAGAATTCGACAAACACGTCGCCACGGCGCCGCCGGCGCGGGCAGTTTGTCGGCAGCGATGCTGGCCCGTGCGCGGGTGAAGCTTTATCCTGCCGCGCACGAAATCGAACGGAACACGCGCGGCAACCACGGCCGCGGCCCACGGAGTACGAACCATGTCCCTGACCCTGACCGACCCGCAACTGCTGCGCACCCAGGCGCTGATCGACGGCCGCTGGTGCGACGCCGACGGCGGCCAGACGCTGGCCGTCACCAACCCCGCCACCGGCGAGACCATCGTCGAAGTCGCGCGCTGCGGTGCCGACGAGACCCACCGTGCGATCGCGGCCGCCGAAGTCGCGCAGAAGAGCTGGAGCCGCACCAGCCCGCTGGAGCGCTCGAAGCTGCTGCGGCGCTGGTTCGAGCTGCTGCTGCAGCACCAGGAGGATCTGGCGCGCATCCTGACCGCCGAGCAGGGCAAGCCGCTGGCCGAGGCGCGCGGCGAGATCGCCTACGGTGCCAGCTACGTCGAGTGGTTCGCCGAAGAGGCCAAACGTGTCTACGGCGACATCATCCCCTCCGCCGGCAACGACAAGCGCCTGGTCGTCATCAGGCAGCCAGTCGGCGTGGTCGCCTGCGTCACGCCGTGGAACTTCCCCAACGCGATGCTGACCCGCAAGATCGCGCCGGCGCTGGCGGCCGGTTGCACCGTGGTCTGCAAACCGGCCAACGCCACGCCCCTGTCGGCCTACGCCGTCGCCGAACTGGCGCTGCGCGCCGGCATCCCGGCCGGTGTCATCAACATCGTCAGCGGCAACACCGCCGCCATCGGCGACGTGCTGACCGGCAGCCCGATCGTGCGCAAGCTGACCTTCACCGGCTCGACGCCGGTCGGCAAGCAGCTGATGGCCGCCTGCGCCCACACCGTCAAGCGCACCTCGATGGAACTCGGCGGCAACGCGCCGTTCATCGTCTTCGACGACGCCGACCTCGACGCCGCCGTCGCCGGCGCCATGGCCTCGAAATACCGCAACGCCGGCCAGACCTGCGTCTGCGCCAACCGCATGCTGGTGCAGGGCGGTATCTACGACGCCTTCGCCGAGAAGCTGACGGCCGCCGTGCGCAAGCTGCAGATGGGTAACGGCGTCGACGACGGCGTCACGGTCGGCCCGCTGATCGATGAGAAGGCGGCGCGGGGAGTCATCGAACTGATCGACGATGCCGTGGCCGGCGGCGCCAGGACCGTGATCGGCGGCGGCAGCGGTCCGCTCGGCGGCGCCTTCGTCGAGCCGACCATCCTGACCAACGTCGACAGCTCGATGCGTATCTTCCACGAGGAGATCTTCGGCCCGGTGGCGCCGCTGTTCCGCTTCGAGACCGAGGAGCAGGCGATCGCGCTGGCCAACGACACCCCGTTCGGCCTCGCCTCCTACTTCTACTCGCGCGATATCGGTCGCGTCTGGCGCGTCGCCGAAGCACTCGAATACGGCATCGTCGGCATCAACGAGGGGCTGATCTCGAACGCGATGGCGCCGTTCGGCGGCATCAAGGAGTCGGGACAGGGGCGCGAGGGGTCGAAGTACGGCCTCGATGACTATCTGGAGATCAAGTACATGTGCATGGGCGGGCTGGATCGCTGATCTCTCCGGCCCTCCCCTGCGAAGTAGGGGAGGTGCCGAGCAACGCGAGGCGGAGGGGTCCGCTCCCGTGCAAAAACCCTGATCCCCTCCCCCCTGCGGGGGACTCCCCCTATTTCATAGGGGGAGACTGGGCTCCACCGCCTCCTTCAATCGCGGCCGCCACAGCGCATAGACCGCAAGGCCGGCAAGGATGCCGGGCATCCCTTCGTAAACGGCATCGTGCCAGCCGAGCAGGCGCCAGCCGATCGCCACCGCGACACCGACCAGCGTCATCGCTATCACCACGCTCTCCGACGGCCGCCCGCCAACGGCATAGACGAACAGCAGCGGCGCGAATGCCGACGCCAGCGCCGACCACGCGAACAGCACCAGTGCGAAGACGTTCTGGCTGCCGCTGAGCGCCAGCGTCAGCGCGACCGCGGTGATCCCTACCGTGCTCAGCTTCAGCCACACCACGCGCTCGGCGCGCGCCGGCAGCAGGTCGTGCGTGATGCTGGCCGAACAGCTCAGGATCAGGCTGTCGGCGGTCGACATCGTCGCCGCGAAAATACCGGCGAGAACGACCCCGACCAGCAGCGGCGACAGCAGCTGCTGCGCCATCATCGGCAGCGCCAGTTCGGCATCGAAGCTGCCGGGATCGGCCAGATAGACCCTCGACAACATGCCAACCGCCGTTGCCATCGCGTAGAACGCCGTGAACCAGCCGTAATACCAGAGCCGCGCCCGCACCAGGTTGCGCGTGTCGTCGAGCGCCATGAAACGCACCATCACATGCGGCTGACCGGCGACGCTCAAACCGGCGAACATCCATGCCAGCGCGAACAGCAGGCCGCCGGCGACACCGGGCAGCGCCAGATCGCGCGGGAACCAGTCGAGGAAGCCGGGCACCGCATCCATCAGCGCGATGGTGCGATCGACACCGCCCAGCGCGTGCACGCCGGCCACCATCAGCAGCGCCATCGCCACGATCATCACCAGCGACTGTGCCGCGTCGGTCCAGATCGAGGCGCGAATGCCACCGGCCATGCAGTAGAGACAGCAGATCGCCGCACCGGCGACTGCGCCGCTCCAGATCGGCCAGCCGAGCAGCACATGCAACGCCTTGCTGCCGGCCACCAGTTGCGCGGCGGTGTAGGCGAGCAGAAAGACCAGCGAGACGACACCGGCGAGCCGCTGCCAGTGGCGCCAGCGCTCGCCGTGCCAGCGGCTCAGCACGCCGGCGAAGCTGCCCTCGTCGGTGCGCGCCGCCGCCTCGCGCAATTTGCGATGCACCAGCAGCGAGGCGATCAGGTCACCGACGATCCAGCCCACCATCAACCAGATCGACGCCAGCCCGGTGACGTAGGTGTAACCCATGACGCCGATGAACATGTAACCGCTGTTGTTGGTGGCGACCGCCGACAGGCCGACCAGCCACGGCGACACACTGCGGCTGGCGACGTAGTAGTCGCTGCGCGTGCCGCGGCTGTGGCGCGCGGACCAGAGACCGATGCCGAGGAAGACGAAAAGAAAGAAGACAAAACTGACGGTCATCACGCGCCTCGAATTCGCTGCGAAGAATCTCGCGTTTCGCGTGAAGCTGTCCGTACCGGGGAGGCTTCCAGCATCCTCGGAGACAGGACGTCTCCGAGGAAGGCTACAGGGATGTACTCGCGCCGGTGCTGGAAGCCTCCCCGGTACGGACAGCCCGCACTGACGCCGACACTACGATCCACATTGAAGTCTTCCACCAATCAAGCCGCACAGATCGCCAGCCCGTGGTTGTGCGGCTCGATCAGGTGTTCATGCAGCCCCTTCACCGCCGCCTCGTAATCCTGCTCGTCGATGACGAACTGCATATCGACCTGGCGCATCGACTGGTGCATCGCCAGCACGCTGATGTCGCGCGACGCCAGCGCCTGCACCGTCTTCGCCAGCATGCCCGGCACCTGCATGTCGGAACCGATCGCCGAGACGATCGCCACCGTGCGTGTGCGCACCTCGGCGCTGGGAAAACGTTCGCGCAGCGCCGCGTCGATGCGTTTTGCCGTCTTCAGGTTGGTATCGAGGAAATGGGTGATGGTGTTGGCATTGAGATCCTTGGTGATGATGCGTGCCTTGAAGCGGCGCACCTCTTCGAGGATCTCCGAGTCGTAGCGGTTGGCACCGACCATCTCCTGGTCGAACACCTCGATCGCGAACACATGCTTGCGCCCAGCGATGATCTCGACGCAGGGTATGTGCGACACATAGTCGCTGGTGATCAGCGTGCCGCCGTGCTCCGGCTCGAAGGTGTTTTTGACCCGCAGCGGGATCTTATGCTGACGCAGCCCCTTCGCCGCGCGCGGATGGATCGCCTCCATGCCGAGATTGGCGAGCTGGTCGGCAACGTCGTAATTGGTGCGGCCGATCGGCACCACCTTGTCGGCACCGGCGATACGCGGATCGGCGCTGCTGAGGTGGAATTCCTTGTGGATGATCGCCTCGCGCGCGCCGGTCAGCACCGCGATACGCGAGAAGGTCATCTCGGAATAACCGCGATCGAAGCTGCGCATCACCCCCTCGCTGCACTGGCAGTAGCCGGTGACGATCGGCAGCTCGCGCGCCAGATCGATGTCGTCGAAGGCGCGCTTGATCGCCGCGTCGAGCGGCAGCGATTGCGTGTTGCGCCAGCCGGAGAGATCGACGAAGCGCGCATTGACACCATCGGCTCGCAGCAGTGCCGCCGTGTTCCACGCCGAATGCGCCTCGCCCAGCGAGGCCAGCAGCTCGCGCACCGTCTGCAGATGTTCGGTCAGCTGGAAGTGGCCAATCGAGCAGACCCGCTGCAGATCGAGCAGGCAGCTGCGCACGCTGTCGATGCGCTCGCCGATGAAGGCATCCGCCTGTGCGCGTGCGTCGCCACGGAAAAGCTCGGCATTGCGCGCACGCATCGCCGCCGCCACCCGGTCGAGCTGTGCCTGCCAGCTGGCGCTGTCATCGCTGCTGTTGTCGGAGTGAGCGAACAGCGCGTAGACACCGGGCTCGCCGCTGCGCTTGTGTTCCAGCAGCAGGTCGGTGATGCCACCGTAGGCGGAGAGAACAAAGACGCGCCGATAGAGATCGTCGCCGCAGCGACGACCGACCAGTACGTTGTCGCGCACTGCATCGTAGTTGTTCATCGAGGTGCCACCGATCTTCTCCACCGTGTGCCGGCGCGAATCGGCGGCGAGGGTACAGGAGGGGAGGTTTTCGCTCGCTGACATAACAGGTCACTCCATATTCGGGAATCGATCGGCCCAATCGAGACCCGATCAATCGTTCGAGTTTGCATCGAGCAATTCGCCACACAACGCGCGCACCGGCTCGACCCGCTGGCGCGCGGCGATGAATTCCGGTCGCGGCGGTCTTTCGCAGAAAGGATCGCGCAACCTGTTCGACACCGCGTTGTAGCAGAAGAAAAGATTGGAGCGCGGCAGCGGCGTGATATTGCTGTTGCTGCCGTGCATGGTGTTGCAGTCGAACAGGATCACCGAACCGGCTGGCACCGCCGCCGAGACCACGCCGGCCTCGGCCAGTTGCGCCAGGCTGTCGTCGTCCGGCACGCCATACTCCTGCTTGCGCAGCGATTTGCGGTAGTGGTTCGCCGGCGTCAATCCCTCGCAGGCGACGTAGTGGCGATGCGACCCCGGAATCAGCAGCAGCGGACCGTTCTGCTCGCTGTTGTCGGTCAGCGCCACCGACATCGACAGTGCACGCATGCGCGGCATGCCGTCCTCGACGTGCCAGGTCTCGAAGTCGGAGTGCCAGTAGAACTCGCGACCGCGAAAACCCGGCTTGTAGTTGAGCCGCGACTGATGCACATAAACCTCGTCGCCGAGCAGGTAGCGCGCGAGATCGAGCAGCCGGGAGTCGCGCACCAGTCGACCGAACAGCGCACTCAGTGCATGGGCACGGAATAGCGAGCGCAGCTCACCGCTGTCCGGTTCGGTGATCGCCTCCTCGCGTCGGCGCAACAATGGGTCGTCGCGCAATAACTGCAGCTCGCGCTGGCAGGCTGCCACCTCATCGGCACGGAAGAGATTGCGCAGAATCAGGAATCCATCGCGCTCATAACACTGCACCAGCGCGGCATCGATGGGAGGCATGCCTGCTGCCGTATAGACCACCGGATCGACACGTGGCTGGACGCCCGGCAGGACACCGCGTCGCGACGGATAGATATCTGCAGCCGCGCTCATTGCGCCACCAGCTCCTCCCGATCCAGCTCGTCGGCCCGCTCCTCATCAATGCTTTCGGCTTCCAGGGGATAGGCGCCGCTGGCGTCGTGGGTCTCGGTGCCGTGCAGCGGCGGATTGAAGACGCAGGCCAGCTCCAGCTCGCTGTGCGCGCGCAGGATATGTTTGTCGTGCAGATCGAGCGCGTACATCGTGCCGGGGCGAATCGGATGAATCTCGCCGCTTGCCACCACCTCGATCTCGCCTTCGCCGCGGATGCAGTAAACCGACTCGAAGTGGTTCTTGTAGTGCATGTGGGTGGTGGTGCCGGCATGGATCGTGGTGATGTGGAACGAGAAACCCATGCTGTCATTTTTCAGCAGCAGCCGCGTGCTGTTCCAGGTTTCGGCATGGATCTGCCGCCCGCTGGCACGGGCAGCAGCCAGATTGCGTACGATCATTGCGCCTCCTCCGACAACAGCTCGGACGGCTTCGACGCCGGCGCCAGTTCCAGCTCGACATCGGTGCGCGCGTCGACGCGATAGACGACGCCGGGGCGCAGCTTCAGGGTCAGGCCACTGCGCAGCGACCAGTCGATGCGCTGGCTGTGGCTGCGCAGCACGGCGCGACCGGTGATGCAGCGCAGCTCCGTGGTCAGTTTCTGAGGCGCGGCAATCAGCTGGTTATCGCCGCGTCCGATTTTCATCACTTGCGAGTTTTCCATCGTTCTTCTCCTCTCTGCTTTGTGGTTGACACATTGTGGTCGGCACATTGCGGTCGGGTGTCGAATCAGGAGGCCTTGCTCAGCCCCGGCTTGTCTGCCGCGACCACCTCTTTGGCGCAGGCGGCGACGATGTCGAGACCGGCATCGAGATCGCGCTGCTCGATGGTGAGCGGGAAAAGGCACTTGACCACCTGCGAGTCGGAGCCGGAGGTCTCGATGACCAGGCCGCGCTCGAACGCCTTCGCGGTGATCTTCGCCGCCTGCTCGCCGTCGCGGCACTGCAGCCCCTGCATCAGCCCGCGCCCCTTCAGCTTGAAGTGGGAAACGCTGCCGTCGCCGGCCATGGCGCGCAGCCGGGTGGTCAGATGCTGCGCCTTGGCGCGCACCTCGGCGGCGAATGCGTCGTCGCTCCAGTACTCGTTGAGCGCAGCGGCGGCGGTGACGAAGGCGTGGTTGTTGCCGCGGAAGGTGCCGTTGTGTTCGCCCGGTTTCCACTGGTCGATCTGCGGCCGCAGCAACACCACGGCGCACGGCAGGCCGTAGCCCGACAGCGACTTCGACAGGGTGACGATGTCTGGCCTGATGCCGGCCGGCTCGAAGCTGAAGAAGGTGCCGGTGCGACCGCAGCCGGCCTGGATGTCGTCGACGATCAGCAGCATGTCGTGGCGGCGGCAGAGCCGTTCGAGCCCCTGCAGCCACTGCACCGACGCGACGTTCAGGCCGCCTTCGCCCTGCACCGTCTCGACGATGACGGCGGCTGGTTTGTCGATGCCGCTGGAGCGATCGGAGAGCTGCCGATCGAGCAGTTTCAGTGTGTCGAACTCGTTGCCCATGTAGCCGCAGAACGGCGTGCGGGTAACGCCGGAGAGCGCCACGCCGGCGCCACCGCGATGATGCGCGTTGCCGGTGGCGGCAACCGCGCCGAGGGTGACGCCGTGGAAACCGTTGGTGAACGCGATGACGTTGTGACGCCCGGTGACATTGCGCGCCAGCTTCAGCGCCGCTTCAACGGCATTGGTGCCGGTGGGTCCGGTGAACTGCACAACGTAATCGAGCTCGCGCGGCTGCAGGATGCGCTCGGTGAGTGCGGTGAGGAAACCGGCCTTGGCCGCGGTGTGCAGGTCGAGGCTGTGAGTGACGCCATCACGCTCGATGTAGTCGATCAGCGCACGCTTCAGTATCGGGTTGTTGTGACCGTAGTTGAGGCTGCCGGCGCCAGCGAGGAAATCGAGGTAGCGGTTGCCGGCGCTGTCGTAGAGGTAGCTGCCCTCGGCGCGATCGAACAGCACCGGGAACGAACGCGCGTAGACGCAGACGGCCGATTCGCGGCGCTGGAAGATGGCGATATCGCTGCCGTCCGTCGACGACCGGTCAATGGGTTGTCGCTTCTCCATGAAGAGCTCTCCGTCAAAATTGAATGGGGGGTGGTGAGATGACGTGGGCGCCCAGGCGCGGCGCGCCACCTGGTATCAAGCGCACCGCGCCATCTGGCACCAAGCGCACCGCGCCTCTTGGCATCAGGCGCGCCGCGCCACCCGGCGATCGGCGCCGACAGCATTGAACGGGCCGATGCGCAGCAGGTATTCGCTGCCGTGGGCGCCGTCGAAATGACGCTCGCTGTCGAACCAGCGGTGGCGCCGTACGCGCGCGCCCAGGTCGCCGGCAAGCCCCCGGAACATCGCTTCGGAGGCGGCGTTGTCGGCGGTCACGGTGGTATCGAGGTAACGCACGTCGGCACAGGCGGGACGCTGCAGCAGGTGGCGCAGCATGTGGCGACCGAGACCGGCACCGCGAGCATCGGCATGCACCGCCACCTGCCAGACGAACAGCGTGTCGGGACGCCCCTGCGGCAGGTAGGCCGAGATGAAGCCGACCAGCTCGGCCCGCTCGCCATCGCGGCGCTCGGCGGCCACGCTGGTGGCGGCGAAATGGGTGCAGTGCAGCAGGTTGCAGTAGCGCGAATTGGGGTCGAGCGGCGGGCAGGCGGCCACCAGCGCACTCAGTGCGGGGCCGTCGGCGGCGCGCGGCCGGCGCAGTGAAACAGCCATCGGGTCCGTTCCTTGCTCCTGTTTATTAATTCTTACACTAAACATATAATTTCTCTCTCCTCAGCCTATTTCAGCCTGATTCAAGGGAGATAGACCTTAGCACAGCACAAAAGTCACCGACAAATATTTAGATCACTAAGATTATTTCAACCCGATCCCTTACGGCTCTAACCAATTGATAAACTGGCCACTCCGCACCAGCAGAGGCCGCCATGAGCACGATCGAAGATGTCCTGACCGCGTTGCGCCGGGTGATCCGCGCCACCGACCTGCACTCCAAGCACCTGGAAAAGACCAGCGGCCTGACCGCCCCCCAGCTGCTGCTGCTGCAACTGCTGCGCAACGGCGAGCTCACCCCCGGCGCGCTGGCACAGCGCATGAGCCTGAGCCAGGCCACCGTCACCACCATCGTCGACCGCCTCGAAGCGCGCGGGTTGGTGCGTCGGCAGCGCAGCGACAGCGACCGGCGCAAGGTGTACGCCGTGCTGACTACGGTCGGCATCGAGACCCTGAAAGGCGCACCGCGGCCACTACAGGAGCACTTCGTGCAGCGCTTCGAGAAACTGCAGGCGTGGGAGCAGACACTGATTCTGTCGGCGCTGCAGCGGGTGGCGCAGATGATGGACGCCGAGCAGCTCGACGCGTCGCCGGTGCTCGACATCGGCGCGCTCGACCGGGCCGCCCCCGACAACCCGGCGCGCTGAATGGCGCATTGACAGCCCCGGCCACCGCCACGATGCTGAAGCCTCGTTCGAGAGGAGCCGGGCATGCAGGCAACGAAATTTCCCACCGCCACCACGAACGGGCGACTGCGCCACCCGCTGACAACCCTGCTGTGGCTGGTTCTGGCCCTGTGCGCGAGCAGCGTTCGCGCCGACGATGCCGAGGCCACCGTGCGCGACCTGATCGCGCGTACATCGAGCGGCCTCGATGCGCTCTACACAGCCAATCGCATCAACGACCGCGCTGCCGTCGAACAGCTGATCACCACTGAAATCATGCCGGCGGTCAACGGCGAGCGGCTGACGCGACGCGTCTTTCGCCACTACTGGCCGAAGCTGGTCGCCGCGAACAAACAGCAGGAGGCGCAGCAGCGGGTGCTCGACTCGCTGCGCCGTACCTACGCAGCCGCACTCTCCAACTACGCCGGCGACAAACTCAGCGTGATCGACATCAGCACCCGCAAAAGCTCGACCGCCGCCCGCACCCGCATCCGCCGCCCCAACGGCCAGACCATCCAGGTCGACTTCTCGCTGAACCAGCACACCGACGGTCGCTGGCTGATCGACGACATGGCGGTCGACGGCATCCGTGTCAGCCTGATGCTGTTCAACGCCATGAAGCCGGTGTGGGATGCGCGCGGCATCGACGCTGCGCTCAACACCATCGCTTCCGCCAATGTCGTGCCCACCGCAGACACCGATACCGATGCCCCGGATACCGATGACGACTGAAGGCGAAGCCGAGGGTGTAATGGTTGCCGCGGAAGCAGCGGTCGGGCTGACACCGGACAACCACTACCACACGGTGATCCGCGAGCTGTCGCAGCGGCTGGTGCGCGCGCAGAAGCCGATTCGCATCCTCGACGCGGTGCAGTGGGACGACTCGATCAAGGCGCGGTTTCTCGCCGCGCGCTGCGCCAAACTGCCGCACCTCGACGCCGACTACTACCGGCACCAGCGCCCGCTGCGTTTCAACATCGAGCACAAGCGCGAGGAGTTGCACGCGCTGGAGCGCGACATCATGCGCCAGCTCGGCCAGCTCAACCCGGTCGGCGCCTGGCTGCGACGCCAGTGTCGCGAGTACCAGCTGGTGGTGGAGATGCTGGCGGCGCGCGGCACGCCGCACTTCTCGCAGCTGTCGCAGGAGCTCTACGGCGCCAGCTCGGATGTCTTCCACGCCGGCGACCCGACCGTGGCCGAGCTGGCGGACAAACTGCAGTTCGTGCTGCAGCAGCTGATCGTGCAGAGCCCGGTGATCAACGCGCCGGAAAAGAGCCTCGATGCCACCGAGGGCGTGCGCTGGCTCAACCAGCGGCTGCGCAAACAGTTTCCCGGCTGCGGTGTGCGCGCGCGCCTCTCCGACGGCATCGTCGCCGACGCCGCCGCCGGTTCCGACACCATCAAACTGCGCGCCGATGCCCATTTCAGCCTGACCGACCTGCGCATCCTCGAAGCACACGAAGGCTGGGTGCATGTCGGCACCAGCCTCAACGGTGCGCGCCAGCCGGTCTGCACCTTCCTCGCCAAGGGGCCGCCGTCGGCGACGATCACGCAGGAGGGGCTGGCGGTGATGACCGAGACGCTGTCGATGAACTCGACGCCGTTCCGGCTGGCGCGGCTGACGCGGCGCGTGCAGGCGGTGGCGCGCGCCGAGGCCGGCGCCGACCTGGTCGAGCTCTACCGCTACCTGATCGAACAGGGCGAGAGCGCCGACGACGCCTGGCAGCTCTGCTACCGCGTCTTTCGCGGCAGCCGCGCCGACGCCGGCCCGTTCACCAAGGATCTTTCTTACATCAAGGGTTTCGTGCTGGTTTTCAACTACCTGCGACTCTGTATCATGCGCGGCACCCCGGAGCGCTTCCACCTGCTGTTCTGCGGCAAGACCACCATCGACGACATGAAAACCATCGCCGAACTGGTGGCCGACGGCGCCATCGCGCCACCGCGATACCTGCCGCCGCTGTTCGAGGATCTGAACGGACTCTCCGCCTGCCTCAGCTTCACCCGTTTCGCCAGCGCGCTCGACTTCAGCCAGCTCGAGCGCGACTACAGCACACTGTTCTGAGCCGACCCCTGACCACAACCGCCCTGAACAACCCCGGAGCCGGATACCCCATGCAACGCGACTGGATCGGCGCGCAGACCAGCGCGCAGGCGCCGAAGGCCATCGGCTTCGAATGGGTGGCGCTCGACTGGAACTCGGCCGACGACCGCGAGTGGCTGCGCGGCGACAGCGGCGTCGACAGCGTCACCGCCAACGCACTGCTCGACGAATATACCCGCGCCCGCGTCTTCACCACCGATGCCCACGAGTGGGTGGCAACACTGCGCGCGGTGGTTGCGACCGAGGGCGAAGACGAGCTGGTATCGATCCGCATGGTGGCGAGCGGCAGCCGTGTCATCACCATCACCCGCGTCGCGGTGCCGTCGCTGGACCGGCTGCGGCAGCGGCTGCTGAAACGCAGCGGCCGCAACACCAGCAGCTCGATGTTCCTGGTGCTGCTGTGCGACACGCTGGAAAACCAGTTCACCGACTACCTGGTCGAACTGGAAGAGCGCGCCGACACGCTGGAGGAGAACATCGAGCGCGGCAACCACCGCCTCGGCAATGAGCTGCAGGAGCTGCGCCTCGCCGTGTCGCGTCTGCGCCGCCACCTGCTGCCGCAGCGCGATGCCGTGCAGCAGCTGGGCCGCTTCGCCGGCGACATGCCGCTCGACAACCGGCGCTCGCTGCGCCGGCGCCACGCCAGCCGCTGGCGCGAGATCCAGAACGCCTTCGCCCGCAACGTCGAAGCACTGCACGAGCTGGAGGAGCGGCTGCACATCCTGCAGGACGCACTGCGCAACCACAGCGAATACCAGCTCAACCGCACCATGTACCTGCTGACCCTGGCCGCCACCTTCTTCCTGCCGCTCACCTTCATCGCCAGTCTGCTCGGCATGAACGTGCCCGGCATTCCCGCCGAGCAGCACCGCTTCGGTTTTTGGCTCGTGTGTGGCTTCATCGCCGTCATCGCGCTGGTGCAGGGGCTGCTGGTGCGACGCTGGCAGCTGCTGAACCGGTGAGCGGACGATCGATGAAATCGCCCGTCACCAGGGTCCTGCTCGGCTGGCGCGAATGGGCGCAGCTGCCGGCACTGCACCTGACACCGATCCGCGCCAAGATCGACACCGGCGCGCGCAGCTGCGCGTTGCACGCGTTTTACGTCGAGCGGTTTCGTCAGCGCGGTGGCGACTGGGTGCGCTTCGGCATGCACCCGCTGGTCAAGCGCCACGATCTCGTCGTGCACTGCACGGCGCGGCTGGCCGACCGCCGCATCGTCACCGACTCCGGCGGCCACCGCGAACAGCGCTGCGTCATCGAAACGACACTGCTGCTCGGCGACCATCGCGTCGACGCCGAAGTGACGCTGACCGACCGCGAGACGATGCAGTTCCGCATGCTGGTCGGACGCAACGCGCTGCGCGGTTTCGTCGTCGACCCCAACCGTTCGTTTGTGCTGGGCCGCCTCTGCCCGCCCTCCATTGAAGATTCGCCACCATGAAAATCGCCATCCTCTCTCGCAACCGCAACCTCTACTCGACGCGCCGACTGGTCGAGGCGTGCCAGCAGCGCGATCACGACGTGCGCGTGATCGACACGCTGAAGTGCTACATGGACATCACCTCCGCGCACCCGGCGGTCTGGTACAAGGGCGAGAAACTCGACGACATCGACGCGGTCATTCCCCGTATCGGCGCCTCGGTGACACGCTACGGTACGGCGGTGATCCGCCAGTTCGAGATGATGGGCATCTACTGCCTGACCGAATCGGTGGCGCTGGGCCGCTCGCGCGACAAGCTGCGCGCGCTGCAATTGCTGGCGCGCAAGGGGATCGGGCTGCCGATCACCGGCTTCGCGCACGACATCACCGATTCGCAGGACCTGATCCGCCTGGTCGGCGGCCCGCCGCTGATCATCAAGCTGATCTCCGGCACGCAGGGGCGCGGCGTGGTGCTGGCGGAGACGGCGAGCGCCGCGCAGAGTGTCATCGACGCCTTCCGCGAACTCGATGCCGAAGTGCTGGTGCAGGAGTTCATCAAGGAGTCGGCCGGCTCCGACATCCGCTGCTTCGTCATCGGCAACAAGGTGGTGGCAACGATGCAGCGCCACGCCAAGAGTGGTGAATTCCGCTCCAACCTGCACCGCGGCGGCAGCGCGACGACGGTGAAGATCACGCCGCAGGAGCGCGCCACCGCGATCCGGGCGGCGCAGACGATGGGGCTGGCCGTGGCCGGTGTCGACATCCTGCGCTCGACGCGCGGTCCACTGGTGATCGAGGTCAACTCCTCGCCAGGACTGGAGGGGATCGAGCAGTGCACCGGCAAGGATGTCGCGACGAGGATCATCGAATATGTCGAGCAGCACGCGCGGCCCAACAGCAACCGCACGCTGACGCGCGGTTGAAAGTCCTCCCCTATGAAATAGGGGAGGTGCCCCGAAGGGGCGGAGGGGTCAGGGGTTTCGCGGCGACCGGACCCCTCCGCCTCGCTGTGCTCGGCACCTCCCCTACTTCGCAGGGGAGGACCTTGAGGACCCAACCGAAAGAGGAGAAGTGAATGGACGACCTGCAATCGCTGCAGCACTGGCTGGAGCAATATCCGTGGCTCTACACGCTGGGCGCGCTCGGCGCGCTGCTGATCGGCGCTCTGCTGGCCAACTGGATCACCCGGCACGTCCTGCTGCGCGGCGTGACGCGGCTGCTGCAGGCGCTGCCGATCGCGCGCGACGGCGCGCCGATGCCGGTGCGGGTCATCACGCGGCTCGCCAACGTGGTGCCGGCGCTGGTGCTGCTGCGCGGCATCGGCGTGGTGCCGGGGCTGCCGGAGTGGGTGGTCATCGTCACCGGCAATGTCTGCGGCGCCTTCATCGTGCTGACGGTGGCGCTGGCGATCAGCGCCGCGCTCGATCTCGCCAACGACCTCTACCTGCGCCAGCCCGACCGGCGCAGCCACCCGATCAAGGGCTACCTGCAGGTGGTCAACATCGTCGTGTTCGCGATCGCCACCATCCTGATCATCGCGACGCTGGTCGACAAATCGCCGCTGATCCTGCTCTCCGGCCTCGGCGCGATGGCGGCGGTGCTGATGCTGGTGTTCCAGGACACGCTGCTGTCGCTGGTGGCCAGCGTGCAGATCTCCTCCAGCGACATGGTGCGCGTCGGCGACTGGATCGAGATGCCGCAACTGAACGCCGACGGCGACGTCATCGACGTCGCGCTGCACACGGTCAAGGTGCAGAACTGGGACAAGACCATCACCACGCTGCCGACCCGGCGGCTGATCAGCGACCCGTTCAAGAACTGGCGCGGCATGCAGGAAGCGGGCGGTCGTCGCATCAAGCGCAGCCTCTTCCTCGACCAGAACAGCGTCCATTTCATCGACGACGGCGACCTGCGCAACCTGCGCCGCTTCGCGCTGCTGCACGACTACCTCGACACCAAGGAGCAGGAGCTGCGCGAGTGGAACGCGAAGCTGACGGCGCCGGACGAATTCAACCGGCGGCGACTGACCAACATCGGCACCTTCCGCGCCTACGTCGAGCGCTACCTGCGCCACCACCCCGGCATTCACCAGCAGATGACGCTGCTGGTACGGCACATGGCGCCCGGCGCCGAGGGGCTGCCGCTGGAGATCTACTGCTTCACCAACAACACGTCGTGGGCGGTCTACGAGGGCATCCAGGCCGACATCTTCGACCACCTGCTGGCGATCCTGCCGGCGTTCGGCCTGCGCGTGTTCCAGCAACCGGGCGGCGCCGACTTCCGGCTGCTGTTCGGCGGCGAGGCCGCGCGTGGCGAGAAAGAGACAGCGCGCGACGAGCAGGCGATGGCGCGCAGCGAGACGGCTCCGGCGGGCACCTCACCGGACTGATCCCGTGTGGTCGCGGTTGACGGCACGCGAGTGGCATTGTTCTAATCGCGCACCCTCTCTCGGGGAGTAGCCGGGGCATCACACCGCTCCCGCGATGTCGTCAACACGGAAAGCGGCTGAGCGCTTTCCCGGCACGCGGCCCACGCCGATCAGCGTGGATGGCAAGACCGGAACGGGCTGTAGGAAACACAACTTCAGTCCCCGTCCACCTCCAAGGTCTTGTCGCCATGATCTCCATTGGAAGTCCACTGCTGTGGTCGCTGTTCGCGATCTTCGTTGTCGTTGCATTGCTCGTCGATTTCTTCGCGCTCAATCGCCAGGGTGCCCATCGGGTGTCGATGCGCGAAGCCGGCATCTGGACGCTGATCTGGGTCGCCCTCAGTTTCGTCTTCATGGGTTTTCTATGGTGGTATCTCGGCGGCACCAGCGGCGATGAAGCTGCGCGCGCAATAGCCAACGCCAAATCACTGGAGTTCATCACCGGTTATCTGATCGAGAAGGCGCTCGCGGTCGACAACATCTTTGTCTTCCTGATGCTGTTCACCTATTTCGCGGTGCCCCCGGAATTCCAGAAACGCGTGCTGATGATCGGCATCCTGCTTGCGCTGTTGCTGCGTGGCGTGCTGATTCTGGTCGGCGCCTGGTTGATCGCACAGTTCCACTGGGTGCTCTATCTGTTCGGCGCCTTCCTGCTGTTCACCGGTATCAAGATGTGGTGGGCCGCCAATCAGGAGCCTGATCTCGACAACAACCCTGCGCTGCTATGGGTACGCCGGCGTTTCCGCATCGCGCCCGACTACGACGGCGAGCGCTTCTTCACCCGCATCGATGGCCACAAGGTCGCGACACCGCTGCTGGTAGTGGTGATCCTGATCGGCATTGTCGACATCATCTTTGCGGTCGATTCGATTCCGGCGATCTTCGCCATCACCCTCGATCCCTTCATCGTGCTGACGTCCAACGTGTTCGCCATTCTCGGCCTGCGCGCGATGTATTTCCTGCTCGCCGGCATGCATGAGCGCTTCCACCTGCTCTCCTACGGCCTGGCGCTGGTACTGGTGTTCATCGGCACCAAGATGCTGCTGATCGATCTGTACAAGATCCCGGTGCAGTGGTCGCTGCTGGTCACCGTGCTGATTCTCGCCACGACCATGCTGCTGTCGCTGGCCATTCCGCCCGCGGGCGATGGCAAACCGCGCGGCGCCTATCCTTTCGGGCGCAAGCCGTCCGATCGCCAGGAGTCGCGGGAGGAGCGTAAATAGCAGCGCTCCAATGTCTTCATCCGTTCAGTGGCACGCGAACGGCTGGCACGGCCAACCGGCGGAAAATTTTCAGCCTGGCCGTGTAACATCGCTTCCGCTGGCGCATCCAACCGTCGCACACCCGCCGTATGGGTGGCAGCCATCCGGCATCCCACTTCAAGGAGCAGAACCATGCGCAAATCGATCTCTACCGCCCTCACCCTCGCCGCCGCAGCGGCGCTTGCACCCAGCTTCGCCGCCGCCGACAGCAACCCGTTCGGTGCCAGCAAGCTGGCCTCGGGTTACCAGCTCGGCCAGGAGCTGCCGAACTTCGACAAACACAAAGAGGGCAAATGTGGCGAAGGCAAATGCGGCGGCAAACCCGAGGGTGAAGGCAAGTGCGGCGAGGGCAAGTGCGGCACCAAGCCGAAGGGTGAAGGCGAAGGCAAATGTGGCGAAGGCAAGTGCGGCAGCCAGTGATCGCCGGCGCTGACTGACGCGATGACGATGCCGTCGCTGCCACGCGGCGCGGGCCTCGGCCTGCGCCGCGCGTTACTCGACCAGTTTGATGCGGCGGAAGATGGTCGCATCGACTTCATCGAGCTGGCGCCGGAGAACTGGATCGGCGTCGGCGGCCGTTTTGGGCGGCGCCTGAGGGCAGTGACGGAACGTTTTCCGGTACTGCTGCACGGCCTGTCGCTCGACATCGGTGGCCAGCGGCCGCTCGATCTGGCGCTGATCGATCGCATCAAACAGTTCAAGCGCGACATCGGCGCAACGATCTACAGCGAACACCTGACCAGCTGCGCCGACGACGGCCACCTCTATGATCTGCTGCCGATTCCATTCACCGCCGAAGCCGTGCGCCATGTCGCCACACGTGTTGGCGAAGTGCAGGATCGTCTCGGCGAGCGCATCGCACTGGAAAACGCCTCGTACTATCTGTTACCGACCGAAGGGCTCGCACCGGCACACGACATGAGCGAGGTGCAGTTCATTCGCGCCGTGCTCGAAGAGGCCGACTGCGACCTGCTGCTCGACGTCAACAACATCCTCGTCAACAGCATCAACCACGGCTACGACGCCGAAACCTTCCTGCGCGAACTGCCACTGGAGCGCGCCCGCTACATCCACGTCGCCGGCCATTATGTGGAAGCCGAGGATCTGCGCATCGACACCCACGGCATGGCGGTGATCGATCCGGTCTGGCAGCTGCTGGCGCAGGCCTACGCGCTGTGCGGACCACTGCCGACGCTGCTCGAACGCGACTTCAATTTCCCGCCGTTTGGCGAGTTGCTTGACGAGGTGGCCCAGGTTCGCCGCCTGCAGGCATTTGCCACGCGTAACCCGCTTGCGGCGGTGCGCGCATGAACACCGACCTTCGCGCGCTGCAGGCGTCGCTGGCAGATGCCGTGCGCCAGCCGCAACAGCCAGCGCCGCAGTTTTCGGCGCAGCGGCTGCAGGTCTATCGCGATCTGGTCTTCAACAACGTCGAAGGTTTTTTGCGCGGCACCTTTCCGGTGCTGCACCGGCTGCTGCCCGCATTGAAATGGCAGCAACTGGCGCGTGATTTCGTGCGCGAGCATCGCTGCCATTCACCCTACTTTCTGGAGATCAGCCGAGAGTTCCTCGACTGGCTGCAGCAGCGCGGCATCGGCGACGACGAACCGCCGTTTCTGCTGGAGCTGGCCCACTACGAATGGCTGGAGCTGGCACTCGATATCGACGAATGCGATCTTGCCGCAATCGACGCAACTAACGGTGACCTGCTGGCGCAACGTCCACTATTGTCGCCACTGGTCGAGCTGTGCGGTTATCGATTTCCGGTGCACCGCATCGGTCCCGAGTTCCAGCCACAACAGCCCGATGCAGAACCGACCTGGCTGCTGGTCTGGCGCAATCGCGACGATAACGTCGAGTTCATGGCGCTGAACGCAGTCAGTGCGCGACTGATGGCACTGCTGCAGGATCAGGACGACCACCGCAGCGGGGCCGAGCTGCTGGCCCAACTCGCGACCGAGCTGCAACACCCGCAACCGCAACAAGTGGTGGAGTTTGGCGCGACGCTGCTGCGGCAGTGGCACGGACAACAGATCATTCTCGGCACCCGACCCACCTGACATCACCGGCGATCACCAGATCGCCCAGCGGTGATGACAAAACAATCCACCATCAACGCAACCGCGCCAGGCTGACCGTTTTTCCCAAGCAATACGGTCCCTTTCGCCATTCCGGTCGCGGCCACTCTCACTAATAGTGAACTCCCCGTAGATGATCTGACGCGCCGCATTTTCGCGGCAACTCCCTTCTGTCGTTCTACCCAGCCGTCCACCAATAATGTCAACAACGGAGGGTTTTCCGTCATGCAGCGTATTCACTCGATCTTTGCGTTGGTGCTCCTGCTTGCAACCTCAGCCGGTCTCATGCTCGGCTGCAAGCACGACCCACTACTACGACTGACCGAACAGGGGCCGGTACAGGGCACTCGTTCGGCCAGCGGCGACATGCTGGTATTCAGCGGTATTCCTTATGCAAAACCGCCTGTCGGTGAACTGCGCTTCGCACCACCGCAGCCACCGTCCATGCGCAAGAAGCTGCTGGAGGCGAAAACATTCGGTCCCAGCTGCGCGCAGACTGCCGGCGTCATGGGCGCTGCCAGCACCGCTGAGGATTGTCTCTACCTCAACGTCTACATGCCGACCAAGGCAGGCAACTATCCGGTAATGGTCTGGATTCACGGTGGCGCCTTCATCGGCGGCTCCGGCGGCGCCGCCTATCCGCCGGACCGCCTCGTCGCCGAGGGGATGGTGGTGGTCACCCTCAACTATCGGCTCGGTGCACTCGGCTTCCTCGCCCACCCCGCGCTGAGCGACGAGCAGGACGGGCGCTCTGGCGCCTATGGATTGCTGGATCAACGGCGGGCACTGCAATGGGTCCAGGAGAACATCGCCCACTTCGGCGGCGACCCGGACAACGTCACCATCTTCGGCGAGTCGGCTGGCGGTCACAGCGTGATGGCGCTGGTGGCTTCACCGGAGACCGGCGGCCTGTTCCACAAGGCGATCGTGCAGAGCGGCTCGATCTTCCCGGAGCAGATGTCGCTGACCAACGCCGAACTGCTCGGCAGTGCCGCCTTTGCTCCCTGCACCGATGTCGCCTGCCTGCGCAAGCTGACGGTCGAAGAGGTACTGGCAGCGCAGGCAAGGTTGTCGAGTGGCATCGGGCTGGTGGTCAACCACGGCTCGGCGCTGCAACCGGACGGCTCGATCGCCGATGCATTCGCCAGCGGCAATTTCCAACGCGTGCCTCTGCTCACCGGCACCAATCTCGACGAGTACACGCTGTTCGTCGGTATCAGGGCGCTGAGCGAACCGCTGCCCCCGCCCGAGAACTACCACGCCGAAATCGGCGCGCTGATCCGGCAACCCGCCGACAGCATGGCGACCCTGGGCGTCGCCGCGGCCTACCCGCTGGCAGCCTACGGCGACAACGTCTGGCAGGCGATCTCGGCGATCGGTACCGATGTGGTGTTCTCCTGCAATGCGTTGCGGCAGGCGCAGCAGCTGGTGCCCCGTGTCGCGGTCTACGCTTACGAGTTCGCCGACCGCGACGCGCCGCTGGCACTGCTGCCGGTGCGCCCGCCCAACATCGAGCTCGGCGCCATGCACGCGGCGGAGATCCCCTACTTCTTCGGCACCGACGCCTCCTTCACTGCCCGCGGTGCCGATGCAGCGCAGGTCGAGCTGTCGCAGACGATGATCCGTTACTGGACCCGCTTCGCCCGCAATGGCCACCCCAACGGCGGCAGCGACGCCTACTGGCCCGACTTCAACACTGCCGGACAGCTGATGTGGCTCGACACACCGACGCCGTCAACGACCTCGACAGCCGACTTCGCCAACCTGCACCGCTGCGCGATCTGGACGCCGTAAAGCAAAGGCGGCGGCAAGTGCCGCCGCCTGTCATTCAAAGCGCGACCGGTGCACCACCGCCACCACCCGATCAACCTCCTGCTGTGACGCCGGCTCATCGCCGCGACGGCGCAGTACTGCCACCAGTAGTCGCAGCTGCCGCAGATAACGGCGGCAGTGCACACACATGAACAGATGCAGCCGCAACGCGACACGACGGCGCAGCGGCAGGCCGCCATCGAGTAAGGCATCGGCGTCGTGGACCAGGTCACGGCACTTCAACATTCCCCCGTCTCCCGATAGTGTTCGATATGGCGGAACAGCGTCGCCCGCGCGCGGTGCAGCAGCACCCGCACATTGGATGCAGTCAGCGCCAGGGAATTACAGATCTCTTCGATGGCCTGCCCCTGCAGGTCGCGCAGCTCGATCACCAGGCGCTGATTGGCGGAGAGATTGTCGAGCTGGCGCTGCAGGCAATCGGCCAGGTCGCGCTCTTCAAGCAGTGCTTCCGGCGAGTGATAACCCCAATCCTGCGGCGGCGACTGCCAGTGGCCATCGCTGGCAAAACGATCGGCGAAGGGATCGGCCTCGGTGGCGAAGTCCTCCAGCGACAGCTCCCGACCTACGCGGCGCAGCCGCATCCGCGCCTGATTGATGACGATGCGGGTCAGCCAGGTGCGCAGCGCAGCGCGCCCCTCGAACGCGGGCAGGGCGCGATGGGCGTTGATCCACGCCTCCTGCACCACCTCCTCGGCCTCACCACCCGACAGAAGGCTACCCGCGACGGCCAGCAGCGCACGATGATGGTTGCGCACCAGCTCGGCGAAAGCCGCCTCCTCTCCACTGCGCAATCTCACCAACAACGCTGTCTCATCCTGGTGTCCGCTCATTGCGGCATCTCTCGCCTCATCCGCGTTCATCGCTGGTACCGATTCAGGTCGAACAACCCCCAACCCAACGGTTCCGCCGCGCGCCAGGCCCCATGCAGCCAGTCGCTGTGGCGCCAGAAGGCAGGATCGGTGCGCTGCACTGCGTAGTAGCGCGTCAGCACACGATAGTCGCCGCTGTTCTGCAGGTTGCGCACCATGCGCGCCAGCCGCGGCAACTCCTCTTCCGGGACTACAAAAAACACGTTGGGATAGGCACCGATGAAACCGGGAACCAGCGTCAGTTGATCGCGCTGCGGACGGCGGCGCTGCTGTTCCAGCAGCAACACGGCGACATTGCTGTGGTCCGCGTCGCGCAGCAGTGAGAACACCGCATCCGGCGCACCCTTGCGCAACACACGGATGTAGCTGATCTCCGGCAGCAGGGACGCCGCGGTACCACGCACCGCCGCGAGCTGCTGCAGCGCCGTGCGCGACGTTTCACTCCATTCAGTATCCGCTTCGTCATCAGGCAGCGCGTAACGACGATCGAGCGCGGGGCCGAGACGCGCCGCCATCTGCTCGAACAATTCCGCTTTCGGGTCGTCGCTGCGATAAGCAATCGCCGTATCGACGCGGTAGCGGTTCACCTCGCGATAGACATGATCACGCGTACTGGCGCCGACACCCTGGTACCAGCGTTCGCGCTCGGCGTCGCGCAGTGACAGCGGCAGGAAATGGAGGAAGTTGTACTCGCCCTCCATGCGCAGGAAATCCATGTAGAGACGGGTCAGCAACTGGTGGCTGCCGGAGCCATACACATCGAAGCCGGCCACCAGCAGGTAGTGGATGCGCTCGAACAGCGAGTAGTCGACCACCCAGGCCGTCTTCGGCACGTCGCCTACCAGCCCCTGCACCACCGATGCCGAATCGAAGTGGCGAAACACCGTCAGTGCGGCGTTGGTGTTCTCGCGCTCACCATCCCACAACAGGTCGAGCGTCACCGGTCGCTCATCGCCGAAGTGGCGGTGCAGGTGTTCTGCCTTGGCAGCGAGGAATGTCGCCTGTTGCTGCTCATAACCGCGCCATGCTTCCGCCAGCCCGACCAGGTTGAATTCGGGATCAAATTCGCCGGGCAGGCGCAGGTTGGCGCTCTCGCCGGCGAGGAAATCGCCATCGACCACTGCTTCGATATCGGGATCGGCGAACAGCACCCAGAAGCGGTCGTTGATAACGTTGAGCGCGAGCTGGCCACGACAGACCGGCCCCTTGATGAAGTTGCCGACGAAGAGCTGCGCGTCGTCGAGCAGAAAGCGGTAACGCGCGCGCACCGGCATGGCGGCGAAGGTAATGAACGGATTGGCGGCCGATTGCGGATCGTAGCCGGGCAAATCCGTCACGCGGTAGTCGTCGCCGAGAAAGAGTTCGCGCAGCCGCGCCATCCGATGTGGCCCGAGTGCGTAAGGCAAATGGGTCTTGGCCAATCGCGCCCCCTGCTGCGGCTGCAACCGGTACCAGACACGCGCCACCTCGGGATCATCGTAGGGACGGCGCGTGGCGATCGGCGCAATCGGCTGCCCCGGTGGCGTGCGCGAGCGAACGATCTGGAAGAACTGACGAGGCTCAAGACTGGCGGCGGGATCGTCTTCGAAGTAGAGATCGGCGATGAACCAGTGTTCGAACAGATAACGCGCCATCAATTGGCGTTTGCGTGAATCGCCGTTGAGAAATTTTTCCCACTCGACGACGCGCTCGGCGAGCTCATTCGGCAGCGTCGGTAGCGACGCCGGTGCGCCGCCGGCGATCCAGCGCTCGATGCGACGAAACTCCTCGTCGGATAGACCCGGCAGTGCGAACGGCATGCCGCCCTGTGGTGTGCGTCGCGCATAACGTTCGAATTCATCCGGCGCCGGACACTGCATCTCGCGCTGCATCGAGACATCGAGTTGTGCCGGCAGCTCACCCGGCGGCAGCGGATGGTCGCGCTTCAGCAACAACATGCGGTAAAGCAGGCTGGCGGCAAGATTGGTCTCGGGGCGGGCGTCACCCTCGTTCAGCACCGGAAAGAAATCGCGTGCGCGCCATTCCGCGGTCAACAGCGCATCGAGCTCAAGCCGGCTCGGCAGGGCGGCGGCAAGGCGCGTGCCGTCGTAAACCGGTGTCTTGCTGGCGCCGCGCAGGATGCCTGCGGCGGTGTCGAGCTTGAGCTGGCAGGGGGCGTCGTTGCAGGCGTGACAGACGACACAACGGCGATCCATCAAGGGTTTTATATCGCGATGGTATTCGAGTGCCGCCAGTGGCGGCGCCACCACGGTGGCAGCGGGGTCCCCGTCGGCAGCGGCGATCGGCAGCGGCTGTTCGACTCGGCTCGGCGGCTGCGACAACCACCACAACAGCGCAACGCCGATCAGCAGCGACAGGGCCAGAAGGAGGCGGCGGTGGGAGTCACTCAACCTGGTCGCTTCTCTCAATTCGGTTCAGCCCGGCTCACAGTTCACGCAGGAAGGCGCGGATGTCGGCCAGCAGCGCCTGCGGATTCTCCAGCGCGGCGAAGTGGCCACCACGCGCCATCACCGAATAACGCCGCACGTTGTAACCCTGTTCGACGCGGGCGCGCGGCACCGGCGGGAAGGCCGGTTCGGGAAACTCGGCGATGGCGGTTGGTGTGTCGCAGCGCTCATCCGGCGGGAAGGTGCGCGAGCGTTCGAACTGGAAGAAGGCGTAGTAGAGCCAGAGCGACGAGGCGAAGCTGCCGGTGGCAACGTAGAACATCAGGTTGGTCAGCAAGCGGTCGAAGCCGTACACGCGCTTCAGCGCCTCGCCGTAGTCGATCGATGAGTCGGCGTG
Source organism: uncultured Verrucomicrobiaceae bacterium (assembly GCA_964386045.1). GTDB lineage: Bacteria > Pseudomonadota > Gammaproteobacteria > Pseudomonadales > CAMLJR01 > CAMLJR01. The sequence continues at coordinate 21,354 of CAYLRA010000009.1, read as the reverse complement.
ACGCGGCAGATCGGGCGCCGAAAAATCGCTCCAGACGGCGAACTTCTCAATGATCCATGCCGCCATGCCGACCGGGCTGTCGGCGAGCCCGATCGCCAGCGTCTGCGGCCGCGTCCCCTGCTGACGGCTGTAACCGCCCTCCGCCAGCTGTAGCGTCCGCGCCCGCTGCTGCCACGCCAGCACCTCGTCGCCTTGCGGCGGTTGCGCCGACTGCACCAGCACCGCGTTGAGATGGATGCCACAGCAGCGGCCGCCGCGCGCCAGTGCGTCGTCATAACCGATCCAGGCCGAGATCGCCGAACCCCAGTCGCCCCCCTGCGCGACATAACGGCGGTAGCCGAGCACCTCCGTCATCAGCCTGGCGAACAGCCTGCCGATGGCGCGCGGGCCGATCGGTTTCTCGGGGCGACCGGAAAAGCCGTAGCCGGGCAGGCAGGGGACGATGACGTCGCAGCCGTCGACGGCGTCACCGCCAAACCGCTCCGGGTGGGCCAGCGGTTCGATCAGGTCGAGGAATTCGAGCGCGGAGCCGGGCCAGCCGTGGCAGAGCAGCAGCGCCGGTCTCCCGGAAGGGCCGGAGCCGCGCTCGTGGTAGAAGCGAATGCGAACGCCGTCGACGACGGCGCTGAACTGCGGCAGGCGATTCAGCATCACCTCCTGCGTGCGCCAGTCGTAGCCGTCGACCCAGTAGTCGCACAGCTCGCGCAGGAAGTCGGTGTCGGTGCCGGCGCGCCAGCCGGGAATCGTCGGCAGCAACTCCCAGCGGTAGTGGCGCACGCGCTGCTCGATCGCCGCCAGCACGGCATCGTCGATCTCAATGATGTAAGGGCGCAGGTCGAAATCACGACCGTCTGAAGAACCGTGTGCGCTCATCCGGTGTTCCGCTCATGCCGCGCAGGAAGCGGCGAGGATAACACCGGGCACGATTACCTCGCGGTTACAGCGGAAAACGCTTCCGTTCCAGCGTGCGCCACGCCTCGGCATATTCGCCGCGCAGCTGCGCCACCAGCTCGGCGGTGGTCGACACCGCGTCGATGCTGCCGACACCCTGGCCGGCGCCCCAGATGTCGCGCCACGCCTTCGCCGCGGTATTGCCGCCCGAACCGAAGTTCATCGTCGACTTGTCGGCCGACGGCAGGTTGTCCGGGTCGAGGCCGGAACGGACGATGCTCGCCTTGAGGTAGTTGCCATGCACGCCGGTGAACAGCGACGAATAGACGATATCGGCAGCGGCCGCGTCGAGCAGCGCCTGTTTGTAATCGCTGTCGGCATTGGCCTCGCGGGTGGCGATGAAGCGAGTGCCCATATAGGCGAAGTCGGCCCCCATCGCCTGCGCGGCGAGGATGCCGCTGCCGCTGGCGATGGCGCCGGCCAGCCCCACCGTGCCGTCGTAGAAGCGGCGCACTTCACCGAGCAGCGCGAACGGGCTCAGCGTACCGGCGTGGCCACCGGCGCCGGCGCAGACCAGGATCAGCCCGTCGACCCCCTCTTCCAGTGCCTTCTCTGCGTGGCGCACGTTGGTCACGTCGTGCAGCACGATGCCGCCGTAACCATGCACGGCGGCGATCAGGTCGGCGGGCGCCTGCAGGCTGGTGATGATGATCGGCACCCGCTCCTCGACGCAGATCGCCAGATCCTCCGCCAGCCGGTCGTTGGTGCGGTGGCAGATCATGTTGACGGCGAATGGCGCCACCACGGCGCCGGGGTTGGCGGCCCGGTAGGCGGCCAGTTCGCGCTGGATACGGCGGATCCAGTCGCGCAGCAGGCTGGCCGGCCGCGCATTCAGCGCCGGAAACGAGCCGACCACACCGGCCTGGCACTGGGCGATCACCAGCTCCGGGCCGGAGACGATGAACATCGGCGACGCGATCAACGGCAGCGTCAATCGACCTTGGAGCGAAGCGGGCAGCGACATGGCGGGCCTCCGGGGCAGCGGTGCCGGGCAGTGTAGGGCGTCGGCATGCATAACAGCGTTATATGACAGTGTTAAATACAAGGCCAGAAAAAGCAACCCGGAGCGGAATCGACCTGAACCCCCGCAACGCATTGCGAAGGCGGGCACGGCGATTGACGCCCAATAAGCCACAGCGCGCGCCCTGCTCCGCGCCAGCGTCTGTTAGCCTCTCTGCGGTGGAGCCGGCCGCTATCGAAACCACTCCCGCTAACGACCCAGCCCTTTCGACGTATTGGCGATGGAGCACCGTATGTCTGAACCCGCGCTCTCCTGGTTTTCTACCAGCGGCTTCATGCCGCACGGCCACTGCTTCCTGTGGACGCCATCGCTGCTGTGGTTATTCATCACCTCAGACCTCGCCATCGCCGCCGCCTACTACTCCATCCCGCTGGCACTGGTTTACTTCGTTCGCAAGCGGCGCGACCTGCAGTTCAACGGCATCTTCATCCTCTTTTCGCTGTTTATATTTGCCTGCGGCACCACCCATCTCATCTCGATCTGGACCCTCTGGAATCCCGATTACTGGCTGGCCGCATCGGTCAAGGCGATCACCGCCGCGCTTTCCATGACCACCGCCATCCTCCTGTGGCACCTGATCCCCACCGCATTGCGCGTGCCCAGCCCCGAACGTCTGCGCGCAGTGATCAGCCAGACCGAGCACGAAGTCGCCGAGCGCAAGCAGGCAGAGATGGCGCTGGCTCAGCTGAATGAGACACTGGAGCAACGTGTCGCGGCCCGAACCGCGGAGCTGCAGGCGATCAACGAACGCCTCGCGGCTGAAATAGATTCGCGAAAACGTGCCGAAGAACGCTTTCGCCGCGTGGTGGAGTACGCGCCCAATGGCATGGTGATGATCTCCAGTGATGGCACGATCGTGATGGTAAACCGCGAAACCGAGGAGATCTTCCAGTACGAGCGCACCGAGTTGCTCGGTCAATCCATCGAGCGGTTGGTACCCGCCCGCTTCCAGACGCACCATCCAGAACTGCGTGCGGCCTATTGCGCCGAACCGCGATCACGACCGATGGGCGAGGGCCGGGAACTTTATGGCGTGCGCCGCGACGGCTCGGAAGTGCCGGTAGAGATTGCACTCAACCCGGTGGAGACCAATGAAGGGACGATGATTCTCGCCGCGATCGTCGACATATCCGACCGCAAGCTCAAGGAAGACAGGATCCGCGCCTCGCTCAAGGAAAAGATCACACTGCTGGCAGAAGTTCATCACCGGGTAAAGAACAACCTGCAGATTGTGCACAGCCTGCTCGACCTGCAGGCATCGCAGACATCGGACATCGCTGTTCAGGCACTGCTGGAGAGCTGCAAGCATCGCATTCAGTCGATGTCGCTCATTCATCAGGCGCTCTATCAATCCAACAATTTTGACCGGGTAAATCTGAACGAGGTGCTGACCGCCCTCGTCGCCAACGTCGCCATGTCCTATGGTGCGGAGAATGAAGACATCCTGACCGTGGTGCAGGTCGACAGCTCCATCTCCCTCCCCATGACACAGGCGATTCCCTGCGGCCTGATCGTCAACGAACTGGTCACCAATGCACTCAAGTACGCCTTTCCCGATCACCGGGGAGGTGACGTTCGCGTGGAGGTGGTGAACGACGAAGCAGGCTCGCTGCTACTCTCCGTCACCGACAGCGGCGTTGGTCTTCCCTCGGGGTTCGATCCGGGCAACATTCCGACACTGGGTCTTGAGCTGGTGGCGGTTCTCACCGAACAACTGCACGGCAAGCTGGTCATCCATCACGCCAACCCCACACGTTTCGAGATTCGCTTTCCCCACGCTCAGGCCGATCCGGATCAGGAGCAAGGATGATGAACACGCGCATCATGGTGGTTGAGGACGAACACATCGTCGCGCTCAACCTCAAGAAAAAGCTCACCCGTCTCGGTTACGAGATCACCGCGCTCGCTGCGTCCGGGCAGCAGGCCCTGGAACGGGTCGCCGCCAATCGACCCGACCTCATCCTGATGGACATCAATATCAGCGGCGATGAAGACGGTATCGAAACAGCCTCCAGAATTCCGGAAGAGCTGCATATACCGGTGATCTATCTCACCGCGTATTCGGGTGACGAGACGATTGAGCGCGCACGTGCGACAAAACCCTACGGCTATATATTGAAGCCGTTTTCCGAGCGCGAGTTGCACGCCACCATTCAAATGGCCATGGCCCGGCACCATGCCGAAATGGCGTTGGAGCGCAGCCAGGAGCGGCTTCGGCTGGCCATCGAAGTTGCGGAGCTCGGGGTCATCGAGGTCGATAACCAATCGCGCGACGTCAGCCTGCAGGGCAAGCCGGCGCAGATCTTTGGCACTGCCGAATCGGTATTTTCGGGAAGCTGGGAGGAGTTCTCCGCCCCCATCCATGTTGATGATCTGGGCCATGTAAGCCGCGTCATCGAATGGACGCTGCGCGGCGACACGCTCGGCCACGTCGAATATCGGTGCCTGTCGCCAGAGCGGACGATTCGCTGGATGCGCCTGCTGGGAAAAGCATTCAAGCGGGACGACGGCAGCCACTACGTCATCGGCGTGATACAGGACATCACGGAGCGACGGCGCGCCGAGCAGATCCATCTGGAGAAGGAGGCCGCCGAATCCGCCAGTCGCGCCAAGGATGAGTTTCTGGCGAGCATGAGCCACGAGATTCGCACACCGCTCAACGGCGTCATTGGCATGATCGAGTTGATGCAGAAAACCCACCTCGACGACACCCAGCGCTCCTATGCCAGGATCATTTCGAGTTCCGGCAGACTGCTGCTCACCGTGATCAACGACATCCTGGATTTCTCGAAGATAGACGCCGGTAAAATGGTACTCGCGGAGCAGCCGCTGGATCTCGGTGAATTGCTGGACCAGGTAACGGCGCCATTCCGCGTCAGTGACAATGCCGCCGTCGCCTTTATTGCCTCGATCTCCCCACAGGTTCCGGCAGATCTCGCAGGAGACCCGGTCAGAATCCAGCAGATCATCGGCAATCTGCTGAACAACGCCTTCAAGTTCACCGATGCCGGCCTGATCCAGCTGCGAGTCGATGCAACCTGCGTGATCAGCGAGCGGGTAGAGCTGCGCATCTCCGTCAGCGATACCGGCATCGGCATATCGCCCGAGCAGCAGAAGCTGCTGTTTCGACCATTCAGTCAAATCAACAGCCCAGGCAAACGCCCGCAAGGCACTGGCCTCGGGCTGGCCATCTGCAAACATCTGGTGGAGATGATGGGGGGCGATATCCAGATTGAAAGCGCACCCGGTCAGGGTTCTACGTTCGTCTTCACGATCTGGCTGGGGAGAACGCACGACGCCTCCGTGTCGAAAGATCATTCCCGGCTAATGGGCCAGACGATACTGGCCATCGATGACAGAGCAGAGTATCTCGACATCCTTCGCGAGCAGGCAAAAGCCCTTGGCATGCGGCTCGCTGCCATGAACCACACGGAGTTCTCCATCGATCAGGCGGTTGCTGCACGACCCGACATCGTGTTGCTGGATATCGACCTGCCCGACAAGCGCGAAATCTCATTGGCGCAACAGATAACACAACAGATGGCGCAAGCACCGAGCCTGGCATCGATTCCAAAGGTACTGCTGACCACCTCCTGCGTGCCGCCGAACATCGAGCATTTTTCGCGCGCCGGCATTCATTCGGCACACGTAAAACCCACCTCCGTTCAAACCCTGGGCGCAGTGCTCGAATCCTGTCTCTTCGGCAAGGCGGTGACGACAGCGAACCAGACAGCGCCGACCACGGCGACCTTCCCGGGAAAAAGCATCCTGGTGGCCGAAGACAACGCCATCAATCGCACCGTCATCGTCGCCATGCTGAAGCTACTGGGCATCGATGCTACCGTGGCCCGGGATGGTGCCGAAGCGGTCGCCCTCGTCACGCAGAACACCGCGCGATTCGATGCGATCCTGATGGACTGCGAAATGCCGAACGTCGACGGTTATGAAGCGACCCGGGAAATTCGCGACCATGAGGCACAGGCAGCGCTGCCACCCTGCCCGATCATCGCGCTGACTGCGCACGCATTTCCGGAACATCAGCAGCGCAGTCGTGAGGCCGGCATGAACGACCACCTGAGCAAGCCGCTCAATCTTGCGCAGCTGATCGAGGTGCTTGAGCGGCATGTTGGGGGTGAGGCGCGCTGAATCAAACCGACTTCGCCGATGGTCAGCCGATCAGGCTATCCGGCATGCCGAGGTTCATCACACCGCAGACCGCGTAGTTCTGGCCGGTGATGAACCTGGCGTCGTCGCAGGCGAGCAGACCCACCAGGTTGGCGATGTCGGCGGCTTCGGCGAAGCGGTCGAAACCGGTGGCGTGGCCGAGCAGATCCTGCGCCAGGCTCTTGCGCCTCTCCGCCGGGATGGAGCGACCGGCCTCGCTGACGGTCGGCCCCGGCGACACGCAGTTGACCCGCACCCCCTGCCGCGAACACTCCTTGGCCAGCGCCTGCGTGAAGGCGATGACGCCACCCTTGGACGCCGAGTAGTCGACCTGCGATGCCAGCCCGATCATGCCGGCCACCGAAGCGATGTTGACGATGCTGCCGCTGCCGCGTTCGAGCATGTGGTTGATCACCGCGCGGCAGGTGTAGAAGACGCCTTTCAGGTTGGTGTTCAACACGTAGTCCCAGACATCCTCTTCCGAATCCTTGAACAGCGACATGCGACCGCGCGCACTGCCGCCGGCGTTGTTGACCAGGATGTCGATGCGACCAAACGTTTCCAGCGTCTGCCCGACCATCCGCTTCACCGAGTCGAAATTGCTGACATCGGTCTGTACCGCAACGGCGCGACGGCCGAGCGCCTCGATCTCCGCCACCACCGCATTCAGCGGCTCCGGCGTCGTTCCGGCGACGACGACATCGGCGCCCTGTTCGGCGAGCTTGATGGCGATGGCCTTGCCGATACCTCTGCCGCCGCCAGTGACGATGGCAACTCTGTCTGTCAGTCGCATGGAAGCACTCTCCGTGGGTTGGTCGCTTCACCACTGATGCCATCGAGCCTGCAGATGCGCAGCTGGGAAACGAAAAGCAGGGCCAGCACGACAAGGCCGATATAGCCCTGAAGTGCGTTGTCATAGTTGCCGGTGAGGTCGTAAATCCAGCCGAACAGCGGTGCCGACAGCAAGGTAAACGGCATGATCACCAACGTCATCAGCCCCATCATTTTTCCTATGCGGTCGGCGCCGTAGACATGCGCCAGTATCACGCTCCACAGCGGTGACGCGGCGCCGGCAAAAAGACCGATGACGGAGCAGGAAGCAGCCAGCAGCGAAAAACTGTTCGCATACAGCAACCCGCCGATACCCAGCCCGATTCCGATCAGCGCGATGGCGAGCAAAAGACGATGACCGATGCGATCGGCCACGCCGGCCAGAATCAATTTGCCGGCGAAATTGGCGCCGGCTGTGATCGAAATCAGAAATGCGCCGTGACCTGGCTGAATGCCTTTTTCGCCAACCAGCTGAATCAGGTTGCTGACCACCGCCATCGGCCCGCAGAAGAGCACGCCCAGGGTCAACGCAATCAGCCAGAAGTTGGTATCGCGAAGCGCGGCTCCCGCCGACAGCTGCAGCTTCGGTTTGGTCGCTGCGAGATCCCGGGCTCCCTCATCGGTCCGACCAATGTCCGGTCGCGGGTCAGCAGGCGGTGTGGGCCGATCAACCACCAGCCAGGCGATCAGCGGGATCGAGATCACCAGGGTTATGGCACTGAATGCCTGCAGCGCCTCACGCCACGCCAGCTGATCGATCAAACCCTGCAGCAGTGGCGGCATCAGGAAACCACCTATCGCAGCACCGCTGCCGGCGATACCCATCGCCAGCCCCCGGTTGTGCGTGAACCAGCGTGCCAGCAGTGCCGATGTCGCAATGGGGCCGAGGAGTACGCAGCCCGCCGACATGAAAACGGCATAAACCGCTATCACCTGAACCATCGATGTGGAGACGGACATCAGCCAGAAACCAACCGCCACCAGCGACGAGCCGAACAGCATGAGCTTGCGTACGGAAAAGCGATCGATCGCGACGCCAAGCGCCGGGCTCAATAATCCGGAACCCAGCGCGGTGACCGTTATACCCAGCATCAGAACCATATTGCTGGGCATGAATTCGACTTTCAGCGGCGCGGCAATGACGCTGTAGGCACTGAAAATACTGCCCGTGCTGATGGCCTGGACCAGCATGGACACTGCTACCTGCCACCAGCCGGGACTTGTTTTCATTGTCAAGGAGATGCCCCGCTGCGTATTGGGCTGATGTCATCCGTGTATCAGATAAAGTCGTGGTACCAGGTCGAATACTGCTCGTGGCCCGGCACCTCGGCGGCATGGGCATCGGGATCGACCGGCACCTGGATCACCGCCGGCCGGCCGCTCGCCAGCGCGCGCTCAATCGCCGGGCCGATCTCCTCTTCGCGTTCAACATACTCGCCGTAGGCGCCGAAGCTCTCGGCGGTCTTGTCGAGACGAACCTGCCGCCCCCAGTGCGCTTCGGTTTCATTGGTGCCGGGGCCGATGAAGCCGCGATAACCGCGCACTTCGAGACCCCAGGCGTAATCGCAACCGACGATGCAGATCACCGGCAGGTTCTTGCGCACCGCCGTCTCCAGTTCGGAGATGTGGAACAGGAAGGCCGAGTCGCCGGTCAGCAGCACCACACGGCGTTTGTTACCGACGGCGAGCTGCGCGCCGATCGCATAAGGCAGGCCGGTGCCGAGATGGCCGAAGTTCTGGCTCCAGATCAGGTCGTGCGGCTTCACCTGCGTATGCGTCCACGCATAGATCGAAACGGCACCACCGTCGCGCACCATGACGGCATCGTCAGGAATGGATTTCGTCGCCTCGTGGACGAAACGGGCGGTGTGGACTGGCAGCCGCCCGGACGGCACCTTCGCATCGACCTCGGCGCGATGGTCGGCGTGCATCCTGATCCAGTCGTTCAATTGTGGCGGCTGTTCACGATTGATGTCGGACGATGTTTTCAACAACGCCTCGATCAGCTGCGGCACCACGTCGCGCAGGTCGCCGACCAGCGGCGCGTCGATGCGGCGGTTGACGCCGATCGCCAGCGGATCGCGCTCGATGTAGACCCACTTGCGATGGGCATCGCCCGCTTCCCAGTGACCCTTGATGCCGTGGTGAACCGGTTCGCCGATCTCGGTGCCGATGGCGATGACCAGATCACTCTTGTTCACCGCGTCGTTACCCGCCGGCGAAAAGGCGTAGGGAAAGGTTCGCTCCTCCATGCCGGCAATGAACGAGCTGCCGCCGGAGGTCTGCACGATCGGGCACTTCAGCAGCCGCGCCAGCTCGCCGACAGATTCATGCGCGCGCGCCGCGAACACACCCTGGCCGACCAGCAGGATCGGCAGTTTCGCGTTGCTGATCAGCTCGACCGATTTTTTGACCGCGCGCGTGCCGGCCTCCTGCTGCGTCAGCCGGTAGTGCTCGGGTGGCAGCGGTGGCGGCAGATCGAGCGCGGCGTGCATCGAATTCATCGGAATCTCGATGTAGACCGGCCCCGGCGTGCCGGTCAGCGCACGGCGGAACGCTTCGCGCACGACGTCGTCGACCTGCTCCGGAAATTCGATGATGCCGACATATTTCATCGCCGCTTCGAAATGTTCCCACTGCCGCACCCACGAGATGCGGCCACGGCGCACGCGCTGGTCGGCGATGTGGTTGCGCTGGCCGGCGATGAAGATCACCGGCGAATTCTCCTTCGCCGCGCAGATCGCCGCCGGCGCCAGGTTGGCGACGCCCGGCCCCTGGTTGCCGACGACGACGCCGGGCCTGCCGGTCAGCTTCCACTGCGCCTCGGCCATGAAGGCGCCGGCCTCCTCGTGGTGCGGCGCAATCACCTGCCAGCCGCGCTCGTGCGCGCAGTTGAACATGCGAAAGAAACTCGGGTCGGGAATGCCGAACAGCGTCTTGATGCCCTCGGCTTCCATGAGCTGCAGCACGCGCTCATAAATGTTCACTTGCATGAATAGAAGACCTCTATTTGCCATCCGGCCCAGGCACGATGGCGCGGGTCTGCGTCAGGCAGCTGCCGAAGCTGTGGAAGCCGGTGGCATGCAGGCCGCCGGTGCCGCCGCAGCAGACGACGAGCACATCCTTCGGCTCCACCGACACATAGACGCGACCGCCGATGACACGATCCTGCGCTTCGAGCTGCTCGCGATGTTTTTTCGTCAGATGGCTGGCGTCGATGCTGGCGTGTTTCCAGATCAGCTCCTGCACATCCTCGATGTTCGGCACGTCGCGCTTGAGAATGTCGCCCCACACCGGGTTGATGGCGACCATCATCTCGGCATAAGGCATCGCCGGCGAGAAACCGTTGGCGCCGGGATAGGCCAGCGACTTGCCGATCATCTCCAGGAACTCGGGACCGGTCTGCGACGTCGTGTCGATGATGTTCTGCGTGCCCATCGTGCCGTAGACCGACACCGCATCCCCTTTGACACCGCGACGCTCGGCGAACGGTGCCCACGGCGAACGCTCCTCCCACTCGCCGAACACGATGCCGGCGACACGACCCGGCGAACCGAACGTGGTCTGGCAGGTGACGTTCACTTCCTGACCGGCGATGTTCTTGATGATCAGGCGAATGGCGCGACCGGCCGCAACCGACGTCGACGGCGCACCGCCGAGACAGCCGTGTCTGTACGGAATATTCAACTTGTTTCGGATCGGGCCGTTGACCAGCGTCAGCGGAATCACCGGCGCCGTCGTCGCATTCAGACCGAACAGTTCGAAGTTGGGATCGGCCATTCCTTCCAGCGCCGCAATGATCAGCGGCAGCGACTCCGCCGGCGCGCCGGCCATCACCGCGTTGATCGCGATCTTCTCGACCGTGCACTCGGCATCCGACGGCGGCAGCTTGCAGATGACTTCGTCGGCATAGCGGTTGTTCTTCGACAGGAATTCGCGCACGCGCCCTTCGGTCGGCGGAATCAGCGGCAGGCCATCGCCCCAGCCCTGCTCCATCGCTTCGCGCGTGAACGCCATGACGTCATCGATCTCGGCCTCGACGCGCTGGCTCGACAGCCAGTCGATATCGCAACCGGCCGGGCCGCAGTCGCGCAGGTTGACGACCTTCCGTTCTTGCGTGGCCGTGGTGCCTCTGATTGCTCTGCTGCTCATCGCGCGGCCTCCTTACGGGCAGTCAGTTCGATACCCATCATTTTCATCACGCCATCCAGATGCTCCCAGGCAACCGGATCGACCTCTTCTTTCAGTTTTTCGTTCAGCGGATACGGGAGGATATGAATGCGCAGCCCCGAGCGACCGCCGCGCTTCGCCAGATTGCGGCCCAGCTCCTCGAACACTTCGGTGCAGATCGCCGTGGTCGGCAGCCCGCGTTCGGCGGCGGCCAGCGCATCGCGAATGGTCCAGCCGGTGCACGAACCGCAGTTGCCGAGACCGACGACGGCGATGTCGATCGAGCTGAGGAATTCATCCAGCTCCTTGGCGACGCGCTCGCCCTCAGCGCCGGTGCGGCCCTGGTGCGAACGCCAGTATTTGACGGTGGCGCCCAGCTTTTCGAATTCGGCGCCCCAGATCTCCGAGATCCAGTCCCACGCGCGCCAGATCTCGTCGAGACGGAAGCCGATCACCTTGCCCGCCAGCGGGCCGGCATCGGGACCGGGCGAAGTGATGTCGTCCGCGCGCTGTGCGGTCGGATCGAGCACGTTGCCTCTGCTCATTATTTTCTCCTCCTCGTCATCGGCCCCGAGCCCGGGGCGCTACTGGAACCGGTTCGTTGGTTTCAAGATTGTTGGCTTGAACAACATTTCGGGGGTTGCTTATATGTCCAATATACTGGACTATTTAGACCACCAATTTGTACACGAAGCGACTCTAACGGAGACTGGCCCATGCTTGTCAAGCAGATCGCGAACCTTTTCGACCTGATGGAATTCTTCGTTCGCGCCAGGAAGCCGCTGTCAGTGCGGGAAATCGTCGAGGAGTTCGGCTGGCCGCGCTCCAGCGCGTTCAACATCATTTCGACGATGGTCGAGCGCGGTTACCTCTACCAGCCGGTCACGCGCGGCGGTTACTACCCGACGTCGAAATGGATGGACGTCGCGCGCGACATCGCCGAATCGCAGCCGCTGCCGGAGTCGGTGCACAAACTGCTCGTCGAGCTGATGCAGCGGACCGGCGAGACGATGATCCTCGCCGCCGCCGAGGGAACCAGCGTGGTCTTTCTCGATGTGGTCGAGACGCCGGCCGACATCCGCTACACGGTCAACGTCGGCCAGCGCCTGCCGATCCATGTGACGGCGGCGGGGCGCGCGATCCTTGCGCAGTTCCCGGAGCCCGAGCGCGAAGCGGTGCTGAAGCGGATCAAGTACCAGAAATATGAAAAGTCATCGTTCATGACGCCGGAGGCCGTCGAACGCGACATCCGCAAGAGCGCGAAGGAGGGCTGGCACGTCAACCTCGCCGTCTACCAGCCCAATGTCGCCGGCATCGCCGTGCCGTTTCCGTTCCGCAACCGGCGCCTGGCGATCGCGCTCGGCGCGCCCGATTCGCGCATCGAGAAGCGGGTCAATGCGCTCGGCAAAGTGATGCGCGACACGGTCGAGCGGTTTCTCGAAGAGAACGGGAGCGGCGCCGACTCGGGGGAGCGCTGACTGCCGGACCCGGTCGGCGTCAGGGTGTCAGCTCCACCAGGAGATCCGCCGGCGTGACGCGGTCGCCCTTCGCAACGAAGATGCCGGTCACCCGACCGCTGATCGGCGCCTGCACCTCGGTTTCCATCTTCATCGCCTCGGTGACCAGCACCGGTTGTCCCGCCTGTACCTGATCGCCCTCTTTCACCAGTACGGCGACGATGCTCCCCGGCATGCTGGTGGTGACGTCGCCCTCATGCCTTGCGCGTCTGCGGCTGCTTTTCGACTCCGTCTTGTATTCGTTCAACGGCTCGAACACCACCTCTTCCGGAATGCCGTCGAGCGTCAGATAGAAGTGGCGCTTGCCGCTGTTGCGCACGCTGACGCCGGTGATCGCCACCTGATAGCTCTCGCCGTGCACGTCGACGACGAATTCGGTCGGCACGGTGTCGCCGCTGGCCGGCTTGGCGCCGGCGCCCTGCGGCGGCAGCAATTGTTCGGGCTGCAGCGTGCCGGCGGCGCGCTGTTCGAGGAAGCTCTTGCCGATGTCGGGGAACATGGCGAAGGTCAGCACGTCCTCTTCACTTTGCGCCAGCACGCCGATCTGTTCGCGCAGCTTCGACAGTTCGGCCGGCAGCAGATCGGCCGGGCGCACGTCGATCACCTCTTCGCCGCCAACCGCGAGTCGCCGCACCTCGGTATCGACCGAGCCCGGCGCTGCGCCGTAGTGGCCGAGCAGGTAGCGCTTCACTTCGTTGGTGATGCTCTTGTAGCGACCGCCGCCGATCACGTTCATCACCGCCTGCGTGCCGACGATCTGCGAGGTCGGCGTCACCAGCGGCGGGAAGCCGAGATCCTCGCGCACGCGCGGAATCTCGGCGAACACTTCGTCGATGCGGTTCAGCGCGCCCTGTTCCTTCAGCTGGTTGGCGAGGTTCGACATCATGCCGCCCGGCACCTGGTTGATCTGCACGCCGACGTCTTCGCGGGTGAACTCGCTTTCGAACTGGTGGTAGTGGCTGCGCACCTCCCAGAAATAGCGGGCGATCTCCTGCAGCAGCGCAAGATCCAGGCCGCTCTCCCACGGTGTCCCTTTCAGTGCGGCAACCATCGTCTCGGTGGCCGGGTGCGAGGTGCCGCCACCAAAGGCGGAGATGGCGGTATCGATATGGTCGACGCCGTTTTCGATGGCCTTCAGCTGGCACATCGTCGCCAGTCCCGACGTGGAGTGGCTGTGCAGGAAGATCGGCAGCGGCAGGGTCGCCTTCAGCGCCTTGACCAGTTCGCCGGTGGCATACGGCGTCAACAGGCCGGCCATGTCCTTGATCGCGATCGAGTCGCTGCCCATGTCGGCAAGCCGTTTGCCGAGCGCGACGAAGCTGTCGATCGTGTGCACCGGACTGGTCGTGTAGCAGATCGTCCCTTGCGCGTGTTTGCCGCTCTTTTTCACCGCGCCGATCGAGGTTTCCAGATTGCGCACGTCGTTCATCGCATCGAAGACGCGGAACACGTCGATGCCGTTCTCGGCCGATTTCTGCACGAACGCCTCGACCACGTCGTCGGCATAGTGACGGTAGCCGAGCAGGTTCTGGCCGCGCAGCAGCATCTGCAGGCGCGTGTTCGGCAGCGCCTTGCGCAGCGCGCGCAGCCGCTCCCACGGATCCTCCTTCAGGAAGCGCACGCAGGCGTCGAACGTGGCGCCGCCCCACACTTCGAGCGACCAGTAGCCGACGCGGTCGAGCTTGTCGCAGATCGGCAGCATGTGTTCGGTGCGCAACCGCGTCGCGATCAGCGACTGGTGGCCGTCGCGCAGCACGACATCGGTGATCTGGATCGGCTTCTTGGTGGACATGACGCTTCTCTCTATTAACTCGTTGAAACTTCGGCCAGTGCCACCGGGCGGCAGGTAACTCGTTTCGGGACACGCGCGAGTACTTCCCTGTAGCTCTTCAGAGACATCCCTGTCTCTGAAGGTCCCGAAACGAGTTACCTGCCACCCTCTGCAAAGCGCAGTGGTAACGACGAATTTGTTTTCTGTTACAGCCCAGCGTGCGCCGCGATCGCCGTGGCGATTGCCAGCGCGATCTCTTCCGGTCGCGATTTCTCCGAGTACTGCAGCAGCTCCGGGTGGCTGTCGACGAAACCGGTATCGAACCTGCCGGAGCGGAAGCCCGGGTGTTTCAGAATCTGCTCGTAGTAGGGCGCCGTGGTCTTGATGCCCTGCACGCGCATGTCGTTCAGCGCGCGCACCGCGCGGTCAAGCGCTTCCTCCCACCGCAGGCTCCAGACGATCAGCTTCAGGCACATCGAGTCGAAATAGGGCGGAATCGCGTAGCCGGTGTAGATCGCGGTGTCGACGCGCACGCCGGGACCGCCCGGTGCGTAGTAGCGGCTGATCTTGCCGAACGTCGGCAGGAAGTTGTTCTTCGGGTCCTCGGCGTTGATGCGGAACTGCAGCGCATAGCCGCGGAAGGCGATCTCCTCCTGGCGGTAGCCAAGCGGCAGGCCGGCGCTGATGCGGATCTGCTCGCGCACGATGTCGACGCCGGTGATCTGCTCGGTGATGGTGTGCTCCACCTGCACCCGCGTGTTCATCTCCATGAACCAGACCTGATTGTCGGCGAGCAGGAACTCGACGGTGCCGGCGTTCTCGTAGCCGACCGCCTGCGCCGCGCGCACGGCGAGGTCGCCGACGTAGGCGCGCTGCTCCGGCGTCAGCTGCGGGCTCGGCGCGATCTCGACCAGTTTCTGGTTGCGGCGCTGGATCGAGCAGTCGCGCTCGAACAGGTGAATCGTGTTGCCGTGGCGGTCGGCGAGGATCTGCACCTCGATGTGGCGCGGATTGACGATGCACTTCTCCAGGAACACGTCGGCGCTGCCGAACGCCTTGGTCGCCTCGGAGATGACGCGGTCGTAGTTGCGCGACAGCTCCTCGTCACTGTCGCAGCGGCGGATGCCGCGGCCGCCGCCGCCGGAAGTGGCCTTCAGCATCACCGGGTAGCCGATGCGCGCCGCCTCCCGTTTCGCCTCGTCCAGATCGGCGACGTTGCCCTCGGTGCCGGGTGTCACCGGCACGCCGGCGGCGATCATCGCCTTGCGTGCCTCGGTCTTGTCGCCCATGCGGCGAATGACTTCGGCGCTGGGGCCGATGAAGCGGATGCCGCGCTGCGCGCAGATCTCGGCCAGCTCGGCATTCTCCGACAGGAAACCGTAGCCGGGGTGCAGCGCGTCGCAGCCAGTCTCGACCGCCGCGTTGACGATACGGTGCGGATTCAGGTAGCCGGCCAGCGGGTCGTCGCCGATGTGGTAAGCCTCGTCGGCCCGTTTGACGTGCAGCGCGAAACGGTCCGGCTCGGTGTAGACGGCGACGGAGCGAATGCCCATCTCGGCGCAGGCGCGGACGATGCGCACGGCGATCTCGCCGCGGTTGGCTATCAGTATCTTGCTGATCATCACTGCCTGTCGGCCTCACTTCTCAAACGCCTGGTGGCGTCCACCATGTTCCGCAGCGCCGCTTCCGTCTCCGGCCATCCCCGCGTCTTGAGACCGCAGTCCGGATTGACCCAGAGTTTGTCGAAAGGTATTACCTCCGCGGCCTTGCGCAACATCCGCTCGATCTCTTCCACGGAGGGAATTCTGGGCGAATGGATGTCATACACGCCCGGACCGATTTCATTGGGGTAGTTGAACGCCCCGAAACCCCGCAGCAACTCCATGTCGGAGCGGCTGGTTTCGATGGTGATGACATCCGCATCCATCGCCGCGATCTCCGACAGGATGTCGTTGAACTCCGAGTAGCACATGTGGGTGTGGATCTGCGTGCTGTCGCCGACGCCGCTGGCTGCCACTCTGAACGTGTGCGCCGCCCAGGCGAGGTATTCGCGCCACTGCGACTGGCGCAGCGGCAGCCCCTCGCGGAACGCCGGCTCATCGATCTGGATGATACCGATACCGGCCTGTTCAAGGTCAACCACCTCGTCGCGAATCGCCAGCGCGATCTGCAGGGCCGTCCGTTGGCGCGGCTGATCGTCGCGCACGAACGACCACTGCAGGATCGTCACCGGACCGGTCAGCATCCCCTTCATCGGCCGCGATGTCAGGCTCTGCGCGTAGCGGCTCCACGCCACCGTCATTGGTCGCGGCCGCGACACGTCGCCATACAGGATCGGCGGCTTGACGCAGCGCGAACCGTAGGACTGCACCCAGCCATTGGACGAAAAGGTGAAGCCAGCAAGCTGTTCGCCGAAGTATTCGACCATGTCGTTGCGCTCGGCTTCGCCATGCACCAGCACGTCGATGCCGAGCGACTCCTGCAGCCTGACCCCGTATTCGATTTCGTGCCGCATCGCCTGCCGGTAGTCGGCCTCGTCGAGCGCGCCGCGCCTGAACGCCGCCCGCGCCGCGCGGATCGCCGGCGTCTGCGGGAACGAACCTATCGTCGTCGTCGGCAGCGGCGGCAGTTGAAAACGCTCGCGCTGCAGCGGCTGTCGCTCGAAGAACGGCCTGCCGCGCTGGTCGACATCCGCCGGCAGCGCGGCCAGCCGCTGCGCGACGGCGGGGTCGGTGATGCGCGCGCTGGCGCGGCGGGAGGCAATGGCGGCGCGCGCCGCCTCCAGTTCGTCGGCCACCGCCGTCTCGCCGTGGTTCCTCTCGTTGTGATTCCCCTCGTTGTAGTTCCAGGCCCGCTTCAGCAGCGCCAGCTCATCGAGCTTCTCGACGGCACCGGCAAGCCAGCCGCGCACGTCCGGGTCGATGCCGGTGTCGCCGGACAGGCTGAGCGGCACATGCAGCAGCGAACAGGATGGCGCGATCCACAGCTGCCCGCCGTGCCGGTCCCGTGCGAAACGCAGGCGCTCCAGCGCGACATCAAGATCGGTGCGCCAGATGTTGCGACCGTCGACGACACCGACCGACAGCTCCATGTCGACCGGCATCCAGTCCAGGATCACGCGCAGTTCGTGCGGCGTGCGAACGGTGTCGACATGCAGCGCGTCGATCGGAAGCTTGCACACCGTCGCGATGTTCTCTTCCAGCGACGAAAAATAGGTGGCCAGCATCAGCCGGACGCGCGCGCCCTGCAAAGAGTGCCCCTGTAAAGAGTGATAGGCACGCTCGAAGGCGCGCCGCCACGGCATCGGCAGATCGAGCCCGAGGATCGGCTCATCGATCTGCACCCACTCGACACCGCGCGCCTTCAGCAGCGCCAGCAGTTCGACATAACACGGCAGCAACGCATCGAGCAGCGCGAGCCGGTCGAAGCCGGGCACCCTGGACTTGCCGAGCCAGAGAAACGTCACCGGACCGATCAGCACCGGTTTGACGACGTGACCCAATGCCTGCGCCTCCGCCACTTCGCTGACGAGGCGATGCGCGGCCAGCCGAAACGTTGTGCGCTCGTCGAACTCCGGCACCAGATAGTGGTAGTTGGTGTCGAACCACTTGGTCATCTCCAGCGCCTGGCGGCCGCCGTCGTCGTGTCCGCTGCCGCAACAGGAACACGCCTCCTCCTTCTCCACCACGCCGCGCGCCATCGCAAAACAGCGCGACAACTCGGCTTCGCGCTCGGTGAAGCCGAAGCGCGCCGGCTCGCAGCCAAACATCTGGATGTGGTCGAGCACATGGTCATACAGCGAAAAGTCACCGACCGTGACCAGGTCGAGCTGTGCCTCGCGCTGCAGCTGCCAGTGCCGGCGGCGCAGATCGCGGGCAACCTCCTTCAGGGCAGTGGCGTCGATTTCGCCACGCCAGTGCCGCTCCAGCGCGAACTTCAGCTCACGCTGAGCACCGACCCGGGGGAAACCGAGGATGTGTGTGCGAATCATGGCTGCTCTCCAGGGCTCCATGGCGAACCCTT
Source organism: uncultured Verrucomicrobiaceae bacterium (assembly GCA_964386045.1). Lineage (GTDB taxonomy): Bacteria > Pseudomonadota > Gammaproteobacteria > Pseudomonadales > CAMLJR01 > CAMLJR01. The sequence goes on along the minus strand of CAYLRA010000009.1, from coordinate 2,906 downwards.
GTAGCGCTGTTCGAGTTCGTCGATCAGCGGTTTTCCTACCAGGCGTTGACGCTCGCTGAACGGCGCAACGAGCGTCGGATCTTCTGTCAGGTGACGTTGTTCGCGCAGCGTCGTCAGTGCGCGCTGCATACCGGCCAGCGCCCCCTGCAGCGCCGCGTTCGCGTACAGCACGATGCCGTAGCCGAACTGCGCGAGTTCATCGGTGCCGGCGATCGGCGTCCTGCCGCCGATCACCATGTTCATCAGCAGCGGCGCGCGCAGGAAACGCGGCAGCTGGCGAACCTCGTCGGCGGTTTCCAGTGCCTCGACAAACAGAATGTCGGCACCCGCCTCTGCGTAGCGTTGCGCGCGCTCGACCGCCGCGTCGAAACCGTCGATGGCGCGCGCGTCGGTGCGCGCCATGATCAGCAGATCGTCGCTGCGACGTGCATCGACCGCCGCCCTGATCTTGCCGACCATCTCGTCGGCATCGATCACCGCCTTGCCGTTGAAATGGCCGCAGCGTTTCGGCGACACCTGATCCTCCAGCTGCACGCAGTCGGCACCGGCGCGCTCCAGCGTGCGAATGGTGTGGCGCACGTTCAGCGCATTGCCGAAGCCGGTGTCGGCATCGACCAGCAGCGGCAGCTCGACGGCATCGCGAATGCGCGCGGTCTGCTCGGCGATCTCCGCCAGCCCCATGAACCCCATGTCCGGCAGGCCGATGTGCATGTTGGTGACGCCGGCGCCGGTGACGTAGATCGCCTCGAAGCCGAGATCGGCGATGACCCGCGCCGACAGCGCGTTGAAGGCGCCGGGCACCAGTGCGCCACGGCGGGCACTCACCAGTTCGCGCAGCACTTTTCCCGTCGACCGCTTTTCTTTCGCATCGGTCATGTCAGTTCACCGCGTAGAGATCGACGTATTCGTGCACCGGCATCTTCTCCAGACGCTGCTGATCGAGACTGACCGCAAGAATGGAATCCTGCTGCTTCTTCGCGAAACGGCGCGCGAGGTTGGTGCGGAATTTTGCTTCGAGCAGCGCAATGCCGGCATCGCGGCGACGCTTGTGGCCGATCGGATACTCCACCACCACTTCGTCGAGGATCGTGCCGTCGTTCAATTCGACGGTCAGCGCGTTGGCGATGCTGCGCTTGTCCGGATCGTGGTAATCCTTCGTGAACCGCGCATCCTCGACGCAGACGATCTTGTCGCGCAGCGCATCGATGCGCGGATCGGCGGCGATGTCGTCCTCGTAATCGGCGGCGGTCAGGCGGCCGAACAGCAGTGGCACCGCCACCATGTACTGGATGCAGTGGTCGCGGTCGGCCGGATTGTTCAGCGGCCCCTGCTTGTCGATGATGCGGATGCAGGCCTCGTGCGTGCGAATGGTGATGCGGCGGATGTCGGCCGCGCTCCTGCCCTCGCGCGCCAGCACGCCGTGCAGCGTCATCGCCGCCTCCACCGCGGTCTGGCTGTGGAACTCGGCCGGGAAGCTGATCTTGAACAGCACGTTCTCCATCACGTAGCTGCCGTAGGGGCGCTGGAAGCTGAACGGATTGCCGTTGAACAGCACGTCGTAGAAGCCCCAGGTTTTCGCCGTCAGCACGCCGGGGTAACCCATCTCGCCCGTTTTCGCGATCAGCGCGAGGCGCACCGCGCGGCTGGTGGCATCGCCGGCCGCCCAGCTCTTGCGGCTGCCGGTGTTCGGCGCGTGGCGATAGGTGCGCAGCGACTGGCCGTCGACCCACGCCAGCGACACCGCGTTGACGATCTCGTCGCGCGACAGTCCGAGCAGCTGCGCGACGACGGCGGTGCTCGCCACCTTCACCAGCACGACATGATCGAGGCCGACCTTGTTGAACGAATTTTCCAGCGCGATGCAGCCCTGGATTTCGTGCGCCTTGATCATCGCGGTCAGCACGTCGCGCATCGTCAGCGGTTTCCTGCCGGCCGCGACCGCGGTGCGGCTGAGCCAGTCGGCGACGGCGAGAATGCCGCCGAGGTTGTCGGACGGGTGGCCCCACTCGGCGGCCAGCCAGGTGTCGTTGAAATCGAGCCAGCGGATCATCGCGCCGATGTTGAATGCCGCCTGCACCGGATCGAGCTGGTACGGCGTGCCCGGCACCTTTGCGCCATTGGGAACGACGCTGCCGGCGACGACCGGACCCAGCAGCTTGGTGCAGGCCGGATATTCGAGCGCTTCGAGCCCGCAGCCCAGCGTGTCGATCAGGCAGTTGCGCGCCGTGCTGTAGGCGAGCGTCGAATCGATCTGATAATCGATGACGTAATCGGCGATATCGACCAGTACCTGATCGGGGTCGGGACGGACATTGCTGATGGGGGCTGACATGAATGGAACTCCTGAAGCCGCGCTCGCGCGCCGGCGGGTCGATGGAAGTGACAATGGAAAGAATCGAAAACTCAGGTGCGGCTGCCGAGCGGCACGAACGGCCGATCCTCGGGCCCGGTGTAGTTCGCGCTCGGACGGATGATCTTGTTGTCGACGCGCTGCTCGATGACATGCGCCGCCCAGCCGGAGGTGCGGGCGATGACGAACAGCGGCGTGAACATCGCCGTCGGCACGCCCATCAGGTGATAACTGACGGCGCTGAACCAGTCGAGATTCGGGAACATCCGCTTGACCTCCCACATCACCGTCTCCAGCCGCTCGGCGATGTCGAACATCTTCATCGAGCCGGACTCTTCCGACAGCTGGCGGGCGACGCGCTTGATCACGGCGTTGCGCGGATCGCTGACGGTGTAGACCGGGTGGCCGAAACCGATCACCACCTCCTTGCTGTCGACACGGCGGCGAATGTCCCGCTCGGCCTCGTCCGGTGTCTCGTAACGCTTCTGCACCTCGAAGGCGACCTCGTTGGCGCCGCCGTGCTTGGGTCCGCGCAGCGCGCCGATGCCGCCGGCGA
>CAYLRA010000008.1:0-79217 GCA_964386045.1 uncultured Verrucomicrobiaceae bacterium | reverse complement strand
ACGCGGTGATCAGCCAGGTCCAGACGAACAGCGGCATCTTCATGTAGGTCATGCCGGGAGCGCGCATGTTGATGATGGTGGCGATGATGTTGATCGCACCCATGATCGACGACACACCCATGATGTGCACAGCGAAGATGAAGAAGGTGACGCTCGGCGGCGCGTAAGTGGTCGACAGCGGCGCGTAGAAGGTCCAGCCGAAGTTCGGTGCACCGCCCTCCATGAACAGCGTCGAGGCCAGCATCGCGAAGGCGAACGGCAGGATCCAGAACGACCAGTTGTTCATGCGCGGCAGCGCCATGTCAGGCGCGCCGATCATCAGCGGGATCATGTAGTTCGCCAGGCCGACGAAGGCCGGCATGATGGCGCCGAACACCATCACCAGACCGTGCATCGTGGTCATCTGGTTGAAGAAGTTCGGATCGACGATCTGCAGCCCCGGCTGGAACAGCTCGGCGCGAATGATCATCGCGAACGAGCCGCCGAGGATGAACATGGCGAAGGAGAACCACAGATACATCGCACCGATGTCTTTGTGGTTGGTGGTAAACAGCCAGCGGGACAGCCCCTTGGCAGGTCCGTGATGTTCGTGAGCACCCATGGTGACTACTCCTACTGACCTTTCTTGAATTGGTAGACGTCGACCGGCTGCACCAGGTCACCCATGTTGTTGCCGAACGCATTGCGCTGGTAGGTGACGACGGCGGCCAGATCGACCTCGTTCAGCTGACCACCGAAGGCCTGCATCGCGGTGCCGGGTTTGCCGTTGACGACGATATCGAGGTGATTGGCCAGCTCGCCGGTGGCGTAGGGGCTCTTGGCGATCGCCTTGCCGACTCCGCCTTCTCCGCTGACGCCGTGGCAGGCCGCACAGGCGCGATCGTGCACGCCCTTGCCCATCTCGGAGAGCTCGGCCAGCGAGAACTGCTTGTCCATCAGCGCTTTCAGCTCGGCGGCTTCGACTTTCTTCTTGCTCATCCACTCGGCGTAGTCGGCGTCGTTGACGGCGTTGACCACCACCGGCATGAAGCCGTGGTCACGGCCGCAGAGCTCGGCACACTGACCGCGGTAGATGCCGGGCTGGTCGATCCTGGCCCACGCTTCGTTGATGAAGCCGGGGATGGCATCTTTCTTCACGGCCAGCTCGGGCACCCACCAGGCGTGGATGACGTCGTTGGCGGTGATCAGGAAGCGCACCTTTTTACCAACCGGCAGCACCAGCGGCTCGTCGACCTCGATCAGGTAGTTCTCGCCTTTCGGCTCGATCCCGTGGATCTCGGACTGGCGGGTGCTGAGATTGGAGAAGAAGGAGACGTTCTCGCCATTCTCGTCGATGTACTCGTACTTCCACTTCCACTGGTAGCCGGTGATGACGACATCGAGCTCGGCATCGGCGGTGTCGTAGACGTCGATCAGCGTCGAGGTGGCCGGCACGGCCATCGCGATCAGAATGACGAAGGGGACGACGGTCCAGGCGATTTCGAGCTTGGTGCTCTCGTGGAAGTTGGAGGGCTTGACCCCCAGCGATTTGCGGTGCGCGAAGATCGAATAGAACATCACGCCGAAGGTGATGACGCCGATCCAGACACAGATCCAGAACGTCAGCATGTGCAGATCGAAGATCTTGTGGCCGACCTCGGTCACGCCCGGCGTGGTGTTGACCTGCATCGGGCGGCGCCATTCGTCCGCCTGCTGCGCCTGCGCAGCCCACGCCGAGGTGGCGATCAGGCTGATCAGCAACAGCACTGGACCCAGCGCCAGCCGACAGAGCCGCTTCGCTTTGTACATCTCCCGTGTCTCCCTGCTTGGTAATTTTGGGGCGCCCCGAGCAGCGCCGGTGCAGTGCCAACAACGACGTGCCCAGCAAACAACCAGCTGGCCATCGCCTTCCCGGCGGGACAGCGAGGGATGGGACATCGCGACGCTCGGTTCGACATCGGCGGAGGGCATCCGAAGCTGTGGGACACCACTTGGAAACAGTCCGGCCGCTTGTCAACTGGCACAACCGCCCTCCCTGAATATTCTTATAGGAGGTGCGACAAAACGCCGCGGATTATAACCCCGCGAATCTGCGCGATGCCAGATAATTACCCTTGATTAACGCGGATTTACAACGCTTTCCGAACAACGGTTCGACGCACTACATCTGCACTTCCGCTGATCGATAAACCACAAGATATTGATTTATCTCAAGGGCGAGGGCCTGCCGCCCATGCCCCCATGCACCGCGGCGGGGTCTGTTTTGGTGCAGCGCAGGAGGAAGGAATGGCGGGCCTTAGTGGTCTCGTCGTTTCAGCCCGGGATTGGGATCGATCACCCGCACCAGCGCCACTTCGTCCTCGTGGGCCAGCGGTTGCTCGCCGGGGCGGGGCTGGTTGACCCGGGTGGTCAGCTCGACCGGCTTGCCCTCCTCGTCGAGGGCGTCGGTGTAGCCACAGGCGACGCATTCGCGCACCCGCTCGCCGCGCTCGTTGTCGAACATGACGATCTTGTCCATCAGCGAACAGCGCGGGCAGACCGCGCCGGCGATGAAACGTCGCTTCTGTGTGGTCATGCCGCCACCTCCTCGTCGATGCCGCTGTGGCGCAGCAGCGCGTCGACGCTCGGCTTGCGGCCGCGGAAGGCGACGAACAGCGCCATCGGTTCGCGCGCGCCGCCCTGCTCAAGGATCTCGTGCAGGAAACGTTCGCCGGTGGCGCGGTTGAAGATGCCCTCCTCCTCGAAGCTGCCGAAGGCATCGGCCGACAGCACTTCGGCCCATTTGTAGCTGTAGTAACCGGCCGCGTACCCACCGGCGAAGATGTGGCTGAAGCTGTGCTGGAAGCGGTTGAAGGCCGGCGGCTGCCATACGGCAACCTGCTGGCGGACAGCGTCGAGCACAGCCTGCACCGGCTGTGGGGAGGCCGGATCGAATTCACCGTGCAGGCGGAAATCGAACAGCGCGAATTCGATCTGCCGCAGCATGAACAGTCCGGTCTGGAAGTTCTTCGCCGCCAGCATCTTCTCCAGCAGCGCCTGCGGCAGCGGCTTACCAGTCTCGAAATGGCGCGACAGCAGCGCCAGTGCCTCGGGGTCCCAGCACCAGTTTTCGAGGAACTGGCTCGGCAGCTCGACCGCATCCCACGGCACGCCGTTGATGCCAGCCACCGGCAGCACCTCGATGCGCGTCAGCATGTGGTGCAGGCCGTGGCCGAACTCGTGGAACAGCGTCGTCACTTCGTCGTGGGTCAGCAGCGCGGGACGATCGGCGGTCGGCGGCGTGAAGTTGCAGGTCAGGTAGGCGACCGGCAGCTGCACTTCCCCATCGTCGCGGCGGCGGCGCGAGCGGCCGTTGTCCATCCAGGCGCCGCCGCGTTTGCCGGCGCGGGCGTACAGATCGAGATAGCAGAACGCCAGTGGCTCGCCATCGCGCCGGAGCAGGTACAGCTGTACTTGCGGATGCCAGACCGGCACCGGCGCGCCATCGACTTCGGTGACACGCTCGAAGCGCACGCCAAACAGCTTGTCGACCACCGCGAACAGGCCGTCGATGACGGTCTGCGCCGGGAAGTAGGGGCGCAGCTCCTCCTGCGACAGCGCGTACTGCGACAGCCGCAGCTTCTCGCTGGCGTAGGGCACATCCCACGCTTCGAGTCTCTCCAGACCGAGCTGGTCGCGCGCAAAGGTTTTCAGTTCAGCGTATTCGCGCTCGGCCAGCGGTCGCGTCCTGGCAGCCAGGTCTTCGAGGAAGGCGAGCACCTCGGCCGGCGACTCGGCCATCTTGGTCGCCAGCGACAGCTCGGCATAGCTGGCGAAGCCGAGCAGCTGCGCCAGTTCAAAGCGCAGCGCCAGGATCTCCGGCATCAGCGTGGAGTTGTCCCAGCGGCCGGCGGTCGGCCCCTGGTCGGAGGCGCGCGTCGAATAGGCCGTGTAGAGCTCGCGGCGCAGTTCGCGGTTGTCGCCGTACTGCATCACCGGCAGGTAGGCCGGCGCATCCAGCGTGATGACGAAACCGCCGACGCCCCTGGCCTGCGCCGCCTCGCGATAGATCGCCAGCGCCGTCTCCGGAATGCCGGCCAGCTCGGATTCATCGTCGAGCTGCCTGTACCAGCCCTGCGTCGCATCGAGCACGTTGTTGGAGAACTGTGTCGACAGCTCGGCCAGCCGCTGGCGGATGGCGCCGTAGCGCTCGCGCGCCTCGCCTTCGAGGGCGACGCCGGAGAGGCGGAAGTCGCGCACGGCGTTGTCGACGCTCTTGCGCTGCGCCTCATCGAGCGCGGCATAGGCCGGGCTGTCGGCCAGCGCCTGATAGGCCTCGAACAGGCGCCGGTTCTGCCCCAGCGCGGTGTGATACTCGGTCAGCTTCGGCAGCACCCCCTCGTAGGCGGCGCGCCACTCCGGCGTGTTGGTGACGCCGTTCAGATGGCCGACCGGCGCCCAGGCGCGATCGAGCCGGTCTTCCAGCGCCTCCAGCGGGCGCACCAGCGACTGCCAGCTCGGCGGCGTCGGCTGCGCGTCGAGGATCGCCTCGATGGCGGCGCGGTTGTCGGCCAGCAGCCACTCGAAGGTGGGCAGCACCTGCGCCGGCTGCAGCGCCGGGAAGTCGATCAGCTCGCTGTCGGCAAGAAAAGGGCTGGAAGAGGAGGGGCTGGCGGTCATCGCAACATCCGATGGCGGTGGAAAAGGCGCTCATTGTACGCGCAGGTTGGCAGCGCCGATGCACGGCCGCCACACAGGCCCTGTTGATTCGCCCGACTTCGCGGTAGGCTCCGCCCTGCAGAATTTTTTCGACACAGGTGAGGTAAAAACCATGAAGCTCGACGGCAAGGTGGCATTCATCACCGGCGGCGGTGGCGGCATCGGCGCCGGCATCGCCGAGGCGTTCATCGAGAAGGGGATGAAGGTGGTGCTGGCCGACATCAACCCGGAACACGCCGAACAGGAGGCGACCCGACTGGGTGCCGATGCGTTTGCCGTGCAGCTCGACGTCACCTCGCTCGACAGCTGGGCGCGGGCGAAGGCGGCGGGCGAAGCACACTTCGGCCCGGTCGACGTGCTGTGCAACAACGCCGGCATCTCGATGCCGCGCGAACCGCTCGACCAGGTGCCACCGGAGCGCTTCGCCCGCGTCATGGCGATCAACGTCACCGGCGTCTTCAACGGCATCCACACCTTCGCCGGTGAAATGAAACAGCGCCGCAGTGGCCATATCGTCAACACCTCGTCGATGAACGGGCTGCTGCCGTTCGCCACCTTCGCCGCCTACTCGGCCAGCAAGTTCGCCGTGGCGGGAATGTCGGAGGCGCTGCGCGACGAACTGGCACCGTTCGACGTCGGTGTCTCGATCCTCTACCCGGGGCTGACCCGTTCGCGCATGTCGGAGGGCGACGCCGCCAGCGGCGACATCTCGGCGGAGACCTTGAAGAAAGGAATGATGGAGCCGATCTGGCTCGGCCGCGCCGTCGCCCGCGCGGTGGAGCAGAACCAGTTGCACATCATCACCCACCCGCTCTACAAGGCGGTGCTGGAAGGGCGTTTCCAGAAGATTCTCGACGCCCACGGCGAACCCGCACAGCCGGGCTACAAAGGACTCGGCGGTTAATCGGAGAAAAAAGAAGATGTATCAGCCCGCGTTCCCAGCCATCCGCAGTTTCGACGGCATAACACCGACGTTAGGCACGCGCGTGCTGATCGACCCTGCCGCCACCGTCATCGGCGATGTCGTGCTCGGCGACGACAGCTCGGTGTGGCCGGCGGCGGTGATGCGCGGCGACGTCAACTCCATCCGCGTTGGTGCCCGCACCAGCGTGCAGGATGGCTGCGTGCTGCATGTCTCGCACCGCGGGCCGCTGACGCCGAATGGCTTTCCGTTGGTGGTTGGCGATGACGTGACCATCGGCCACAAGGTGACACTGCACGGCTGCACGGTCGGCAGTCGCGTCATCGTCGGCATGGGAGCGATCGTGCTGGATGGCGCCGTCATCGAGGACGACGTGGTGCTCGCCGCCGGCTCGCTGGTGCCGCCGGGCAAGCGGCTGCAGAGCGGCTTTCTGTACAAGGGCAGTCCGGCGCAGCAGGCGCGGCCGCTGACGGCGGAGGAGTTGGCTTATTTCACTTATACCGCTGGGCATTATGTGCGGTTGAAGGACAGGTATTTGGTGGAGCTCAATCACCAGTAAACACCTGTACTGGCCCGCCTGATGTCTTCGTACCACGGGTAACCAGAAAGACCAACCTAAACTTTCACGCAACAAACCCAAGGGTTTCTAGACGGCTTTCGCAATGCCATAAATGATGGCTACAGCAGCAATGGCTACCAGCACGCTACAGATTCGACGAAGAACTTTTTCGATTTCAATAAGACTTGTGCGTTGCGCATGCATGGCTTCGAAGTGCATTTCAATTGCTTGTCGTTGCCAAGGCAATGGCTCAAGCACAGGCTGCTCTGCATGCTCCTTTATCGGCTCTGACCGAAACACCTGATCAGGCGCCATCCATTGGATCGAAGCCTTTAGCTGAGCAGCAATACTGAAGTCCCAGTGATACTCCCCCTCACCATCTGGCCCCATGTAAAACATTGCCAATTTATTATCGACATTACTTTCGATATGGGCAGACAGAATTATGTGGCGCTCAGCAAAATCATGGCCTCGAATGTAGGCGTCTATGGCAGGAGTGAGTGGCAGATACAGATTTAGCAATCCTTCTTGGATTTCGCCTGTATCAGGGTCTTTCCAACTGGGATCGTATTCGAGGCGAGCTTTCGAGTCTGACAAGGTCTCGTCAAAAACGACCGTTGCACTGCGGGGGTACTCATACCGCTCACCATCCTGAATGGATAACTCATCGATGAAGTAACCATCAGACACTAGACTAGTTCGAAAAAAACCATCTTTAGCACTGATTGAACGGGCTGGAGGGTGCAGCCTAAAACGAATATATGCCATAGCCGTCGAACACCAAATTAACTGAAGAAACGGAGTCCACTTCGGGCCAAGTGGTTTCTCGACTAAACATCTGGTTGTGCTGACGCCCACAACTCACATACTTCACCGTTTGCCATGAGCCATACTCGCCTAAAAGCATGACAGGCCGAACCAAGAAGCAACCCAATAGTTGGTCTAATAATATTGGTTGGTGTAATGATGCGGCCCGCCGTATAACAGAGTAATTCTACAGGGTATAGCGTATCGTAATTTCTTCTCAGCTTTTTCTTAAGGACCATCAACGTTGGGTCGGATGTTCGAATGTACTCAGTACCACCCGCATCAGGGCGGGGGTCGGCTATAGCCCTAGCCAGCCTTAAATCGCATAACTCAACGAGCTCAAAGCCCACCTTGCCGTCTATATCGTGCATACACAGCAGATCAGGCTCTGGTGGCAACCGCTTCTCAACAGAAGACGAAGATATTCGAAGTTCAGATAGAGTCAAAAATGTCTCGAAAACTCGAATTTCGTCTAGACCCTTTTCGTCTTCAGATCTCATATGAGGAACCTCTCGGGGCGTTTAACAAGCCGTTAATGTGGCCTACGGTATTATCTAGCCCACCAGATACGGAGTATTTGGGTGAGCTTGGGATGACTGATAATCGGCGGCCAAAAGAGGCTTGATCCTGCGAGTATCGAGCTGGCTGAACAAACTTATTAGGGACGCCGCTGGGGTCTGGTCTTTCCTTATTGCACTTTTTCAGTGCCCGGCTGAGGCCGGATCATAAAGGCCATGGATTCCGCGACTTCGCGCGGAATGACGAGTGCCGGACTCATGGCTTACCTCCCTTGTCATTCTGCGCGGAGCGAAGCGCCGTCGCAGAATCCATCCACGCGGCGGCCAGATCGTCCCAATTCGGATTGCCTCTCTCGATCAAATCAATCTTCCACTGCCTGCCGCGGTTCTTGATCTTCTTCTCAAGACTGATTGCTTCAGTGATGTCATTGCCCTGCGTGTACCACACCAAACGGACGACATCGTATTTGTGGGTGAACCCTTCAAGCAGATGGTGCTTGTGTTCGTACATGCGACGCTCAAGGTTGTTGGTGACGCCGGTGTAGAGCGTGCCGCATTTTTTGCTTGCGAGGATGTACACAAAGGCCGATTTCGTCATGACGAGTCCTTGTCATTGGATTCTGCGACGGCGCTTCGCTACGCGCAGAATGACGGCAACACCAACCGCTCTTAGTGCGACAACGCCGCCCTTAACTGCTCGATAACCCGCCGCGTCTCCGGCCGCACGCCGCGCCAGATGCAGAACGATTCCGCCGCCTGCTCGACCAGCATGCCGAGTCCATCGGCCACCGCCCACGCCATCTGTCCGGCCGCCCAGCGCATGAACGGCGTCGGTTCGGCACCGTACATCATGTCGTAACAGCAGCCGTTGTCGCCGAGCAGGCCGTCGGGCAGCGGCGGCAGTTCGCCGGCGAGCGAGGCGCTGGTGCCGTTGATGATCAGGTCAAACTCTCGACCATGCAGCGCGTCGAAACCGCAGCCTTCGATCGGTACGCCGAGATCAGAAAATGCGGTCGCCAGCGCGACGGCCTTGTCGGCGGTGCGATTGGCGATGACGACGCTGGCGGGGTGGCGTCGCAGCAGCGGTTCGAGGATGCCGCGCACGGCGCCGCCGGCGCCGAGCAGCAGCAGGCGGCGCTCGGCGATCTCCCAGCCGAGGTTGTCGTGCAGGTCGCGCACCATGCCGATGCCGTCAGTGTTGTCGCCGTAGATCGAGCCGTCGTCCTGGCGGGCCAGCGTGTTGACGGCACCGGCGCGGCGGGCGCGGCCGGAGAGTTCGTCGGCGAAGGCGAAGGCGTCGAGCTTGAACGGCACGGTGATGTTGAGGCCGCGACCGCCCGAGGCGAAAAAGGCGCGCGCCGATTCGTCGAAGTGACCGAGCTCGATCTGCTGCGCGCGGTAGATCATGCGCTGGCCGCACTGCTCGGCGAAGGCGGCGTGGATCTGCGGCGACTTGCTGTGGCGGATCGGGTTGCCGACCACCGCGTAGCGGTCGGGCTCGATCGTCTGTTCTGGCATGGTGTCCGACATCGGCATCTCTCTTTCAAACCCAGTCGCGCGGCGGCAGGAAACGTTCGGTCAGCGCCGCTTCCGCGCTTCCCGGTTCGGGTTGCCAGTCGTAGCTCCAGCGCACCAGCGGCGGCAGCGACATCAGGATCGATTCGGTGCGGCCGCCGCTCTGCAGCCCGAACAGCGTGCCGCGATCGTGGACCAGGTTGAACTCGACATAGCGGCCACGTCGATGCAGCTGGAATTCGCGTTCGCGCTCGCCATAGGGCGTGTCGCGGCGGCGCTCGACGATTGGCAGGTAGGCGGGCAGGTAGGAGTCGCCGACGGCGCGCAGGAAATCGAAGCTGCGCTCGAAATCCCACTCGTTCAGGTCGTCGAAGAACAGGCCGCCAATGCCGCGTGCCTCGTTGCGATGTTTCAGGAAGAAGTAGTCATCGCACCAGCGTTTGAAGCGCGGGTAGATGTCGGCCCCAAACGGTGAGCAGGCGGCGCGCGCGGTGCGGTGCCAATGCGCGCAATCCTCTTCGAAACCGTAGTAGGGCGTCAGGTCGTAGCCGCCGCCGAACCACCAGACCGGTTCGGCGCCGTTTGGTTCAGCGATGAAGAAGCGGACGTTGGCGTGGCTCGTCGGCACATACGGGTTGCGCGGGTGGATCACCAGCGATACCCCCATCGCCTGCCACGGCGCGCCGGCCAGTGCCGGTCGGCCGGCAGAGGCGGACGGGGGCAGGGCCGAGCCGGCGACATGCGAAAAGCCGACGCCGCCCTTTTCGATCAATGCACCCTCGCTCAGCACGCGCGAGCGGCCACCGCCGCCCTCGGGGCGGGTCCAGCTCTGTTCGGCGAACGTGGCACTGCCATCGGCGGCTTCGAGACCGGCGCAGATGCGATCCTGCAGGCCGAGCAGATACTCCTTGACGCGGAGCGGGTCGATGGCGGGCATGGCAAAAATTCCGGGCGGCTGACAGCGGCGGGCGAGTTTAGCACCGTCGGTTTTACAGAACTTGACCCGGTCCGGCACTAACCGCGCAGCGGGCGATCGGTCAGCAGTTCGCGAATCGGCGTCGAGCCGCGCAGGCCACCGACCCGGCCCGGCAACAGGTAATCCAGCACCTCGCCAAAATAGCGGTGCACCTGCAAGGCGTCGGTCGGCGCGGGCCGGCCGCTCGGATTGGCCGAGGTCGAGACCAACGGCCCGCCCCAGGCGCGGCACAGGGCGGCCACGCTGGGGTGAGCACTCACTCGCAGCGCCAGCGTGTCGCGACCGCCCGTTACCAGCGCCGACACCTGTGGCCCCACCGGCACCACCCAGGTCAGCGGCGCCGGCCAGCTGGCGGCGAGGCGGGCGCGCTGCTCGGCGGTGAGCCGGTCGAGCAGCGGGTCGAGCTGTTCGATGTCGGCGGCGATCAGGATCAGCCCCTTGCGCGGGTCGCGTCGCTTGAGCTGCAACAACCGCTGCAGCGCCAGCGGGTTGTCCGGGTCGCAACCGAGCCCCCACACCCCCTCGGTCGGGTAGGCGATGACGCCACCGCTACGCAGTACGTCGACGGCGCGGCGCAGATGGAAGGCGGACGGCATGGGCAGGCTCCGGAAAGGGCAACGGCGGCGGATGATTCCGCAGCCGCCGCATCGAGAGCAAGGGGCAATGGGTCGATGAACGGGGCACTCAACCCGGCCGGCAGCGCAGCCAGGCGCCGCCGCGCTGCTCGATCAGGCCGTCGAGTTCGAGGTCGCCAAGTGCCACCAGCAGCTCGGGCAGTGGCAGCGCGATACGCTCGACCAGCAGGTCGATCGACGTCGGCTCGAAGCCGATGGCGGCCAGCAGCGGCGTGTCGGCGCTCGGGTCGGCGGCGGTCGCATCCACGCCCTGGGCCGGCGTGTGCGGCAGCGGCAACCAGCCGCCCAGCTCAGCCAGGATGTCGGCCACTTCCGTCACCAGCACCGCCCCCTGCCGGATCAGCACATTGCAGCCGCGACTGGCCGGGTTGTGGATCGAGCCGGGCAGGGCGAACACCTCGCGGTTCTGCTCCAGCGCCAGCCGCGCGGTGACCAACGAGCCGGAGCGCAGCGCCGCCTCCACCACCAGCACACCGAGGCTGAGGCCGCTGATGATGCGGTTGCGACTGGGGAATTGTTGCGGCCTCGGCGTGGTGCCGAGCGGCAACTCGCTGACCACCGCACCGGCGCCAGCCAGCTGTCGCGCCAACGCCGTGTGCTGCGCCGGGTAGAGGCGATCGAGACCCGAGCCCAGCACGGCGATCGAACGACCGCCGGTATCGAGCGCACCGCGATGGGCGGCGGCATCGATGCCGAACGCCAGCCCGCTGGTGACGACGAAGCCAGCCGTCGCCAGCTCGGCGGCGAAGGCGGCGGCATCGGCCAGCCCGGTGGCAGTCGGTTTGCGCGAGCCGACCACCGCCAGCTGCGGCTCCTGCAACAGCGCAAATTCACCCTGCACATAGAGCCACGGCGGCGGGTCGGCAATCTCGCGCAGCAGCGGCGGGTAGTCGGGGTCAGCCAGATGCAGCAGCCGGGCGCCGTTGGCGCGCAGCCATTGCAGGTCGTTACGCGCCTCGACGGCGGCATCACTCCTGCCACCACACCGCTGCCAATCGTGTAACCGCGCTCGCACCGGATCGCTCAGTCGCTGTACCGGCCACCGCGCCGGCGGGGTAGCCAGCCAGCGCGGCAGGTCGGCCGTCGGATCAGCCGCCAGCCACTGCCGCGCCTGCGCGGCCGTCACACCGAGGCGGTGCAGCAACAGCCAGAAGAGTTCGGGGGTGTCGGGAGATGCGCTCATCCATGCGCTCCATTCGTCCGTGAGGAGACCAGAACAACGAGGGCCGCATCGTGCGGCCCCCGTCAGGTAACACGCAACCCTTACGGATTGCGGATGCGATCGCTGACCTTCAGCGGCCGCTCGGCACGCATCACCAGGCCGTAGCTGACGCGATCGAAGGTGCGGAACACCATCAGCAGGCCGGCACGGAAATCGGGCGCCTTGACCAGCTCACCGGTGATCGGGTCGCGCAGCGTCTCACCGGTCTTGTAGATCGCCAGCAGGTTGCCCTCTTTCAGGCCGTCGGCGGCACCCTTGCTGATGATGACGACGTTCATGCGCCCGACCTGGTTGACGCCACCCTCGACCGCAAGGATGTAGCCCTTGGTGTCGGACGCCGGCGCGCTGGGGAAGAAGCTGGCATTGATCAGGCGCTCCTCCTCCGGCAGCAGACGGTCGCCGCGGCGTACCTCCTCGGTGGAACGGTTCAGCGCCAGCGTGGCCACGTCGGTGTCGCGCTCCAGCATCTTGGCGGTGCCGATGTCGCGCGCCTCGATGCCCAGTGTCTCGCCACTGTCCGGATCGACGAAGGTATTGCCGCGGCGGAAGATGCCGTAGGAGTCCTCGCCGTTGGCAAAGCTGCCGCGACCGTAGATCTGATCGCCGGCGCCAGTGATGATGTGACCCTCCTTGCCGGCCAGCACGTAGGGCGCCGCCTCCAGCTCGCCCGCGCCGACGATGCGACCGCGCACCAGGAACGGGTTGATCGCCTCCAGCGGGATCGCCGGGATCGCCAGATCGAGCGGCGTCGAGCGCACGTTCGGCGTCAGCTTGATGTCGCCACCCCGGCTCAACACCAGCCGCGGCTGGCCATCGATGTAGACCAGATTGAGGCGATCACCGGGAAAAATGAGGTGTGGGTTGTCGATCTGCGGGTTGACCTGCCACAGCTCGGGCCAGCGCCACGGGCTTTCGAGGAAGATATTGGAGATATCCCACAGCGTGTCGCCCTTCTTGACGACGTAGACCTCGGGGTGGCCCTGACGCAGCGACAACACGTCTCCAGCGAAAGCACTCACCGCCAGCCCCAGGGCCAGCAGTGCCCCCAGCAACAGCTTTTTCATAGCTCCATTCCTTTATAAAGGGTCCGGCCTCAGACCCGCATGTTCGGCCCGGTACGACCCCGCCCGCCGGGGCAGCAAGCCCCACGGATTCGGCGATCTGGCCCGCCCGGTGAGCGGGCCGCGCTGCCGGATCGGGGCATCCACGGCGGCAACCTGTATACTATAGCAGCCGTTTTGCGCCCCGCCGGTCGAAGCGGACATTTGCAAAACTGTTCGCTTTCATCACTTTAGTTGCCGTTCTTCAATCCACCTGCAAGTAATTCACGAACCGCTTCACAAACCGCGATGGCCAAGCTGACGATTCTCGAATTCCCCGACCCCCGCCTGCGCACCGTGGCCAAACCGGTGGCAGCGGTCGACCAGCGCATTCGCACCCTGGTCGACGACATGTTCGAGACCATGTATGACGCCCCCGGCATCGGCCTCGCCGCCACCCAGGTCGACGTGCACGAGCAGGTGATCGTCATCGATATCAGCGAGGAGAAGGACCAGCCACTGGTCTTCATCAATCCGCGCATCGAAGTGCTCGGCGACACCGAGCAGTGCTACGACGAAGGCTGCCTGTCGGTGCCCGGCTTCTATGAGACGGTCTACCGCCCCGAGCGGGTTCGCGTGCATGCGCTCGATCGCGATGGCAATCCGTTCGCGCTGGAGCCGGAAGGCCTGCTGGCGATCTGCATCCAGCACGAGATGGATCACCTGCAGGGCAAGCTGTTCGTCGACTACCTGTCGCCGCTGAAACGCGACCGCATCCGCAAGAAGCTGGAAAAGCAGCAGCGCCATTCTGCTTGACGATCTCTGCCTGACCCGAAGGCCTTCTCCCACATGAGCGACCAACCGCTGCGCCTCGTCTTCGCCGGCACCCCCGACTTTGCCGCCGCCCACCTGCGCGCGCTGCTGGAGTGGCCGGGCTGTGAAGTGATCGCCGTCTATACCCAGCCGGACCGACCTGCGGGCCGCGGCAAGAAGCTGGCCGCCAGCCCGGTCAAACAGCTGGCGCTCGAACACGGGCTGCCGGTCTACCAGCCGCTGCGACTGCGCGATGAGGCAGCACAGGCCGAACTGCGCGCGCTGGCACCCGATGTCATGGTCGTTGTCGCCTACGGCCTGATCCTGCCCGTCGCCGTGCTGGAGACACCGCGCCTCGGCTGCATCAACGTGCACGCCTCGCTGCTGCCGCGCTGGCGTGGCGCGGCGCCGATCCAGCGCGCCATCGAGGCGGGCGATACCGAGAGCGGTGTCACCATCATGCAGATGGATGTCGGCCTCGATACCGGGCCGATGCTGCATACCGTGCGCTGCGACATCGCGCCTGACGAGACCGGCGGCTCGCTGCACGACAAGCTCGCCAAACTCGGCACACCCGCACTGCTGCAGACACTGGCCAACCTCGTTGCCGGTCGCGCGCAACCGCAAGTGCAGGACGACACCCTCGCCAGCTACGCGTCGAAGCTCGACAAAACCGAAGCGGCCATCGACTGGCGGCAGCCGGCCGACGTCATCGAGCGCCGCATCCGCGCGTTCAACCCGTTTCCGGTCTGTTTCGGCGAGATCGACGGCACCCGCGTGAAGATACTGAAGGTCACGCTCGTCGACGGCAGAGGCGCGCCCGGAGAGCTGCTGGCTGACGGCGGCATCCGCGTGGCCTGCGGAGACGGCAGGGCGCTGGTGTTGCTCGAACTGCAACTGCCGGGCGGTCGTGCGCTGCCGGTACGCGACATCCTGAACGGCCATGCCGCGCTGTTCGCGCCCGGCAATCGCTTCGACTTGCCAACTGGTGAGCCCACTTGAACAACGACTGCCGCGCCGCCGCCGCACGGGTGATCAGCGCCGTCTGCAGCGACGGCCAGTCGCTCGGCCGCGCGCTGGCGCGCTGCGAACGCGACGTGTTGCCGCGCGATCGGGCGCTGCTGCGCGAACTCTGTTATGGCACGCTGCGCCAGCACCCGCGCCTCGACGCGCTGATCACACCGCTGCTGCAGAAGCCGTTCAAGGCGAAGGATGACGACCTGCGCCAGCTGCTGCTGGTCGGCGCTTACCAGCTGTTTCACTCGCGAATTCCCGACCACGCTGCGCTGGCGGCGACGGTCGAGGCGAGCCGCACACTGGGCAAGGGCTGGGCCGCGGGGCTGGTCAACGGCGTGCTGCGCAATCTGCAGCGGCGCTACCCGCAACTGGTCGAGAAGCTGAGCCCGGCCGCGCGCGACGCCCACCCCGACTGGCTCTGGCAACAGCTGCGCAACAACTGGCCGGAGCAGGGCGACACCATCATTGCCGCCGGCAACGACTATCCACCGATGTGTCTGCGGGTAAACCGCCGCCACGGCACGCGCGATGACTATCTGGCCGAACTGCGCAGCGCCGGCATCGACGCGTCGCCCTGCGAGCTGGCGAGCGAGGGGCTGCGCCTGGCCCAGGCGGTCGACGTCGAGCAACTGCCCGGCTTTGGCGACGGTCGTGTCAGCGTGCAGGACGAGGCGGCACAACTCGCCGCGCAACTGCTCGACCCGCAGCCGGGCGAACGTATCCTCGACGCCTGTGCCGCGCCCGGCGGCAAGACTGGCCATCTGCTGGAACTGCAGCCCGGACTGGCCGAACTGATCGCACTCGACAGCGACGCCGAACGCCTCGATCGTGTCGCCGAAAATTTGCAGCGGCTGCAACTCCAGGCACAGCTGCTGCCCGGCGACGCCGGCACCCCCGGCGACTGGTTCGACGGCAAACCGTTCGACCGCATCCTGCTCGACGCCCCGTGCTCGGGTACCGGTGTCATCCGCCGCCACCCCGATATCAAGGTGCTGCGCAGCGCCGCCGATATCAGCGCGCTGGCCGAACTGCAGGGCGAGCTGCTGCGCGCGCTGTGGCCGCTGCTGAAGCCGGGCGGCACGCTGCTCTACGTCACCTGCTCGATCCTGCCGGCGGAGAATCGCGACGTGGTCGGCGCGTTCCTGTCCGAAACGCCGGACGCGACCGAACACTTCATCGACGCGACATGGGGCATCGCCCAGCCCGCCGGACGACAACTGCTGCCGATACCCGGCGGCTGCGACGGCTTCTATTACGCCCGGATCACCAGGACATGAAGATCATCATCCTCGGCGCCGGCCAGGTCGGCGGCACGCTGGCGGAGAACCTGGCCAGCGAGCAGAACGACATCACCGTGGTCGACACCGACAGCGAACGGCTGCGCGCGCTGCAGGACCGCCTCGACATCGGCACCGTCACCGGCCACGCCTCGCACCCGGACGTGCTGCGCCGCGCCGGTGCCGAGGATGCCGACATGCTGATCGCGGTGACCAGCAGCGACGAGATCAACATGATCGCCTGCGAAGTGGCGCATCGCCTGTTCCGCACACCGACCAAGATCTCCCGCGTGCGCGCCGGTGCCTATGTCAGCCACGAGGCGCTGTTCGCGCCGGAAGCGCTGCCGATCGATGTACTGATCGCCCCCGAGCAGCTGGTCACCGACTACATCGCCCGCCTGCTCGACTACCCCGGCGCGCTGCAGGTGCTCGACTTCGCCGACGGCCTCGCCCAGCTGGTCGCCGTGCGCGCCTACTACGGTGGCCCGATGGTCGGGCGCGCGCTGCGCGACATCCCGCGCCACATGCCCGGCGTCGACACCCGCGTCGCGGCGATCTTCCGCCGCAACCGACCGATCATTCCGGAGGGCGACACCGTCGTCGAAGTCGATGACGAGGTCTTCTTCATCGCCCCGTCCGCCCACATCCTGCCGGTGATGCGCGAGCTGCGCCGGCTCGACAGCAACTACCGCCGCATCATCATCGCCGGCGGCGGCAATATCGGTGAGCGACTGGCCAGCCGCATCGAGGGGCGCTACCAGGTCAAGCTGATCGAACGCAGCCTGGCGCGCTGCAAACAGATCTCGGAGCGGCTCGACCGCACCGTGGTGCTGAACGGTTCCTCCTCCGACAAGGATCTGCTGCTCGGCGAAAACATCGCCGACACCGACGTCTTCTGCGCGCTGACCAACGACGACGAAGCCAACATCATGTCGTCGCTGCTGGCCAAGCGGCTCGGCGCCAAGAAAGTGATCACACTGATCACCAACCCGGCCTACGTCGACCTCGTGCAGGGCGGCGAGATCGACATCGCGCTGTCGCCGCAGCTGATCACCATCGGCAGCCTGCTGACCCACGTCCGTCGCGGCGACATCTCCAACGTCCACTCGCTGCGGCGTGGCGCGGCCGAGGCGATCGAACTGATCGCGCACGGCGATAGCCGCTCGTCGAAGGTAGTGGGGCGGCGTATCGACGAGATCAAGCTGCCGGAAGGGGTGACCATCGGCGCCGTGGTGCGCAACGACGAAGTGCTGATCGCCCACGGCCACACCGTCATCGAGTCGGGCGACCACGTCATCCTGTTCCTGATCGACAAGTCGCGGATCAAGCAGGTCGAGCGGCTGTTCCAGGTGGGGTTTGGGTTTTTCTAGCGCTGCTGTCGCTGCACCTTTCGCGACAGCCGGAACAAGCGGGCGGGGCGCCTATTCATGACGGCACAACGCCGACAGCACCGCCTCATAGCGCTCGGCCAGCACCGAACGATCAAAATTCGCCTCGACGTAACACCGCCCCTGATTCCCCAGCCGCATACACAGCTCGGGATCATCTGCCAGCCGCCTTATGGTCTCCGCAAGAGCCGTCGCACTCTCCGGTTCGATGGCCACGCCGGCGCCGGCCTCTTCAATGATTTCCCGGCTCTCTCCCTCGACACCAAGAACGATCGGCTTTTTCATCGCCATGCTCTCGAAAATCTTGGATGGGATCACGGTAAGAAACAGATCCAGCTTGCGCAGCAATACCAGGCTGGCGCCGGAGATCGACCACAGTTTCGGCATCTCCTCCTTGGGCAACTGGCCCAACATGATGACGTTGGTCAGCTGCAGCTGCGTTATCTGGTCCTGCAATCGTTGACGTTCGGCGCCATCGCCCGCCATCAGGAAAACAATATCCGTCCGCGGACGCAGGATCTCCGCTGCCTTGATGATCGTATCCAGCCCGTGCGCCATGCCATGCGTGCCGACATAAGAGGCCACAAATTTGCCGGCGACACCAATCTGCGCCGCATATTCCTCATCCGGCGGCACTTCACCAAAGAACGTCAGGTCCACACCATTGCGGATGACCGTGACTTTCTCCGGTCTCGCACCACGCGCAACAATATGCGTCTTGAAAGCATTGGTGACCGGAACGATATGATCCGCCTTGCGGTAGACGAATCGCTCGATAGCCTCCAGCACGGCAATTACTCGCCGGTTCCTGATGGCGCCAACTGCCAGGATGGATTCCGGCCATAGATCGCGAATCTCCAGCAGCCAGGGCGCACGCTTGATCCGTGAAACGAAGTATCCCGCCAGGCCATTGAAAAACTGCGGGGAGGTGGAAACCACCACGTCGGCCTTTGACAGAAATGGCGCAACCAGTATCGCCATCACCATGTAGAAGACGTAATTGAAGGTCCGCTTCAGAAAACCCTCGTTCGCCGTGATGTAGGTAAGGACCTTGATGGCCTTTATCCCATCCCTGTACTCCACATGAACGAGCTTGTTCCGGTAACCCGGATACGCCTTGCCCATCGGATGATGAGGAACACAACTCAGGACCGTGACCTCATGACCCATTGCCACCCATTTCTTGCAGTGTTCGTGGGTGCGAGTGGCCGGGGCATTCACTTCCGGTGGGAAATAGTGGGAAAGAAACAGAATTTTCATTTGATCAATCAATCTTCGTCAGTGCATATGCGACTTCCAGCGGAAAGCTTCCTTCGCTGGACAGAACAATTCGATCGTTTGGAACCCGCACGCCAAACTCGGGACAGTAGAATCCCGCTTCACGCGAGAAACGGATGCCCTCCGGAAAGCGCATGGAGAATAGCCGGCCCGCCGGCGTCCTTACCAGCAACGTCCCCACACCACTTTCTTCCAGCACCATATCGGGATGGAAATGAACAAAGCTCTCGACCCGGTGTCGGCCCCCCCGGCTTCCCGTGACGGTATCCACGATGGAGACTTGATTCAGCCCGCCATTCTCATCGAGAGCCAGACTGGCCCGACGCTGATGCCTCACCTGCCCGGGCAACGCGGGAAACCCGCGGTATTCGCCAGTGAATTCGAGACTGCCTCCACGTCGGGTGATTCTGGCTTCGGTGATTTTCGCTCGTCTGGCCACCCGAAACTCTCCCCATACCTCGGACTGATCGGCACCATCTACCGAGACCGTATTGTGAGCGCGGGTGCTGCGCACATGCCCGCGCATCGGCCCGGGTTCGTATTCACTGACGCCCGTATCCACCACGATCCGCTCCCCACCCCACATCAGCTCATAGCTCAACATGTCGCAGTGGGTATGACCGGGTTGATACGCAGGCCCGATATCGCCTGCGTCGAAAACGATCATGTCATTGTTGCTGCGATAACCGAACAGGCCAAAGTCCGGAAATTCCATCACCTGTTCCTGCACAGGCAATGAAAGTGCATATCCAGCCAGCCGGCCAAAATAGGCATCCAGTTCCTCGAAGGTCGGGCTTACCCCAAAGGCACTGTCATTGAAGAGCGGAATTTTTCCATCCGGAAAAAGAATGCCCTTCAGAAACACCAATCCCTGTTTGCCAGCTGTCAGGCACGCTTCGGAGAAATCATCGGAAAAGATCCGCGCATTGCTGACCGCCAGATTGTACAAATCCAGAAAATTCTCAAGCATCAGGCCATGATACTGAGGCGTTCTCTCATAATGCCCGCCATCGGAAAGAATCTGCTCCTTCAACTGCTCAACGATCTCCCCGCTGGCCCGCCTTCTCCATCGTTCTGCATTCTCACTTTCGAAGAGGGCGCCAGCAAACGCCAATGCCTTCAGGTTCTCGAAATAGTGATTGGCCAGGATGTGGCGCTCATCATTCCTTTCCAGCCACAACGTCTGTGTATACAAGCTTTGCAATATTTCGCTCGTTCTCGCCTCACGAAAACGAGCGATGAAAAAAATCCAGTTCACAATTCGCAAGCTGACGGTAAACGGCTCCCAGCCGGGCTGGCTGCCCTGGGGATTGCCGGCGATCCAATCGAGAATCAGCGCCAGTTTGTCCTGATCGCTGCGACCCGAATCCCGCAAGTAATCGAAGTAGTGAAGGTTGTAACGCCACAGCCGTGGCACGTCGGCAGGCGACCAATCCATGGATGCCGGGAAATCCTTGCTGACATTCAGGAAGCGGAACTCGCGCCGCCCCATGCCACTGCCCGGAATCGGAACAGGCTCATTCAGTGCAAAACTGCTGTTCAGGCAAGGATCGCCAACGTATACGACCGTCCTGGAGGAAAACTTCCTGCGGACGACAAAAAAGACCAGCTGGGCTGGCTTGAGGAATTTCAACGTATGGAACAGGCGCCCCAGTCGGTCAATCATGAAAAAGTTCATGCGCCATCATCTACTGTCGCCTTCCGGGCAACGCCCTGCCACACCGATCAACCCGCAGCCTCGCCCAGGACGATCTCCCTGATCTTTTTCGCCTGATAGCGCGGATTGTAGAACTCCTGCACGACGGCCCTGCAGCTCTTGAATGTCTGTTCACGACTTCCATTGAGCCAGAACCTTATTTTTTCACTCAGATCCTTCACATCGTCATGCCTGTAGAACGAGCCATTGACCTCGTCCTTAACCGCCTCAAACTCCGGCTTGTGGGTATCAAGGTTGTCGTGAGTCACGACGGGCGTACCGTAGGTCAGTGAATGGATGGCCGACAAACCTATGTCACCCGGAACCACCGACACACTGGAAAGCGAGATGAGAAGAGCAGTCTCTCTCTCGTCGTAACAGGCGCCATAAAGGATGACCTGCCCACCAAGCCGCTTTTCCGATATCCGGGATTTCAGCGATTCATACTCCGGCCCATCGCCAACGATCAGCAGCTTGGGCACCACAGGCTCACTCCTGGAAATTATCTCCATGGCGTCCAGCAGCAGCCCGAATTTCTTGTCTTTCGTCAACCGCCCAATTGCGATTACCACTTTTTCAGAAACATCTATTCCCAGCTGCCGCCTCTTTTCAAGCCTCTTTTCATCGCTTATGGAATCGAGCACCTCATTTTGTGCATCAAAATCCAGCGAATTGTAGATGACGTGCATTTTTTCACTTGGCATTCCAGCTTCCGCAAGAATTGAGGCGGCCCGGTGCCCGTAGAGCATCAACCCATCGGACAGCCTGTAGAAGATCATCCTCAAAACCTTCTTCAGGCCAGCCTCCCTTTTCCTTACACCATGAGTCCAGAGGTAAACTTTCTTCCCCGTCAGCCTGGCAAGCGCCATTGCGACCCAGTTCGACAGGTAGTACATATTCCCAAGAAGGATCAAAGCTCTGAACTCTTTTGACAGCGCAATCCTCACGACACCTCTCTGCCAAAGGATATCGTCGGTCAGCCAGTGGTTTTTTATCGTTATCCATCTGCTCGATATTGCCTGGCCACTGGACTCCAGGCTGCCGTTGAGCACGGGTAACGATTCCATGTTCGACTCCTGATCGGACACGATGTAGTAGTCGATATCCGAATCCCGGCAGAGCGCGTCAAAAACCGGCTTTCTATAGTGCGCGACATAAGGGTAGATCACAGCAACCTTGTGGTTATTCATTGAATCGTTGCCCATTAGTATCTTCCCTTGATCAATCTACTTCCCAAAAATCTTGGAACAACCAAGATGTTTTCTTTTTTCTTTGCAACGACAATGGCCAAAAAACTTCTTATCACGCAAATTGAGGCCCACAGCAAAGCCGCGCCATACATCCCATGAAACTTGACGACTGGCACTATCAGAACAACCATAATTGCCAGGCACAGCATTGCTATCCACCTCAGGTCCGCGTTATTTCCAGACATCAGAAGAAGATAATTTACGGATCCAGAAAACATATTGACCAGCTGGCCTATAATCATGACTTGCATAACACCAGCCCCCGCCACAAATTCTAGACCAAGCACTCGAAGCACTTCTTCCGCCAGGAAGAAAACAGGAATCAGAATGGCAAGCCCGGCAAGGAAACATTTTTCGGCTCCGTCCTGGGCTACCCTCTCAGCCAGCTTTCTATCATTGTTATCAAATGCGACCGCAAAAGCCGGCGCATTCAAATTATTGAACACCATGTGGATTAACGATGACGCCACAACCAAGCGAAAACATGTGTTGTATATCCCCACCTCTGCCACCGGGCGATATGCCACCAACACATAGGTACTCATCCAATCAATCAAATACGCAGTTAAACCAACGATAAAAAAGGACAGCGATACGGAACGCATCGCCCCAGCCTCCGGCCATACGATCTCGCCATGAAACAGCCTTAAGATCTTTACAACCCCCAACACATAAGCGACCAAAATCCCCACTGTGTAGAAAATTATGGGGGTATGGTTTCCTCCAATCGACAAACCATAAGCCACCCACACCCCAAGGGTGGTGAGCAGGGCTATCGTAAGAACCTCAACAAGCAGCGCGTATCCTTGAAACCCATACCCCCTCAGGGCTCCAATATTGACAACATGCGCGGAAAAGAAAGGGATCGAAACAGACAGACACCACACCATGGTGGGATCTTTTCCAAACAATCCCACATCAAAATACTTCAAGCAAAAGTAAGAAATCGCGACCAGCAATAGTCCGCAACAAAAAGCCACGGCCTGAGCATATATCCAGCAACCAAATGCTTTGGCATTTTCGTCATTATGCATACATATAGATATCAGCTTCATTGCTGCAGCATCAAATCCCTGCCTTGCCAACAGGGCTCCACCCAGCAAAACCGACATGAACAAGTAATAAACAGCCGCGCCCTCTGCACCATATAAACGGGCAACAGAAAGCCCGAGGAGCATTGAAAAAAAGGCGCCTGCCCCTCTCATGAAAAACATTCCAGAGGTCTTGGACCTCAAAAGCCTCTTGACAAGCATCTCCATGTCACGCTACAGAGGGACATTTTCTGGAATCTGGTCCATACAGACTGAACGGGTCTCTGCCGGACATCAGCCCTATGCTCACATTCAAAAACTTCTTTTTTTTATTCATGATTTCCCTTCCCGCATGGATATATCACGCCGAAGTGGAAGCCTTCCCAATCCTGTTGCGCGACGATGCCGAGCATTCATTTTGTTTTGGCCTTAATACTAAAAATACAAACCGCCCCGGAAATGGCCCCAAGCATTTTTTATCCACCTGTGCCGCAGACCAATCCGGAGCCATTCGTTTAACCGAAAAGGCCGCTCATACAGGGCGATTCGGCTATGAGCTACCCGTAACGCAAGGGGATCTGCCCAGCAAAGCTTTCACCGGGGGATTACACAACGCAAAAATGTCAGCAGATACACAGCAACTCAAATCTCGGCAAAAAATAGGGGGCACTATTCGATATAGCGCGTATTTCTATATAGAAAGCGGATTTGATGATTTTGGGCGCGCGTGGCATGTTCAAATGCAATGGAAGGGATACGATGCCAACCGGCATGGCTCTGAGAAATATTGGCCCGCCCAGAACCCCAAAATAGCCTGGGGCTTTCGCCGTCTGGGCAACAGCCATCAAGACGCCGGCCCCCTGCAGGCTGTAGCAACCGTGCGGGAGGCTTACAGTGACAGCTGTCAGACATTCTCATATCACCTCTTCACTCGAGAAAACACTCTCGGCTTGCCCCCGTTAGAAATTCCAAGACGACAGTGGATACAAATTGTCGTGGAAATTCATTTTCACCAAACTGCCGGATCAATTCAGATATGGCAAAAGAACGAAAACGAACCCGCCTCTCAAATCATCAAGGTCACTGATATCAATACCGCATCCCAGCTGGTTCAGCGCAGCATCGCCAAAACCAACGACCGAACATGTGCGAGCAATGATCCCAGCTCCCTTTTCTACACCAGCCCCACTCACTTCACCTTTGGCATCGCCAACTACCTCAGCGGTCTTTCATTTGACTCCCGTTATCGGACCGAGAATTCTCCCCACATTCTTTACGTGGACGACATCCTGATCGAGGACGTTACATCCTCTCCCGAGAGCCCAAGCCTCAGGCTTGAATTTCCAGCACGCCCTCAACCCTGAGCCAGCCCATACGGTAGTTAACTCTCTCCCTGATACTGGGCCGGTACTCTGGCCTGCTGATACCAGGTCTGTGCCATGAAAAAACGTTTGTGCGCCTCTTCTTTTTTGTACGATCCAACGTTGGATTGCTCGCCAGGAACAATAGCGCTTCAACCGTTTGTTCAATGCCGAATTTTGCTTCGCAAGCACGCCGCGCCCGCACACCATAGGCGGAAAGAAGGCTTCGATTTTTCTCCAGCCGAGACAAGATCAAAGAGACTTCCCCTGTCCATTTGCGCAGATCACACGCAAAGCCGTCCTGCCCATGCGAGATCAAATTACGCATAGCGCCGCGCCCATTGCCAGCTACCGGCACCACCCCCAGCGCCATCGCCTCCAGCACTGACATCGGACAACCTTCCTGCCGGGATGGAAAAAGCAACACATCCGCCGACGCCAGCCTCTCCAGAAATTTTTCCCGCGGCACCCGCCCAACATGCTTTACGAAAGACAATTGCTGGAGTCGCTTGCGAACGGCTTCAGGAACATCTCCGTACCAGTAGTACTCTGTATTTTCCGGCACCCGGCCAGAGAACAGAAATTTCTCGAAGATATCTCCGCCCTTGTGTCGCGAATAATGGCCGGAAAACACACACCTCAACGGGTGGCTGCTGCTCCTGGCCACCCCTTTGACTGGAACATCACGATAGCCTTTGTGATTCACGCCATTGAAGATGACTGGCACCCGGGTCCGATCCAAGCCAAACCTCTCAACGAGGGCATCCTGCATGTCATATGAGATGGACACGACATAATCACACCACTCGCTGTTCACACATGCCATCGCAGCAATAGCTCTGCTCTCCATGTGACATATCGACAAAAAGCAAGCATCAACCACTGGGGCCAATGCCTGAAGAGGACCATTATCATTGTTGATAATGCAATCAAAACCCTCGAATTTTATATATTCATATAGTCTTCGACACTCATCCACTTGAGACGCCACTTCAGAAACAGGAAATGAAATTATTCCATGCGCCTTGAACCAATCTGTCGCGGCCGACTCAGGGCAAACGTAATGAACCTCACACCCTGTCTCTTTGAGGTAAAGAGCCAGCTCTTTGGCATACGTGGAAATGCCACCCGCCTTTTCCGGCGCAGAGGAGACTCCTATCAATATTTTAAGGCTCATATACAACCCGCTGTGGAATCAGCTTTTGCCGCCTCTTCGCCTCATCTCTGCGCAACCGCTCCAGGACACCGACAACTCCGCCCGCCCACAGCCAAACCTGGCTATGGGCGGGTACATTGAGGGTCAGCTGCAGAATTAGCACGCCCACACCACCACAGCCCACTGTTACAGCAACAGGATCAAGCCCCCCTTTAAATACTTTAAAAGCAAGAGCAAGTGCTGGCGCCACGATGATCTGCAACCAGGCGAGCAAACCAATCAGCCCTCCCTCCAAATAGAAAGCCGCCATGTTTGTATGCGGAACATTTCCCGTAGCATCAAGAAACTCTTTGTTCCCCCTGGGAATCCACCAGGCAGGATCAAACAATCTATCCAGCATGTAAGTAAAGCTGCCAACCCTTCCCAAGGCAGTACCATATCCATGGCCGGTGAATCGATAAATCAGGAGACCGGCCTGTTCAATAATGGCAGGAAGAGCAAATAGCGTAGCCAGGACAGCAATCAGGGGTAAGAGAACAACCTTCTTCCGCCCCATACTCTTGTTTCTAATTGCTGCACTCAAACCCAGCATCAGCGCAAGAGCAAAACTTATGAATCCACTTCTTGTTTGCAACTGTGCCAATACATACAACGCACCAACAGACAAGACACCAAGCAACATCCCCCGGTTAAGTGAAAGAGGCATGGTCATGGCAAGGGCAATGGGGAGCAAATAGAAGACCTGGAAGTTCTGATCCGTCATCACTTCTGGCCTCACTTGAAGAACCCCCCTCTGAGACCACAAGGCTTCAGTAACGGGAAACAGGCTTGGCCAAAGCCTGAGTAGCGCCACTACACATACCGGCACATAAAGAATCCCTATCAATATGTAAGCCCGCTGCACCAACAAAGGATTGGTCAGCCAACGGAATGCGGTATACCCGCAAAAGAAATAAATAATTATTCCGGCGATCTCGAAGAGTCTCTTCAATCCGATATCTGGCGCCGACACAACACCTATCAGCAATGACAGGCACAACACCCCCAAACCAAAAAGCCATTTGATCGGGATATTGAATACGGCCCTCCCCCAAACGACCGCTGTCATCACCAGTGCCAGCAAAGAAAAGTAACCAACCCGGACAACAACAAAGTGGTTTGACAAAAAATAGTTGATCCAGGCATCAAGAGATACTGCAAGAAATGGCGCGACAAGCACCCACTGCCGCCAGCCAGATCTCTTTTCCCCTCTCAGGGAAATCGATCCTTTCACCGGATGATGCCTCTGGTATCAATAACCATTTTTTCGCCGAGATCGGCCGCCTTCAGGGTCTTGAACTTCTTGTGATCGACCAGCAAAAGGATGATGTCAGCCTTCTTGACGGCCTCTTCGACGGTGACCAGATCGAAATCCTTGTGACCTTTCAGATTGGGCTCACATATGAGCAGCTCACCGACATTGTCGGCCGCGAGCCTTTTCACGATGTCGAATGCCGGCGACTCCCGCAGGTCATCGACATCCGCCTTGAACGCCAGGCCCAGGCAGGCGATGATCGGGCTCTTGAGTTTGTTCGCGCATTTCCTGACGCGCTCCACCACCCACTCGGGCTTGGCATCGTTGACCTCTCGCGCCGTACGAATGAGCCGCGAGTATTGCGGTGAACGATCGACGATGAACCACGGATCCACCGCGATGCAATGACCGCCGACACCGGGACCCGGGTTCAGGATATTGACCCGCGGGTGGCGATTGGCCAGTGCGATCACCTCCCAGGTATTGATGCCCTCCGTTTCACAGATCATGGAGAGTTCGTTGGCAAAGGCTATCTGCACATCGCGGGAGGAGTTTTCGGTCAGTTTTACCATCTCCGCTGTTTTCGCCGTGGTCGGCAGCACCTCGCCGCTGACGAATTCTTCGTAGAAGGCCACGGCTACTTGCGTCGATACTTCATTGACACCGCCGACGACACGGTCATTTTCCACCAGCTCGATGAGAATGCGTCCGGGCAATACCCGCTCCGGGCAGTGGGCAACGTACACGTCTTCCCCCACCTTGTGGCCATGCTCGGCAAGGATTGCCGCCACGACCTCATCGGTGGTCCCCACGGGGCTGGTGGACTCCAGAATGACCAGGTTTCCCGGCTTCACATAAGGAGAAATCCTTCGCGTTGCCTCGGCAACGTAACTCAGATCCGGCTTCTTTCCCTCCTTGAACGGCGTGGGCACGGCGATAACGAAGATGTCCGCCTCGGCGGGCTCGAGGCTCGCCTTCAGGTTGCCGGCCTGAACCGCCGATCTCACCAATACATCGAGATCAGGCTCCACGATGTGGATCCGACCGTCATTGATCGTGTCGACTACCGTCTGGGAAATGTCCACGCCATGCACCTGGTAACCTTTCGTGCCCAGCAGGGATGCTGTCGGCAAGCCAATGTACCCCAGCCCCATGACACATATCTTTCTGACATCTCTGGACATACCCGCCTCTGCAGCTGTTGGCCTTTAGATTGATTTTCTGGAAAGGACTTCCACTATCCGCTGTGTCGCCCGGCCATCTCCGTAAGGATTGATGGCCCTGGACATGCCTTTGTAGACGGCATCGTTCAGCAGCACCTCTTCGACGCCATCGATTATTTTCTTCTTGTTGGTGCCAACCAGCCGCACGGTTCCCGCATCGACCGCTTCGGGACGCTCGGTGACATTGCGCATGACCAGCACAGGCTTGCCGAGAGAGGGGCCTTCCTCCTGAATGCCGCCGGAGTCGGTAAGGATCAGATCGCTCTGATTCATCAACCAGACGAAAGGCAGGTATTCCTGAGGCTGGATCAAATGCACGTTGTCCAGACCCGACAGAATTTCGTTGACCGGCTTCTGCACATTCGGGTTCAGATGCACGGGATAGACCAGGACCCAGTCCGGATGTGATTGCGCCAGCGTCCTGATGGCACCGCAAAGATCGACGAAACCCTGGCCAAAGTTCTCTCTGCGATGGCCGGTGATCAATATCAGCTTTCGACCCTCATCGAGGATCTGGTGGTAAACGTCCTCGCCAAAATGGTTCTTCCAATGTGCTTCGGGAACGTCCTGGGCCTTGTCACGAACCATCAGCAGGGCATCGATGACCGTGTTTCCGGTCACGAAGATGGTCGCGGGGTCGACGTTTTCCCTGATCAGGTTCTGCCGGGCAGTTTCCGTCGGCGCGAAGTGATAGCTGGCCAGCCGGCCGACCAGCGATCGGTTCGCCTCTTCGGGAAAGGGCGCCTTCAGATCACCGGTGCGCAGGCCGGCTTCGACGTGCGCCACGGCAATGCCTTCGTAGAACGCGGCCAGGGCAGCGGCGAAACAGGTTGTGGTGTCGCCGTGAACGATGACGACATCCGGCCTGGCCGTTCGCAACACCTGGCGCATGCCGAGCAGCACTCGCGAGGTGATGTCAAACAGATCCTGGCCGGGTTTCATCAGGTCGAGGTCGTAATCGGCCGTGATGGCAAAGATATTCATCACCTGATCCAGCATCTGCCGATGCTGGGCGGTGATACAGATTTCTGCCTGCAAATCCGCAGAGGCAGCAACCCCAAGCGCCACCGGCGCCATTTTTATCGCCTCCGGACGGGTGCCGAAGACAGTGAGTATTTTTTTCATGACAGATCTATCGTGGCCATCAATCTGCTGCCGGGGTTGTTATTACTTTATTTCCAGCACGATCAATGAACCCGCCTCGAGCCTGCCTCGGCCTCCACAGCATTCAGTCCCTTCCGCACCAGCGCGATCGATTGTGCGGCATTTGTTTTACAGAAGAAAGACTGGCGCGGTGGAGGCCGGCCGGGGGGGTGGGCTCGATCCTTCCACCCCTGCGGCGCTCCCCCTGGTCGCCCTGGGAGAGACTTGAGCCGCGAGATCAATTTTTCCTTTGGTGGCGCGCTATTGGGACACAGTTCTCAGAATCGTCATCGCTGGTGTCACGCAGTTTTACTGTCGACTTAACTTGATGCTCAATAACCCGGTTTTGATGTCGGTCGCAGGTCAGCTGTACGCCTGCCCAAACTGCGCCGCGCCGTTCAACTCCGGGGTAACGAGCTGCTCAAGCGGCCCTAAAAACAGACTGGCACTTCATGCGGCATTTCAAGCCCGAACACGAGTTGGCGATCTACCTCGTGGTGGCCTCCGTCACCGCGGCGCTGCTCGCCTTCAGCGGCATGTTCGATGCGCTGCCCCTCGATGGCGCCATCGCCGTTCCGCTGCTGGTCGGCGCGCTGCTGATGACGGTGCTGCTCTGCTACTCCTACCTGCGCCGCTCCCACCTCTACCACCACGAGAATTTCGCCCGCCAGCTGGCTGAACGCGAGCTGGAGAAGCTGTCGCAGGCGGTCGAGCAGAGCCCGGCCGGCGTCACCATCATGACCGCCGACTGGGAGATCGAGTACGCCAACCCCAAGTTCTGCGAGTCCGCCGACTACGCGCGCGAGCAGCTGCTCGGCCAGCGCCTGCTGCCGCTGCTCGGCAACAAGCTGCCGCGCGCGCAACAGGAGGAGATCGTGCAGACGCTGTCGCGCGGCGAGACCTGGCACGGCGAGCTGACCTTCCAGCGCCGTCGCGGCGGCACCGCCTTCACCGACGCCAGCCTCAGCCCGATCGTCGACCGCAACGGCCGGCTGCAGCACATCATGGGGCTGATGGAGGACATTTCCGATCGCGTCGCCTATCGCGAGCACCTGTTCCGCCAGGCCAACTACGACCGCCTGACCACGCTGCCCAACCGCGCGCTGGCGATCGACCGCCTGCAGCAGGCGATCAACAGCGCCGAACGCCACAACCGCTCGATCACGCTGCTGCTGGTCGACCTCGACCGCTTCAAGATGATCAACGACACCCTCGGCCATCAGTACGGCGACGACCTGCTGCAGGAGGCGGCCAAGCGACTGCAGCTCTGCGTGCGCGACGAGGACACGGTGGCACGGCTCGGCGGCGACGAGTTCCTGATCATCCTGGTCAACCAGCGCAGCGGCAGCGATGCGACGATCGTCGCCAACAAGGTGATCGACGAGATCGACAAACCCTTCTTCGTCGACGACCGCGAGCTCAATGTCACCGCCAGCGTCGGCGTCACCGTCTACCCGAACGATGGCGGCACCAGCGCCGAACTGCTGCGCAATGCCGAGACGGCGATGCACACCGCCAAGCAGCAGGGGCAGAACACCTACTACTTCTTCACGCCGGAGATGAACCGCGTCGCGCTGGAGCGCTTCAACATCGAGACGCAGCTGCGCCATGCGGTCAAACGCGGCGAACTGCAGCTCTACTACCAGCCGCTGATCGAGCTGGTGACCGACCGCGTCATCGGCGCCGAGGTGCTGCTGCGCTGGAACAACCCGGAGCTGGGCGCGGTGACGCCCGACCGCTTCATCCCGGTGGCCGAGGAGAGCGGGCTGATCCTGCCGATCGGGCAGTGGCTGCTGTTCGAGGCGTGCCGGCAGGCGGCGCTGTGGCAGCGCGACGGCCAGCCGTTCCGCATCGCCGTCAACATCTCCACCCGCCAGTTCGTCGGCTCCAGCATCGTCAACGCGGTGGAAAAGGCGCTCGGCAACACCGGCCTCGACCCGACCGTGCTGGAGCTGGAGCTGACCGAGGGGCTGCTGCTCGGCGAGGCGCCGCAGACGCGGCGCGCGCTGGAACGGTTGAAGAAGCTCGGCGTGCGGCTGTCGCTGGACGACTTCGGCACCGGCTATTCGTCGCTCTCCTACCTGCGCCGCTACGACTTCGACACGCTGAAGGTCGACCGCAGCTTCATCCAGGATGTCGAGACCAAGCCGGAGGCGACGGCGCTGGTGCGCGCCATCATCGCGATGGCACACAGCCTCGGCATGGAGGTGATCGGCGAGGGGGTGGAGACGGCGACGCAGGCCGAGTTCCTGCGCCAGCGCGGCGGCCACATCGCGCAGGGCTTCTACTATTCGCGGCCGCTGCCGGCCGAGCAGTTCGAGCTGTGGTTGAAGTCCTACCGCGCCGACCTCAGCGCCACGCGCCAGCAGCTGCGCCCGGTCGAGCCGCCGAACAAACTCAACTGATCTGCGCCGCTCTCTTCACGGATAGACCGCGTCACGGATAGGGCCGCGCCACACCCGGCGGCTGGTGGCGGAAACGCTTGTACTCCCACTGGTATTGCGCCAGATCATCGCGGGCACAGGCTTCGACCGAGCGGTTGAGGCCGTCGAGCGATTCGGCCAGATCAGCGCTGTAGAGCAGCGGGTCGGCCTCGCGGATCAGCAGCCGGTAGCCGCGCCCTTCGCGCAGCGCCGAGATCGTCACCGCGCGCGCGCCGGTGCGCTGCACCAGGTTCGAGATCAGCGTCATCGTCAGCGCCGGCGTGCCGAAGAACGGCGCGAACTCGGCGCCCGCCTGCTTCGGTTCCTGGTCCGGCAACACGCCGATGACTCCTCCCGACTTCAGCACCCTCAACAAGGCGCGCACACCGCTGGCATCGGCCGGCACCAGCGTCGCGCCATCCTGCTCGCGCACCCGCTTCACCAGCGCATCGAGTTCGGGATTGTTGCGGTTCGGCAGGTACATCATGGTGGTGCCGTAACGGCTGAGGTAGCGCCCCGCCAGCTCCCAGTTGCCGGTGTGTGGCCCGAGCACGACAACACCGCGACCCGCCGCCAGCGCCTCGTCGATCAGGTGGGCGCCGTCGACCCGCCGGATCAGCGCCAACGCGCGCGATGGTGGCGCAAACCAGACATGCAGCATGGCCAGCGCGTTGCGCCCGAACTCGACCAGGCGCCGACGCACCAGCCGCGCGCGCTCGCCCTCGCTGAACTCGGGCAGGCAGCGCGCCAGATTGATCTCGGTGGTGGAGCGGGCGCGGGTGCGCAGCAGCCACATCAACCAGCCGATGGTGGCACCGAGCGGCAGCAGCAGTACCAGCGGCAGTCGGCCGAACAGCGGCAGCAGCGCCACCAGCCCGCGCGGCAGCGCATCGTCGTCGGCAGCGGGGGACGGGGAGGGGGTTTCGCTCAACAGCGGGGCGCCTGTACCGGTCACGAGAGGGCGGCATTGTAACAGCGCATTCCCGCCATACCCGGCGGCGCTGTCGGGGCCGGACGGCGCGGGTATAATCGCCGCCTTTGTTTTCCGCGCGCCGCCCGTCTCTTCCGCAGGCGAAGGGCGCACCGCCGATCCGACACAGGAAGCAGGCTCCGTGAGCACACCCGATATCTCCACTTTTCAGGGCTTGATCCTCGCCCTGCAGCAGTTCTGGGCCGAACAGGGCTGCGTGGTACTGCAACCGCTCGACATGGAAGTGGGCGCCGGCACCTTCCACCCCGGCACCTTCCTGCGCGCGATCGGCCCCGAGAACTGGAACGCCGCCTACGTGCAGCCGAGCCGTCGCCCGGCCGATGGCCGCTACGGCGAAAACCCGAACCGGCTGCAGCACTACTACCAGTTCCAGGTGGTGATGAAGCCGTCGCCGGACAACATCCTCGACCTCTATCTCGAATCGCTGAAACGGCTCGGCTTCGATCCGCTGGTGCACGACATCCGTTTCGTCGAGGACAACTGGGAGTCGCCGACGCTCGGCGCGTGGGGGCTCGGCTGGGAGGTGTGGCTGAACGGCATGGAAGTCACGCAATTCACCTACTTCCAGCAGGTCGGCGGCATCGAGTGCTATCCGGTCACCGGCGAGATCACCTACGGCCTCGAACGCCTCGCCATGTACATCCAGGGGGTCAACAGCGTCTACGACCTGATCTGGGCGCGCGGGCCGCAAGGTGACGTCACCTACGGCGATGTGTTCCATCAGAACGAAGTGGAGATGTCGCGTTACAACTTCGAAGAGGCCAACGTCGAAAAGCTGTTCGACCTGTTCGACTACTACGAATCGGAAAGCCAGAAGCTGATCGCCAAAGGTCTGCCGCTGCCGGCCTACGAAATGGTCATGAAGGCGTCGCACTCGTTCAACCTGCTCGACGCGCGCAAGGCGATCTCGGTCACCGAGCGCCAGCGCTTCATCCTGCGCGTGCGCGCACTGGCACGTGCCGTGGCGCAGGCCTACTTCGATGCGCGCCTCGCGCTCGGCTTCCCGCTGGCGCCTGCTGCATTGCGCGACGAAATGATCAAGCTCGAACAACAGAAAAAATCCGAGAAGGGAGCAGCCTGAATGTCGTCCTCGTTCCTCGTTGAGATCGGCACCGAAGAGCTGCCACCGAAAGCACTGAAAGCCCTGCACGACAGTTTCCGCAGCGGTATCGAAGCCGGCCTGCGCGCCGCCAATATCGGTTTCGGCCGTCTGCATCCGTTCGCCGCGCCGCGCCGTCTCGCGGTTCTGGTCGAAGCGCTGGAAGCGCGTCAGTCCGATCAGCAGATCGAAAAGCTCGGCCCCAATGTCGCCAACGCCTTCGGCCCGGACGGCAACCCGACCAAGGCCGCCGAAGGTTTCGCCAAGAGCTGCGGCGTCGAATTCGCACAGCTGGGCCGCGTCGACACCGACAAGGGCGAACGTCTGGTCTATCGCGCCACGCAAGCGGGCAAGGCTTCAACCGAACTGCTGCCGCAGATCGTTTCCGACGCACTGAACGCGCTGCCGATTCCGAAACGGATGCGCTGGGGCGCACGCCGCGCCGAGTTCGTGCGGCCGGTGCACTGGCTGGTGATGCTCTACGGCAACGACGTCATCGACTGCGAAATCCTCGATGTGAAATCTGGGCGCGACACGCGCGGTCACCGCTTTCACGCCAACCGTTCGTTCGCGCTGAAATCCGCTGACGACTACCAGCTGACGCTGGAAAACGAAGCGTTTGTCATCGCCGATTTCAACGAGCGTCGCGGTCGCATTCGTGCGCAGGTCGAGGCAGAAGGGAGGAAACTGAACGGTGTCGCCGTCATCGACGAGAACCTGCTCGACGAGGTGACCGGGCTGGTCGAGTGGCCGGTGGCGCTCAGCGGCTCGTTCGAACAGCGTTTCCTCGCTGTGCCGCAAGAGGCTCTGATCTCGTCGATGAAGGAGCACCAGAAGTATTTCCACGTCGTCGACGCCAATGGAAAACTGCTGCCGCACTTCATCACGGTTTCCAACATTCAGAGCAGCGATCCGCAGCAGGTGATCGCCGGCAACGAGCGCGTCATTCGTCCGCGCCTGTCCGACGCGGCGTTTTTCTTCGAGACCGACCTGAAGACGCCGCAGACCAAGCGCCGCGAGAAACTGAAGAGCGTCGTGTTTCAGGAAAAGCTCGGCACCGTTTACGACAAGACCGAACGCATCGCCCAGCTCGCAGCGTGGATCGCGCAACGCATCGGCGGCAACGCCGAGTGGGCAGCGCGCGCCGGCGCGCTGTGCAAGGCCGATCTGGTCAGCGCGATGGTCGGCGAGTTCGACGACATGCAGGGGATCGCCGGCTGCTATTACGCGAAACATGAAGGCGAACCGGAAGAGGTGGCCGAAGCCTTGCGCGAGCACTACCAGCCGCGCTTCGCCGGCGATGAGTTGCCACACACGAACACCGGCGTAGCCGTGGCACTGGCCGACCGTCTCGATACGCTGGTCGGCATCTTCGGCATCGGCCAGCCGCCGACCGGTTCGAAAGATCCGTTCGCGCTGCGCCGTGCCGCATTGGGTGTATTGCGCCTGATCGTCGAGAAGGGTTTCGATATCGATCTGCGCGATGCGCTGACGCAGGCACAGGCGGGCTACGCACAACAGAACCCGGCACTGGCCGGCAACGCGAAACTGGTCGACGACGTGCTCGGTTACATGATCGAGCGTTTCCGCGCATGGTTCGAAGACGAGAAAATTCCGGTCGAAGTGTTCTTCGCCGTCGCCGCCAAGAATCTCAGCAATCCGCTCGATATCAACCAGCGCGTACACGCCGTGCACAGCTTCTCGCAGCTGCCGGAAGCACAGGCGCTGGCTGCCGCCAACAAACGTGTCTCCAACCTGCTGGCAAAGCAGGGTGATGCCGCGCTGCCGCCCCTCGACATGAAACTGCTGAAAGAGCCGGCCGAAATGGCGCTCGGCATGCAGATCTGCGAGCTGGCGCAGAAGGCGATGCCGCTGCTGGCGCAACGCCGCTACCGCGAAGGGCTGGAGCAGCTGGCGGGCTTGCGCGCGTCGGTCGATAAATTCTTCGACGACGTGATGGTGATGGTCGACGACGAAGCGCTGCGCAACAACCGACTGGCACTGCTGTCGATGCTGCGCGGGCTATTCCTCGAAGTGGCGGACATCTCGCTGCTGGCGCCGGCCAAGTGATGCAAAACCTGCTGCTCACGCTGCGCGCCGCGCTGTTCTACGGTCCCTACGCACTGGCGACCAGCTGGTTCAGCGTCACCGGCATCCTCTTCACCAGCTGGCTGCCGCTGCGCGCGCGCGTCTGGTATCTCGGGTTGTGGAACCATTTCACGCTGTACTGGCTGTGGATCACCTGCGGTGTCCGCTTCGAAGTGCGCGGCCGGGAAAATCTGCCGGCCGGCCCCTGCGTGCTGCTCTCCAAGCACCAGAGCCAATGGGAGACCTACTTCCTGCAGGTGGCGAAAACACCGGTCGCCACCGTATTGAAGAAAGAGCTGCTCAGCGTGCCGTTCTTCGGCTGGGGGCTGAAGCTGCTGGAGCCGATCGCCATCGACCGCACCAACCCCAAGCAGGCGCTGCGCTCGATTCAGGAGCAGGGGCTGCAGCGACTGCGGCAGGGGCGCAGCGTGATGATCTTCCCCGAAGGGACACGCACGCCGCCCGGCGAGGTCGGCAACTACGCCCGCAGCGGCGCCGAGCTGGCCTGCCGCGGCGGCGTGCCGATCGTGCCGGTGGCGCACAACGCCGGTCGCTTCTGGCCGGCACGGCGCTTCCTGAAATTCCCCGGCACCGTGCAGGTGGTGTTCGGCGCGCCGATCGACACCCGCGGCGGCAACAGCCGCGAGCTGACCGAGCAGGTCAAGCAGTGGATCGAGGCCGAAGTGGCGGCGATGGACGCTGCCATGAACGCCGCCGCGACCGGACCGGCGGGCGAATCTGGCGGCGCGCGCGCATGAGCGTCTATAGTTGATTGCCATGCCGGGCGGCCTTCACGCCGCCGGGCCATGAACAGGGGCCGACGCACAGGCGACGACCTCAGGCCGGATCGCCACGCTTCGGAGCCCACTCCGCATGTCCCGTCTCAAGCCGGCCATTCCCGCCGCGCCGGCCGATCACCCACTCAATCGCTGCTATCTGGCGCTGGCGCGCGACTGGTCGCTGTGGAGCACATCGCTCGACAACGCGCTGCAGCTGGTCGCCCGCAGCGTCAGCGAAGCGATGACGGTGGCGCGGGTCGGCGCCTGGTGTTACAGCGACGACCGCCACAGCATCACCCTGCGCCAGCTCTACGACCTCGACAGCAATGGCTTCAGCCACGGTATCGAGATCGCGCAGGCCGACTTCCCCCACTACTTCGATCAGCTGCACCAGGCCCGCATCATCGACGTCGCCGACCTCGCCAGCGACCCCCGCACCGTTGAACTGCACGCCTGCTACGGCGTGCCGAACAACATCGGCGCCATGCTCGACGCGCCGCTGCGCTGCGGTGCGCAGCTTTGGGGGGTGCTCTGCATCGAACACGTCGGCGACCCGCGCGCCTGGAGTCCGGTCGAACTCGGCTTCATCACCTCGATCGCCGACCTGCTGTCGCAGCTGCTTGGCTACGACGCCATGCGCGCCAGCGAACAGCGGCTGCGTTTCATGGGTGACCACCTGCCGATCGGCATCGTGCGCACCGACAGCGAGGGCAATGCCACCTACGTCAACCCGCACTGGTGCGAGCTGAGCGGGCGCACGCCGGCACAGTCGGCGGGACGCGGCTGGCTCGACGCACTGGCACCGGAGGAGCGCGCGCGTGTCTTCGACGACCTGCTGATCGCCCTGGGCGGCGACGCCCACTCACTGCGCGTACGCAGCGACTGCCGTTTGAGCGGCACCCACTCGCGCTGGGTCGCCTATCGCTGGGTGGTCGAGCGCGACGAGATGGGGCTGCCGCTCGGCGCACTCGGTGCCTTCAGCGACATCACCGCCGAGCGCGACTCCCGCCGCCAGCTGCAACAGAACGAGCAGCATTACCGCGCCCTGTTCGAAAACTCGGGCGACGCCATCCTGCTGATGCGCGGCGACCGCTTCATCGACTGCAACCAGGCCAGCGAAGCAATGTTCGGCTACCCGCGCGAGCGGATCCTGCAGTCGACACCGATGGATTTGTCACCGCCGCTGCAACTCGACGGCCA
Source organism: uncultured Verrucomicrobiaceae bacterium (assembly GCA_964386045.1). Taxonomy (GTDB): domain Bacteria; phylum Pseudomonadota; class Gammaproteobacteria; order Pseudomonadales; family CAMLJR01; genus CAMLJR01. The sequence continues at coordinate 41,839 of CAYLRA010000008.1, read as the reverse complement.
GCCGTCGACCGAACATGCACGGCAGCGCATCGAGGCCGCGCTCGGCGGCACACGCCAACACTTCGAGTGGCTGCATCTGCAGGCCGACGGCTCCACCTTCACCGCCGAGGTGACACTGAACTGCATCGTGCTCGACGACGAGGTGGTACTGCTCGCCGCCGTGCGCGACGTCAGCGCCCGCCGCCTTGCCGAAGAAGCGCTGGCGCACAGCTACCAACGCGTCAGCTGGCTCAACCGTCTCTCCCAGAAGTTGCATCAGCAACGGGACGCGCGACAGATCGCCGAAACCGCGCTGGCGATGCTCAGCGAGGGAATCCCGGCACAGGTTTTCCGCTTCGCCTATTGTGAAAACGGACGCCTGGTACAGCTGGCCGAATATGGCGAACTCGCAGGAAGGATGGCGCCCATCGACGTCGACGCCGACACCTTGCCCGACTACCTGGTGGGCCGGATCGCCTACCTGGAGCTGAGCCAGGAGCTGCCGCAGCTGCAGGAACCGCGCGATGCAGCATGGCAACTCGGCCTGCGCAGATTCATCGTGATGACGCAGACCGACGGCGATGAAGTCCTGGGCTGTATCTCCATCGGCCTCAGCGACCCGACCCAGGCCAGCCAGATCGAAGAGGACGATCTGCAGGCGTTCAACAACACACTGACACTGGCGCTGGCCAACCTGCACCACCTGCGCGAGCTCGAATACCGCGCCGACCACGACAGCCTGACCGACCTGTCGAACCGCAGCCTGCTGCACCGCGAACTGCAAACCGCGCTCGACGCCAACCATCCGCTGGCACTGATGCTGCTCGACCTCGACCGCTTCAAGGAGGTCAACGACGCGCTCGGCCATCCGATCGGCGACCGCCTGCTCTGCCATGTCGGCCCGCGCCTGCGCGAAACGCTCGGCGCGCGGCCACACCTGCTGTGCCGACTCGGTGGCGACGAGTTCGCCGTGTTGTTGCCAGACGTGCTGCCGGGCGAAGCGGTCGAGATCGCACGCACCTTGCAGCGCGCCATGGCCACGCCGTTCGACGTCGACGGCATGGCGCTGCAGATCGGCGCCAGCATCGGTATCGCCTGCTCACCCGAGCATGGCAACAACAGTCACGAACTGCTGCGCGCCGCCGACGTGGCGATGTACAGCGCCAAGCGCAACGGCCTCGGCGTGGCCGACTACGATGCCGAACTCGACACCAACTCGCCGGAGCGGCTGGCGCTGATCGCCGAACTGAACGACGCCATCGGCGACGGCGGCCTGGTGCTGCACTACCAGCCGAAGATCGCGCTGCGGCAGAACCGTGTCATCGGCTACGAGGCGCTGGTGCGCTGGCAACACCCCCGCCTCGGGTTGCTGCCGCCCGGTGCCTTCATGCAGTTCGCCGAGATCAGCGACGCCATCCACGCGCTGACCTACGAGGTGCTGCGGCAAAGCCTGCAGCAGCAGCGGCGCTGGCTGGCCGTTGGCCTGCCGGCGGCGATCGCCGTCAACCTGTCGGCCCGCAACCTGGCGCAGGCCGATTTCTTCGAGCGCCTGCAAGGGCTGCTGGTGGAGAGCGGCGCCGACCCGACGCTGCTCGAACTGGAGATCACCGAGACCTCGCTGATGCACGACCCGCACGGCGCGGCCCAGCTGCTGCGCCGCATCGCCGCGCTCGGCGTGCGCCTGTCGATCGACGACTTCGGCACCGGCTACTCGTCGCTTGGCTACTTGAAGCAGTTGCCGATCCACGCGCTGAAAATCGACCGCACCTTCGTCCACGACATGGCGCGCAGCGAAGCCGACGCCGTCATCGTCCGCTCCACCATCGCGCTGGCCCACAACCTGAACCTGCAGGTGGTGGCGGAGGGGGTCGAGGATGCCGGCACGCTGGAACAGCTGCGCGACATGGGTTGCGACCTGGCGCAGGGTTTCCACATCAGCCGGCCGCAGCCGGTCGCCGCCATCGAAGCGTGGCTCGACCAGTACGATTGATTGCACCAACATCATTGAACCGGCGCTGCGACAACATCAGCGCGCCCAGCGGAGTTTTTTGATTGAAAATCGACGGTTTCCTGCTGGCGATGGCCGGCGCCATCGCTCTCGCCTTCGTCATCCCGGAACTTGGCGCACGCGACGGCCCGCTGCATCTGGCGCAGATCACGGCGTGGGGTATCAGCCTCATCTTCTTCTTCCACGGTGCCGGCATGTCGCGCACCGCGCTGAAAAGCGGGCTGCGCAACTGGTGCCTGCATGCGGTGATCCAGAGCACCACGTTCGTCCTGTTTCCACTGCTCGGCTTCGCGCTCTACTTCGGCACGGCATTCACCACGAGCGATGCGCCGCTGTTCGCCCCCGACCTGCGGCTCGGCCTGTTTTTCCTCTGCGCGATCTCGTCGACCATCTCGTCGTCGGTGGCACTGACCGGCATGGCGCGCGGCAACGTGCCCGCCGCCATCTTCAACGCCACACTGTCCGGCCTGATCGGCATGGTGGTGACACCGCTGCTGATCGGCCTGGTCGCCGCATCGATGCAGTACCAGATCGACCTGCTCGATGCGATGCTCGACATCTTCAGGACGCTGCTGCTGCCGTTTGCGCTAGGGCAACTGTTGCGGCCACTGCTGATCGCCCCGATGACGCGCCACAAGAAATGGGTGACGCGCCTCGACCGCACCATCATCGTGCTGATCATCTTCGCCTCGTTCTGCGACAGCGTGGTCGGCGGCATCTGGCAGCAACAGAGCGCACTGCAGCTGCTGGCGCTGTTTGCGCTGGTGTCATTGCTGCTGGTCGTCGCGCTGGCAGCGATGCGCGGGTTCGGTCGCCGCTTTCACTTCAGTACTGCCGACACCGTCACCATGCAGTTCTGCGGCTCGCAGAAGAGCCTCGCCAACGGCGTGCCGATCGCGCAGATCCTGTTCGCCGGTCATCCCGGCCTCGGCCTGATCATCCTGCCGCTGATCCTCTACCACCAGACCCAGCTGGTGGTCTGCACACTGCTGGCACAGCGCTACGCCGCGCGCAGCGATGGCTGAGAAGGCAATGACCAGAAAGAAGAAGATTCACAGCGAAGCCGATGCCTGGGGCGTCATCGAAGTGTTCGATCGCGGCGACGAGCGCTTCCTCTCATTCGGCGACGGCGACGAACAGAGCTGCATGACCAGATCGGCACCGCATGTGCCACCACTCGACTACATCCGCGCCATGCTGCTGCCGCTGCTGTACGGTCGCCCCAGTGATGTGTTGATTCTCGGTCTCGGCGCCGGCTCGCTCGCCACGGCGCTGCACCGCGCCTACAAATCGATGACGCTGCGCGCGATCGAACTGCGACCGGCCGTGATCGACGTGGCGCAGCGCTTCTTCGAACTGCCGCAGAGCCCGCGCCTCGAACTGATCACCGCCGATGCCTGCAACTATCTTTTGAAGAAGGTGCTGAAAAACCCGCAGAAGCGCACCTTTCGCGGCACCGACCTGATCCTGTGCGATCTCTACACCGCCGAGGAGATGGAGCCGCGCGCCTTCGACCTCAGCTTCATCGCCGCCTGCGCGCAGCTGCTCGACGACAAGGGCTGGCTGGTGATCAACTGCTGGGAAGAGCACTACGAGGAGAGCAATGCGTTCCGGCTGATTGCCGATCACTTCGCCGAGATACATGCCTGCGAAGTCTCCACCGGCAACTGGCTGCTGTTTGCCTCGCGCAAACAGAACAAGGTCAGCCAGAAGCAATTGCTGGAGCGCTGCGGCAAGGTGTCGGAAAAGCTGGGGTATGAACTGGGGGAGTATCTGGCGGCCTTGCATCAGATTTATCGGGGGCCGGAGCCGTCATAACCAACACATGATCTGACAAGGAGAGCAACCCATGAACGAACACGAAAAACTCAACTACGTGGAACTCCCTTCAAGGGATCTGGCGAGCACCAAAGCATTTTTCGAAAAGGCGTTCGGCTGGTCTTTTGTCGATTACGGCCCGGAGTACACGGCGTTCTCGAATCAGGGACTGGATGGCGGGTTTTTCAAGGCCGATGCTCATTCATCGACGGAAAATGGCGCCGCGCTGCTGGTGTTCTACAGCAATGATCTCGAAGGCACTCTCGCCAGGGTGGAACGTGCCGGCGGCAAGATCGTGAAGCCCATTTTCCCGTTTCCCGGTGGTCGTCGCTTTCACTTCACGGAGCCCAGCGGCAACGAGTTTGCCGTGTGGTCTGATATCGGCGCTTAGCGAGCAAGCCCTTTCATTCAGGCTGGCCATCGCTCAAAAAGCGTCTTTGATCGCGCGCGCGATCCCTGCGGAATCCTCTTCCAGCGCAAAGTGCCCCGTGTCGAAGTAGTGCACCTCCACGCTGCGCAGGTCGCGGCGAAAGGCTTCGGCGGCGGCGGGCGGAAAGGCGCGATCTTTGCGGCCCCAGACCACCAGCGTTCTGGGCTGATGCTCCCTGAACCAGGCCTGCCATGTCGCGTACTCGGCCAGATTGTTGTGGTAGTCGTCGATCAGCGCCGCCTGGATCGCGTGGGCACCCGGCCGCTGCAGCGCGGCGATGTCGACGGTCCAGGCATCGGGGTTCAGGCCGGCGACGTTGCGGGCACCGTCCTGATAGAGGAAGCGGATGAATGCCGGATTGACCACCTGATCTGATGTTTTCGCACCAGCGCCATTTGCGGCCTGTTGCGGCGGCAAACCCTCCTTGTAGGCATTGGCATTCTGGACGATCAGCCCGTCGATCCATTCGGGATGCTTCACCGCCATGCGCAATCCGACCGGACCACCGAAATCCTGCAGGTACAGCACGAAGGATTTCAGACCGAGCGCCCGCACGAACCTCGACATCAGCACTTCCAGCTGCTCGAACGTCGGTTCGAACAGCGCCGGCGACGGCGCATCGCTGTAGCCGAATCCCGGGTAGTCCGGCGCGACCAGATGAAAACGGTCCGACAGCAGCGGCAACAGATCGCGAAACATGTGCGACGACGCGCTGAACCCGTGCAGCAGCAGCAGGGTAGGGCGGGAGGCATCACCAGCTTCGCGATAGAAGATGTTCACACCGTCAACGTCGATGCTCCGGTAGCGCACGCGATCCGCCGCATCGGCGACACCGGTCGCGCTCGCGGTTGCCGAAGCCATCGCGGCGGCGCTGGCACCGATCATCAATTGACACACGAGCAGCAGTCGCAGCAGTTTTTCCCGCGGGCCGGAGACTGTAAATTGAACGGTGTAACCGCATCTTTCCGAACGCATGGTCGCTCCCTATCATCGTCAGGCACTGTCTGGTGACAGGGCGGGATGCTAGCCAGCGCGTTCGCGGATGGATAATCGATAATTCTTGCGCTGTCGATAAGCAGCGCCTTTCATCGTTATCGCAACGTCGTCATCGAAAAATGGGAGCGCCGGGTGCTGTCGACTCACGATCTGATGATTTTCGTCACCGTCGCCGATGCCGGTTCGGTTCGTCACGCGGCCACGCTGCTGGCGCGAACACAGCCCGCCATCAGCCAGGCGATTCAGCGGCTGGAGCAGGCCGTTGGCTTCGCGCTGCTCGACCGCTCCGGTTATCGCGCCCGCCTGACCGAGCGCGGCGAGCTTTTCCTGAAGCGCGCCCGCGTCGCGGTCGCGCAGGCGAAGGAGCTGCAGGGTTTTGCCGACGTGCTGGCGCGCGACAACGAGGCCCGGCTTCGCATCGCCGTGCACGGCGCCATTCCGAACGAGGACTGGATGCCGCTGGTCATCGGCGCGTCGACGCATTTTCCCGATACCGTGCTGGAGCTGCGGCGCGGCGAAGGCGATGCGCCGCTGCGCTGGCTGGCCGAGGAGCAGGCCGATCTCGCCATCGCGCTCGGCGAGCCGCCGCCGCGCCACGCCATGGCGCTCGATCGCAAAGCGCTCGGCGACGTCGAGTTCGTCAACGTCGTCAGCGCGTCAAAGGTGACATCAACCGTGGAGCAGGATCTGGCGTCACTGCCGCAGATTCTCGTCGCGGACTTCGATGAACCGTCGGCCAGCTACGGCGTTGTCGAGGGGCACCGTTACTGGCGCGTCGGCGACCACCCGACCAAGCTGGCCGCCATCGTCGCCGGCAGCGGCTGGGGCTCGGTGCCGGCCGCTCTGGCCGCACCCCATCTTCAAGCGGCGGTGCTGCGCACGATTACCTATCACGGCATCGGCCCGCGCAGCAGTCATCCGTTCTTTCTGTTTCGGCATCGCGAGCGCAGCGCCGGACCGCTCGCCTCGCTGCTCTGGGAGCGAGTGCAGAACTGACGCGGCCTGTTTGTAGCCCCTACGATTGTTCGTGCGAAATGGCCGAGTTATTCCGGCCGCGCCCCGCGCGTGATCAGCCGCACCATCTCGTGCCGCAATGTCTCGAACGGCGGACTGTCGGCGCCGAGCTTGCCGGCCATCTGCAGTACGATCAGACCGTGCATACCGGCCCAGAACAGATGCGCCAGCACATTCGGGTCGCCGTCGAGCAGACCGTCGGCCACCATCTGTTCGCAGTAGGCGCGCAGGTTGCGGTTGGAGCGCGCTTCGGCAAGCGCCAGCTCCGGAAAACCGTTCGGGTCGGGCTGCTCCAGCGCGAACACGAGGCGATAGCTCTCCGGTTCGGTGCGGGCGAAGTCGAGGTAGGCGTCGCCGATCGCACGCGAGCGTTGCCACGGATCGTCGGTGGAATCACTGGCCTGTTCGAGCCGATCGGAGAGGCGGTTCAGCGCCGCCGCGCGTGCGTGCGCAAAAATTTCGACCTTGTTCTTGAAATAACTGTAGAGCGCCGTGGCGCTGCAGCCGAGATCCTCGGCCAGGCTGCGCATCGACACGCGCTCGATGCCGCGCTCGGCGAACTGGCGTGCGGCGATCAGGCAGACGCGCTGGCGAAACTCGGCGATCTGTTGGGCAGTGAGCGGGGCGGGCATCGGCGACTCCGTGGTGGGCGCCAACAGTTTACGGTGTTAACCACCGCCGTCAATTTACCCTCGGTGATCAGGGCTCGCCGAGCGCCGCCGTTTGATCCGTCACCGCTTCGGCGGTCTCCCAGCCGCCGCCAAGTGCCTTGTAAACCGCAATCAACCCGGTGGCGGCAGCGGTGCGCGACCGCGACAACAGTGCGTCCGACTCCAGCTGGGCGCGCTCGACATCCAGCACTTCGAGAAAGTCCGCACTGCCACTGTCGAAACGCAGGTGCGCCAGCTCCGCCGCGCGCGCGTTGGCGGCGACGCTGACCTGCAGGTGATCGAGCCGCTCGCGCTCGGCGCCATACTGCACCAGCGCACTTTCGGTCTCCTCCAGCGCGCGCAGCACCACCTGCTCGTAACTTGCCAGCGAGCCGCGCGCCATCGCCTCGCTCTCCGCAACCCGTGCACGCAGATGGCCGAAATCGAGGATCGACCAGGAGATACCCGGACCGTAGCGATAGGTGGTCGTATCGCCGTCACCGAGGCGACCGCCGCTGCGCGCGGCAAAGCCCAGTTCGCCGGTGAAACTGACGCGCGGGAACCAGTCGGCCTGGGCGACGCCGATGTCGGCGGTTGCGGCGGCGAGGCGGCGCTCCGCCGCGACGATGTCGGGGCGCCGACGCAGCAGCTGTGCGGGCTCACCGATCTTCACCAGGCGCGGCAGCTCGGGCAGTGTATCGACCGGTCGCAGCAGTTCGCCGAGCAGCGTCGGCGGCTGGCCGACCAGCACCGACAGGCGGTGAATGTGCTGCTCGACGGCGGCACGCAGCGCCGGCAGTTGCGCCTGTGTCGCACTCAGCAGTGCACGCGCCCGCACCGTGTCGAACTCGGTGCCGCGACCGGCCTGCTGGCGCGCTTCGACGATGCGCAGCGTCTCGCGCTGGTTGCCGGCGTTGCGTTGTGCGACCGCGTACTGTTCCTGCATGCCGCGCAGCGCCATGTAGTTGCTCGCCACCTCGGCGATGACACTGACTCGCGCCGCGCGCAGCTCTCCGGCCAGCGCCTGCTCGCGACCCTGGCTGGCTTCGAGATTGCGACGCACGCGGCCAAACAGGTCGAGCTCCCACGACATGTCGATGCCGGCGCGATGCAGCGTCGAACGCTCGACCGCGCCGCTGAGGGTTTCATCCGCGCTCAGCCGCTGCCTGTCGCGTGAGGCGCCGAGATTCACGACCGGAAACAGATCGGCCATCGCGCCACCGCGAATCGCCCGCGCCGCATCGAGATTGGCGGCGGCGATGCGCAGCTCGTGGTTGGTCGCCAATGCCTGCGCCACCAGACGCGTCAGCAGGTCATCGCCGAACAGCGTCCAGAACGCGGCGATCGGTTCGTCGGCGACGATGTGCGGCGTCACATCCGACGTCGTCGTCGTGGCACCGCCGTACTGCACCGGCAGCGCCATCGCCGGTTGCTCGTAGTCGGGGCCGACGGCACAACCGGCAAGCAGCGCGGCCGACAGCAGCGGCGTCAATACGCGAAATTTATCTACGCGAAATTTATTCATGATGTGCGTCTCCATGCAGTGGCTGCCGGGCGGCCCGGCGCTCTGCCAGCCGGCTGCTCCAGCCGCGAATCACCGCGTAGAACAGCGGCGTGAAGAAGATGCCAAAGAAGGTGACGCCCAACATGCCGAAGAAGACGGCGACACCGAGCGCATTGCGCAGCTCGGCGCCGGCGCCGCTGGCGATCACCAGCGGCAGCACGCCGAAGATGAAGGCAAACGAGGTCATGATGATCGGTCGCAGCCGCAGCCGGCTCGCCTCCAGCGCCGCGTCGAAGGCGGAGTGTCCCTTCACCTCCAGCTCGCGGGCGAACTCGACGATCAGGATGGCATTCTTCGCCGCCAGTGCCACCAGTACGAACAGGCCAATCTGCGTGAAGATGTTGATCTCCGATTTCAGCAGCAGGATGCCGCCGACCGCGCTGAGCAGACACATCGGTACGATCAGCACCACCGCCAGCGGCAGCGTCAGGCTCTCGTACTGCGCGGCGAGCACCAGGAACACCAGCAGTACGCAGAGCGGCAACACCACCCCGAGCGCACCGCTGGCGGCGACCTGCTGGTAGGTGATCTCGGTCCAGTTGAAGGTCATGCCGGAAGGCAGTACCTCGCGCGCGATCTCCTCCAGCTTCGCGATCGTTTCACCCGAGCTGACACCCGGCGCCGGCATGCCGTTGATGTCGACCGACTGGAAGCCGTTGTAACGCTGCACCGTCAGCGGGCCGTAGCTATCCTTCAGTGTCATCAACGTCGCCAGCGGCACCATGTCGCCACGCGCGTTGCGTGTCTGCAGCAGCAGCGCGTCATCGGGGCGCGCCCGGAACTGCTGATCGGCCTGCGCCACGACACGAAAGGTGCGACCGAAGCGGTTGAAGTCGTTGATGTAGTAGGAACCGAGATAGATCTGCAACGTCTGGAATACTTCACCGAGATCGACACCGAGCCGCTTCGCCTTGACACGATCGACGTCGGCGAACAGCTGCGGCGCATTCACTTCGTTGCTGGTGAACGAGCCGACCACCACGCCACTCTCCCACGCCCTGGCCACCATCTGCTGCGCCAGCGCGTAGAGATTGTCGGAACCGGTCGACAGGCGATCCTCCACCTGCAGCTTCAGGCCGCCGGCCGGCCCGAAGCCGCGGATCGGTGGCGCCGCAACCACATGTACAAAGGCATCGTCGATCACCGAAAACTTCTGCCGCAAGGTATTGACCAGCTCGGCGCCCACCTCGCCGCTGCCGCGCTGTTCGAACGGCTTCAGGGGCAGAAAGACAACCGCGCTGTTGGAGGAGCGGGTGAAGCCGTTGATCGAAATGCCGGGGAACTGCACCGCGTGGTTGACCGCCGGCACCTCATGCGCCAACTCGGCGATGCGCCGCACCACGGCTTCGGTGCGCTCGATGGTCGCCGCCGGCGGCAGTTGCACGACAGTGACGACATAACCCTTGTCCTGCTCCGGCACGAAACCGGTCGGCGCAACGGCGAAACCCACGCCGGCCAGCACCACCAGGCCGACATAAACCAGCAGCGACAACGCACCGGCGCGCAATACCCGCTTCAGGCCGCGCTGATATCGTTCTGACAGATTGACGAAGCCGCGATTGAACGGGCGGAACAGCCAGCCGAACAGAGCGTCGATCGTGCGCTGTACGCGATCCGGTGCCGCGCCGTGTGGTCGCAACAGCAGCGCGCAGAGGGCAGGGGAGAGCGTCAGCGAGTTGAGGCCCGACAGAATCGCCGCAAAGGCGATGGTCAGCGCGAACTGGCGATAGAACGCACCGTTGAAGCCGCCGACCAGCGCCGGCGGGATGAACACCGCGCACAACACCAGCGAGATGGCGATGATCGGTCCCGCCACCTCCTGCATCGAGCGATGCGCCGCCGCGCGCGGTGTCAGGCCGTCGGCGATGCCGCGCTCGACGTTCTCGACCACGACGATGGCGTCGTCGACGACGATGCCGACCGCCAGCACGAAGCCGAGCAGCGTCAGCGTGTTGATCGAGAAGCCGAACAGCTGCAGCGCCGCCAGCGTGCCGACGATCGACACCGGCACCGCGATGATCGGGATCAGTGCCGCGCGCCAGCTCTGCAGGAACAGCAGCACCACGATCACCACCAGCAGCGTCGCCTCCAGCAGCGTCGTGATCACCGCGCGAATCGACTCGTCAACGAACACCGTGGTGTCGTAGACGATGGCGTAGTCGAGTCCCTGTGGAAATCGGCTCTTCAGGTCGGCCATCGTCGCGCGCACGTTTTCCGCCAGATCAAGCGCGTTGGCACCCGGCTGCAAAAATATCGGAATCGCCACCGCCTGCTGATTGTCGAGCATGCTGCGCATGGCGTATTCGCCGGCACCGAGTTCGAGCCGTGCGATGTCACTCAGCCGCGTCGTCTCGCCGTCGTCACCCACCTTGACGATGATCTCGCCGAACTGCGCCTCGTCGCTGAGGCGACCGAGTGAGTTGATCGAGAGCTGGAAATCGACTGCATCGCTCATCGGCGCCGCGCCCACCGAACCGGCGGCCACCTGCAGGTTCTGTTCGCGCACGGCGGCAATCACATCGGCGGGTGTCAGACTGCGCGCCGCCAGCTGTTGCGGGTCGAGCCAGATCCGCATCGCGTAATCGCCGGCACCGAAGATGCGCACGTCACCGGCGCCGGGCAGTCGCGCCAGCGTGTCGCGCACCTGGATCAGCGCATAGTTGCGCAGGTAGAGACTGTCGTAGCGGTCATCCGGCGAGAACAGGTGAACCACCATGGTCAGGTCGGGCGAACTCTTGCGCGTGGTGACGCCGAGATCGCGCACCGTGTCGGGCAATCGCGGCAGCGCCTGCGCGACGCGGTTCTGCACCTGCACCTGCGCGCGGTCGATGTCGGCACCGAGCCTGAACACCACCGTCAGCTGCAGCGTGCCATCCTGTTGCGCCAGCGAGTTCATGTAGATCATGTCCTCGACGCCGGTGATCTCCTGCTCCAGCGGCGCCGACACCGTGTCGGCAATGACCTGTGGGTTGGCGCCCGGATACTGCGCGGTGACCACGATGGTCGGCGGGCTGACCTCGGGATACTCACCGATCGGCAACTGGAAGGCCGCGATGGCGCCAGCCACCAGCAGCAGCACCGACAACACGCTGGCGAAGATCGGCCGCTCGATGAAGAAATGGGTGAATTTCATGGTGGTTCCCCTGTCATGGCACCCGGTGCTCACACCGCGCTGATAACGCCGATGCGCCAATTTCAGCGCGCACGACGCCGACGGCGCCGAGGCCCGCAAATGTCGATGCCATTGGTAGATATGGATGGAGACTGGTGTCGCGTTTGACGCTATTCGCCGTTGCGCATTTTCAGCCTGTCCGCTTGCGGCGCTGTATCAACGCGTCGCTGCCACCTGCTGCTGCGGGGTCACCACCTGCGCCTGCACGGGCGTGCCCGGTCGCACCCGCTGCAAGCCGGCGACGATGATCCGCTCCCCGGCGCTCAATCCCTTGCGCACGACGCGACCGTCACCGTGACTGCCGCCCAGCTCAACCGCGCGGTATTCGACCACCTCTTCGTCGTTGACGACGAGAACGTACTTGCGATCCTGGTCGGTACTGATCGCGCGCTCATCGATCACCGGTGCCGAGTAGCTGTCGCCGCCCTGCAGACGCACACGCGCCAGCATGCCCGGCGTGAACAGCTGGTCAGGGTTGGCAACCTTCGCACGCATCCGGATCGTGCCGGTCTCCGGGTTCAACGCGTTGTCGATGAAATTCATCGTCGCTGCATGCGGAAAACCCTGATCACCGGAAAATCCGAGCCGTACGGGTGTGTCGGCGTCGCGCACGGCGAGGCCACTCTGGCGAACCCGTGCGTTGTGGCGCAGGAATGTCTGCTCGTCACTTTCGAACACGACGTAGACCGGATCGAGCGACATCACCGAGGTCAGCACCGTCTCACCGGCGCTGACATAGTTGCCCACCGTCACCTCGGCGCGTGAAACACGCCCGTCGATCGGTGCGGCAACCTCGGTGTATTCAAGGTCGAGTGCCGCGGTATCGACGGCCGCCTGCGCCGCCTGCAATGCCGCCAGATACTGGCTGTGCTGACTGGCACGGCGGTCGTACTCCTCCTGCGAGACGGCGCGCATCGCGAGCAATTTTTGGGTGCGAACCAGCTCGGTTTTCGCCAGCTCGCTCTGCGCCCGTGCGCTCGCCAGCTCGGCTTGCGCCTGCTGCAAACGCACGCGGTAGGGGCGCTGATCGATGACAAACAGAATGTCGCCTTTCCTGACCTCCTTGCCCTCGACAAACGTCACCGCATCGATGTATCCGCTGACCCGCGGCCGCAACCTGACGCTGTCGATCGCCTCGAAACGCCCGGTGAAGGTGTCCCAGTCGATCACCTCCTGTTCGGCCACGGTCTCCACCTGAACCGGCACTGCCTCGGTCGCCGTCGAAGCGGGCGCCGTATTGGCGTCGCTGCACGCGGCCAGACCAAACGCCAGGCAAATGACTCCCACCACCAGCAGGCCCGCGTGCAGCCGGCCAGGCGGACCCTGTCGCATCCATGAGCGCACCAACCTCTCCCGAATCATCATGTTCAATCCTCTGAAAACAATGCCAAAAGCGACGAATTCAACGTCCGAACACTGTCGGCTATACTGCGCCCCGCACTGCCGACCGGCATTGCCGCTTCGATTGACATCGATCAAACAAGCGTGGTGCAGGGGGGGCGTCGTTGTACTTACGGGTATTTACGCCAGAGTCGTCGGTGTTACACTGGCTTTAGTGAGTTACCGGTAAGTAACATTGCGCGAATTGTTACTCCCCGGTAACAGACTGGTCAAGAGAATTTTTTGTTATGTCGAAAATTGACAACCCTGCGGATCTGAAGACCGCCACCAAGGCTGCAGCCAGCGGCAGTGAGTGCGCGAAGCCGCGCGTGCGCGACCGTATCTTCGACACGGCCTGCGAGCTGTTTTACAAGCAGGGGATTCGTTGCGTCGGCGTCGATACGATCGCCAGCGAAGCTGGCACCAACAAGATGAGCTTCTACCGCAGCTTCCCATCGAAGGACGACCTGATCAGCGCCTATTTGCAGAAGGAGGCTGACGAGCTGTTCGCCTGGTGGGACGCGGCGATCGCACCCTACGCCGGCAATCCGCGCCGACAAATAGAAGCGCTGTTCGAGGCGCAGATCGATCGGATAACGAACCAGGGTGGCCATGGCTGCGCGTTCATGAATGCCGCCATCGAATTGCGCGACGCCGATCACCCGGCGATCAACATCATTCACGCCAACAAGGCGGAATCTCTGCGACGGATGCGCAAACTGGCCCGCGAGGCTGGCGCCCGCACGCCGGACCAGCTGGCCGACGCTCTCGCCCTGATCGCCTCCGGCAACATGATGACCCGGGTTGCCTACGCCCCGGACCAATGGCCCGGCGAACAGTCATTGAAGGTGGTCAAAAAGCTGCTGCAGGCCTATATCGACTGATCTGTTGCAGCGTTGTCGTGCAATAAAGCCGAGCAATAAAATCGAGCAATAAAAAGCCGCGAAATTCGCGGCTTTTTTGTTCGAAACCCGATGATGGATCGTTACGGCTTCACCGGGATACTGAAGCGGTCGGTGTAATCCTTGTAGTGCGCGCGCACCTGCTCCTTGGTCAGACCGTAATCTTCGAGTGCGTAGGTGTGCTTGCCGTGTTTGCCCTGCTGGTTGTTCTGCATGAAGGCCTGCATCGCAGCTTCGGCTTCTGCAGTGAACGGCTCGTCGAAGTGTTGATAGACCTTCTTCACTTCGCCAATCGGATCGCGCACCACATCGGCGTATTGCAGATCGTAGATCGAATCCCAGCCGTGTTTCTCTTTGTACGCGAGGGTGCGCTCGATCATCTTGTCGAACGTGCTCATCATGTTCTTGCCGATCGCTTTCAGATCGACATCATCGGAGAACATCGGGCGCACCGCCTTCAGCAGGCTGCAGGCCGAGCCGACCACCTCGACCGGGTCGCGGTGGGTCATCACCAGCTGCGCATCCGGATAGACCGTGGTCAGTTCGTTCAGGAACAGCGGGTGCCACGGATTTTTCAGCGTCCAGCGACCACCGGTTTCCGCCTGCAGCAGTTGCAGCATGCGTTTGTGGTAGCGGAAGGCCGGCAGGTAATCGGCCTCTTCCAGGAACCATTGGTGGTAGCTCGGCATTTCGTACATCGAGTCGTAGTACTGCGCGACGAACGATGGCGACATCAGGAACTGGCACTCGGTCGGTGAGTCGCCATCTTCATGGTGGATCGCCGAAATGTGCGGCGCGTATTTCAGCGACATGTCGATCATCGCCTGCGCCTTCTCGAAACGCGGGCCGGCATGCAGCTCTTCCGGCTTCGGCGGCGGCACCGAGTCGAAGGCCTCCCAGCGCAGGAAGCTGCGACGGGCCGGGTCGACGCTGAACAGGTTGATCACCAGCGTGGTACCAGTGCGCGGCAGGCCGAAGACGAACAGCGGCTTCTCGACCGGCTTCTGCAACAGTTCCGGGTGCCTGGTCAGGTAATCCTCGACCTTGAGTCGGTTGACGAGGGTGGCGACCAGGTTGCCTTCGACACTCTTCTCGCCGCGGGCATTCAGCCTGGCCTCGTTGTTCAACCCGTCCACCAGGCGGGCCAGGGCATCCAGAATGGTCGGATCGCCGAGGTTGGAGAGGCCGGTCTGTTGCTGTGCAGCTGCGATCAGGGATTCAACATTCATCTCGTTTTTCCATATATGGAATGGTATTGTTCTGTGCTGGAAATGGTCGCCTCCGGGCCTCCACCCTGTCAATCACTTTGCGCGCATCTTGCGCCGGGAGTCCGCTGCGTGGCGGAAAGTTCTGGTTTCACTGCTTCTGGCTCCGCTGTTTCTGGCTCCAGCGGTCGGATCATCGATGTCATCAACTTTCTCGCCGCTCACCCGACCGAATCGTTCACGCTCTCCGAGCTGTCCGATCATCTCGGGCTCAGCAACGGCTCCGCCCATCGGGTGTTGTCGGCGTTGACCGATGCCCGCTACCTGTCGCGCCACCCGAAGCACAAGACCTACTCGCTCGGTGTCGCGCTGGTGGCCATCGGCCAGGCGGCACTGGAGAAACATCGCGGCGTCGATATCGCCCGGCGCGAGATGGCGCGGCTCACCGATGAGCTGAAGGCGCAGTGCATCGCCACCGCCTGCGTCGACGACGAGCTGCTGTTTCTGGCGAAGGAGGGGGCGCCGCAGACCCACGACGGCCTGAGCTGTGTCGGCGAACGACGGCCCTTCCTGCCACCGCTCGGCATCGGTCACATCGCCTGGGCCGACACGGCAATGGTGACGGCGTACATGGCCAAGGCGCCGGCCACCTTCGGCGAGGAGATGCGCGACTATCTGCGGCGGGTGCTGCCCGTCATCCGCCAGCGCGGCTATGTCATCGCCGCCAACGGCCCGGCGCTGCGCGCCCTGCGCCTCACCACCACGCTGCCGTTGCACCAGCAGCGCGACGAATCCTACTGGCAGCGCCTGCACCAGCTGATCGGCGCGCTTTCGGAGCGGGAGGTGCAGCTGGTCGACCTCGCCGACGCCGTCACTGATGGGGTGAGCTACATTTCGGTGCCGGTCTTCTCGCCAACCGGCGCCGTTACCATGGAGCTGGCGCTCAGCGGCATGCCCGACGGCCTCAGCCTCGGCGAGATCGAACGCCACATCGAGCGGCTGCGCGCGGCCGCTGCCATCGTCATCAGCGAGACGCACGGACGAATGCCCGGCATGCGCGCCTGAACAGAACCGTCAGAACTTTTCACCACAAAACAAAAGACCGGCAACTGCCGGTCTTTTGTCGTCGTGCGGAGCGCTCGCCGCGAGCGAGTCCGGCCTACCAGACCAGCGGCACATGCTCCGGACCCACCACACCGCCGGGGCGGTATTCGAGCTCCGTTCCCGGTTTCATGGCGAACTTCGGAATCCGGCGCAGCCACTCCTGCAGCGCGATCTTCACTTCGAGGCGCGCGAGGTGCGCCCCCATGCAGCTGTGCACGCCACCGGTGAAGGTGAGAATCGGTTTGCGCGGCCGGTGGAAATCGACCTGGGTCGGATCGGGGAAGATATCCGGATCGTAGTTGCAGGCCGGCAGGATGGCGGTGACTCGCTCGCCCTTCTTCATCTTCACGCCGCGCAGCTCGCAATCCTGCGCCAGCACGCGGCCGGAGAAGGTGACCGCCCAGACGCGCAGCAGCTCCTCGGTCTGCGCATTGATGTTGTCGGGGTCGGCGATCATCTCCTGCACGCGATCGGGGTTCTGCGCCAGCCATGCCCAGATGTTGTTGAGCGTGGCGAACACGGTGTCGAGACCGCCGATGAAGAGGAAGACGACAAAGCCGAAAATCTCCGGCGGTGTCATCGGGCGGCCATCGATCGGCGTGTGGATGATGCGGCTGATGACATGCTCATCCGGGTTCACGGTCTTCTCGGCGATCACCTCTTTCAGGTAGCCGGTGATCGATGCCATCGACTGCGCCATGATCGCGCGGTCGTTCGAGTGCAGCAGGTCGACGGCCCACTTCACGAAGATGTCGCGCTTCTCCTGCGGCAACCCCATCAGGTCGAGGAACACCGACACCGGCAGTGGCCGGCCGAACTCCTCGGTGTACTCGCACTCGCCCTTGTCGATGAACTGGTCGATCAGGTCGTTGGCCAGGTCGCGAATCTTCTGCTCCAGCTGCAGCACACCCTTGGGCGAGAAGACCGGGTCGAGGATCGCGCGATACTTGCGGTGGTGTGGCGGATCGATCTCGATCGGGATGAAGTAGAAGTAGTCGTCGGGGTCGCGCGGGAAGGGGGTCGCGCCCTCGTTGGAGAAGATCTCCGGCGTGCGCAGCATGAAGAAGGCGTCTTCGTACTTGGTCAGCTGCCAAGCATTCATGAACGGGCTGACGTCGTAATAGATGGGCGGCACGGTCTTGTGCAGGTTCGCCATGAACTGGTGCGGCCCCGCCAGAAACTCGGGTCCGAAGGTCAGCCCCATCGAGCGAACCAGCTCTTTCGGCACGTGCGGGGGGATGTTGTCGGCGCCGGCAACCCGCGGGTATTGCGGTGGTACCGGCCTGGTGGCGTCGATCGGCATTATCGTTCTCCTCGGATCTGCTGCTGATGGAATCCGGTGTCGCTGTTGTAGAACAGCGTTCTCACGATGCCGATTCTATACGGAAAACACCTCTTTCCGTGCGGGCTCTCTCGATCGGAGCGACGCTCCCCCGACAGCCCGTCACATCAGACGTCGAGGTTGGCCACCTTCAGCGCGTTCTCTTCGATGAACTCCCGCCGTGGCTCGACGTTATCGCCCATCAGACAGGTAAAGATCTGATCCGCGGCGATGGCGTCCTCGATGGTCACGCGCAACATGCGGCGTGCGGCGGGATCCATCGTCGTCTCCCACAGCTGGTCCGGGTTCATCTCGCCGAGACCTTTGTAACGCTGGATGGTGTAGCCGCGCTCGGCCTGGGCCATCAGCCAGACCAGCGCCTCGTCGAAGCGGCTGACCGGCTGGCGCTTCTCGCCGCGCTGCACGTAGGCACCCTCTTCGAGCAGACCGTTCAGCCGGTGACCCAGCGACGTGATCTGCAGGTAGTCGCCAGAGCCGAAGAAATCATGGCCGAAGCGATAGTGGGTACTCACTCCGTGGGCGACGATATCGAGGTGTGGCAGGAACAGATGGCGCTCGGTGTCTTCGAGCACGCTGAGCTGGAAGCGACTGCCGCGATCGGCTGCCGCAATCACCGCGAGGCGGGCGTCGAGCTGGGTGATCCAGTTGGCCACCTGATCACGATCGGCAAGCGCCGCTACATTCAGCGGCGGCAGGTAGATCATCTGCTCCATGACGACGTCGGGATAGAGCTTCGACAGGCGCTGGATACGGGCCATGACGGCGCGATACTCGGTCACCAGCTGCTCCAGCGCCGTCCCGGTGATCGGCGGGGCATCGGCGTTGACATGCAGCGCCGCATCTTCAAGGGCTGCGTTGGTCAGGTACTGCGCCAGCGCGTCGTCATCCTTCAGGTACTGGTGCTGCTTGCCGCGCATGATCTTGTAGAGCGGCGGTTGGGCGATATAGATGTGGCCGCGCTCGATGATCGGCGCCATCTGGCGGAAGAAGAAGGTCAGCAGCAGCGTGCGGATGTGAGAGCCGTCCACATCCGCGTCGGTCATGATGATGATGCTGTGGTAACGCAGCTTGTCCGGGTTGAACTCCTCCTTGCCGATGCCGCAGCCAAGCGCGGTGACGATGGTGCCGACCTCGGCGGAGGAGAGCATCTTGTCGAAACGCGCCTTCTCGACGTTCAGAATCTTGCCCTTCAGCGGCAGGATCGCCTGGGTGCGACGGTCGCGCCCCTGTTTGGCGGAGCCGCCGGCGGAATCACCCTCGACCAGGTAGAGCTCGGAGAGGGCGGGGTCCTTCTCCTGACAGTCAGCCAGCTTGCCCGGCAGGCCGGCGATGTCGAGCGCGCCTTTGCGGCGGGTCATCTCGCGCGCCTTGCGCGCCGCCTCGCGAGCGCGGGCGGCATCGATCATCTTCTGCACGATGGTCTTGGCATCCTGCGGATGTTCGAGCAGGTAGGTACCGAGCTGCTCGAACATCGTCTGCTCGACCGCTGTTTTCACCTCGGAGGAGACCAGCTTGTCCTTGGTCTGCGACGAGAACTTCGGATCGGGTACCTTGACCGAGATGATCGCCGTCAGCCCTTCGCGGGCATCATCGCCGGTGGTGCTGACCTTCTCCTTCTTCGCCATCCCCTCGCTCTCGATATAGCTGTTGAGGCAGCGGGTGAGGGCGGCACGAAAGCCGGCAAGGTGGGTGCCGCCGTCGCGTTGCGGGATGTTGTTGGTGTAGCAGAAGACGTTCTCCTGGAAGGAGTCGTTCCACTGCATCGCCACTTCGACGCCGATCAACTCGTTCTGCACCGAGAAGTGGAACACCTTGTTGAGCGGGCTCTTGTTCTGGTTCAGGTAGTCGACGAAGGCGGAGAGGCCGCCCTCGTAGGCAAAGCTTTCACGCTTGCCGGAGCGCTCGTCGTAGAGCTCGATATGAACGCCGGAGTTGAGAAATGCCAGCTCGCGCAACCGCTTGGCCAGATAATCGAAGTGGAACTCGATGCTGGTAAAGGTTTGGCTCGACGGCTTGAAGCGGATCTGTGTGCCTGAACCCTCGGTATCGCCGATCACCGCCAACGGTGCCTGCGGCACGCCGTGGCGATAGATCTGCTCATGCACCTTGCCCTTGCGGCGAATGGTCAGGATCAGCTCTTCGGAGAGGGCATTGACCACCGAAACCCCCACGCCGTGCAGACCACCCGAGACCTTGTAGGAGTTGTCGTCGAATTTACCGCCGGCGTGCAGCACGGTCATGATGACCTCGGCCGCCGACACACCCTCTTCATGCATGTCGACCGGGATGCCGCGGCCGTTGTCCGTCACCGTGATCGATTCGTCAGGGTGAATCACCACCTCGATCTTGGAGCAGTGCCCGGCCAGTGCCTCGTCGATCGAGTTGTCGACCACCTCGAACACCATGTGGTGCAGGCCGGTACCGTCATCCGTGTCGCCGATATACATGCCGGGACGCTTGCGTACCGCATCCAGCCCCTTCAGGACCTTGATGCTGGATGAGTCGTAGGCGTTTTCCTGGCTCATGCGAAACCTCTCAATTTACTGGGGAGGGCCGGATTACCGGCACCAAATTATCGTTCTTGCTCTGCCATTGCCGGCTGAGGAGCTGCCGAGACCGCCCCATGTTCCACGTGGAACATGGTTGCCTGACCATCCTGCCGCCAGTCCAAAGGCAACTCTTCGGGTTCTATAACCGTCACGAACAGCTGTTGCTGAAGCGACGCCAACAGATGACACAGGCGATGTCGATGAGGCCGATCCAGCTCCGCCCCGAGATCATCGATCAGCACCACACTGTGCAGACCGACCTCTCGCAACAGCCTGACCTGCGACAGCCTCAGCGCGGCCACCAGCAACTTCGTCTGGCCACGAGACAGCACCTCTGCGGCCGGGCGACCACTCACTGTCAGCTTCAAATCGGCGCGATGGGGGCCGAACAGTGTCTGGCCACTGCGCAACTCCCGCTCGAGATGGCTCAACAGGAGATGCTCCAGCGATTCGCCCTCAGGCCAGCCTCGCCGATACTCAATTGCCAGATCTGGTGCGTCGCCGCCGAACAGCTCGGTCAACGCAACCCGTACCGGACTCTGAAGCGCGCCCGAGAGCTCCTGGCGCCAGCTGGCGATCTGCTCGCCATACTTCGCGTACTCCCGAGACCAAGGCTCCAACAAAGAAGCGGCGATTTTACCACGCCTGATCAGTGCATTGCGTTGGCTGAGGGCACGCTGTGCGGCACGCCAGACCGCCATGAACCCTGGTTCCACGTGGAACAATTGCCAGTCGAGAAACTGCCGCCGCTGCGCCGGGCCTGCCGTGACCAGCTCGAAGCTATCCGCGTGCAGCGCCACAACCGGCAGCGAATCCGCGAGCTCCGCCAGCGAGCGCAACGCCTCGCCATCCCGCTTGGCTACCGTCCGACCATCGCGAAATTTCTGTATGCCGCTGCGACGCTGCACCCCGGACGCATCGACATACTCGCCAAAGACAGCGCAACTGTCGCCGCCCTCCTGAATCAGTGGCCGGGTCTGGTGGTGCCGGAAGGAGCGGCCCGACAGCAGCAGATGGA
Source organism: uncultured Verrucomicrobiaceae bacterium (assembly GCA_964386045.1). Classification (GTDB taxonomy): domain Bacteria; phylum Pseudomonadota; class Gammaproteobacteria; order Pseudomonadales; family CAMLJR01; genus CAMLJR01. The sequence goes on along the minus strand of CAYLRA010000008.1, from coordinate 20,708 downwards.
TCGCCTCCAGCAAGGAGCTTTTTCCGGCGCCATTGGGGCCATGAATGAGATTGATCGGGCCAAGCCGCTCAACCTCAACACTGGCCAGATTGCGCAGCGCCGAAACCTTGAGTCGACGGATGCCACTGATCATCGAGGGCATGCCGAGAAATGGCGGAAGAGGGACCGGAGGCGAGAAGCGGGGGAGGGGAGGTGCGCCGTCGCGGCGCACCTCGACAAGATGTACATCAGAGACGCATTGGCATCACGACATAAAGGGCGTCGGCGCTCTCCGCCTCCTGCATCAGCACGCTGCTGTTGGAATCCGACATGCTCAGCTTGGCGTTGCGGTCGCGCAGCGCACCGAGCACATCCAGCAGATAGGAGACATTGAAGCCGATCTCCAGCCCCTCGCCGTGGTAGTCGACCGAGATCTGCTCTTCCGCCTCTTCCTGTTCCGGGTTGTTGGCCAGTACCTTCAGGTTGGCATCGGTCAGCGTCAACCGAACACCCCGGTACTTCTCGTTGGAGAGAATCGATGCCCGGGTCAGCGCCTGCTTCAACTCCTCGCGGTCGGCAAAGATGGTCTTGGTCGTCCCGCGCGGCAGCACCCGCTCATACTCGGGAAACTTGCCATCCACCAGCTTCGAGGTGAACTGAAACGCCCCGGTATTGGCGCGGAAGTGATTACTGCCGATGGTCAGGCCAACCTCGCCCTCCTCATCCATCAGCAGGCGGCTCAGCTCCACCACCCCCTTGCGGGGCAGGATCACCTGCAGCGTCTCGGTAACCGGAATCTCGTGCGGCAGCGTGCAGAGCGCCAGTCGATGGCCATCGGTCGCCACGGTACGCAGGCGGCTGTCCCGAACCTCCCACAACATGCCATTCAGGTAGTACCGCACGTCCTGCTGCGCCATCGCGAAGCTGGTGCGCTCGATCAATTTCTTGATCTCGCCCTGCTTGAGCTGCAGATCGATGCCACCCTGCTTCTCATCGAGACTCGGGTAGTCACTGGCCGGCAGCGTCGACAGCGTGAAGCGGCTGCGACCGGAGCGCAGCACCAGGCGCTGCTCGTCGAGCGCAAACTCGAGCTGACTGCCCTCGGGCAGGGATTTACAGATATCGACCAGCTTGCGGGCGGGCACGGTGACCTCGCCCTGTGACGCCGGCACCTGCTCCAGCTCGACATGCCCGACCAGCTCTACCTCAAGATCGGTGCCGGTGATGGAGAGACGCTGTCCATTCAGCACCAGCAGCACATTGGAGAGAATCGGCAGGGTCTGGCGACGTTCGACGACACCGGCAGCCAGGTTCAGCGGCTTCAGCAGCGCCTCTCGAGAGATCGAGAATTTCATTGGAATCCTTGTTCGAACGAGTGGTTAACGGCGGGGAAATGCGCCCAATTTATCATGTGCCCGAGCTGCTGGTAAGCATCGCGACTCACGTGGTCAGCGACCGCAACAAGTTCTGGTAATCCTCGGCAATATCGTGATCGGAGTCGCGCATCTCCTTGATTTTGCGACAGGCATGCAACACGGTCGTATGGTCTCGACCGCCGAAGCTGTCACCGATCTCCGGCAGGCTGTGGTTGGTCAGCTCCTTGGCCAGCGCCATCGCTACCTGCCGCGGACGGGCCACCGAACGTGAACGCCGTTTCGACATCAGGTCGGCCAGCTTGATCTTGTAGTACTCGGCGACCGTACGCTGGATATTGTCGAGGCTGACCTGTTTATCCTGCAGCGCCAGCAGATCCTTCAGCGAATCCTTGATCAGCGCGATATCGATGCCACGCGCCGTGAAGTGAGCGCTCGCCATCACCCGTTTCAGCGCCCCCTCTAGCTCGCGCACATTGGAGCGGACGCGCTGGGCAAGGAAGAAGGCGGCATCCGGCGGCAGCGCCATGCCAGCCTGTTCGGCCTTCTTCATCAATATGGCAACCCGCGTCTCCAGCTCCGGTGGCTCGACCGCCACCGTCAATCCCCAGCCGAAACGCGACTTCAGCCGCTCCTCAAGACCGTTGATCTCCTTCGGGTAACGGTCGCAGGTCAGGATCATCTGCTGCCCACCCTCAAGCAACGCATTGAAGGTGTGGAAAAACTCCTCCTGGCTGCGCTCCTTGTTGGCAAAGAACTGGATGTCGTCGATCAGCAGCGCATCGACCGACCGGTAGTAACGTTTGAACTCGTTGATCGCGTTGAGCTGCAACGCCTTGACCATGTCGGCAACGAACCGTTCGGAGTGCAGGTAGACAATCCGGGCGCTCGGATTTCGCTTCAGCAGCGCGTTGCCGACGGCGTGCATCAGGTGGGTCTTGCCGAGACCGACGCCGCCGTAGAGGAAGAGGGGGTTATAGGAGCCCCCCGGATTGTCCGCCACCTGGCGGGCGGCCGCGCGCGCCAGCTGGTTTGACTTGCCTTCGACAAAGCTGTCGAACGTGTAACCTTCGATCAGGCTGCTCTGGTGCTTGATGCCACCTTCAACCTCGACCTGGCGCGACCCGCTCATCGATGTTGCCGGCGCCGACGGCGCGGTGCCGACCTGCCGCTCCGCCACGGCGACCGCCGCCGCCACGGGGCGCCGCACCGGCACCGGCACACCGCGCCCGCGGATGTCGACCACGACATCCAGCGGTCGCGCCGCGATCTCCGTGATCAACTCCTGAATCCGATTGAGGAAGCGGTCGCTGACCCAATCCTTGATGAAGCGGTTGGGCGCCAGCAGTTGCAGACGCCCGGCGTCGGCGCTGGCTTCCAGCGGACGAATCCAGGTATTGAATTGCTGGGAGGGCAACTCCCCCTGCAGAAAATCCCTGCACTTCTGCCACGCTATTTCCGGCAACGGATCGTCTCCCTGTTCAGGCATCCATCGTCTCTTTGATGGCCGTGCCCGGATGGCTGGTTCAAGGCTGCTCGCCTCTGGCTCGTCGGCAACCTGCGCAACCATCGCGCCACCCAAAGCAGCGGGGTGATTGCCGTCATCCAGGACCGGAAGGGGCGCATTCTACTCCGCCCGGCGCCACTTATCCACACCTCAAACCGCTTTGACGCAACGTGTTAACAAATTTTAATTTCCTTATATTTCATAGTGTTATGATATTAGCCCGCATTCGCCGCGCGACCCTGCCAGCACCTCATCAGGGGCTGTGGATATCTCTGTTGAATCCCTGTGGATATGTTATGCGTGGCCCGGTATTGGCTGTGTGGTGATCGCTGCCCACCAGTCGCCCGGATCCCGTCTTCGCACACCTGCTCTTTCTTCATTTATATAGGCCCGGCAATCCGCACTTCTGTCATCGCGCCTCTATTCCCCGCGCGCCAGATACGGCGTTTGCTTCCGACAGTCATATTCTCTAGAATGCGCTGCCTTTTTGTCGGCCGCCCATTGTGGGTGCCGCTGACCTGAACACCGAGTCGAGATTGACGCCATGAAAAGAACTTTCCAGCCGAGCAATCTGAAGCGCAAACGCGTTCACGGCTTCCGCGCCCGCATGGCCACCGCCAATGGCCGCAAAGTGCTCGCCCGCCGTCGTGCCAAGGGCCGTCACCGCCTGGTGGTCTGACCACCGGCGATGTCTTTGGCGCCGTGGCCGAACCTCAAGCAGAGAGCGACTTCTCCTTCGGCAAACAGCGGCGCCTGCTGACGCCACGCGACTATCGACAGGTTTTCCAGTCGACGACGCTGAAGGTCTCCAGTCGCGACCTGCTGATTCTGGCCCGCACCAATCCCGATGGCCCTGCGCGAATCGGGCTGGTGATCGCCAAGAAGCATGTCCGACGCGCCCACGAGCGCAACCGCATCAAGCGCATCATTCGCGAGTCCTTTCGCCAGCAACGCCTGATCAGCGGCCTCGATCTGGTGGTGCTGGCACGCGGTGCGCTCGACCGGTCCACCAACGACGAGCTGTTCCAGCTGCTGGCGCAACTCTGGCAGCAGCTGCAACGCAAACATCAGCGACGTCCGTCGCCAGACGCCGACACCTCTGCCGATGCTTAGCCGACTGCTGCTCGCCCTGATCACCCTCTACCGCTGGACCCTCAGCCCGCTGCTGGGTCCGTGCTGCCGGTTCTATCCCAGCTGCTCGCAATACACCGCTGACGCCATTCGCCACCACGGCCCGCTGCGCGGCAGCTGGCTGGGGCTGCGCCGTCTGGCGCGCTGCCACCCGTGGCATGCCGGCGGTTACGATCCGGTTCCAGCGGCTCGCTGCAGCAACCCCTCTCACGCACACGACCCAGTGGAATCGTGACCATGGATATCCAACGCTACCTGCTGATCGGCGCCATCGCCGTGCTCTCCTACATGCTGTTGACGGAGTGGAATGGCTTCCAGCAGCGCAATGTCACCAATGCCAGCGTTGCCGCCTACAGCGCGCAACAGGCCGCCGCGCCTGCCGCCGGGGGCGAGCTGCCCAGCGTGGCCAGCGAGAGCGAGGCCAATGCCGAGCTGCCGTCGGTTGCCGTGGTTCCGGATAGCACTGTTCCAGGCAGCGATGCGCCGGCGGCCAGTGCCGACTCGACGGCGCCGATCCGCGTCTACACCGATGTGCTGGAGCTGCGCATCAACCGCCACGGCGACATCGTTTTTGCCGCGCTGCCCACCTTCAAGGCGGACATCGAGCGCCCCGAGCCGTTTGTACTGCTCGACGACAAACAGCGTACCTATGTCGCGCAGAGCGGCCTGGTCGGTCGCGACGGCATCGATACACCAGCCGGTCGCGCCGTGCTGCTCACCGATGCCGACGAGTTCCGCCTCGCCGATGGCGCCAACGAGCTGGTGGTCGACATGAGCCACCGCACCGCAAAGGGCGTGCTTGTCACCAAACGGTTTACGTTGCGCCGGGGCGACTACCTGATCGACGTCGCCTACCTGATCGACAACCAGAGCGCGGCGCCGTGGCAGGGCGTCATGTATGGGCAGCTGAAGCGTGACGGCAGCCCCGACCCGAGCTCGGCCGGCAACAACATGTTCAGCCTTCAGCCCTATCTCGGCGCCGCCACAACCACGCCGGAAGCGCGTTTCGAAAAGCTGCCATTCAAGAAATTTGCCGAAAACCCGCTGAAGCTGCAGCGCGAAGGCGGCTGGATCGCGATGCAACAGCACTATTTCCTGTCGGCGTGGATTCCGGCCGCTGACCAGAGCCACAACTATTCGACGCTGGTCGCCGGCGGCGACAACCTGATCCGCTTCACCTCGCCGGCCCTCGAAGTCGCTCCTGACAGCCGAGGTGAGGCGCGCGCGCAACTCTACGCAGGCCCCAAGGATCAGTACCGTCTCGAACAGATTTCCCCCGGCCTCGAACTGTCGGTCGACTACGGCATCCTGTGGTGGATTGCGCAGCCGCTGTTCTGGCTGCTGACCAGGATCCACGCACTGCTGGGCAACTGGGGCTGGTCCATCGTGGTGCTGACGATGATGGTCAAGGCCGCCTTCTACTGGCTCAACGCCAAGGCCTATCACTCGATGGCCAACATGCGCAAAGTGCAGCCGAAGATGATGGCGATCCGCGAGCGCCACCCGGACGATCGCCAGAAGCAGTCCGAAGAGATGATGAAGCTCTACAAGACCGAGAAGATCAACCCGCTCGGCGGCTGCCTGCCGATCCTGGTGCAGATGCCGGTCTTCCTCGCGCTTTACTGGGTATTGATGGAGAGCGTCGAGCTGCGGCAGGCACCGTGGATCCTGTGGATCAAGGATCTCGCGGCGATGGACCCCTACTTCGTGCTGCCGCTGCTGATGGGTGTGTCGATGTTCCTGCAGCAGAAGCTGAACCCGGCGCCGCCGGATCCGATGCAGGCCAAGCTGATGCAGTGGATGCCGTGGGTCTTCACCATCTTCTTCCTCTGGTTCCCGGCCGGTCTGGTGCTCTACTGGGTGGTCAACAACACGCTGTCGATCGCCCAGCAGTACGTCATCACCAAACGCATCGAGCGGCAGGCCTGACAGGCGCTTCGCCAACACCTCCGGCGGGAGCGATCCCGCCCTTCGCGGTGACGTCCGCCATCGGCCAGCATCGAGAGCCAACATCGGAACGACGTCACCGCCCATGTCTTCGCCGCACGACACCGACACCATCGCCGCCATCGCCACGCCACCGGGTCGCGGCGGTGTCGGCATCGTGCGCGTGTCGGGCCGGACAGCGGCGGCCATCGGCGCGGCCATCACCGGCGGTGCGACGCTGCGGCCACGCCTGGCGCACTACGGGCCATTCCACGATCGCGCCGGCGAGATCCTCGACCGCGGCCTCGCGCTCTGGTTTCCGGCGCCGCACTCCTTCACCGGCGAGGATGTGCTGGAGCTGCACGGCCACGGCGGCCCGGTGATCCTCGACTGCCTGCTGCGCGAGGTGATCGCGCTCGGCGCACGCGCGGCGCGCCCCGGCGAGTTCTCCGAACGCGCCTTCCTCAACGACAAGATCGACCTGGCCCAGGCCGAGGCAATTGCCGACCTGATCGACAGCGCCTCGGAGCAGGCCGCCCGCAGCGCCGTGCGTTCGCTCTCCGGCGAATTCAGCCGCCGCGTGCAGCAGCTGGTCGAACAGCTGATCGAATTGCGCATCTACGTCGAGGCCGCCATCGATTTTCCCGACGAGGAGATCGACTTCCTCGGCGATGGCCGCATCGCCAGCGCGTTGACCGCATTGCAACAACAGCTGGGCGACGTCCAGCGCAGCGCACGACAGGGCGCACTGCTGCGCGACGGCATCACCGTCGTCATCGCCGGCCTGCCCAACGCCGGCAAGTCGAGCCTGCTGAACGCGCTGGCCGGCCATGAGCGCGCCATCGTCACGCCGATCGCCGGCACCACCCGCGATGTGCTGCGCGAACAGATCCAGATCGACGGCCTGCCGCTGCACATCATCGACACCGCCGGCCTGCGCGAGACACCGGACGAGGTCGAGCGGGAAGGGGTGCGCCGCGCCTGGCAGGAGATCGAAAAGGCTGATCACATCCTCGCCGTGGTCGACAGCACGCAGAGCAGCGACGCCGATCCACAGCGCTGGTGGCCAGCCGATGCGCCAGTCCCGCTGGGCGAGGTGCCGGTCACCGTACTGCTGAACAAATGTGATCTCTCCGCATTGCCACCCGGCGTGCAGGCCGGTGAGCCCACCGTCATCACCCTCAGCGCGCACTCCGGTGCGGGTCTCGAACTGCTGCGCGATCACCTCAAACGCAGCGTCGGCTACCAGCAACAGGGGGAGGGAATCTTCTCGGCGCGGCGCCGACACCTCGACGCACTGACGCGCGCGGCGACGCTGCTGCGGCATGGCGAAGAGCAGCTGCTGCGGCGCGGTGCCGGTGAGCTGCTGGCCGAGGATCTGCGCCAGGCGCAGCAGGCGCTGGGTGAAATCACCGGCCAGTTCACGCCGGATGATCTGCTCGGTCGCATCTTCTCCAGCTTCTGCATCGGCAAATAAACCGCGCACGACGCGGAACCGCCCGGAAAATAGTCGTCCATGCCGGTTCTCGACATCGCTGGCAGCGTGCAAAATGGCCGGCAGCCTGTCTGGCAGTCGTCGCCAAGATCCCGAGAAGAGCCGTACGCCATGCCGATCCTTCGCCCGACCACTGCGGCCCTGTTGTGCCTGATGCTGCCCGGCCTCGTCGGCCACGCCGCCGACCTCGATGACGACATCCCCACCGTGCTGACGCCGGTGCGGCTGAAGCAGCCGCGCACCGAAGTCCCCGCCAGCGTCACCGTACTCGACCGCGACTTCATCCACGCCACCGGTGTGCGCGAACTGGCGGAGCTGTTCCGCTACGTGCCCGGCATGGCTGTCGGCGCGCGCGATGGCTGGAACTACACCGTCAGTTACCACGGCACCACCTATCGCGACTCACGCCGCATGCAGGTGCTGGTCGACGGCCGTTCGGTCTACCAGGCCGGTCTGGCTACCATCGACTGGAACGACATCCCGCTGGCGATCGAGGATATCGAACGCATCGAAGTGGTGCGTGGACCCAACACCGCCGCCTACGGTGCCAACGCCTTCCTCGGCATCATCAACATCATCACCCGGCACCCCGACGACAGCCCGCGTCTGCGCCTGAAGGCCACCGCCGGCACCGAGTCGATCGAGGACTACTACGACTCGGTGGCCGGTCGCGTCGGCAACGGCAGCTACCGCGTCAGCGCCGGCGAACGCCGCGATGCCGGCTTCGACCACAAGGCCGACGGTCGCGCGCGTCGCGATTCGAAAAACCTGCAGCACATCAACGGACGCTGGGCCTTCTCGCCCAGCGAAAGCTGGAACCTGCAGCTCAATGCCGGCTACAAGAACGGCACCTTCATCGACGATTTCCGCGACCCGGAGGTGCTGGCCCCCAACCTGCCGCCGATGACCTGGGAGACGCCGCCCGACATCGTGTCGAAGGACTATTTCCTGACCGTCGAGTCCGAGCATTTTCTGTCGGGACACGACTCTTTCACCTGGCAGATCGACTTCTCGCGCCAGCGTGAAAAGGTCGAATGGCGAACCTGTCTGCCCGCTGTTTTCATCGGCTTTCCCGACACCCGCGTGGTCTGCGGCCATGCCAACGAAAACAGTGTCAATCAACGCGTCGACGTCGACCTGCAGCACACCTTGATCGGACGTGCACCGTGGAAGCTGGTTTATGGCGTGCATGCCAAACTGGCCGAGGTCAATTCCGAAACTTTCTATAACGGTCGCGAAAAGCGCGAGAGTTACCAGCTGTTTGCCAATGCCGAGTATCGCTTCCTGCCACAGTGGTCGATGACTCTGGGCGGTTCACAGGAGTATCACTCGACGCAGGATTCGAATTTCTCGCCACGTGTCGCACTGCTGTTCTTCCCGCGCAACGATCAGACCCTGCGCGCCGTCTGGTCGACCGCCGTGCGCACGCCCGACCTGTTCGAGACCGAAGCCGACTGGACCTACACCGCACGCGATCTGCGCTTTCCCGATGGCACGCCGTACCTGGCGCCAAGCGGCCTGTTTCAGAATCGTGCTGTTGCGCCGGACGGGCTCTACGAAGAGCGAATCGAGTCGGTCGAATTCGGCTACTACGGACTGTGGCTGGACCGTCGCCTGGAGATCGACATCAAGTGGTTCTGGGACCAGCTCGATGAACTGATCAGCAAGCGACTGGAATTCACCAACTTCACCTCCATCAACAATGGCTGGCTCGACCAGCAGGGCTACGAAACCGAAATCAATTTCAATGTCAGCCCCGCATTGCGACTGCGCGCCACCTACGCGCTGATCCACAGCAACACCAACTATCCCTCAGAGCAGCAGATGACTCCACGCCATTCCGGCAGCGCATCGGTCATCTATCGCCGCGCTGGCTGGCAGCTCTCGTCGACCTACTACCTCGCTGACGAGATCGGTTACCGTCGCTTCGAGCAGCTCGATGGCCGCATCGCCCACACCTTCAGCGTCGGCCAGAGCAGCATCGAACTGGCAGCCACCGTGCAACATCTCTATCACTACAATGAAGGGGACCTGTTCAACGACAACCGCTACGACGACCCCTATCGGTTCTGGCTGTCGCTGGATGTGCAGTTCTGAACTTCTTCTTCATTGAATGGATTGCAACTGCGGATTGATGGAAGCCGTGAAAAGGATTGCCCTGATACTGATGCTATGGGTCGCCTGCGCCGTCGGCGCCCAGGCAGCCCGTATCGACATCATCGTGCCGCCGGGAAACGCGGCCCACGCTGATCTCGCACGCGCTGCGCGACACGCACTGCTGCAGCGCGACGCCAACTTGCAGATTGATATTCGTGAAGCTGGCGACGGCCGCGATGCCAGTCTCGCCATCGCCATCGGTGATCTGCTGCTGCCGTGGAGCATCTCCAGCGCCAACCGCTATCCGGCAACGATCAACTTCTACGTCAACTCCAGCCGCTTCAACACGATCGATGGCCGTCACGCAAAACAATCCGCGCTGTTTCGCGACCAGCCGATCGAGCGCCAGCTCCGACTGGCCGCGCTGATCCTGCCGCGCGATGCCCGCTTCGCCATGCTCTACGGCAACGATGGTCCGCCGCCGGGTTATGACAAGCTGGTCGCCGGCCGCGCGCCGATCACGGCGATCGACGTCAGCCAGCGCAGCGACTGGCCCCGCACCATCGCCGAGCTGATGCTCGACCACAACGCATTGATCGCCATCGACGATCCGCTGTTGTACAACCGCGACACCATTCGCAGCGTGCTGCTGACCACCTACCGACGTGGTCGTGTGGTGATCGGGCCGAGCCGGCCCTTCGTCAACGCCGGCAGTCTCGCCTCAGCCTATACCTCCTCCGACCAGTACCTGAACCAGCTGGCCGACATGGTGTTCCACTTCCTGCGCCGCGGAGTGTTGCCGATGCCACAGTATCCCGCCGCGTTTCGAGTCGCCGTCAACCGCCAGGTGGCCGATTCGCTCAACCTTGAAATTCCCGATGAAAACACGTTGACCGAGAGTTTGCAGCGCAGCTACAAACATCTCGGCCAGGAGTGCCCGGATGGGTGTTAAGAAGCGCCTGCATCGACTGAGTATCGCCCAGCACATTCTGTTGCTGAGCCTGATGCCGATGTTCCTGCTGTTCGTGGCGATCTTCCTCTTCCTGCTGTCGGCACGGCTGGATGATCTGGAAAAGATGCAGCGCGATCGCGGCGAACTGCTGGTCCAGCAACTGGCCGTTGCCAGCGAGTTCGCCGTGTTGACCGGCAACCAGACCCAGCTGCGCGAATTGCTGTCACGCACGGCCAAGGATCTGGTCGCCAGCATTCGTATCTGGGATGCGCGCGGCAATCTGATGGCGGCCGTCGGTTATGCCGATTCCGAGCCGCACGCCGATCGCTTCGAAGCAGCGATTCGTCTCACCGCCATCGATGTCGACGATGCACTGCTCGGCTCGGATCTCTCCACTGAAAAAGCCGGTTCGCGCCAGATCGGTCGCGTTGAGCTGTTCCTGTCGCGCGCCTCCATCGTCAACAACCGCAACAACGCCGTCACCATCAGCGTCGTGGTCGGCATGCCACTACTGCTGCTCGGCATCGCCATCGTCTGGTACTTCGGCCAGCGCCTGGCCAGACCGGTGGCGAAACTGACCGATGTCACCGTGGCACTCGCCGATGGCGATCTCGGTGTGCGCGCGAAAGAAGACGGCCCCGGCGAGATCGGCGTACTGCAGCGCTCGGTCAACAGCATGGCCGCCGGATTGGAAAAAAGCCGGCAACGGCTGCAGGAAAATCTGGAACAGCTCGATCACGCCCGCGCCACGGCCGAACAGGCCAATCGCGCCAAGAGTGAATTCCTCGCCACCATGAGCCACGAGTTGCGCACACCGATGAACGGCGCGCTCGGCATGCTCGAGCTGCTGAAAAACACCGGCCTGCAGCCGCAGCAACAGCAATATGTCAGCGTCGCCATCGACTCGACCCAGCACCTGCTGACCGTGGTCAACGACATCCTCGACTTTTCGCGCATCGAGCGCGGCCTGCTGCAACTGGAGCCGATCTATAGCGACGTCTCCATGCTGATGCGCCAGGTACTGGAGTCGTTCCGCATCGCCGCACAACAGAAGCATCTGCAACTCGACCTCCATGTCGATCCGACGCTGGAGGGTCTGCAGTTATTGATCGATCCAGCGCGACTGCGCCAGGTGGTGGTCAACCTGATCGGCAATGCCATCAAGTTCACTTTCACCGGTGGCATCACCATCGACATCAAGGCCAACTGGCGCGGCGACAGCACCATCTATCTGGAGATCGGCGTTGCCGACACCGGCATCGGTATTCCCGCCGACAAGCAGAAGCTGATCTTCCATGCCTTCCGTCAGGCCGACGGTTCGACCATGCGACGTTTTGGTGGCTCCGGCCTTGGGCTGGCCATCGTGCAGAAGATCTGCGAGCTGATGTCGGCCAGCGTCGACCTGCAGAGTGCACCCAACCGCGGCTCGTGCTTCACGGTGCGGCTGGAAGCACCGGCCCGTCGTGCCACCAACCCGGTGCGCGTGCCGGAGACGCTATCGCCGCTGCTGCATGGCCAGGTACTGGTGGTCGAGGACAACGCCGTCAACCTGATGGTGGTGGCCAACATGCTGGAGACCCTCGGCATCACCGTCTGCACCGCCGCCAACGGCCGCGAGGCGCTGGAGAGCCTGGAGCGGCAGTCGGTTGATCTGGTGCTGATGGACTGCCAGATGCCGGAGATGGACGGCTACCAGGCCACGGCGCAGATCCGTCGCCACGCCGACAAGACCATCGCCAAGCTGCCGATCATCGCCCTGACCGCCAACGCCATGGTCGAGGATCGCGAACGCTGCCTCGCCGCCGGCATGAGCGACTACCTGAGCAAGCCGGTCACGCTGCAGCTGCTGCGCGAGAAGATCGCCCGCTGGTTGCCGCGCGGGCTGTAGTTGGTGTCGATCGTTGCAACAGGTGAAGCTGGAGAGTGATGAAACCGTTGTGGAGAAACGCCAGCGACCGGTGGACAAACCCGGCCTTTTCGTCATCTTCGCCGCGACCGGCCCGATCTCGTGAAACTGTCCACAGCGCCATACCGTGGTCGTCCACCCCTTTCCAGCCCGCTTTCCAACCGGCTTATCTACTGGTCAATACGTTGTTTAAAAAGGGATTTTCAGGCTTTCACACAGATTTTGGCGGCACTAAACGTAGTTAAAGAAACAGAACTACATACAACCCAGAGAGATGAATAACTCTTTTCTTTGAAACAGCTTCTTTTTTAACTGATCACTTTTCACACAGTTTCATTCTCTAGCGGCTGGCGCTGCCGTATAATCCGCGCCCGCTTTGCCAACCCGCATTCAACGCCTGAGAGAGCCGTGGACTATCCGGATCGTTTCGATGTCATCGTCATAGGTGGCGGCCACGCCGGCACCGAGGCCTGTCTGGCCGCGGCGCGGATGGGCTGCCGCACGCTGCTGCTGACCCACAACGTCGAGACGCTGGGGCAGATGTCCTGCAACCCGGCCATTGGCGGTATCGGCAAGAGCCACCTGGTCAAGGAGGTCGACGCGCTCGGCGGTGCCATGGCACGCGCCACCGACCTGGGCGGCATCCAGTTCCGCACGCTGAATGGCCGCAAGGGGCCGGCGGTGCGCGCCACCCGTGCCCAGGCCGACCGGGTGTTGTACAAGGCGGCGATCCGTTCGATCCTCGAAAACCAGCCCAACCTGCGGATTTTCCAGCAGGCGGTCGACGACCTGATCGTCGACGGCGAGCGCGTGGTCGGCGCCGTCACCCAGACCGGCATCCGCTTTCGCGCCGAGTCGGTGGTGCTGTGCACCGGCACCTTCCTCGGCGGCAAGATCCACGTCGGTCTCGACAGCCACAGCGGCGGCCGCGCCGGTGATCCGCCGTCGATCGCACTGGCCCATCGCCTGCGTGAACTGCCGCTGCGCGTCGACCGGCTGAAAACCGGCACGCCGCCGCGCATCGACGCCAAGTCGGTCAATTTCGACGGCCTCGAACAGCAGTGGGGCGACACGCCGATCCCGGTGATGAGCTTCATCGGTTCGGCCGCCGACCATCCGCGCCAGACCTGCTGCTGGATCACGCATACCAACGAGCGCACGCACGCCATCATCCGCGCCGGTCTCGATCGCTCGCCGATGTACACCGGCGTCATCGAGGGGATCGGTCCGCGCTACTGCCCGTCGGTCGAGGACAAGATCCACCGCTTCGCCGACAAGTCATCGCACCAGGTGTTCATCGAACCAGAAGGGCTCGACACACACGAGCTCTATCCCAACGGCATCTCCACCAGCCTGCCGTTCGATATCCAGCTGGCGCTGGTGCGCTCGATCAAGGGTTTTGAAAACGCGCACATCACCCGTCCCGGCTATGCGATCGAATATGACTTCTTCGATCCGCGCGATTTGAAACATTCGTTAGAGACGAAAGTGATCGGAGGACTGTTCTTCGCCGGCCAGATCAACGGCACCACCGGTTACGAAGAGGCGGCGGCGCAGGGACTGCTGGCCGGCATCAACGCGGCGCTGCGCGCCAAAGGCGAACAACCGTGGTGGCCGCGCCGCGACGAAGCCTACCTTGGCGTGATGATCGACGACCTGATCACGCACGGTACACGCGAGCCCTATCGCATGTTCACCTCGCGCGCCGAATACCGGTTGCTGTTGCGCGAGGACAACGCCGATCTGCGCCTGACTGAAACCGGTCGCCGTCTCGGTCTGGTCGACGATGCGCGCTGGCAGCGTTTCAGCGGCAAGCGCGATGCCATCGAGCGCGAGAACCAGCGTCTGGCAACCACCTGGATTCAACCGGGAACGCCGCAAGGTGAACAGGTCAACACGCTGGTGCAGCAACCGCTGACGCACGAGTACAGCCTGCTCGATCTGCTGCGCCGCCCCGAGCTCGACTACGCGCAGGTCGCCGGTTTGAAAGGTGAAGCTGTCGACGATGTGGAGGTGGCCGAGCAGGTCGAGATCCAGGCCAAATACGCCGGCTACATCGATCGCCAGGCCGAGGAGATCGAGCGCCTGCGCCGTTTTGAGGAGACCGCACTGCCCGGCGATTTCGATTTTGCCGTTGTCGACGGACTCTCCAACGAAGTGAAGCAGAAACTCGACAACGCGCGTCCGCAGACACTGGCTCAGGCCGCGCGTATCCCCGGTGTCACGCCGGCCGCGGTTTCGCTGCTGCTGATCTTCCTGAAGAAGCGCGGCCTGCTCGACCGCAAGACCGCCTGATCCGTGTCCGTGATCGATCGCGAAGCACTGGGTGCACGGCTGGAGGCCGGTATTGCCGAGCTTGGTCTGTCGATGCCGGCGGGTGCAACCAGGCGGCTTCTCGACTATCTGGCGCTGCTGCACAAGTGGAATCGCGCCTACAACCTGACGGCGGTGCGCGATCCGGCCGAGATGGTGACACGCCACCTGCTCGACTCGCTCGCCGTGGCCCCCTATCTGGCGGCGGGTCGCCGCTTCGCCGATGTCGGTACCGGTGCCGGTTTGCCGGGCATCCCGCTGGCGATTGCGCTGCCGCACAGGCAGTTCACGCTGGCCGACAGCAACGGCAAGAAGATCCGCTTCGTCACGCAGGCGATCGCCGAGCTTGGCCTGACCAACGCGACGGCATTGCAGCAGCGTGTCGAAGCCTGGCAACCCGAGTCGTTGTTCGACGGCGTGTTGTCGCGCGCATTCACCTCGCTGGCGGAGATGACCGAACGCTGCGACCAGCTGCTGGCAGCGGATGGTCGGTTCTATGCACTGAAGGGCACCGTGCCGATCGATGAATTGAGCGACCTGCCGAAACGCTATATCGTCGACGCCTGCCAGGCGCTGCGGGTACCGGGAGAGAGCGGCGAGCGCCATCTGCTGGTGCTTTCTCGCGCAGAATCAGGGCGTGCGGAGTCATAACGAGGATTGCAGTTTGGGCAAGATACTGGCGGTGACCAACCAGAAGGGCGGGGTCGGCAAGACCACCACCTGCGTCAACCTCGCCGCCTCGCTGGTGGCCACGCGCAAGAAGGTGCTGCTGATCGACCTCGATCCGCAGGGCAACGCGACGATGGGCAGTGGCATCGACAAAAACGCCGTCGAAGCGAGTGTCTACGACGTGCTGGTGCGCCAGCAGCCGGTCGCCGAAGTGACGGTTCGCGCCGAACAGTCGGGTTACGACGTCTTGCCAGCCAACGGCGACCTGACCGCTGCCGAAGTCGAGCTGCTCAATGTCATCGGCCGCGAGTTCCGGCTGCGCGAGGCGTTGGCGATCGAGCGAACCAAATATGACTACATCGTCATCGACTGCCCGCCGTCACTGAACATGCTGACAGTCAACGCGCTCGGCGCCGCCGACAGCGTGCTGATCCCGATGCAGTGCGAGTACTACGCGCTGGAGGGGCTGACCGCGTTGCTCGACACCATCCAGCGCGTCAAGCAGGTGATCAACCCGGCGCTGGAGATCGAGGGGCTGCTGCGCACCATGTACGACCCGCGCAACAGCCTGACCAATGAAGTCTCGGCGCAGCTGTCGCAGCACTTCGGTGATCGTGTCTACCGCACGGTGATCCCGCGCAACATCCGCCTCGCCGAGGCGCCCAGCTTTGGCATGCCGGTACTGGCCTACGACAAGCAGTCGAAAGGGGCGATGGCCTACCTGGCACTGGCCGGCGAGATGCTGCGCCGCAGCGACAGCAGCGCGCAGGTGGCGACACCGATTTCCTGACGGCGGCTTCGCGACGTCATCACACCTCCATCGAATCGATCAGGCGCGTTGCGACGCGCACAGCAGGAATCTCTGGACATGGCAAAAAAACGCGGACTGGGGCGCGGCCTCGACGCACTGCTCGGCAGCCATCAGGCGGCGCGCGAGGCGGCAGGCACCGACGATTCGGGCGGCGAAAGCGCCAGTGTCGACGGCAAGTTGTGCCAGCTGCCGGTCGAGCTGATCCAGCGCGGCAAGTACCAGCCGCGTCGCGACATGAATCCCGAAGCACTGGAGGAGCTGGCGTCGTCGATTCGTGCGCAGGGGGTCATGCAGCCGATCGTCGTGCGCCACATCAGCGCCGACCGCTACGAAATCATCGCTGGCGAGCGCCGCTGGCGCGCGACGCAACTGGCCGGTCTCGATACCATTCCCGCCGTGGTGCGCGACGTACCCGACGAAGCAGCGATCGCCATGGCGCTGATCGAAAACATCCAGCGCGAAGACCTCAATCCGATGGAGGAGGCGATCGCGCTGTCGAGGCTGCAAGCCGAGTTCGAGCTGACCCACCAGCAGATCGCCGATGCCGTCGGCAAGTCGCGCGCCACCATCACCAACCTGCTGCGCCTGATGTCGCTGCGCGACGAAGTGCAGCGCATGCTCGAACATGGCGATATCGAGATGGGCCACGCACGTGCGCTGCTGGCCCTGCCGCCCGAACAACAGGCCGCCACCGCCCACAATGTCGCCAGCAGGGGGCTGTCGGTACGCCAGACCGAAGCGCTGGTGCGGCGTCTGCTCGAAGAGCAGAAGACACCGGCCAAAATCGAAACCGTCGACCCCGATATCCGCCGCCTGCAGGAGTCGCTGGCGGAAAAACTGGGCGCGGTCGTCGAAATCCAGCACGGTCCGAAGGGGCAGGGCAGACTCGTGGTCAGCTACAACAGCCTCGACGAGCTCGACGGCATCCTGGCCCATATCAAGTAATCTGCCGCGTCGATACTGCATCTGGTGTCCACTAACAAATGGGACCCCACATGCTGTGATGTCACGCCAGGTTCGTAGCATCATTCGATGACAAGTTGTCGTCATCGGCACCGAATTTCGCCTATCCGCCGCCAGTCCGATTGCGGGTTGAACGGGGTATCCGATGCCCCTATAATGCCGCCCGCTTTGCGTCGACGATTGATGCGAACGACAGCGACGAGGCTGAACGGCAGACCCTTTCAATCCGAGGGCATCGAGCATGGTGGGGCAATTTTCAGAGCCCCCCGTCAGGCCCAGGCCGACGGGCGCCGCCATCGCCAGGCCTCCGCTGTCAAGACTCTATGCAACGCAAGCGATGGTACTGCTGGCCTTGGTAGCCGGCGCGGCCTGGATCGATATCACCACGGCCGGTTCCATCCTGCTTGGCGGCCTCATCTCCATTGGCCCCAATTGGTATTTCGCCCGTCAGGCGTTCCGGTTTCGCGGCGCACTGGCGAGCCCCTTGGTAGTGCGTGCGTTCTACTCCGGGGAGATGGGCAAGTTTGTGCTGACCGCGGCGATTTTTGCCGTTGTGTTCGCCACGGTACGACCGCTGAACGCTGCAGCCCTGTGGCTCGCCTTCGTCGGTATGACCCTTGGCCACAGCGTGATGTGGCATCAGCTGCTGAACAGGAGCGCCGGTGACAGTGTGGGCGGCAAGGCCCGGCTGTGAGCGGAGGCTCTGGTTGTGAATTGAACCCCGGTTGTGAATGCATGCCGTTCACAAACTGAACCAAGGTAGCGTGAGACGAGAGATGGCAGGGGAATCCTTAACCACCGTCGGTTACATCCAGCATCACCTGGCCAACCTGACCTATGGCAAGTTGCCGGCTGGTTACCAGCGGCTCGATGCCGATGGCAAGGTGGTCGAAACGCTGGCGCAGGACACCTGGACGCTGGCCCACTCCGCCGACGAGGCCAAGGAGATGGGCTTCATGGCGCTGCACCTCGACTCGCTCGGCTGGTCGGTGGCGCTCGGCCTCTTCTTCTGCCTGCCGATGGCGCTGGTCGCGCGCAACTTCAACAAGGGCGTGCCGCGCGGCTTCCAGAACTTCCTCGAAATGCTGGTCGAAGGGATCGACAACGTCGTCAAGGACACCTTTCACCATCGCAATCCGGTGATCGCGCCGCTGGCGCTGACGATCTTCACCTGGATCTTCCTGATGAACGCCATGGATCTGGTGCCGGTGGACTGGCTGCCGGTAGCCGCCGCCAAACTGGCCGGTGATCCGCACTTCTTCTTCAAGGTGGTACCGACCACCGACCCCAACGTACCGCTGGGCATGAGTTTCACCGTGCTGGGCATGATTCTCTTCTTCACCGTGCAGAAGAAAGGGTTCATGGGGCTGGTCAACGACATCTGCCTGCACCCGTTCCATTCGAGCAAGTGGTATCTGAACGTCCTGCTGATACCGATCAACACTCTGCTGGAGACCGTCTCGCTGCTGGCCAAGCCGGTATCGCTGGGTCTGCGTCTGTTCGGCAACATGTACGCCGGTGAAGTCATCTTCATCCTGATCGCCACCATGTTCGGTGCCGGTCTGCTCCTTGGCATCTTCGCGGGCGTGCTGCAGTGGGCGTGGGCAGTTTTCCACATCCTCATCATCACGCTGCAGGCCTTCGTCTTCATGGTACTGAGCATCGTTTATCTGTCGATGGCGCACCAGATTGAAGAAGAAGATCAATCCGTTCATTAATCCGTTCCACCTCACCAACTGGGAGTAATACTCATGGGTTTGGCACTGTTGTCTGTTGCACTGTTGATTGGTCTGGGTGCTCTGGCCACCGGTATCGGCTTCGCCATGCTGGGCGGCAAATTGCTCGAGAGCTCTGCACGTCAGCCTGAACTGGCGCCGATGCTGCAAGGCAAGATGTTCCTGATCGCCGGTCTGCTCGACGCCGTTCCGATGATCGGTGTTGGTATCGCCATGTACATCCTGTTTGTTGTTGTGCCCGGGCTGGCCTGATCCATCGGTCATTACCACACCCGTGCAGCACACTTCTAAAGCAGAGGAATCGGTGTGAACATCAATCTCACCCTCATCGGGCAATCCATCGCCTTCCTGTTTTTCGTCTGGTTCGTGCATGCGTTCGTCTGGAAGTTCATTCGCAACGCCATGACCGAGCGCGAGAAGCAGATCGCCGACGGTCTGGAAGCCGCTGACCGGGCCGATCGCGATCTGGAGCTTGCCCAGAACAAGGCGGCCCAGTTGCTGCGTGAAGCCAAGCAGGAAGCCAGTGCGATCGTCGATGGCGCCAACAAACGCGCCACCCAGATCGTCGAAGAGGCGAAGCAGGCTGCCCGCAGCGAGGCAGATCTGATCAAGGCCGGTGCCCAGGCCGAGGTTTCCCAGGAGGTGAACCGCGCCCGGGAGACCCTGCGCAAGCAGGTGGCAACACTGGTTCTGGTGGGCGCGGAGAAGGTGCTCGGAGCCTCGATCGACGAGCAGAAGCATCGCGGTCTGATCGAAAAACTGGCCGCCGAGCTGTGAGGGGATTGATCCATGGCTGAGTGGAGCACCCTCGCACGCCCTTATGCAAAGGCGGCTTTCGAGTT
Source organism: uncultured Verrucomicrobiaceae bacterium (assembly GCA_964386045.1). Taxonomy (GTDB): domain Bacteria; phylum Pseudomonadota; class Gammaproteobacteria; order Pseudomonadales; family CAMLJR01; genus CAMLJR01. The sequence continues at coordinate 1,008 of CAYLRA010000008.1, read as the reverse complement.
CGCGCTCGAACACAACGCCCTCGGTGAATGGTCGCGGCAGCTGGCACAGCTGGCGGCGGTGACCGGCACCGAGAAGGTGGGGCGATTGATCGCTTCGGTGGCGCTCGGCTCCCGCCAGCAGGCCGAGACGGTTGTCGGCCTGTTCGGCGGCGAGCTGCTGCCCGGGGTGGTGAACCTCGTGCGGCTGCTGGCCGAGAACAAGCGGTTGCGCCTGCTACCGCAAATTTCCGCTCTGTTCGAACAGCTGAAGGCGAACCAGGAGAAAAGCCTGGAGGTCGAGCTGGTGTCGGCGTTCGCGCTCGACAACGACCTGGGTGATCGCCTGGCGCAAGCACTGCGCGGCAAGTTGCAGCGCGAAGTAACGATTAACACCGTAGTCGATCGCAGCATCCTCGGCGGCGCCATCGTGCGCGCCGGCGACATCGTGATCGACGGGTCGGTGCGCGGCCGCCTGGCCAAACTCGCCAAGGCCATGAATTCCTGAATTTGATACAGGATTTGAGGAACAGAGCATGCAGCAGCTGAATCCATCCGAGATTAGCGAAATCATCAAGCAGCGCATCGATAACCTCGATGTCGCCAGCGAAGCGCGCAACGAAGGCACCATCGTCTCCGTCTCCGACGGTATCGTCCGCATCAACGGCCTGACCGACGTCATGTACGGCGAGATGATCGAGTTCGATGGCGGTCGCTTCGGCATGGCGCTCAACCTGGAGCGCGACTCGGTCGGCGCCGTCGTTCTCGGCGACTACCTCGGCCTGGCCGAAGGCCAGAAGTGCAAGTGCACCGGTCGCATCCTCGAGGTGCCGATCGGTCCGGAGCTGGAAGGCCGCGTGGTCGACGCGCTCGGCACGCCGATCGACGGCAAGGGCCCGCTCAACAACAAACTCACCGACGCCATCGAAAAGGTTGCGCCGGGGGTCATCTGGCGCAAGTCGGTCGACCAGCCGGTACAGATCGGCCTGAAGGCGATCGACGCGATGGTGCCGATCGGCCGCGGCCAGCGCG
>CAYLRA010000007.1:0-87359 GCA_964386045.1 uncultured Verrucomicrobiaceae bacterium | reverse complement strand
TTGGGGGGTTCCCATGCGAACTGGCATTCTGGCCGGGCTTTCGGGCTTGAGCCTGCTGGCCGCTTCACCTGTTTCCATCGCGCAGAACGAGGCGCCGAGATCGATGGCCGTCGAGGAGGTGATCGTCAGCGCGCGGCGGCAGGACGAGACGCTGCAGGATGTGCCGCAGGCGATAAGCGTCGTCAACGCCGAGGCGATCGGCGATCTGAAGATCCTCAAGTTCGAGGACCTGGAAGCCGCGGTGCCGGGGCTGAGCCTGTCGACCGGCGGCAACGGATACACCACCAGCGCCTCGATGCGCGGCGTGACCTTCGACCCCGGTTCGAGAACCTCCGCGACCGTCGAGTTCTACATGAACGAGGCGTTGGTCGAATCCAATTTCCTGTTCCAGTCGCTGTTCGATATCGGCCAGGTCGAGGTGCTGCGCGGGCCGCAGGGTACGCTGCGCGGCCGCGCAGCGCCGTCCGGCGCCATCACCGTCTCCACGCGCGAGGCCGATGTCTCCTCGGTCGGCGGCTTTGTCGGTGCCACCACCACCAACCTCGACAGCGACAACCTGCAGGGCGCCATCAACGTGCCGCTGATCGCCGACAAGCTGGCGGTGCGGATCGCCGGTGTCGTCGACCGCAACGAGTTCGACGGCGTCAGGAGCGTCAACAGCAGCAAAGACCCCGAGTCGAAGACCGACGCGCTGCGCATCGGTTTCCGCTTCGAACCGACCGATTCGTTCGATGCTTCGCTGATGTATCAGCGCATGGAAAAGGAGCTGACCAGCTTCGTGCCGGTGTCCGGCGCCGGTGCGCCGGCGCATCCCTACCACGCGGCGGGCTACAACGGTCCGGTGCTGCGCAGCTCGGATCGGCGCGGCATCGGCGACGGCCCCAATCTGGCCGACCAGATCTTCGATGTCGCCGTGGCGCAGGCGAACTGGGATCTCGGCGAGCAGCTGGTCAGTTACGTCGGCTCCTACGCCGAGTGGGATTCGTCGGTACGCGATCCGCTCGACGACGGCAATCTGCTGCCGGGCGCAGAGGTCTACCAGGAGCAGGCGTTCATCAACCGTCGCACCACGCACGAGCTGCGGATGGCGTCGATGGAGGCGCTGTTCGATCGCTTCGACTACACGGTCGGCGCCTTCTACGCCGAACAGACGGTCAACGCCGGCAGCCCGCTGCCCTACGTCTTCCTGCCCGGCGCGTTCGGTTCCCCGTTCGATCAGCCCGACCCCTACGCCTTCGATTCGCGCTACGTGCTGTTCGCCAACCCGGTGCTGCCGACCGAGGACAAGGAGACCTCGCTGTTCGCCAGCCTCACCTGGCACCTGAGCGACCGCACCGACCTGACGGTCGGCGGCCGCTACATCATGTACAAGGCCAAATCGGGGCTGGAGGGCGACACGCTGCCGGCACTGATGGCGATGCCGTCGGGCGGACCCTGCCCCGGCGGCAGCACCTACCCTGGCACCTGCGACCTGCCGGTACCGGCGATGCAGGGCGTCATCTCGATACAGTCGCCGGACATCGATGAGGACCCGTTCGTCTACAACGTCACGCTGTCGCACTTCTTCAGCAACGACCTGATGGGCTACGCCACCGTCGGCACCTCGTGGCGCAAGGGGGTCGACGCTTCGGCCGGCATCAACAACGCCGGCAACAACGCCGCGCTGACCGACCTGACGCTGGTCGATCCGGAGAAATCGCGCGTGGTCGAACTCGGCTTCAAGTGGACCTTCCTCAACAACCGCGGCCGTCTCAATGGCGCGTTCTACCGGCAGGAGTTCGAAGGACTGATCTTCCAGCCGCCGGCCGTGCCCTATCTGTCGGACGATGGCTTCGGCGCGCCGACCGTCTCGATGCAGCAGTTCTCCGCCAATGCCGATGCCATCGTCGACGGTGTCGATCTCGACGCCGCGTTCATGATCACGCCGACCTGGAGCGTCGCCGCGGCATTCAGCTATGCCGACGGTCGTGTCGACGACGACGAGGTGCCGTGCCGCGATTCCAATTTCGACGGCGTGGCCGACGACGGCGCGGTGACGTCCGGTTCGTTCCCGCCCGGCACCGTGATCGCGTTCTGCCGCTCCGACATGCCGGTGTCGACGGCGCCGAAATGGAACGCCAACCTGCAGTCGGAGTATTCGATTCCGCTGGCGGCGGGCTTCGATCTCTACCTGCGCGGCCTCTATACCTATTACCCGGAGAACAAGAACCGCAGCGCCGGCTTCATCGTCGACAACTACGGCCTGCTCAACCTCTACGCCGGCCTGCGCGGCGGCGATGGCGGATGGGACCTGTCGCTGTTCGCCCGCAACGTGCTGAACGAGGGGACGACGCTGTCGATGGATCCCGATCAGGTCGAGTCGTATGGCGACATTCAGGAGACCTTCGGTCCCTCCGGCTACTATGTCACCAGCTACACGCCGCGCCGCGAGATCGGCTTGAGTGTTCGATATGCGTTTGGCTCGCGATAGATAGGTTGTGCTCCACCGTTCCGGGTCGCCTGTGCCGTCGCCAATGGCGCGGCATGGTGCGCCCCGGCTTTTTTCTTTTGCCACTTTCATCGGAGGTTTGGATGATGATCAGAGAGGCGGCTTTCTTCGCCAGAGTGCGCTGGTTGCAGCTGCTCCTGTTGTTGGCTTTTGGCCTGGGCAGCGCGCAGCTTCACGCGGCGAAGGCTGTTGTGGTCGACCCGCACTTCGCCAATCCCTACATCGATATCGACGAGTGGCGCGACGCGCCGGTGCGCCATCGCTACGTGCACGGCGGCTTCAAGGGCACTGACACGCGCTTTTCGTTTTATCTGCCGCCGAAGGCGCAGTACCAGGGGCGCTTCTTCCAATACATCACGCCGGTGCCGGACAGCGAAAACGTCTCGCAGGGTTTGCGTGGCGAGGAGGGTCGCATCGGTTTCGCCATCGCCAGCGGCGCCTATTTCGTCGAGACCAACGGCGGCGGCCGCGAAGCGGCCGGAATGCCGGACCAGGTGGTCGACAAAACCATCGGCGCCTGGCGCGCCAATGCGGCGGCGGCACAGTATTCGCGCGTCGTCGCGCAGAAGTTCTACGGCAGCGACAAACGCCCTTATGGCTATGCGTTCGGCGGCAGCGGCGGCGCCTTTCGCACCATCGGCGGTGCCGAAAACACCACCGGTGTCTGGGATGGCGTGGTGCCGTTCGTGATCGGTTCGCCGATGTCGATCCCGAATGTCTTCTCGGTGCGCATGCACGCGATGCGCGTGCTCGACGGAAAATTTCCGCAGATCGTCGATGCACTGGAGCCGGGCGGCAGCGGCGACATGTACGCCGGCCTGAACGACGAAGAGGCAGCAGCGCTGCGCGAAGTGACGCGGATGGGTTTCCCGCCGAAGTCGTGGTTCGGCTACGAGACGATGGGTGTGCACGCCTTCTCGGTGCTCTACCCCGGCATCGTCATGGCCGATCCGGGTTATTTCACCGACTTCTGGAGCAAGCCCGGTTATCTCGGTCATGACAACCCGGCGTCGCTGCGCAAGGCGCGTGTGCAGCACCCGAGCAGGATCAAACGGATCATCACCGCCGCCGATGCCGAAGCGATGAAGCTGGATGTCGGACGCATGCCGGGTCAGAGCAAAGGGGCAGGCACCGCCGATCAGGCATGGCAGGCGGCGATGGCAGCCGCGGCGAAGATGCCGGTGGCGTTCCAGCTGGAGAGTGCGCCGCCAGCCGTGAACTTCCTCGGTGGCGATCTGATCATTCGCGGTGGATCGGCTAACGGCAGCTCCGTGGCGCTGCGTTCGATCAGCGACGACATCGTCGTGCTCGGTGCTGCCGATGCCGCCGTGCTGGCGCAGCTCAAGGCGGGCGATGCCGTGCAGGTCGACAACAGCAACTTCCTCGCCGCGCAGACCTATCACCGGCATCAGATGCCGGGCTCCGACTACTACGTCTGGGATCAGTTCCGCGGGCCGGATGGCAAGCCGCTCTACCCGCAGCGGCCGATGCTGCTCGGGCCGATCTTTGCCGCCAATGCCACCGGCGCGGCCCAGTCCGGAAAGTTCGACGGCAAGATGATCGTGGTCGAATCGCTGTGGGATCGCGAAGCCTTTCCGTGGCAGGCCGACTGGTATCGCAACAAGGTAAAGGCGCATCTCGGCGACGGCACCGACGACGGCTTCCGGCTCTGGTTCGTCGACCACGCGCTGCACGGCGACTTCTCGAAGCAGGACTCCAGCCACACCATCAGCTACCTCGGCGTGCTGCAGCAGGCGCTGCACGATCTGTCGGCGTGGGTGGAGCGGGGCGTGCCGCCGCCGGCGACGACGAACTATCGCGTCGACGATGGTCAGGTGGTCGTGCCGCCGACTGCAGCGCAACGCAACGGGGTTCAGCCGGTGGTGGTACTGACGGCCAATGGCGGCAAGCGCGCCGAGGTGAAGGTGGGTGAAGCGGTCGATCTCTCCGCTGCGGTCGACGTGCCGCCAGGCGCGGGCGTGGTGGTGGGGGCGGAGTGGGACTTCGAGGGCGGCACCGACTTTGCCGTGGCGGAGCCATTCGACGCCAGGCGCGCTGCGGCCAGTGTGGTGCTGAAGCAGCGTCATACGTTCACCAGGCCCGGCACTTACTTCCCGACCGTGCGCGTTGCATCGCAGCGCGAGGGCGATCTGGCCACGCCGTTCGCGCGTGCGCAGAACCTCGATCGCGTGCGGGTGGTGGTGGTGCAGTGAACGCGTTACATCAGCTGCCCAGCTTCGCCAGCCGGTAACGCAGCTGGCGCAGCGACATGCCGAGCTGCTCGGCGGCGCGGGTCTGGTTGCCGCCGGTGCGTGTCAATGCGTCGCGAATGATCTGCACGTCGCGCTGCTCGACGCGGGTGTAGCTGCTGCGGATACGCGGCTGGCGAGCGAGGCGCGACGGCAGTGTCGGCTGTGGCAGTTCGTCGTCGAGCATCTCGGCGGCGGGTGCGGCACCGGCACTGGCGCTGCTGGTGGCAGTGCTGATCGGGATGCCCGACTCGTCGGCGAGGATCGAGCCGATCTGGCCGGCATCGATCAGCGGCCCTTCGGCCTGCAGCACGGCGCGTTCGATGACGTTCTGCAACTGGCGGATGTTGCCCGGCCACGAGTAGCCATTCATCAGGTCGATGGCGCCGGCGGTGAAGTTGAGGTGGCGGCGGTACATCGCGCGGTAACGGTTGAGAAAGTGGTCCGCCAGCAGCGGCAGGTCGGAGGCGCGCTCGCGCAGCGGCGGCAGCAGCACCGGGATGACGTTGAGGCGGAAGAACAGGTCGAGGCGGAACCGGCCCGCCTCCACCGCGCGCTTCAGGTTGATGTGGGTGGCGGTGATCAGGCGGAAGTTGACATCGACCGGATGCTCGCCGCCGACGGGTTCCACCTTGCGGTCCTGCAGCACGCGCAGCAGCTTGGCCTGCAGGTCGAGCTGCATGTCGCCGATCTCGTCGAGGAACAGCGTGCCGCCGTCGGCCTGCTGCAGTTTGCCCTTCTTGTTGCGGTGGGCGCCGGTGAAACTCCCCTTCTCGTGGCCGAACAGCTCCGACTCCAGCAGTTGCGACGGGATCGCCGCGCAGTTGAGCGGGATGTAGGCGCCGCGTGCGCGCTGGCTGAGCTTGTGCACCATCTGCGCGAACATCTCCTTGCCCGAGCCCGATTCGCCGAGCAGCAGGATCGGCGCGTCGCTGTTCTTGGCACTGTCGATGCGGCGCACGGCGTTCAGCAGCGGAGCGCTGGTGCCGACGATGCCGTGCTCGCCGCAGAGCTGGCGCAGCCGATCGCTCTCGCCCTCGTCGCGCTCCGGCTCCGCCTGCAGGTGCTGGTTGCGCTGCTGTGCCACCAGCAGCGTCGAGGCGAACATCGAGGCGACGATGCGCAGCAGGTCGACATCCTGCGAGTAGAGCCGCTCCGATTCGCGATGGCGCTGTGCCGACAACACGCCGATCGGCTTGCCCTCGATCAGCACCGGTACCGAGATGAAGCCGATGCCGCTCTTCTGCCCGGCCACCGGTTCGGCAATACGGGTCAGGAAGATCGGTTCGTCCATCACGTCGGTGACCAGCGCCACCTGGCCGGAACGCCACACCGAGCCGGTCAGCCCCTGGTCGAACGGTACGTCGTAGTCGCCGCGCGCCAATCGCTCGCGGGTGAGGCCATAGGCGTAGGCCACCTGCAATGAATTGGTGCGAAAGTTGGGCAGCAGCACCCTGCCGTAGTGCAGCTGCGCCCACTCCGAGAGCAGGCGCAGCACGCCGGAGATGCGCTGCTCCGCCTTTGACTGGCTGGCGAGCAGGCGCGTCGCCTCAAGGATCAGCGCGTCGTTGATCTGCAGTTGCCGGGTTTGACTGGCGGGCATGACAACTCCAGCGAGATTGGGGGCATGACCGGATGAGCGTCAAACAGCGCGTTCGAGACGCTGTCGTGCAATCGTTTTGCAAGCGTTGTGCCCGATCAGACAGGTGATTGCGGCGCTGTTGTTGCTGCTGCGCAACAAGATGCGGGAAGTCGCGCATTTACAACGTGTTGCGCTGGCGCTCGGCGTTGCAAGGGGTGTAGGGTTGTCGCGCTTGTGGTTTGAGCACGACTTGCAGGTAGTGAACTTCTAGACGCTGCCACGGTCCTTGGAGCGCCTGTGGATAATCCAGGATCACGGCATAAGGAGCTGATGACAATGAGCAACAACAAACTGTGGAAAGCGATTCCGGTAGCCCTGTTCGTCACCGTTGCCGCCGGCTGCGCGAGCACCTCGGCTGTTGACGAAGCCCGGGCTGCAGCTCAGGCGGCGCAACAGGCGGCCGAGCAGGCGAACGCGGCAGCGGCACGTGCCGAAAGCACCGCCAACTCGGCGAAGAGCACCGCTGACGAAGCGCTGCGCGTCGCCAACGAGGCCAACGCTTCGGCCCAGGAAGCCAACACCAAGATCGACCGCGCCTTCAAGAAGTCGATGTACAAGTGATTGGTTGACGCGAGCGTCGAAAGACCCGGCTTCGGCCGGGTTTTTTTATGCGCCGAACAGTCCTCCCCTGCGAAGTAGGGGAGGCGCCGAGCGTAGCGAGGCGGAGGGGTCAGGGGTTCGGTGAAAGGCGGACCCCTCCGCCCCGTCGGGGCACCTCCCCTATTACATAGGGGAGGACTGTCCGGCGCTACCGCAGCGGTTCCTGCCCGGCGATCACCGCCGGTTGCCACATCGGTCCCACCGCCACCGGCAGGCCGCTCGCCTCGGCCACTGCCACCTCCACCGCCAGCCAGTCGACCGGGTAGTCCGGGGCGTCGCGAGTCGCCGCGGCGATGACATCGAGCAGTGGCTGCCGATCGGCGCGCTGTTCGGCGCTGTACTGCTCCAGCGGTGCATGCACCTCGATATGCAGCGCGCCCTGGTGCCAGCCCGCCTTGAAGCGCTGGCTGATGATGCGCACCGGCGTATTGACCGGCACCTGCTTGTAGAGCGCCTCGATATCCTCCGGGTACATGCGGATGCAGCCGTGTGTCACCTGCATGCCGATGCCGTACTGCTTGTTGGTGCCGTGGATCAGGTAACTCGGGATGCTGAGCCGCAGTGCGTATTTGCCGAGCGGGTTTTCGGGTCCGGCCGGGACTATCCTCGGCAGCGGGTCGCCCTGCGCGGCGTGCTCCTGGCGGATCGACTCCGGTGGATACCAGGCCGGATCGGTCACTTTGCTGGTGACTCGTGTTTGCACCAGCGGTGTGCTCCAGTCACCGCGGCCGATCGCCACGGGGTAGGTCTGCACGATGCCGGTCTGGGTCGCGCCCGGCGGCTGCTTGCCGCGGGGAGGGTAGTAGTAGAGGCGCATCTCGGCGGCGTTGATGACGATCCCCTCGCGCGGTCCCGGCGGCAGCAGGTGGCGATTCGGCAGCAACACTGGCGTGCCCTCCTTCGGCAGCCAGGCGTCGACGGTGGGGTTGGCGGCGCGCATCGCGTCGTAACCCTGACGGAAGGTGCGAGCCAGATCGACCAGCGTGTCCTCGCTGCGGGCGTTGGTCCAGGCGATCTCGCCGATGATGTCGTCACCGGCGGGCGGCAGTGGCCAGGTCGCGGCGGCTGCGGTGACCGCCGAGGTGGCGGCGAAGCCGAGCGCCAGCGCAAGACGCTGCAGCGAGCGGATGACGGCGGTCGGATAGGGCATGCGCAACTCTCCGGGGTTTGTCGCGGGCAGCGCCGCGCGCAGGTTCATGGGCGTATCTCGATCGGTGTACCGAGCGCGACCAGCGACCAGATCTCGTCAATTTCGTCGTTGGTGACGGCGATGCAGCCGTCGGTCCAGTTGAACTGCTGTGCCTCCCAGGATGGCAGCTCGGATTCGTTGGGCTGGCCGTGGATCATGATCTGACCGCCGGGATCAACGCCCAGTTTCCGTGCCTGCTCGCGCTGCTCGGCGTTCGGGTAGGAGATGCGGATCGCCTTGTGGAAGCGGCTACTGCGCAGCTTGTGGTCGAGCACGTAGTGCCCCTCCGGCGTGCGCTCGTCACCAGCCTGCGTCTTTGGTCCCCATGGGCGCGGGCCGAGCGCGACACGGTAGACCTTCCACGGCTTGCCATCGCGCAGCAGGATCAGTCGCCGCTGCGACTTGATCACCAGCACGCTATCGGCCAACTCGCGCTCAGCGTGAACACCAGCCGCGCCCTGTGCACTCGTGGGCAACACGAGCAGCAGGCTGAGCAGCAGAGGGGAGGCGCCGCACAGCAGCCGGCGAAGCGGTTTGGACATCGTTACAACCGTATTGCGAAGGATGGGAGCTGAACATAAAGCGGCCATTTAACCATCGCCATGCGGCCGGGTCACGGTGCGTGCTTGACGCTGCCGCGCGCACGCACCTACCGTGCCCGGACATCGACAAGGCCGCGTTGCTGCGGCCGCTGCCGGCAAGAGCGAATGCATGGACCTGACCACGATCGAGATCTGCAAGGAGGACATCAAGTTCTCCGCCGCCCACTTCACCATCTTCTCGGCCACCGAGCGCGAGCGGCTGCACGGCCACAACTTCGCCGTGCGGCTGGAGCTGACCACGCCGGTCGGCGACGACGGCATCTGCTTCTCCTATAAAGAGATCAAGGAGCAGCTGCGGGCGCTGTGCGCGACGCTGGACGAGTACACGCTGATCCCGAGCCAGTCGCCGCACCTGCGCATCGACGAGGAGGGGCTGTTCTACGTCGTCCACTTCAACGGCGAACGCATTCCGCTGCTGCGCTCCGACACGCTGCTGTTGCCGATCCGCAACTCGACCGTGGAGGAGTACGCCCGCTACCTGCTCGAACAGCTGCTGGCATCGCCCCTGGTGACCGCGCACGACATCCGCCGGCTGGTGCTCAAGGTCTCCTCCGGCCCCGGCCAGTGGGGCGTCCGGGTCTGGGAGCCTGCCTGATCGCGATGGCGCACCGGTTCACAAGCCTGGTTGATAACTCTAGCTTCTGAATGGTTGCTCGATTTTTGAATCACGTTCATACTTGCCGCCCTTTGGTGCGTGGGCGGCGGTATCGCGGTGGGTATTCAGGAGCGTAAGCAGCGCCAGCTGGCAGAGCGCGAGGAGTCTTTCCTCGACCGCGCCTGGGTCATGATCCAGCGCGACGGGCTGCTCAACCTGCAGATGGCGCGCCTCGCCGCCGAGTGTGACTACGCGGTCGGCACCCTCTATCAGCACTTCTCCTCGAAAGAGGATCTGCTGGTGGCACTGGCAGCGCGCCAGATCGGTCAGCGCCTAGAGCTGTTCAATCGCGCCGCCGCCTGGCAGGCGCCCAGCCGCCACCGCATGTTCGCGATCCTGATCGCCGATATCCTGTTCGCCCACCAGACCATCGACTACTTTCGCCTTGCCCGCTACGTATCCACCCACGCCGTCTGGGCCGCTGCCTCGCCGGCGCGACGTGCCGACGCCCTGGAGCGGTCGCGCCCGCTGGGCGAGGCGGTACAGCGGGTGATCGATGACGCCTGCGCGGCGAACGAAGTCGACAGCCTCGGATTGAGCGGGCCTGAGCTTTGCAGCGGGTTGTGGGCGATGTGTGAAGGGATGCATACGCTGGTCAGCGCGCACGGCCTGCTGGAGTCGCAGTGCGTGCCGCGTCCCTATCAACTGCTGCAGCGTCATGCCCATGCGTTATTGAATGGCCTCGGCTGGCAGCCGTTGATGCCACTGGCCGATATCGCCGCACAGCAGCGGCTGCTCTCGCAGATCCTGCGCGAGGTTTTTCCCGAGTTTTCAGTGGCTGCCCTCGCGGCGGCGCTGGACCCCCTGTCGAGTGATGCTGGAGAAGGCAGACATGAGTAAACGGATGGTTGGGCTGCTGGTGGGTGTGATCGTGGTGTTCGGCGGTCTGCTTGGCGTCAAGTGGTTCGGCAACAAGATGATGAATGAATTCTTCGACAACATGCCGCAGCCGCCGGTGCATGTCTCGGCGACCGCGGCGATCGCCGATACCTGGATCAGCGAAGTGGCGGCGGTCGGCAGCGTCGCCGCGGTGCAGGGCGCCAATCTGACCACCGAGGTCAGCGGCATCGTCGCGCAGATCAATTTCGACAGCGGTTCCGAAGTGAAGGCGGGCGATGTGATCCTGACGCTCGACAGCGCCGCCGATGGCGCGCAGCTGAAGGCACTGCAGGCGGCGGAGCGGCTCGCCACGCTGGAGCGCGACCGCATCAAGTTGCTGTTCGAGCGCAAGAGCATCTCCAAGTCGGAGTTCGACCAGCGCCAGAGCCAGCTCGAACAGGCGCAGGCCAACGTCGCAACGCAGCAGGAGCGCATCGAACAGAAAACCGTGCGTGCGCCCTATGCCGGCCGCCTCGGCATTCGTCGGGTCAACATTGGCCAGTACGTTGCCGCCGGTGATCCGATCATCGGTCTGCAATCGCTCGATCCGGTCTTCGTCAATTTCACCTTGCCGGAGCAGCGCTACCGCGATGTGAGTGTCGGCCTGGCGGTGCGCGCGCAAACGGATGCGCTGGGCGAGGTGCTGTTCGAGGGGCGCATCAGCGCGATCGAACCGGTGATCGATGCCGACACACGCAACTTCAACGTGCAGTCCACCTTCGCCAATCCGCAGCAGCAGTTGCGCCCCGGCATGTTCGCGCGGGTCACGCTCAATGTCGGCGAGCAGCGCGACGTGGTGGTGGTGCCGCGCTCGGCGATCAGCTTCAACCCCTATGGCAACTCGGTTTACCTGTTGACCGAGTCGGAGCAGAAAGGGGAGGACGGCAAGCCGCTGCTGGTGGCCAGGCAGCGCTTCGTGCGCACCGGCGAGATGCGTGGCGACATGATCGCCATCGAGGAGGGGCTGGCGATCGGCGATCAGGTGGCCACCAGCGGCCTGCTGAAGCTGCGCAGTGGCGCCACCGTTGTCATCAACAACAGTGTGCAACCGGACGCCAACATCGCACCGACGCCTGAGAACAGCTGAACAAGGGCCCGATGACGGCTGAGGAGCCCGCCATGAAATTTACCGACATCTTCATCAACAAGCCGGTGCTCGCCACCGTGGTGAGCCTGGTGATCCTGCTGCTCGGCCTGCGCGCGGGCAGCGAGCTGAACGTGCGTCAGTACCCGGAGTTGCAGAACGCCGTGGTCAACGTCAGCACCGCCTACATCGGTGCCGATGCCGATCTGGTGCAGGGCTTCATCACCACGCCGATCGAGCGCCAGGTCGCCACCGTCGATGGCATCGACTACATGGTGTCGTCGAGCGTGGCTGGCGTGTCGACGGTCAGCGCGCATGTGCGGCTCGACGCCAACCCGGACGAAGTGCTGACCAAGGTGATCGCCAAGGTCAACACGCTGCGCGGCGAGCTGCCGCAGTCGGCGGAGAATTCGGTGATCGACCTGCGTATCGGCGACCCCGGCGCGCACGCCTATCTGGCGTTCTTCAGCGATACGCTGACCACCAACCAGATCACCGATTACCTGATCCGCGAAGTCGAACCTCGTCTGGCAACCGTGCCCGGCGTTCAGCGCGCCGATATCAACGGCGGTCGCACCTTTGCCGTGCGCGCCTGGCTGAAGCCGGACCGGATGCGCGCGTTCGACCTGACCGCGTCCGACATCAGCAACGCGCTGCGCAACAACAATGTGTTGTCGGCGGTCGGTGCCACCAAAGGGTCGATGATGGCGATCGACCTGAAGGCCGACACCGACCTGCGCGATGTCGAAGCGTTCAAGCGCATGATCGTGCGCGCCGAGAACGGTTCGATCATTCGCCTGGAGGATGTCGCCGATGTCGAGCTCGGCGCGGAAAGCTACTCCGGATCGGCGCGCTTCAACGGCGAGCAGGCCACCTTCTTCGCCATCTTCCTGACGCCGGACGCCAACGCCATCGAGGTGCTGGCCGAGATGCGCAAGGTGTGGGACGAGGAGATCATCCCGCAGCTGCCGGAAGGACTGAGCGCCGACTTCAGCTACGACAGCTCGATCTACATCCGCGACGCCATCGCCGAGGTGCAGCAGACCATCGTCGAGGCGATCGTCATCGTCATCATCGTCATCTTCCTGTTCCTCGGCTCGCTGCGCTCGGTGATCATCCCGGCGGTGGCGGTGCCGCTGTCGATGGTCGGCGCGCTGTTCCTGATGCTGCTGTTCGGCTTCTCGCTGAACCTGCTGACGCTGCTGGCGATGGTGCTGGCGATCGGCATCGTCGTCGACGACGCGATCATCGTGCTCGAAAACATCCACCGCCATATCGAAGAGGGAATGACGCCGTACCAGGCGGCGCTGAAAGGGGCGCGCGAACTGGCGTGGCCGGTGGTGGCGATGACGACGACGCTGGTGGCGGTCTACCTGCCGATCGGTTTCCTCGGCGGCATCACCGGCGTGCTGTTCATCGAGTTCGCCTTCACCCTGGCCGGCGCGGTGCTGCTCTCCGGCGTGGTGGCGCTGACGCTGTCGCCGATGATGTGCGCCAAGCTGCTGAAGCCGCACAAGGGCGAACAGAGCGGCGGGCGCCTGGAAATCTGGCTCGACCAGCAGTTTGAACGGTTGCGCCAGCGCTACCAGCGCGACCTGCACACCGTGCTCGACGAGCGTGTTGGTGTCGGCGTGTTCGGTCTGATCGTCCTCGTCTCCTGCTACTTCCTGTTCGTCACCTCGCCGAGCGAGCTGGCGCCGGAAGAGGATATCGGGCTGGTGTTCTACATGGCGGAGAGTGATCCCGGTGTCTCGCTCGAATACATCGAGCGGTTCACCGACGAGGCGTGGCAGATCGACAAGGCCAGCGATGCGATTGCCGGCAACTTCCAGTTCAACGGCATCAGCATCACCGCGCCCGGCGCGACCAATGGCGCCTTCGGCGGTTTCATCTTCGCACCGTGGAGCGAGCGCGACGTCGGCATGTCAAAGGTGCTGAACGAGCTGATCACGCCGCGTTTCTCGCAGGTTGCCGGCCTGCAGGTGGCGGCGATGATTCCGCCGGCGCTGCCGAGCGGCGGCACCGGCATGCCGGTCGAATTCGTCATCGCCAGCACGGCCGCACCGGAAGTGGTGAAGGAGATTGCCGATCAGGTGCTGGCGAAGGCGCGCGACAGCAAGAAATTCATCTTCCTCAACACCGACCTGAAAATCGACAAGCCGCGCACCGAGATACTGATCGATCGCGACAAGGCGTCGCAGCTCGGCATCGACATGGCGCAATTGTCCAACGACCTCTCCAGCATGTTGTCCGGCGGTTACGTCAACCGCTTCTCGCTGGGTGACCGCTCCTACAAGGTGATACCGCAGGTGCAGCGCGCCGATCGGCTGACCCCGGAGCAGCTCAAGGAGTATTTCACTCGCACCACCTCGGGCGAGCTGGTGCCGCTCTCCACCATCGTGAAGCTGAGAGATTCGGTGCAGCCGCAGGTGCTCGGCCGCTTCCAGCAGCTCAACAGCGTCACCATCGGCGCGGTGCAGCGCCCGGGCATCGCACTCGGTGACGCGCTGGCCATTCTGGATGAGGCCGCCGCCGAGGTGTTGCCGCGTGGCTACTCGATCGACTACGCCGGCGCGTCGCGTCAGTTCAAGAAAGAGGGAGCGGCGCTGGTGGCCACCTTCTTCTTCGCATTGGTGATCATCTATCTGGTGCTGGCGGCGCAGTTCGAGTCGTTCCGCGATCCGATCATCATGCTGGTGACGGTGCCGATGTCGATCAGCGGTGCGCTGCTGGTGTTGAACGCGCTGGGGCTGTTCCAGGTACCGGGCGCCACCATCAACATCTACACCCAGGTCGGTCTGCTGACGCTGGTTGGCGTCATCTCCAAGCACGGCATCCTGATCGTCGAGTTCGCCAACAAGCTGCAGCTGGAGGGGCGCGCCAAGCGCGAGGCGATCGAAGAGGCCTCATCGGTGCGGTTGCGTCCGGTGCTGATGACCACCGCGGCGCTGGTGCTGGCGATGGTGCCGCTGCTGATCGCCACCGGCCCCGGCGCGGTGTCGCGTTTCTCGATGGGCGTGGTGATCGCCTCCGGTATGACCATCGGCACGGCATTCACGCTGTATGTGTTGCCGGCGGTCTATCTGTTCATCGGGCGCGATTATTCGAAGAACCCGGCGCCAGTGATTGAACAGCCGGCCTGATGGCCGGAGCACAAACAACAACGCCACCGTGAGGTGGCGTTGTTGTTTTCAGCGTCTGCTTTCAGTACCGCGACTCACCAAACCCGCTGAACTGCTTGGCGAGATAGGAGGCGTAGTTGTCGGTCATGCCGGCGATGAAGTCGATCGCGCGCATGATGCACTGGTAACGGCGCTCCTCGATCGGCAGCTGCTGCAACGTCGGTGGAAAGCTGTGTGCGCCGATCAGGTTGATCAGGCGCAGGTGGCGGAAGTTGCTGTCGTCGCCGTGTGCATGGCTGTTCGCGGCATCCACCAGATTGTCGAGCAGCGTGCCGATCACCTGGTAGGCGCCGATTTCCAGTTCGACCTTGCGCGGGTGTTCGAACACCCGCCGCTTCGCCAGCTCCTTCGCCCCTTCGACGATCTCGCGCACCGGGCTGGCGCAGAGGGTGATCAGGTCGCCCTGCACGCGGCCGGCGAGCAGATCGTCGTGGTGCTGCATGAAGGCCTGCACGCCGGCGTCGATGAAGTGTTCGATGATGGTGCCGCGCAGCAGCGCCGCGCAGCGGCCGGGACGCAGGCCGCTGTTCAGCAGCGTGTTGACCTCGTCGCTGTCGGGCAGCGCCGGCGCCAGCAGCGCATGCACTTCGTCCCAGTTCAGCAGCCCCATTTCGAGACCGTCTTCGAGATCGAGAATGGCGTAGCAGAAGTCGTCGGCCGCCTCCATCAGGTAGGCGAGTGGATGGCGTGCATAGCGATAACAGTCGGGCGTGTCATCGAGCCGGCGCATGCCGGTCGCCTCGCACACTTCGACGAACAATGCGCGCTCGGCATCGAAGGCGCTGAACTTGTCGTTGCGTGGCGCGGCGCCGCTGCGCGCCACCTGTGCCAGCCACGGATATTTGAGAAACGTGGCGAGGGTGGCGTAGGTGAGCCGCATGCCGCCGTCGTAGTGGTGGTATTCGGTGGTGGTCAGTACGCGAAAGCCCTGCGCGTTGCCTTCGAACCATTCGAGATCGGCGCGCTGCCAGTCGCTCAGGCCGTCGAGGAAGCGGCCGCCGCGCTCCTGGAACCAGGCGCGAATGGCGCGCTCGCCGGTGTGGCCGAACGGCGGGTTGCCGATGTCGTGGGCGAGACAGGCCGACTGCACGATATCGCCGAGATCGGTCGGGTCGATGCCGGCCGGCAGCAATTCATTTGCCGCCAGCGCTTCGCCGACACGAATGCCGAGCGTGCGGCCGACACAGGAGACTTCGAGGCTGTGAGTGAGCCGGTTGTGGACGTGGTCGTTGCTGGCGAGCGGATGGACCTGGGTCTTGCGGGCCAGCCGGCGAAACGCGCCGGAGAAGATGATCTTGTCGTGGTCGCGCAGGAAGGCGTTGCGCCCGGACTCCTGCTTCGCCGGGCGATGGCCGAGACGGCCGCCGTTGAGCAGTTGGTTCCAGTTCATCGTCGCACCTTGTCTGGTCCTCCCCTACTTCGCAGGGGGAGACGGTGAGGTGTCGTCATCGCCGACGTGCTCGAAGCGCGGCACGCTGACACCGTTGATCTCGACTGTTTCGGTGAACATCGCCAGTGGCCGGATCCACAGGCTGAAGTCGCCGTACAAGGTGCGATAGACGACGAAGGACTCTTCCGTCTCGCTGTGGCGGGCGATGTCGATCACTTCGTAGAACCTGCCCTTGTAGTGGCGGTAGCGGCCGCGTGGAATGGTCATGGTGGTGTCGACATCAGCTCCCGGTCGTGGTGGTGCGAGTGTACGCGACAGCTCCACGGGATGTGCGCAGCGCCCGTGTCGTTCCGTGCCGTTGGTCAGCATTCCCTTGCTTGCGCTTGACCGCGCAAAGCGGTGCTGTCGACAATCCCGCGCCCTGCCCCAACGGGCATACATCCAGTCAATGCGGGAGCGAAGCAATGAGATCAACGAAGGGAGTGGTGGCTGCGGTGGTTGCGATCATCATCGTGGCCGGCGCGGCAGTGGCATGGACGCGATCGGCCTATGAGTCGAGTATGTCGCAGGCGCTGGCCGAGCTCACCGAGAGCGGGCTCGGTGCGCTCAAGGTCGAGCGTCAGGTCAGCGGCAACTTCTTCTTCACGCAGCAGGAGCGGATCGACCTCGGCGTCGAGCTCGATCCGGTCAATGGCGAGGCGGTGCAGTTTTCGCTGCAGAGCCGCGTCATCTTCCTGCCCGCCTTCGTCACCGGTTCGCTCCATCTCGACATCGCCTTCATCGGCCTTGATCAGCCGCTGGCGCAAGTGCCGCTGGAGATCGGCGAGGACGCAGGGCGCTGGTGCTTCAACGCACTGACCAGCAACAGCCACATCCACTACCGCTCGGCGGCACTGGCATTGAAGCCGGATGCCGGGAGCCCGGTGACCCTGGCGGTGCAGCCGTTCGAGCTCGATGCCGATGTCGATGGCAGCGCCGGCAGCTTCCGTTACCGCGTCAGCTGGCCCGGCCTCGAAGCGTCGTTGCCGCAGGCGATGGGCTTCACGGTCGACGCCATGGTCTACGAGGGCGATGGCGAGTTCGGCGGTGATCCCGAGCGCCAGCGCTTCAGCGGCACGATCAGCGGCATGCAGATGAGCTCACCGCTCGGCGAATTCGCGCTCGGCGAAGTGCGACTCAGCGGCGAGCAGGCGGTCAGCGATGGCCTGATGGATGCCAGTGCGGCGATTCGCGGCGGCGTCATTACCAGTCGTTCGCCGCTGGTGCAGCTCGCCATCGACAGCTTCGAAGTCGATTACACGGTCGAGCGCCTGCACTACGAGCACTATCAGGAGCTGGTGATGGTGGGGCAGACGCAGAGCAGCTCGACGCCGGACGCGATGCAGGCCACGCTGCTGAAGCTCGCCTCGCACGGCCCCGCCGTCGGCATCGACCGGCTGACGCTGCGCCACGACGACACCGAGAGCTGGCTGAAGGGGCACCTCACAGTCGCCAAACCCGATGAGGCCTTCGCACAGATGGCGGATGTCATCGCCCGGCTCGATGCCGCGCTGGAGGTCGATGTCAGCGACAGGCTGTTCGGCAGTCGCGACCTGGCGGCGATGCTGCTCGCCGGTCCGATCGAGCAGGGGCTGCTGCAGTACGACGAGCAGGGCCGCATCACGCTGCGCGCCACCGTTGTCGACGGCGTGCTGACACTCAACGGCGTCGATCGACCGCTCTGAGCATCGGTTCAGGCCGCGCCTTTCTGCGCGGCCACTCCGCCGTACGAGTAGCGCGCCGGGTCGACGGCGATGCCGAGCTGCGTGCCGAGAAAGCGGTAGGCGGAGAGGAACAGCTCGCGCGTCGGCGCCGCCGCCGTCGCGAACACCTCGAAACCGTGCGGCGCGCCCGGCACCACATGCAATTGGCACAACACGCCGGCGGCCAGCAGCCGCTCGGCGTAGCTGCGGTCCTCGTCGTGGAAGAGTTCGATGTCGCCGGTCGAGATCCACGCCGGCGGCAGTCCGGCCAGATCGTCGCGGCGCGCGGGCGCCGCATGGGCGGGCACGCCGTCCGAGCCGGCCGGCTGGCCCAGATACCAGGTCCACGCCTGGCGGTTGTTGCGCGTGTTCCACATCAGGTAGTCGTTGGCGTCCAGCTCGCGGCGCAGCGCGGTGCGGTCGTCGATCATCGGGCAGAACAGGATCTGCGCCGCTGGCTGCATGCCACCGCTGTCGAGGATGCGCTGCGCCAGCGCCGCCGCGAGACCACCGCCGGCACTCTGGCCAGCGACAGCGGTGCGCGACGGGTCGATACCCAGCTCGCCCGCCGACTGCTGCAGCCACTGCCACGCCTCGAAACAGTCGTCGATGGCGGCGGGATAGGGATGGCGCGGCGCCAGCCGGTACTCCACCGACACCACGGTGAGGCCGAGGTCGCGCGCCAGCGCGCCGCAGACACGATCGTCCGCGGCGCGGCCGATGATGTAGCCGCCGCCGTGTATCCACAGTAGCCCGGCGCCGTTGCCGCCCGCCTCGGGCCGGTAGATGCGCACACCGGCGCTGTTCAGTTGTCGGTTCTCGATGGCGACACCCGGGCCGGCCTTCGGCACCGGAAGGATCTTCATCAACCCCTTCAGCAGCGTCAGTGCCAGCCGGTTGTGCAGCGGCAGGTTGGGCGCGCGCTTCATCGCGTCGCGCAGCTCGGGGTGAATTTTCTGGAAGTCCACGGTCTGGCCTCGGCTGTTGTCTGTCAGTGGTAGTGGGGAGTGTGGCGACTTGCTGTGGGCAGGGCGAAACCGAGAAGGTTGCCCTCGCCAGCCAGTCGAGGCAAGCTTGCCGCCATTTTTTGGTCGGGCTGAAAGGTGAGGCGGGCAGTGGTGGATCAGGCGATGCAGGACAAGGTAGCGATTGTGACCGGCGCCAATGCCGGCATCGGTTTCGAGACGGCGCGCGCGCTGCTGCGGCGGGGGGCGCGCGTGGTGATGGCCTGCCGCAGCCTGGACAAGGCGAACAAGGCGCAGGCCGAGCTGCTCGCCGATCTGCCGAACGGCAATCTCGCGGTGATCGCGCTCGATATCTCCGAGCCCGCCTCGATCGAGGCCTTCGTCGAACAGTTTGCCGCGCAGTACGACCGGCTCGACCTGCTGGTCAACAACGCCGGCGTCGCCGCCATCCCGCTGGCGCGCAACAGCGTCGGTCAGGAGATGCAGTTCGCCACCAATTACCTGGGTGCTTTCAACCTCACCGGCCGCCTGCTGCCGCTGTTCGTCAAGAGCGGTGGGGCGCGCATCGTCAACGTCGGCAGCCTGATGCACCGCGTCGGCAAGCTGCAGTTCGACGACCTGAACTGGGAGACGCAGCCCTACGACGAATGGCAGAGTTATGGCCGCAGCAAGGTGGCGATGATGAGCCACACGCTGGAGCTGAACCGGCGCCTGCAGAAGAGCGGCTCCAACATCATCGCGCTCGGTGCCCACCCCGGTTTTGCCGCCACCAACATTCACCAGGCCAGCCCGTCGCTGCAGCCGAAAACGGCCTTCGCGCAGTGGCGCAAGGAGCTGCTGGAGCCGCTGATTCCGCGCCCGCCGCAGGCGGCGCTGCCGATCATCCACGCCGCCACGGCGGATACCGTAAAGGGTGGCGACTACTACGGCCCCAGGGGGCTGCTCGAAATCGCCAGCAAGAAGGTCGGTCGCGCGCGCATCAATCCGGTGGCGAAAAAACCCGAGCTGGCGCAGCAGTTGTGGGCTGTCTCCGAACAGATGACGGGCGTGCGTTACCTCTCCGATCTCTGAGCCGGTCATCGGTGCAGAGCGGCAGCCGGAGCCGATCCCCATGCTTGAACGCGACCACCACACCTTCACGCCAATCGGCGTCGTGCGTTCGCCGTATCAGGAGAAGTTCGCCATTCCGCGCCAGCCGGGGTTGGCAAAGGTCGACGCGACGATCGAGCTGACGCCGCTCTACGCCGACCCGGCGGCGGTGGAGGGGCTGGAGCAGTTCTCCCATCTCTGGGTGATCTTCGTGTTTCATGCGGTCGAGGCGCAGCGCATCGGCGAGTGGCGGCCGCAGGTGCGTCCACCGCGGCTCGGTGGCAATGAAAAGCTGGGCGTGTTTGCCACGCGCTCGACCCATCGTCCCAACCCCATTGGTCTTTCGGTGGTCGAGCTGTTGCGCATCGACACGAATGACGGCGTGAAGTTGCACATCCGCGGCGCCGACCTGCTCGACGGCACGCCGGTGCTCGATCTCAAACCCTACCTTCCCTACGCCGATGTCATCCCCGATGCGCGCGCCGGCTTCGCACCCTCGGCCCCCGCGCGCTTGCAGGTGCGCTGGTGTGCGCCGGCGCTGAGTGCGGCACAACAACACTCGGCGGCACTGCAGCAGATCGTCGAGGAGGTGCTGAGTCTTGATCCGCGCCCGGCGTACCAGAACGATCCCGAACGGATCTACGGCGTGTTGCTGGATGGCTGCAATGTGCGGTTCCGCATTGATGGCGGAACAGTCGAGGTCATTGAGGTGGTGTGACGAGCTGGCACTCCTGCCGTTGTCATTCCGCGCGCAGTCGCAGAATCCACCGGGTGCCGCCACCAGCCGCTTGCACATATCGCCGCCCAACATGGGCGGCTTTGCCATTACGGCTGCCTTTTTTCCGGTGTTACGTTAACCCCCCCAATCTGCCGCCAATTCAAGGAGGGTGCGCCATGACCGCCGGCAACACATTACCCAACACCATGAAAGCCCTGCGCCAGCCCGACTTCGACGGTCCGAAGACGATGCATCTGGTGCAGGACGCGCCGGTACCGACACCCGGCGCCGGTGAAGTGCTGCTGCGCGTCACCTCGGCCGGCCTCAATTTCGCCGACGTGATGCGCGCCTACGGCCTCTATTACGGCGGGCCGAAGCCGCCCTTCATCGCCGGTTTCGAAGCCACCGGCGAGATCGTTGCGCTCGGTGCCGGCGTCGAGCAGGTGGCGGCTGGCCAGCACGTCATTGGCATCGGCGAAGGAGCGTTCGCCGAATACATGCTGATGCCCGCCGCCGGCGTGACGCCGATACCGGCCGGCTGGCGCGATGAACAGGCGTTGGGGCTGGTGCTGAACTGGGCGACGGCATTGGCGGCACTGAAACCGCTGGGACGGCTTGTCGCCGGTGAGACGGTGCTGATTCACGCCGCGGCCGGCGGCGTCGGACAGGCCGCCGTGAAGATGGCGAAGCACTACGGCGCCACCGTCATCGCCACCGCCTCGGCCAGCAAGCACGACGTGGTGCGCGCGCTCGGTGCCGACCATGTGATCGACTACCACAGCGGCGATCTGACGACGAAAATTCGCGAGATTGTTGGTAAAGAGGGTGTCGATCTGGTGCTGGAATCGATCGGCGGCGACACCTTCGCCACCAGTCTTGCCGTCGCCCGGCCGCTCACCGGTCGCGTGGTGGTGTTCGGTGCCGCCAGCGGCGTGGCAACCGTCACCAACGCCGAGCTGATCTTCCACCATCACTGCTACATCATCGGCCTGCACATCGGCAGCTTTGCGCACAAGGCGCCGAAGCAGTTTGCAGAACTGATGGCGGAGTTGCATCGGCTGCGGGCCGCCGGTGTCTACACGCCGGGTGAGCCGATGATCTACCGCCTGGAAGATGGGCCGAAGGCGCTGGTCGAACTCAAGTCCGGCGGCACCGTCGGCAAGCTGGCATTGCGTCCGTGAATTGCGCGGCGCGATGAAATAAGAGGCGTGAGGAAACGAGAGGCGTGTTATCGCCTCTCCGTGACCAGCTCGATGCGATCGTCGTGAATGACGATGCGCCCCTGCTTGTACAAACCGCCTATCGCCTTTTTGAAATTGCCCTTGCTGACGCGAAACATTGCCGCGATCTGTTCCGGTGAACTCTTGTCGCTCAGCGGCAGGCTGCCACCCTGCTCGCGCAGCTTCGCCACGATCTGATCGCCCAGGCTGCTGGCGACCTGCTGCCCGACCGGTTGCAGGCTGAGGCCGATCTTGCCGTCGGCGCGAATCTCCTTGATGAAGCCCTGCTCGCGCATGCCGCTGCGCAGAAACCTGAACACCTCGTTCTTGTGGATCAGGCCCCAGTGTCTGTCGTTGATGATCGCGTTGAATCCGAGATCGGTCTCCTGCGTCACCAGCAGCTCGACCTCTTGTCCGACGCGATAACGCGCCGGTTCCTTGTCCAGATAACGATCGAGTTTTGCCGTGGCGGTGATGCGCCCGCTGCGCCTGTCGCGATAGACATGCACCACGCAGTAGTCACCAATCTGCAGCTGGCGTTTCTCTTCCGAGTGCGGCAGCAGCAGATCCTTCGGCAGCCCCCAGTCGAGAAACAGGCCGGTGTTGTTGATATCCACCACCTTCAGGCTGGCAAACCCGCCAACCTCCACCTTCGGTGTCAGCGTGGTGGCGATCAGCCTGTCCTCGCTGTCGAAATAGACAAAGACGTTGAGCCAGTCGCCCACCTCGCTGGGCATATCCTTGGGGATATAGCGTTTTGGTAACAGGATTTCGCCGTGCGGCCCGCCGTCGAGGTAGAGGCCGAAGTCGGTCAGTTTCACAACCTGCAAGGCGTTGGTGCGTCCGATCTG
Organism: uncultured Verrucomicrobiaceae bacterium; assembly: GCA_964386045.1. Lineage (GTDB taxonomy): Bacteria > Pseudomonadota > Gammaproteobacteria > Pseudomonadales > CAMLJR01 > CAMLJR01. Next base: position 64,814 of record CAYLRA010000007.1, on the reverse strand, counting down.
GGTCATTACAGGGCAGTTTCCATCGGTTCCGGGCGTCGATGATCGGTGATTTCCGATGCTTCATGTGCATCGTTGATCATGGGCGAAATGGACAGATGATATCCGGCCTGATGAGCATGGCGTTTCGCTTCGCGTGCTCAAACAGGTCGGAGATCAGTGTCCGGTTGTCAAAGTGATACATGACAGCCGAGCTGTTTCTGAGAAAACCAACGGCAATGTATGAAGGGTTCGAGGTTCTTTTTTCATTGTTTGCGACGTGATCTTCCCGCAGGTCCGTCTGCAGGAGGTGCGAAAAATCAAACGTCCCTTTGGGGATGTCGGCACATGCAGCCAGTGCGCCGAAGCCAGCGCGGGCCGAACCGTCAGGGAAGATATCCAGGTAGGCGCCCTCGGACTTCCTGATGGTGATGGCGTCTGGCGCTCTTTCGGTCGACATGGCGGGGAGACATGCGGCAGGCAGAGCAAGCGCGCAGATGAGGGTGAGGCCTCGCATCAGGGCTTTGTTGACCGCCGATGATTTCATTGGCTGGCCCGCTGACCTCGACCTTCGGTATCCAGCGTCGTCGCGATCAGCTTGTCTTCGCTATTCCGGGTCATTGCAAGGCGGCTTCCATCGGTTCTGGGCGCCGATGATAGGCAGAGTGCGTGCCGCAGGCTACCTCGGTTCGTAATTGAACTTCTGGCCGCCCAGTGAGGCCTCGTACATCAGGCCACCCTTCTGCATCGAAAAGGTAGCGGCGCCATCGATATAGCGCGCCTTGCTCTGTTTGTCCGCCACATTGGCCGAAGCGCCGCTGGTGCCCGCCTTGGCGCCGGCTCCGACAGCAATGGCGACGGCCGATGCCTGCGCATCGAAGCCGAAATTGCCTTCGGCAAACTTGTCGAAGGTAGCCTTGTCCTTGAAAAAGATCAGCTGGCTGTAGGTCTGCCCGCCGAGCTGCCAGCCAATCGAAACCTGTGTCATCGAGACATCGCCAACATGAGTTCCGCCCGCGAACGCACGACCCTTGCCGTAGGCGCCGCCGATGCCGACACCACCTTTGCCGATGGTTGGGAAGATGGCGTAACCGTAGGCGTTGCTGAAAAACGGCGCAGTCTGTGGCGCTTCACGGAATTGCTGGATGGCGTCGGTATATTCATCCGCCATTGCCGGTGCAGTGAACAGCACGGCTGCCAGCGTGATCAGGCTCAAGAGCTTTTTCATTGTCCGTTCCTCGTTTGAGTTGTCGAGCGGTACCGGCGTCATGGGCGCAGCGAACAGCTGCGCTGTCCGAAATCCCGATGGAAGTTCCGATAGCTGAAACAGTGACCGTGTGAGCGGTGACGAGTTCTGGGGAAGTGTGTTCCGGTTGGGCCGACGTTACGCGCGCCACAAAACGGCATGACGAAACCGCGGGCCGTTATTCATCCGAGGAACTCACATGGCGACTGATTGTCGGTCAGCCAAAGGGGCTTTTAATCGAGGTCGAAGTAGATATCCCGTATGTCAAATACGCCATTCTGCGCGCAGTCGCAGAATCCAATCGGTTGAGCGCGGCGACTAACAACCACACGAGATGGCTCGCCCGCCCGTCGCACTCTTGCCTTGCGTGGCGTAGCCATCGCGAATCCACCAGTCGAGTCCGCCGATCAGCTCTTTCACGGTGAAACCCAGTTGCGCCAGCGTCGAGGCCGGTGATGGTGTCGCGGTGGCAGGCATCCACAGCCCGGCTTACAGAAAACTCCTCAACGCCTCGACGAACTTCTCGGGTTGTTCGAGGTGCAGCCAGTGGCCCGCATCGTCGAAGGTGAGGTTGCGATGGTCGCGGAAGTGGTCGGCGTTGCCATCGGTTGCGGGATTGGTGGTCCAGCTCTTCGGGCCCCAGCAGATCAGTGTCGGTGCGGTGATCTCGCGCCAGTAGGCGCTGAGGTGGACGGCGAAATCCTCCGGCAGGAAGGTGCCGAACAGCGGGTCGTATTTCCAGCCATAACCGTCGTCGTGCTGGCGCAGGCCGTGGAGGGTGAGATGTCGTGCCTGTTCGGCATCGAGGTGTTTGTTGGCTTCCGTCATGCGGGTTATGGCGTCGTCGACAGTGGCGAAGCGGCGCGGCGTGCCGGCGGCGAGTTTGCGTACGCCGTCGAACCAGTCGCGCGTGCGCTTCAGCGGGCCGAGTTGTTCCCAGCGGGCGATGGCCGGTGCGGTCGGGCCCATGCCGTCGACCAGCACCAGCTTGCGCACGCGGTGCGGGAACATGCCGGCGTAGCGGGTGGTCGGGTTGCCGCCGAAGGAGTGGGCGACGATGTCGATCTGTTCGACGCCGAGTGCATCGATCAGCGCGGCGAAGTCGAGCAGGTGATAGGGCGTCAGATAGGCGCCATCGGGTGACCAGTCGCTGTCGCCGTGACCGCGCAGGTCGAGCGCGACCACATGCCAGCGATCGCACAGGGCGCGGGCGATCCAGTCCCAGCAGTGGGCGTGGTCGCGCATGCCGTGCACCAGAACCAGTGTTGGCGCCGCGGTGTTGCCCCAGTCGAGGTAGTGCAGTTTCAGTCCCTGCGAGACGAAGTATTTCGATACGGGTTCTACGGCTTGGGTCATGGGCGCTTCTGCAATTCGGTAGACGGGTCGCGACAATTGTAGGGGGGCATGACAACGCGCGAGCGGATGCCGGATGGTAGCCACTCGCGCCGGCATCGAACAGTATGGGCACTCCCCGCGGCACGAATACTGGAGGGTTGGGTGTCGATGAATCCACTCACCTACCGCCTGCTGGCCGACGCCGTGCTGCTGCTGCACATCGGCGTCGTGCTGTTCGTCGTCGGCACGCTGCTGCTGGTGATCGCCGGCGGTGTGCGTGGCTGGGCGTGGGTGCGCAACCCGTGGCTGCGCTGGCTGCATCTGCTGGCGATTGCGGTGGTGGTGTTGCAGGCGTGGTTCGGCGCGTTGTGTCCGCTGACCACGCTGGAGATGTGGCTGCGGCGCCAGGCGGGCGATGCCAGCTACGACGGCGCCTTCATCGCCCACTGGCTGCACGAGTTGCTGTTCTTCGAGGCGCCGATCTGGATCTTCGCGCTCATCTACACACTGTTTGGTGCACTGGTGCTGGCAGCGTGGTGGTGGGTGCGGCCGCGCGGGTTTCGCTGAGGTGCTGCTACCCCGCCACGATCGTCGCGACACCCAGCACCACGAACAACACGAACGCCGCGCGCCGCGTCCACTGCAGCGGCACGCGCTCCATGATCCAGCCGCCGGCCATGATCACCGGCACGTTGGCCGCCAACATGCCGAGCGTGGTGCCGATCACCACCATCGCGGTCTCGCTGTATTTCGCCGCCAGCACGACGGTGGCGATCTGCGTCTTGTCGCCGATCTCGGCGATGAAGAAGAGCACGGTGGTGGCGAGGAAGGCGCCGTAACGCAACAGCCCCGATTCACCGTCGTCGTCCTTGTCCGGAATCAGCAGCCAGGCGCCGATGGCGATGAACGAGCCGCCGATCAGCCACTTCAGCCAGCCCTCCGGGATCGCCGTCGCCAGCCAGGCGCCGAGCCAGGCCGACAGCGCGTGGTTGACCAGCGTGGCGACGACGATGCCGGCGACGATCAGCCAGGCGTTGCGCACACCGGCAAAGCGCGAGACGAGGAACAGCGACAGCAGTTGCGTCTTGTCGCCGATCTCGGCGATGGCGACGGCGAGGGTCGAGGAGACGAGGGCTTCCAAGAGGGCATCCGGCAGGCAAAACGGCGCGCCATGCTAGCAAAGCCGCGGCTACACTGCAGTATCGATCACCCCGCCGTGGAGCCCGCATGGCCGTCGACATCACCACCTCTTCGATCGCCCAGATCATCCAGCTCGCCGTTGCGCCGGTGTTCCTGCTGACCGGTATCGGCTCGCTGCTGTCGGTACTGGCCGGCCGCCTCGGGCGCATCGTCGATCGCACGCGCAGCCTGGAGGGGCGGCTCGGCTCGACGCCGGTCAACGAGCTGATGGCGATGCGCACCGAGCTGGCGCGGCTGGTCGAGCGCAAACGCTGGATCAACATCGCCATCACCCTCTGCACGCTTTGCGCGCTGCTGGTCTGTCTGGTGATCGCGGTGTTGTTCGTCGGCGCGGTGGTCGAGATCCGCCTCGGCATCGCCGTCGCGGCGCTGTTCATCCTGGCGATGGTGGTGCTGGTGGTCGGGCTGCTCTGCTTCCTGCGCGAGATCTATGTGGCGGTCAACAAGGAGCGGACGCCACGCGGGAGTTGAGATCGCCACAAATAATTAATGAGAAGTATTTGCATTCAAGAATTGATGCCACTATGATCCGTTCCAGCTCCTCCCAGCCATGGTCGGGAGCTGCCGGCGGCGATTCACGGCCGTCGCCGGCGCATTCAGCATCTCCATTGTTTGGCGGCACCCCACAAGGGTGCCGTTTTTTTATGCGTGCAAATCCAGGGCTGGCCCGGCCCGGCATGGACGCGATGCGTATCGGTTAGAGTGCAGGTCGCTTTCGCCGCCAACCCAGGGAGAGACCGATGCCGGCCTATATGTTGTTCATTCGCGAGAAGCCCGTTCACAACCCGGCCGAGCTGGCCGAGTACCAGCGCCTGAACCAGGCCGCGCCGCGCGACCCCGACCTGAAGCCGCTGGTGATCTACGGCAAGACCGAGGCGCTGGAGGGCGAGGCGCCGGACGGTGTCATCCTGCTGCAGTTCCCGACCGTCGAGGCGGCCAGGGCCTGGTATGGCAGCCCGGCCTATCAGGCGGCGCTGAAGCACCGCAAGCTGGCGGCGGACTACCGCGCGCTGATCATCGAAGGGCTCTGAGGCGCATATGGGAACGCAGACGCAGGCACTGGCGATCAACGGCGCGCGTTGCGCCGGCTGTGTCGGCAAGATCGAACAGGCGCTGCGCGCGGTGCCGGGCGTCACCCATGCCGAAATGAACTTCGCCGATCGCAGCGCGCAGGTCGAGGGCGAGGCGGATGTCGACGCACTGGTCGAGGCGGTGCGCGCCGCCGGCTACGACGCCGAGCCGATCGATGCCGACGACTCCAGTCACGACAGTGCGCGCGACGCCGCCGAGCAGGCGCACTACCGCCGCCTGCTGCGCGACTGTCTGTTCGGTCTCGGGCTCGGTGTGCCGTTGATGCTGTGGGGCGTCGCCGGCGGCTCGATGATGGTGATGCCGGGCACGGCCTCGCAGTGGGCGTGGGGGGCGGTCGGCCTGCTGACGCTGGCGCTGCTGGCCGTCAGCGGCGGCCACTTCTTCAGCGGCGCATGGCGCGCGTTCCGCCAGCACAACGCGACGATGGACACGCTGATCGCGCTCGGCATCGGCGCGGCGTGGCTCTACTCGATGTTCGTCGTCGTCGCGCCGCACGGGCTGCCGGAGGCGGCGCGCCACGTCTACTTCGAGGTGAGCGCGATGGTCCTCGGTCTGGTCAACCTCGGCCTCGCACTGGAGATTCGCGCGCGCGGGAAAACGTCGCAGGCGATCCGCCGGCTGCTCGACCTGCGGCCGCAGGTGGCGCTCGTCGTGCGCGAAGAAGAGGAGGAAGTGGAGCTGCCGGTGGCGCAGGTGCGGCGCGGTGACCTGCTGCGCGCGCGACCGGGCGACCGCATCGCCGTTGACGGCGTGGTCGAGTCGGGCGACAGCCACGTCGACGAATCGATGCTGACCGGCGAGCCGATGCCGGTGCGAAAAATTGCGGGCGAGCGTGTCAGCGCCGGCACGCTGAACCAGCGCGGCAGCCTGCGCTACCGTGTCGACAAGGTCGGGCGCGACACCGCGCTGGCGCGCATCATCGAGCTGGTGCGCCGGGCGCAGGGCAGCAAACCGCCGATCGGCCGCCTCGCCGATGCGATCTCGGCGGTGTTCGTGCCGGCCGTGCTGATCATCGCCGTCATCGCCGCGCTGGCCTGGTACAACCTCGGCCCGCCGCCGCCGCTGGCCTACATGCTGGTCGCCGCGACGACGGTGCTGATCATCGCCTGCCCGTGCGCGCTCGGGCTGGCGACGCCGCTGTCGGTGATGGTCGGCATCGGCAAGGCGGCCGAGGCCGGCGCGCTGATCCGCCGTGGCGATGCGCTGCAGAACGCCTGCGAACTCGATACCGTCGTGCTCGACAAGACCGGCACCATCACCGAGGGCAAACCGGCCGTCACGTCGATCGCGGCGCTGCGCGGCGGCGACGATGAACTGCTGCAACTGGCCGCCGCACTGGAGCGCCACTCCGAACACCCGCTGGCCGAGGCGGTCGTCAACGCGGCGCGCCAGCGCACCTTCGCGCTGCCCGAGGCGACCGGCTTCGAGGCACATAACGGCCAGGGTGTCGAAGGTGTCATCGACGGCCGCCGCGTCGTCATCGGCAATCGGCGCTGGCTGCAGCAGCTGGCGGTCGAGGTGGCGGCGCTCGATCCGCTGATCGCCGATATCGAAAAGCGTGCCGGTACGCCGCTGCTGGTCGCCGTCGACGGCGCGCCGCTCGGTGTCATCGGCGTCGCCGACCGCGTGCGCGACGATTCGCGCGCGGCGATCGCGCGGTTGCAGCGCGACGGCATCCGCGTCGTCATGCTGACCGGCGATGTCGAGGCGTCGGCGCGCGCCATCGCCACGCAGGTCGGTATCACCGATGTGATCGCCGAGGTGCTGCCCGAACAGAAGGCGCAGCAGATCGAACGGCTGCGCGCGGCGGGCGGGAAGGTCGGCATGGTTGGTGACGGCATCAACGACGCACCGGCACTGGCGGCCGCCGACGTCGGCTTCGCCATCGGCGGCGGCACCGACGTCGCCATCGAGAGCGCCGATGTCGCGCTGCTGCGCAGTTCGCTGCACGGCGTCGCCGACGCCATCGAGATCTCGCGCGCCACGCTGCGCAACATCCGCCAGAATCTGTTCGGCGCCTTCATCTACAACGCGCTCGGCATCCCGATCGCCGCCGGCGTGCTCTACCCGCTGTTCGGTTGGCTGCTCAGTCCCGTCGTCGCCGGCGCGGCGATGTCGCTGTCGTCGGTCACCGTCGTCGCCAATGCCAACCGGTTGCGGCTGTTGCGCACCGGCGCGGCGCGGGGGGCGCGGGAATGAGCGCTCTGATCGTCAATGGCGCGGGGCTGCTGCTGATCGCCGCCATCGTCGGCTGGTTCTGGCTGTGGAAGCCGCGCGCGCAGCCGCTGCGCAGTGGCGTCATCGATATCGATGTGGCCAACGGTGTCTACACGCCGACCGTGATCGACGTGAAGCGCGGCGAGCCGGTGACGCTGCGATTTCACCGCCTCGACGCATCACCCTGCGCCGAACAGGTGGTGTTCCACGGTCTTGATGTCAGCGAGTCGCTGCCGCTGAACGGCACGCGCGACATACGGCTGACACCCGGGCGCAGCGGCGACTACCGCTTCACCTGCCAGATGCAGATGTATCAGGGCCTGCTGCGGGTGCGCGACTGATCCCGATCTCAATAACAGGAGACAACGCATGAAAAAACTACTGACCCTGCTGATCTGCATCGTCGCGCTCGGCGCCGGCGCGCTGCTCGGCTACTGGATCAGCGGCGGCAGCGCGGCACCGGCTGCGGACGCGCCGATGCCCGCACCGACCACCAGTGCTGCCGATGTGCCGGCGACCCTGCCGACGGTGGTGGTCTACAAGAGCCCGAGCTGCGGCTGCTGTGGCGATTGGGTGGTGCACATGCGCGAAGCCGGTTTCCCGATCGAGGTACACGATGTCGACGACGTCGATCCGTACAAACAGCGCGCCGGCTTGACTCCCCATCTCGCCAGCTGCCACACCGCCTTTGTCGGCGGCTACGCGCTGGAGGGGCATGTGCCCGCTGACGATGTGAAACGGCTGTTGCGCGAACGTCCGGCCGGGCGCGGGCTGGCGGTGCCGGGCATGCCGCTCGGTTCGCCCGGCATGGAGGTGGGTGATCGTCGCGATGCCTATGACGTGTTGCTCTACCGCGACGGCGGCGATGCAGCGGTGTTCAGCCACTACCCGGTCGATCGCTGAGACGGTTCGCTCGTTGCATGTAGATCCGCGTCCCGTGCCGGCACGGATTGATCGCAGGTTGCCGGCCCCTATCTGGTGCGCGGTTGCCACGATGACCGCCCAATGGAGTGCTGTCGATGCAACGCAGTGAAGTGGTGGTGGTGAGTGGTGTACGCACCGCGATCGGCGATTACAACGGTGCACTGAAGGAGTTCTCGCCAATCGACCTTGGCACCATTGCGCTGCGAGAGGCGATGGCGCGCAGCGGCGTCGAGCCGGAGGCGATCGGCCACGCCGTGTTCGGCCATGTCATCCACACCGAGCCGGCCGACATGTACCTGTCGCGCGCGGTGATCCTGAAGGCGGGATTGCCTGAGACGGTGCCGGCGCTGACCCTCAACCGGCTGTGCGGCTCCGGCCTGCAGGCGATCATCTCCGCCGCACAGCAGATCGAACTCGGAGTCTGCACGGCGGCGGTGGCCGGCGGCGCCGAGTCGATGAGCCGCGGGGGATACCTCTTGCCGGCGCTGCGCTGGGGCGCGCGGCGCGGCGATGTGAAGGCGCTCGACATGGTGATCGGCGCGCTCACCTGCCCGGTCAGCCAGTGCCACATGGGGATGACCGCCGAGGCGGTGGCGGAGAAGTGGGGCATCACGCGTCAGCAGCAGGACGAGCTGGCACTCGAATCGCACCGGCGCGCGCAGCTGGCGATCGAGCGCGGGCGCTTCAAGCAGCAGATCGTGCCGATCGAAAAGCGGAAGAAAAAGGAGCGCATCGTCATCGACACCGACGAGCATGTGCGCTTCGACGCGGCCCCGTTCGACATGAGCAAGCTGAAACCGGCCTTCAGGCGCGAAGGCGGCAGCGTCACCGCCGGCAACGCCTCCGGCATCAACGACGCCGCTGCGGCACTGGTGTTGATGGAGCGTGGCGAGGCAGAGAAACGCGGGCTGAAACCGCTGGCGAAACTGGCGGGTTACGCCTGGGCCGGCGTCGACCCGATGTACATGGGCATCGGCCCGGTGCCGGCGACGCGCAAACTGCTGGCCGATGCAGGGCTCAGCGTTGCCGACATCGACGTGTGGGAAGTCAACGAAGCCTTCGCCGCGCAGGCGCTGGCCGTGGTCATGGATCTCGGCCTGCTGCCGGCGAAGGTCAATGTCAACGGCTCGGGCATTTCACTCGGCCATCCGATCGGTGCCAGCGGCGCCATCATCGCGATCAAGGCGCTGTATGAGCTGCAGCGAGTCAGTGGGCGTTACGCGGTGGCGACGATGTGTATTGGTGGCGGGCAGGGGATTGCGGCGTTGTTCGAACGGATTTAAGTTCATGCGGCCCTGAACCTATGGAGATGATGCATGGCTGCAACGATCGCGGGTCCCGATGGCAAACCGCGCTGCCGCTGGTGTGGCGCAGCGCCAATCTATTTCGACTACCACGACAATGAGTGGGGGTTTCCGGTCGATGACGATCGGCGCCTGTTCGAGAAGCTGAGCCTCGAAGGCTTTCAGTCGGGGCTGAGCTGGCTGACGATCCTCAACAAGCGTGAAAACTTTCGCGCCGCTTTCAAACAGTTCGATATCGACAAGGTGGCGCGCTTCACCGAGCGCGATGTCGAGCGGCTGTTGCAGGATGCCGGCATCGTGCGCCATCGCGGCAAGATCGAGGCGGTGATCAACAACGCGCAGCGCGCGCGTGAGCTGGTGAAGGAAGCGGGCTCGCTGGCCGCCTATTTCTGGCGCTTCGAGCCGGACCGGAAGTCGCTCACCGAACCGCAGACGGTATCGACCAGTGCCGAGTCGGTTGCGATCTCGAAGGATCTGAAGAAGCGCGGCTGGAAGTTCGTCGGCCCCACCACCGTCTATGCCTTCATGCAGGCGATGGGACTGGTCAACGACCACGTCGACGACTGTGTCATTCGCGCCAAAGTGGCGAGTGCGCGCAGAAAGTTTTCGTCGCCGGCTGCTTGAATGCTCAGTCTGAGCGCGCCTCCAGCGCTGCCTGTTCGCGCGCTCGCGCCGCCGCCAGGGCCGATCGTTGCAAAACGCGTTCGGCGTAGCTTTGCAGGTTGGCTTGCTCGACCGGTTGCCTGAACGCCGCCGCCCAGTACAGCGTGTGACCAAGCAGAATATCGACCGCCTGAAAGCGCTCGCCGAGCATGTAGGGCTTGGCGCCCAACCCCTGACTCAACACGTCCAGCGCACGCTGAAATTCCCACTCTGCCGTCGGCAGAATCGCGCGCACGCGCTGCGGCTCGGGCAGTGCGAACTTGGCTTTGCCCATCGTCCACAGTGGTTGTTCCAGTTCGCCGATGGCGAAGAAACTCCACTGGTCGTGATGCGCGCGCTCAGCACTGCCGGCTGGTGGAATCAATCCCGCTTGCGGAAAATGACCGCACAGATAATTGGTGATAGCACCCGATTCGGTCAGCAGCAGATCGCCGTCGCGCAGTGCCGGCACCTTGCCGCCGGGATTGATCGCGAGATATGCCGGCGTGCGATTGCCGCCGCTGCCGAGATCGACCAGCTGGTAGTCGTAGGGTTGCCCCAGCTCTTCCAGCAGCCAGGTGGTGCGCACAGAGCGTGATTGCGGGTAGCCGTAAACGGTGAGGCTGGAGCTGGAAGACATGGCGTGAGCCTTCGTTTGGAAAAACGGAGCGCTCAGCATATTCGAAACGAAACCGGCCGGAGAGCCCGACCGGTTCGGTGTTGCAGGTGTATGGGTTACTGCGCAGAGATCACGCCGAACCCATGTAACGACCGCCGTTGACGCTGATGGTCTGGCCGGTGATGTAGCTGGCCTCTTCCGACGCCAGGTAGGCGCAGGCGGCGGCCATGTCTTCGGGGGTGCCGGCGCGTTTCACCGGGATCTGTTGGGTGAACGCTTCGACGTTGATCGGCGAGCCGCGCAGCATCGGCGTGTCGATGAAGCCGGGCGGCACCATGTTGGCGGTGATGCCCTTGGCGGCGAACTCCGAGGCGATGGCCTTGGTGAAGCCGAGCAGGCCGCCTTTCGAGGCGACGTAGTGGGCGTGGTTGGTCGAACCGGACTGCGTCGACGACGAGGTGATGTTGATGATGCGGCCCCAGCCGGCGGCCAGCATGTCCGGGATGATCTCGCGGGTGCAGTGGTGCGGGCCGGTCAGGTTGATGCGAATCACCTTGTCCCACAGTTCGTCGGTCACTTCGAGGTAGGGCACGAACGGCGCGATGCCGGCGTTGTTGACCAGGATGGTGATCGCGCCGAGCTCGGCGCGGGTCCTGGCGGCGGCGGCCTGGATGGCGGCCTTGTCGGAGCAGTCGACGGCAATCGCGATCGCCTTGCCACCGTTGTCGCGAATCATCTTCGCCGTCTCTTCGGCCCCTTCCGGGTTCAGGTCCCATACCGCAATGGCGGCTTCGTCCTGCGCCAGGCGAATGGCGATGCCGCGGCCGATGCCGGAGCCGGCGCCGGTGACGACAGCGGTTTTACCTTTGTTGGATTTCCACATGAACTCGACCTCTCGTGTGTGGTGGCTGTTGGTTGTTGGGCGCTTGTCGCAACTCCTGTTGCGGCGCGCTGTTCGTATATGCGAACTTCTGGCCGGTATTGCGCAGCGAAGGCGGCATCTTTACGCAATTTTGCCTCGCGAGGCAAAGGCGGGTTGTCTCGCGCCGCAGGCTGGTGCTTCAGTCGCGGCTGGCCAGCTGTTCACCCGCCGGTCGCGTCGACTTCCAGTAGCGGCCCTTCCAGTAGTTGTCGTCGACGTGCGAGATCATCACGCCGCTGGAGGTCGAGGCGTGCAGGAAGCGCCCGTTCTCCAGGTAGATACCGACGTGGTTGGTCCAGCGATTGATGCGGAAGAAGACCAGATCGCCGGCGCGCCGATGCCGGCTCTCCACCGGCGTGCCGACGTTGACGAGATCGCTGGTGCTGCGCGGCAGCGTCACGCCGAAGCGGTCGCGGTAGGTGAGGTAGACGAGGCCGGAGCAGTCGATGCCGGTCTTCGACAGGCCGCCGTTGCGGTAGCGCACGCCGCGCCACTCGCCGTACTGCGCGTAGAGCTGTTCGCGCACCGCGCGGTCCGCGCTGCTGGCGGCGCGCTGTTCCGGTGAAACGGCGCAGGCGCCGAGCCAGAGGCCCAGCGCCAGCAGGAGCAGTGTTCGCAATGGGGCGCGCAGCGTCATGGTCTGTCGGTGTTGCGGTTGGGCCGGTCGGCGTCGCTGTCGGTCGCCGTGTGCAGCGCCGCCTTCGCCACCATATGGGCACTGACCGGCGCAGTGATGAACAGGAACAGCGCCAGCAGCAGTTCGCCCAGGCTGATGCCGTCGCCGGTTGTGCTGAAGTAAAGCACCGCGCCGACCATCACGCCGCCGACGCCGAGGGTGCTGGCCTTGGTGGGGCCGTGCAGGCGCATGAAGATGTCCGGAAACTTGGCCAGCCCGAGCGAGCCGATCAGCGCGAATATCGCGCCGCCGACCAGACAGGCGCCGATGAGCAGTTCCAGCCAGGTGGCCATTGTTCTCTCCTTATTCGATGACGTCGCCGCGCAGCAGGAACTTGCACAGCACCGCGGTGCCGAGGAAGCCGAGCAGCGCGATCAGCAGCGCCGCCTCGAAATAGAGCTGCGTCCCCTGCGCGATATTCATCAGCATCAGCAGGCCGATGGCGTTCACGAACAGCGTGTCGAGCGCGAGGATGCGGTCGGGCAGCGTCGGGCCGCGCAGCAGCCGCCACAGGTTCAGCAGCAGCGCGACGGTCAGCAGGGTGGTGGCGATCTGCAGCGCCAGCGTCAGCATCCGAATATCTCCTTCAGCGGCGTCTCGTAGCGCTGCTTGATCTCGGCGGCGGCGCGTTCGGCATCGTCGACGTTGAGCAGGTGCACGATCAGGTGGGTGCGATCGGCGCTGATGCGGGCGGTGACGGTGCCGGGCGCGATCGAGATGATGCTGGCGAGCATCGCGATCGCCAGTTCGTCGTCGAGCTCCAGCGGGATGTCGATGAAGTCGGGCTTCAGCCGCGCCTGCGGGCCGAGGATCTGCAGCGCCACCTGGAGGTTGGCGACGATGACGTCCCAGATCACCACCAGCACCAGCCGCGCCAGCAGGTCGGGCCGGTGCAGCGGCGTCGCGTGCGGCCAGAAGCGGTGCCACCAGAACGGCAGCGCGATGGCGAGCAGCGCGGCCAGCGCGATCTGCGCCGGCGCGACGCTGTTGTTCAGCAGCAGCCAGACGATGAACAGCAGCCCGGTCTGCAGTGGGTAGGGGATCAGGCGGCGGTATGCCTGGCGGTTGCTGGCGCGCCGCTCCGACGGTTTCATGGCAGCGCCTCCTGGTCGAGGGTGTTGAAGGTGTCGTGAGGGTAGAGCATCTGGCTCGGCGCGGTGGCCGGCATCAGCACCTGTTCGACGGTGCGGCCGCTGTCGAGCAGCTGGCGGCCGGTGGCGTCGAGATAGCCGATGGCCGCGCCGCCGCCGATGCTCAGCAGCACGCTGCTGGCCAGCAGTGCGGTGATGGCCAGCAGCGCCACGGGCGGTGTGCGGACGGTGGCGGCGCCGGCACTGGCGTCGATGCGCCAGAACAGCGTGCTGCCGGCGCGGCTCAGCGCCACCAGCGCGCACAGGCTGCCGCCGAGCACCAGCGCCCACAGCCAGGCCGCCGCGCCGTCGAGCGGCACCGCCTGCAGGATCAGCAGCTTGCCGACGAACCCGGACAGTGGCGGCAGGCCGGCCACGGCGACGGCGGCGAGCAGGAACAGGCCGCCCAGCAGCGCCGCCTGCGGCAGCGGCGGCCCGGCCACGAAGCGGTCGCCGGCCTCGCCGCGATGCAGGCGCATCACCCCGGCCAGCAGGAACAGCGCGCCGCTGACCCAGGTGCTGTGCAGCAGGTAGTAGAGCGCGGCGCCGAGTGCCTCCGGTGTCGCCAGCGCGATCGCCGCCAGCAGCGTGCCCACCGAGATCAGCACCAGGTAGCCGCCGAGCTCCGCCAGCGCCCGCGCGCCCAGTGCCCCCAGCGCGCCGAAGCCCAGCGTCAGCAGCGCCAGCGGCCACAGCCACGGCAGCAGCACGTGTGCCAGCTCGCCGCCGCTGGCGCCGAAGATCAGCGTGTTGATGCGCAGGATGCCGTAGATGCCCACCTTGGTCATCACCGCGAACAGCGCGGCGGCGGCGGCCGGCGCGGCGGCGTAGCTGCGCGGCAGCCAGAAGCCGAGCGGCAGCAGCGCCGCCTTCAGCGCGAACACGGCGAACATCAGCAGCGCCGCCGCCTCCAGCAGGCGGGCGTTGTCGCCCTCGGCCATCGCCACCTGCATCGCCAGATCGGCCATGTTGAGAGTGCCGCCGACGCCGTAGAAGATGCCGAGCGCGATCAGGAACAGCGACGAGCCGACCAGATTCAGCAGCACGTAGTGCAGGCCGGCGCCGCTGCGCGCGCGGCCGCCGCCGTGCAGCAGCAGCGCGTAGGAGGCGATCAGCAGGATCTCGAAGAAGACGAACAGGTTGAACAGGTCGCCGGTCAGGAAGGCGCCGTTGAGGCCGGCCAGCTGGAACTGGAACAGGGCGTGGAACCAGGGGCCGCGACGATCCTCGCCGGCGCAGGCGTAGATCGCCGCCGGCAGTGCCAGCGCCGCCGTCGCCAGCAGCATCAGCGCCGCCAGCCGGTCCAGCACCAGCACGATGCCGAACGGCGCCGGCCAGTCGCCGAGGCGGTAGACCTCGATATCGCCGCCGCCGGCGCGCGCCACCAGGTAGAGCGCCAGCGCCAGCAGCGCAGTACAGCTGGCGACGGAGACGGCGCGCGCGCGCCGGTGGCCGAACCAGAGCAGCAGCGCGCCGCAGGTCAGCGGCAGCAGGATCGGCAGCAGTACGGCGTGGCTCACGGCGTCTCCTCCGCCGTTGCCGGCCTGTGCTCATCGACGCCGTCGTGGCCCAGCTCGCCGCACGCGCGCAGCGCCAGCGCCAGGCTGAAGGCGGTCATCGCGAAGCTGATGACGATGGCCGTCAGCACCAGTGCCTGCGGCAGCGGGTCGGTGTAGTGGTCGCCACCGCTGCCGAGGATCGGCGCCGCCGCGCTGTGCAGCCGCCCCATCGAGAACAGGAACAGGTTGATGGCGTAGGTCAGCAGCGTCAGCCCCACCACCACGGTGAAGGTCTGGCCGCGCAGCAGCAGGAAGGTGCCGGCGGTGATCATCAGGCCGATCAGGCCGGCGAGCAGCAGCTCCATGTCAGAACTCCTTGAGCTGGGTGGAGGCGGGCAGGCTCAGCTTGCCGAGCTGCAGCAGGATCAGCAGCGTGCTGCCGACCACCGCCAGGTAGACGCCGACGTCGAACAGCATCGCGCTGGCCAGCTCGATCTCGCCGAGCAGCGGCAGCTGAAAGTGGCCGAACGCGGAGGTCAGGAACGGGCGGCCGAACAGCCAGCTGCCGGCGCCGGTGGCGGCGGCCAGCAGGATGCCGGCGGCGGCGACGCGGTTGTAGCGCGGCTTCAGCCGGTGCGAGGTCCAGCGCACGCCGCTGCCGACGTACTGCAGCACCATCGCGCAGGCGGTGATCAGCCCGGCGATGAAGCCGCCGCCGGGCAGCTGGTGACCGCGCAGCAGCAGGTACAGCGACACCAGCAGCGCCAGCGGCAGCAGCACCCGCGACAGCACGGCGAGGATCAGCGGGTGGCGCTCGCGCGCCCACGGCCTGCCGTCGTCGTCGCTGCGCGGCAGCGGCAGGCGCAGGCCGTTGATCAGCGCGCCGATGCCGACGGCGGCGATGGTCAGCACGCTGATCTCGCCGAAGGTATCGAAGCCGCGGAAGTCGACCAGGATGACGTTGACGATGTTGTTGCCACCGCCGCCGCTCAGCGCGTTGGCGGTGAAGTAGCTGCCGATCGGATCGTAGCCGCGGGTCAGCACGGCGGCCGTCAGCAGCGCCACGCCGAGGCCCGCCGCCAGCGCCAGCAGCGCGTCGCGGCCGAGGCGCAGCGGGCTGGTTTCGATGGCGCCGCGCTGCGGCAGGAAGAACAGCGCCAGCAACAGCAGCACGGTGGTGACGAACTCGACGCTGAGCTGGGTCAGCGCCAGGTCGGGCGCCGAGAAGCGGGCGAAGGTGAGGGCGGTCAGCAGCCCCACCACCCCCAGCGGCAGCAGGCAGAGCAGCCGCTGCCGGTGCCAGCCGACAGTGGCCAGCGTGCAGAGGGCGAGCACCGCGCCCAACGTCAGTACCACCGGGTCGAGCGGCTGCATCGCCACTTCGCCGGCGATGCTCTGCATGCGCCACAGCGCGCTGCCGGCGGCGACCACGGCGAGCCCCAGCAGCAGCGCCAGGTAGCGCTGCAGCGAACCGTTCTCGAAGGTGCGCACCAGCCGGCCGGCGAGTGTCGACAGCGCCTGCAGCACGCGCTCGAACAGCAGCAGCGGATCGGGCTGGCGCAGCCGCTCGGCGAGCGCGAACAGCGGCTGGCGCAGTGCGTAGAGAGTGATGCCGGCGACCAGCGCCAGCGCACTCATCGCCAGCGGCAGGTTGAAGCCATGCCACAGCGCCAGCGAGTAGTCGGGCAGGTAACCGCCGAGCGCCGCCGTCGCCGCACTGGCCAGCAACGGCGCCACGGTGAACGCCGGCAGCACGCCGACCAACAGGCACAGCACCACCAGCACTTCGACCGGCACCTTCATGTAGCGCGGTGGTTCGTGCGGCGGGTATTTGGGCAGGTTGATCGGTTCGCCGTTGAAGAAGACGTCGTGGATGAAACGCAGCGAGTAGGCGACCGATAGCGCACCAGCCAGCGTCGCCGCCGCCGGCAGCAGCCAGTTCCAGCTGCCGAGGTGGTCCATCCGCAACGTCTCGGAGAAGAACATCTCCTTCGACAGGAAGCCGTTCAGCAGCGGTACGCCGGCCATCGCCGCCGACGCCACCATCGCCAGCAGCGCGGTATAGGGCATGTACTTCCACAGCCCGTTGAGGTGGCGCATGTCGCGGCTGCCGGTCTCGTGGTCGATGATGCCGGCGGCCATGAACAGCGACGCCTTGAAGGTGGCGTGGTTGATGATGTGGAACAGCGCCGCCACCGTCGACAGCTCGGTATCGAGCCCGAGCAGCAGCACGATCAGGCCGAGGTGGCTGATGGTCGAGTAGGCCAGCAGTCCCTTCAGGTCGTGCTGGAACAGCGCCATCCAGGCGCCGTAGATCAGCGTCACCAGCCCGGTGCCGGCCACCGCCCAGAACCAGAGTTCGCTGCCGGCCAGCACCGGGTAGAGGCGCGCCATCAGGAAGATGCCGGCCTTCACCATCGTCGCCGAGTGCAGGTAGGCCGAGGCCGGCGTCGGCGCGCTCATCGCCTGCGGCAGCCAGAACTGGAACGGGAACTGCGCCGACTTGGTGAACGCGCCGAGCAGGATCAGCACCAGCGTCAGCGGGTAGAGCGCATGACCGCGCACCTGGTCGCCGGCGGCGAGCACCACGTCGAGTTCGAAGCTGCCGACGATCCAGCCCAGCAGCAGGATGCCGGCCAGCAGCGCCAGACCGCCGCCGCCGGTCACCGCCAGCGCCATGCGCGCCCCCTTGCGGGCGCGGCTGTCGTCACTCCAGTAGCCGACCAGCAGGAACGAGGCGACGCTGGTCAGCTCCCAGAACACCAGCATCAGCAGCAGGTTGTCGGCCAGCACCAGTCCCAGCATCGCGCCCATGAACAGCAGCAGCTGCGTGTAGAACTTCGGCGCCGAGTCGCTGGCGCTCAGGTAGTAGCGGGCGTAGAGGATGATCAGCAGGCCGATACCGAGGATCAGCAGCGCGAACAGCAGGCCGAGGCCGTCGAGGCGCAGGCCGACATCGAGGCCGATCGCCGGCAGCCACTGCCAGTGCGCCTTCAGCACGGCGCCGTCGAGCACCGCCGGCGCCTGCATCAGCAGCAGCGCCAGTGCCAGCGCCGGTGCCAGCGCCGCCAGCAGCGCGCTGCGGCCGTGCGCACGCGGCCCGTTCAGGGTCAGCAGGCTGCCGGCGAAGGGCAGCAGGGTCATCAGCAGGAGGGACATCTACAGCGGGCTCCGATCCAGGATTAGACGCGGCGTTGCCGCGCGGTGGGGCAGCCCTGCCGGTGGTGTGCTCGGTGGTTCAGAGCGTACCGGCGCTGCCCGACGGCGCGGCGGCCGGCGGGTCGGTGAAATGGGGGTAGACCAGCGGGCGGGCACGCGGATGGAAGCAGCGCTGGCCGAATGCAGGCAACATCAACGGGTGTTCGATCTCATCGGGGCGGCCACAGCGCCGCAAACCGCGCGAGTCTATAAAACTTCGCGGCGCGGCGTACAGCGGTTAGGCTGTCGGGCTGCTTCATCCACCACCATCGCCATGCCGCCGCCATCACCGTTTCGAAGAGGTGCCCCGCCGTGAACCATGCCGCCGTCGACCTTGCCCACCGCCTGGAGGGAGCCCCCAACTTCCGCGACCTCGGCGGTTACACGACGTGCGACGGCGGTCGCGTGCGGCGCGGCCGGCTGTTTCGCTCGCAGTCGCTGGCGCAATTGAGCGACGCCGACGTCGACGCGCTGCACCGCCTCGGCGTGCAGCTGGTGTGCGACCTGCGCAGCGATGGCGAGCGGCGACGCGCGCCGAACCGGCTGCATCCACAGTTCGGCGGCGAACGGCTGGAGATCGGCATCGACGCCGACCTGCGCGCCAACGGCAATCCTTTCCTGGCGGCGGTGATGGCCGACCCGACCCCGACCGCCGCGCGCGGCGTCATGCTCTCGATCTACGGCGACCTGCCCGGCGCCTTCGCCCCGATCTGGCCCCGCCTGATCGACGGCCTGCTCGAACGCCAGCGGCTGCCGGCGCTGATTCACTGCACCGCCGGCAAGGACCGCACCGGCTTCGCCTGCGCGCTGCTGCTGCTGGCGCTCGACGTACCGCGCGACGAGGTCTACCGCGACTACCTGCGCACCCGCGAACTGTTTCCGCCGGAGCCTGCCGCGCGCGAACTGATGGCCGCCTTCGCCGCCCGCAGCGGCCAACCGTTCGAGCTGGAGGTGCTGCTGCCGTTCGCCACCGTCGAAGTCGATTACCTCGACGCTGCGCTCAGCGCGATCGAACGCCACCACGGCGGCGTCGACCGTTATCTGCAGGATGTGGCGGGGCTCGATGCGGCGCGGCGCGGGCGGTTGAGGGCGTTGTTGGTGGAGAGGTGAGGGCGCGCCTCAGTCAAGATGTTCGCGAAAAAACGCCAGCGTCCTTTCCAGCGCCAGCTCGGCACTCTCCCGGTGAAAATCCTTGCGCTGGTCACAGTTGAAGCCGTGGCCGGCCGGATAGATGTGACACGTCTGTTCCGGATGTGCTGACTGGATTTTCTTCACATTGGCGAGCGGGATGCTTTTGTCTTTCTCGCCGAAGTGAAACAGCACCGGGCAGCGCGGTCGCTCGTGCAGGAAGTCGACGACGAGGCGGCCGTAGTAGGAGACGGCGCACGACAGTCCCGGCAATCGGGTTGCCGCCAGCCAGGCCAGCGAACCGCCCCAGCAGAAGCCGACCACGGCGACCTTGCCGGGGCCGAGCGGCGACTGTACGGCGGCGGCGAGGTCGAGCACCGCCTTGTCGAGGGAGGCCTGTTCCATCACCGCCTTGGCGCGGCTCATCTCCTCCGGCGTGTAGCCGGTTTCGAAATCGGGTGCGATGCGATCGAACAGCGTCGGCACCAGCGCCACGTAACCCTCGGCGGCGAAGCGGTCGGCGACGCTGCGGATATGGCTGTTGACGCCGAAGATCTCCTGCAGCACGACGACGGTGCCGCGCGCCTCACCTGCGGGGTAGGCACAGTAGGCCTTCAGCATGTGGCCGTCGCTCGCCAGCAGGGGTTGCCAGTCGTTCACGGCGGCGCGCGGTTCAGACATCCACGATCTCCAGCCGCTCGAAGCCGCGCTGCTGCAGCGCCGGCCACAGTGCGCGCGCGTCGCCATCGTCGCGGGTCAGCGCGGCGATGGCGGTGTCGGTCGAACGGCTGCCGCGCAGTTGCCGCTCCGCCAGCTGCTGCTCGACGCGGCGCGCGATGGCGTCGCCGGAGTCGATCCACTGCAGGGGTCTGTCGACGGCGCGCAGCAGCTCATCGCGCAGCAGCGGGAAATGGGTGCAGCCGAGCACGACGGTGTCGGCGCCGCCATCGACGAAGGGCTGCAGCAATTCGCGCAGCAATTTTTCGTCGACCGCTTCGCCGCGCAGCTTGCGTTCGGCCTGTTCGACCAGTTCGCTGGAGCCGACGCGGATCACCGTGCAGTCGGTGGCGAAGTCGCGGATCAGTTGCTCGGTGTAGGGGCGCTGCACGGTACCCGGCGTCGCCAGCAGGCCGATGACGCGGTTGCGGCTCCGCTGCGCGGCCGGTTTGATCGCCGGCACCACGCCGACGATCGGCAGCTGGTAGTGGCTGCGTAGGTGTGGCAGCGCGACGGTGCTGGCGGTGTTGCAGGCGACCACCAGCAGTTTCGGTGCGAAATGGTCGATCAGTGCGTCGAGCACGGCGTGCACCCGCTCGATCAGCTCGGCTTCCGGTTTCGGGCCGTAGGGAAAGGCGGCGTTGTCGCAGGCGTAGGCGTAGCGCTCGCCGGGCAGCCGGTCGCGCAGCGCTTCGAGAATGGTCAGGCCGCCGACGCCGCTGTCGAAGACCAGCACGGGTTGGGCGGGGGCAGGGATTGGCGACATCGGCGGCAGCGGTTGCTCGCAAAGGGCGTCATTGTGACGCAGTGGCGGCGGTCGCGACAGGGCGCGGCGGCTGGCTGGACCCGGTGCCTTCGGTTAGGCTCGACGCCGGATCACAACACATAACAGCAAAAGGAGTTTCCGATGACCACGCCCTTCTGGTGCCTGCTGATTGTCACCTTCCTGCCGTTTCTCTGGTCGATCGTTGGCAATGTGCTGCGCCAGCGACAGTTCGGTCGCATCGACAACAACCATCCGCGCCAGCAGCAGGCGCAGCTGACCGGCGCCGGTGCGCGTGCGCTGGCGGCGCAGCAGAACGCGTGGGAGGCGCTGGCGATGTTCACGCCGGCGGTGCTGATCGCCCACTTCAACGGTGCCACGGCGGGGCAGGCGGCGACTGCCGCGATGCTGTTCGTCGCGATGCGTGTCGTGCACGGCGTCTTTTACCTGACTGATCTCAGCACACTGCGCTCGATCAGCTGGGTAGTGGCGTTCGGGGCGCTGATCTGGCTGTTCGTGATTGCCGTCTGACGATCGGTTTTTCCGAGGAGATCAGTTTGGCCAGCGGATCGTGAATCTGGCACCGCCGAGCGCAACGCTCTCGCCGATGTCGAGTTCGGCGCCGTAGCTGTCGAGGATGTCGACGGCTACGGCCAGCCCGATCCCCTGTCCCGGCGCGTAGGTGTCGGCGCGCTGGCCGCGCTGCAGGATGGCGCCGCGCCGGTCGGCGGCGATGCCGGGACCGTCATCTTCCACCGCCAGCACCTGCCAGCGTTCGCCCGCCGTGGCGCTGAGCCGCACCCGCCCCTTGCAGGCCTTGCAGGCGTTGTCCATCAGGTTGCCGAGCACCTCGAACAGGTCGGCTTCGTCGCCGCGCACGGAGCAGTCGTCGGTGATGATCCGTTCGATCGCGACCCCCTTGTCGAAATAGACCTTGGCGAAGGTGGCGGCGAGTTTGTCGGCGATCGGCTGCAGTGCGATGCGTTTGCCGAGCCGGCGCGCGCCGCTGGTGACGGCGCGCTGCAGCTGGTAGCCGATCAGCTGATCCATCCGCGCGACCTGTTCGTCGAGCAGCGCGCGGTCGGGTTCACTCTGGCTGGCGGCCTGACGCAGCACCGCCAGCGGCGTCTTCAGGCTGTGGGCGAGGTCGGCCAGCGTGTTGCGGTAGCGCTCGCGCTGCTGCTGTTCGCGGCCGAGCAGCTGGTTCAGGTTGGCGGCCAGCGGCTGCAGCTCCTCCGGGTAGCGCTCCGGCAGCGCCGCGCGCCGCCCCTGTTCGAGCTCGGCCACATCCTGCGCCAGCTGGCGCAGCGGCTTCAGCCCCCAGCGCAGGATCGCCGCCTGCGCCACCGTCAGCAGCAGCGCCGCGCCGCCGAGCCAGAACCAGAGCTGGCGCAGGAAGGCGCGCAGCTCGCCCTGCAGCAGCGTCGGCTCTTCCAGCAGCGTGAACACCAGCGGCAGATCCTCGCCGCTCTCGTTTTCCCACACCGTCTGGTACTGGTAGCGCAGGTAGCCGTTGCGGCCGAGCTGTTCGTAGCGTTCGATGCCGACCGGCGGCGGCTGGCCGGCCGCCAGCAGCGTGTTGTCGAGCTGCAGCGCCTGGCTCGACGGCGACTGCCACAGCACGTCGCCCTGCGGCTTGTGGACGGCGGCGTAGAGGCCGGAGTTCAGCTGCGCCAGCCGCGGGTCGCTGCTCGGGCTGTCGGCGGAGAGGGTGTCGCCGCTCAGTTCGAGCGCGCCGAGCAGCGCGTAGAACTGCGCGCGCAGCCGCTCGCCGGCGGCGGCGAGCTGGCTCTCTTCGAACGAGCGGGCGAGGAAGGCGCCGGTGGCGGCGAGGTAGAGCGGCAGGCTGATCAGGCTGGCGGTCAGCAGCCGGCGCGTCAGCGAGTGGGGCGAGCGGGAGGCAGTGCGGACCGGGATGGCCTCAGCCATTGTCGTCCGCCGGCAGTTCGAAGCGGTAGCCGCGACCGCGCACGGTGCCGATCGGCGCCAGCGTGTGGTCGGGGTCGAGCTTCTTGCGCAGGCGACCGATGAAGACTTCGATGACATTGCTGTCGCGGTCGAAATCCTGATCGTAGAGATGTTCGGTCAGCTCGGTCTTGGAGACCACCTGGCCGTGGCGGTGGGCCAGATACAACAGCGCCTTGTATTCGAAGGCGGTCAGTTCGACCTCGCTGCCGTTGACGCTGGTCGTCTGCGCGGCGGTGTCGATGACCAGCGCACCGAACGACAGCCGCGGGCTGGCGAAGCCGCCGGAGCGGCGCAGCAGTGCGTTCAGCCGCGCCAGCACCTCCTCGATATGGAATGGCTTGGTGACGTAGTCGTCGCCGCCGGCGTCGAGCCCCGCCACCTTGTCCTGCCAGCCACTGCGCGCGGTCAGCACCAGGATCGGAAAACGCCGTCCCTGCTCGCGAATCTTGCGAATGACGCTGATGCCGTCGATCTGCGGCAGGCCGAGATCGACGATGGCGAGGTCGTAGTCATATTCGCCGGCGAGGTAGAGCGCCTCGCGGCCATCGGCGGCCTGGTCGACGGCGTAGCCGTGCTGCACCAGCTGCTGCGCCAGCTGCGTGCGCAGCGCCTGTTCATCCTCGACCAACAGCAATCGCATGGCGCTTTACTCTCTGAAATGCTCGATCGAATGGAAATGGAAAACGGTCAGCGCGCGGGGACTGTCACGGTGCGCACGCGGCCATCGCGCTGCAGTACCCGCACACGATAATGGTCGCCCTCCTGCTGCACGCCGACCACCTTGCCGCCGTAACTCCCCTCGACCTGACGCACCACGTCGTTGACCGGGCGCAGCGGTCGACCGGGTGAGTCGTAGCCGCGGTTGCGCTCCGGTTCCTGGCGTTGCGTCTGGCCATAGGATTGGTCGTAGCGGTTCGGGGTGCGGTTGGGCTGGCGGCTGTAGGGGTCGTGGCGGTATTGGTTCGGGCTGATGCCGGGTTGCGGGAAACCGCGCGACGGTGCTGCCTCGCGCTGGCGGCGCTCCTGCTCGTGACGTTCTCGCTCGTAGCGGCTGCGCAGCTCGCCGCTGCGCGGGTCCTCTCGCCGTCCATCGCGCGGTTCTTCTCGTCGCGCATCGCGTTGCCTGTCGTCGGGCCGTTCGGCAGAGGCAGGTGCGGCGCTCGCGCAGAGCAGCGCGGCCAGCAGCGGCATCACGACGGAAAGCAGGCGCACACTCACGTTCGCTCGATCCTTACCAGGCCGGTCTGACATCGACGTTGACGGGCAGGCGGGGACCCGGATCGTAAGGCATCTCGGTCACGTAGTTGCGGCCCTGATAGTGGTAATTGACGCGGTATGCTACCACCTCGTCGCGCCACGCCGTCTCCTCCACCATGCGGCACACCGGCTGCTCGCGATAACCGGCGTACTGGCCGCCATGGCCGTTGCGCGCCATTGCTGGCAGCGCCAGGGTGATGCCGAGTGCGGCGGCGAGCAGTGTTGCGCCCTGGCGATTCATGGTTCGTCCCTCTTTGCGATGCGGATCGTGTGGACTCACGCTAGTGCGCGGCAGCTGAATCGACCCTGAACTGCGCGCCTGGGCTGTCGCAACGCTGTGTTACGATCCGGCGCTGCTATCCGTGCCACCCCTCGCAACCTTCAGCCATTGATGTTCACGACATTCGGGAGGTTCATATGCGGGCTGCTGTTCGCCGCGTCGTTTCGCTGATCCTGATCACCGCGCTGCTGCCGCTTGCCGGCTGCGGCTACCTGATATTCGGCGAGCGTGTCGGTCAGCCGAAAGGTGACATCGACTGGGGCATCTTCGCGCTCGATGCGGTCGGTCTGCTGTTCGGCATCATTCCGGGTGTCATCGCCTTCGCCGTTGATTTCTCGACCGGCTGCATATACTTGCCGTCGTCGCCGACCTACAGTGCGACGCCGAGCGAGGGCGGAGGCTGGCAACTGGTGACCACCGTTCAGCCCTTCGCCACCGAAACGGAGGTGAGTGCGGCACTGGAGCGCGCGCTGGCTGATCGCCCTGAATTGCAGGCGGCGCTGCGCGACGGTGCCATTGAATGGCGGCGCGACTTGCCGCACGGTTGAGCGGTCGTTCATCGCCCGTTCATGCGCTGCCGGTGACTCTGCCTCTCCGGCGGTGTGCGGCTCCGGCGCTGCCCGATAAACGACAAGATGATTGATGGAAACAGGAGAACACTCATGAAACAGCGCGCCCTGCTCGCCTCCATGCTGGCGACGACGATCGCTCTCGGCGGTTGCGCCATCGACCCCTACACCGGCGAGGAGAAGGTCAGCAATACCGGCAAGGGAGCCGGCGTCGGCGCTGTGGCGGGCGCCGTGGTCGGCGCCGCGACGTCGAGCAAGAAGGACCGTGGCAAGGGGGCGCTGATCGGCGCCACGGCTGGCGCGGCGATCGGCGGTGGTGTCGGCTACTACATGGACACGCAGGAGAAGAAGCTGCGTCTGCAGCTGGAGGGGACCGGTGTGCGGGTGCAGCGCGTCGGCGACAGCATCAAGCTGATCATGCCCGGCAACATCACCTTCGCCGTCAACAGCGACCAGATCGCCGGTAACTTCTACGACGTGCTCAACAGTGTCGCGCTGGTGCTGCGCGAGTACGACAAGACCGTCATCGACATCAAGGGCTTCACCGACAGCACCGGCGGCTTCGAGCACAACCAGCAGCTGTCGGAGCGCCGCGCCCAGAGCGTCGCCCGCTACCTGGTCAACCAGCAGATTGCCCAGGGTCGTGTGCGCACCGCCGGTTATGGCCCGCGTTACCCGATCGCCGACAACGGCACCGAGGCGGGGCGCTCACAGAACCGTCGCGTCGAGATCGACCTGCTGCCGATCCAGTAAGGCACAGGCCCAGACAACAAGGCCGCCCATTGGGCGGCCTTGTTGTTTGCGGGCGCGACGACTATTTCGGCGGAAACTTGTTCAGGATCGCCGCAACCACCGCCTGCACCTGCTGGGTCAGTTCGGCGGGGTCGTCGCCGCGCAGCGTGACGATCTCGCTGCCGCGCCAGGTCAGCTCCTGGGTGCTCGGGTCGAGGAAGTCGACCAGCACCTGCGCCTGGCGCTCGACGCGCGTGCCGCCGAGCGGGAAGCCGAGCGAGACGCCCATGCCGACATTGCCACCGAAGCTGCCCAGGCCGACGTTGCCGCGCGCCTTGCTGTCGGCGACCTTGGCGCTGCTGCTGACGAAGTAGCGCACCAGGAAGTCGGCATTGTCGGCACTGCCGGCGGCAGTGAAGCGCGCTTTCAGCTGCTCATCGATGGCAACCTTCACGCGCTTGGCCAGCAGCGGGTCGAACTGGTCGCTGACGCCGCTGCGCTCGTCGAGCCAGTGGTAGCGCTGGTAACGCGAGAAGTCGGTGGCGGGGTCGTAATCGACGGTGGGACCGCCGGCGCAGGCGGCCAGCAGCAGGGTCAGCAGTGCGGTTGCGACGCGGTGTTTCATCTCGACTCTCCGGGCGGAACTCCAAGCCGGCATGGTAGTCGATTCGCTGGCATCGCCACAGCATGGGCGAGGTCTGCAGGTGAATGTGCATTGGCGTTCCGCGGTGACCCAACTACGATACGGGTTCCCGACCTGACCTGCTCCAGTGGTCGGTCAGAATCAATAAGGAGTGCGACATGCACCTGACCCGCGTGGCAGCCCTGGCGCTGCCCATCCTTCTCTCCGTCAGCGCCAGCGCCCTGGCGCTGGGTCAGTTCAACGGCTTCTCGACCAAGGGCAACCTGTCGGTGTGGCGTATCAACCACGGCAATGGCGCGGTGGCGCTCTGCTCGTTCGAGGGTTTCAAGAACGAGCCGGTCTGTTATCCGTGGAGCGGCGGCGGGGCGGCCGGCAACTACGAGATCATCGGCGGCGACGATGTGTTGTCGACCTGGCGCATCAACACCAGCACCGGCGCGCTGTCGCTGTGCGAGTATCGCGAGATGACCGACCCGCCGGTCTGCACGCCGTGGTCCACGCAGTAAACACAAGGAGCAGTAGCAGCAATGAGACGATTCGACAGATCTTCGGCCAGCGTCGCCGCCGTGATGGTGGTGATGTTCCTGGCCGCCTGCGCCACCTCGCCGACCGGGCGCAAGCAGCTGCTGCTGTTCCCTGACAACGAGGTCAACAAGATGGGGGTGGCGGCCTTCGAGGAGATCAAGCAGAAGCAGAAGGTCAGCGCCGATGCCAAGGTCAACCGCTACGTGCAGTGTGTCTCCGATACGCTGCTGCAGACGCTGCCGGGCGATGAGGGCAGGGGCTGGGAGGTGACGGTGTTCGACGACGACACGCCCAACGCCTTCGCACTGCCGGGCCGCAAGATCGGTGTCCACACCGGCCTGTTGAAGGCGGCGCAGAACCAGCATCAACTGGCTGCCGTCATCGGCCATGAGATCGGCCACGTCGAGGCGAAACACAGCGGCGAGCGGCTGTCGGTGCAGACCACCGCCGGCGTCGCGGCGACGGCGGCGGCGATCATGGTCGGCAGCAACTCCAGCGAGCGCAACATGGCGATGGCGGCGCTCGGCGTCGGTGCCACGGTCGGCGTCATCCTGCCGTTCAATCGCACGCAGGAGTCTGAGGCCGACACCATCGGCCTGCGCTACATGGCGCGTGCCGGTTTCGATCCGAACGAGAGCATCACACTGTGGGAGAACATGGCGGCGACGGCGGGCGGTGGCAACAAGCCGCCGGAGTTCCTGTCGACCCACCCGTCGGACCAGACCCGCATGGCCAACCTGCGCAAGCAGATTCCGTCGGTGATGCCGGCCTACCAGCAGGCGCAGGCACAGGGGCGGGTACCGAACTGCAAGCTGTGAGTCAGCCGTCGTTGCACTCGACGCGCTGATCCATCTCCAGCGCCGGCTGGTCGCAGCTCGGCACACCGACCACCTTCGCCGGCACGCCGGCGACGCAGGTGTGCGGCGGCACCTCCTTCAGCACCACGCTGCCGGCGCAGACCTGCGCCCCCTCCCCCACCCGGATGTTGCCGAGGATCGCCGCGCCGGCGCCGATCAGCACGCCGTTGCCGATCTTCGGGTGGCGGTCGCCGCTCTCCTTGCCGGTGCCGCCGAGCGTCACCGACTGCATGATCGAGACGTTGTCGCCGACCACTGCGGTTTCGCCGATGACGACGGCGGTGGCGTGGTCGAGCATGACGCCGCGGCCGACGCGCGCGGCCGGGTGGATGTCGACACCGAACTCGCCGGAGATGCGGTTCTGGAAGAACAGCGCCAGCGATTCGCGGCCGTGGCGCCACAGCCAGTGGGCGACGCGGTAGGACTGCAGCGCGTGGAACCCCTTGTAGAAGAGGAACGGCTCGAACAGGGCGCGGCAGGCGGAGTCGCGTTCGCGCACGGCGCGCAGGTCGCAGCGGATCGCCGCGCAGATCTCCGGGTCGGCGGCGAACGCCTGTTCGATCACCTCGCGCACCAGCAGTGCCGACGCGGTGGCGCTGTCGAGTTTGTGGGCGAGGTGGAAGCTGAGCGCCGCCTCCAGCGTGTCGTGGTTGAGGATGGTCGCGTGCAGGAAGCTGGCGAGGATCGGTTCGCGCGCGGTCTCTGCCGCCGTCTCTTCGCGGATGGTCTGCCACAGCGGATCGGCGCTGACGGTGCGACGGTGCGGGCGGGTGCTCATGGTGCGGGCTCCGGGGTTGATTGGCCGATTATAGAGAAGGTTCGGTTCAAACCTGCAGCGGCGGTTCATCCAGCGCCGCCAGCTGCTCGCGCAGCTCCAGGATGTGGTCGGACCAGAAGCGCGGCTGGCCGAACCAGGGGAAGGCCAGCGGAAAGGCCGGGTCGTCCCAGCGGTTCGCCAGCCATGCGGCGAAGTGCATGATCCGCAGCGTGCGCAACGCCTCGATCAGGCCGATCTCTTTCAGCGGGAAGTCGCGGAACTCGTTGTAACCCTCCAGCAGTGTCGACAGCTGCACGCTGCGCTCATGGCGTTCGCCCGACAGCATCATCCACAGGTCCTGGATGGCCGGCGCCATGCGGCTGTCGTCGAGGTCGACGAAGTGCCACTGGCCGTCGCGGCTGAGGATGTTGCCCATGTGGCAGTCGCCGTGGGTGCGCAGGTTGGTCGGTGCGATGTCGCGGAACCGCGCCTCGATCTTCGGCAGCAGGTCGCGGCACAGCGTCTCGTAGGGGGTGCGCAGGTCGGGCGGGATGCAGCGGGCGAGGATCAGCTCGACGCTGGCGTAGCCGAAGCTCTGCACGTCGAGTGTCGGCCGTTCGCGGAACGGTTCCAGTTCGCCGATCGCGTGCAGCCGCGCCATCAGCCGGCCCAGCATCT
Source organism: uncultured Verrucomicrobiaceae bacterium (assembly GCA_964386045.1). GTDB lineage: Bacteria > Pseudomonadota > Gammaproteobacteria > Pseudomonadales > CAMLJR01 > CAMLJR01. The sequence continues at coordinate 35,960 of CAYLRA010000007.1, read as the reverse complement.
CCAGCGTGTCGAAGTCGGAGAGTTCGGGCGCCGAGCCGCCGCGGCGCGGGAACAGCGAGAAGCGGAAGTCGCCGTGGCGCAGCAGGGTGTCGCCGGCTTCGTTGAGCTCTTTGCTTATGACCAGGGGCGCAATCACCGGCAGTTCGGCCTCGGCCAGCTCGATCGAGAAGCGGTGCTCTTCGAGGATCTGCGCATCGCTCCAGCGTTCGGGGCGGTAGAACTTGGCGATCAGCGGTTCGCCGCCGTCGATGCCGACCTGGTAGACGCGGTTCTCGTAGCTGTTCAGCGCGAAGACGCGCAGGTCGGAGAGGCGGCCGGTGCTCTCGACGGCGTCGATCACCAGCTCCGGCGACAGCGCGGCGAACGGGTGCAGCTCGGACATGACAGCGATCCAGTGATCAATGGGCGTTCACTCTACCACCGGCGTCAAGCCGGCGACCGGTGGCAGGGGCGGGGTTCGGGTCTCACGCTGCGGGGGTTCTCGCCAGCGCCCAGAGTTCGACCGCTGTTGCGCCGCCCTTCAGCAGCACCCGGGTCAGCTCGGCGGCGGTGGCGCCGGTGGTGACGACGTCATCGACCAGCGCCACCCGCAAGCCGGCCAGCGGTCGGCTCAAGGCAAAGGCGCCGCGCAGGTTGCGGGCGCGGGCCCTGGCATCGAGTTGCTGCTGCGCGGTGGTTGCCCGCCGCCGCCGCAGCGCTTTCATCGCCACCGGGATATCGAGCGCCGCGCCGAGCTGGTCGGCGATCAGCTCGGCCTGGTTGAAACCGCGCTGCCAGCGCCGGCGCCAGTGCAGCGGCACCGGCACGATCAGGTCGACCTCGCGCCCGGATCGGCGCAGTTCGTCGAGCAGCAGCCCAGCCAGCAGCTGCCCACCGCTGAGCTTGCCGCGGTACTTGAAGGCGGCGAGCAGCTGGCTGGCCGGCGGTCGGTAGAGCAGTGGCGCGATACAGCATTGCCACGGCGGCGGTTGGCTCAGGCAGTGGCCGCAGCTCGCTTCGGCGGTTGGCAGTGGCAGCGCGCAGCGTGGACACGGGAAGCGGGTGAAGGGGAGTTCGGCGTGGCAGCCGTTACAGAGGTCGCGACCGTTGCCAGAGACGCCGGTGGGGCCGGCGCAGAGCAGGCAACTGGGCGGCAGCAGGAGAGTCCACAGCGCGCGGATGGGCGCCAATGGGCGGAAGTTGTTAACCATGAGCGTCCCTGCAGGTTGACAGCGAATTGTCCCGGCGTACCATGGCGGGCTTGTGTGCCGACACTCCCCTGTGCCGGCGGTGCGCCAGCTTAGCGCGCCTGTTGTCCCCGTTTCTGGTCAGGATTTCACATGAACGCCTCGTTGAACCTTGTCCCCTCTTCTACCGAACCGCGTCACGACTGGAACCGCGCCGAGATCGAGGCGCTGTTCGCGCTGCCGTTCAACGACCTGCTGTTCCGCGCCGCCAGCGTGCACCGTCAGCACTTTGATCCGAACCAGGTGCAGGTCAGCACGCTGCTGTCGATCAAGACCGGCGCCTGCCCGGAAGACTGCAAGTACTGCCCGCAATCTAACCGCTACGACACCGGTCTCGAACCGGAGAAGCTGATGGAGGTGCAGAAGGTCATCGAGGAGGCGAAGGCGGCGAAGGCGCAGGGCAGCTCGCGTTTCTGCATGGGTGCGGCGTGGCGTTCGCCGAAGAAGAAGGACATGCCGTACGTGACGGCGATGGTGCGCGGCGTCAAGGAGCTGGGTCTGGAGACCTGCATGACGCTGGGCATGTTGTCGTCGGAGCAGGCGCAGGAGCTGGCCGAGGCGGGCCTCGACTACTACAACCACAACCTCGATACCTCGCCGGAGTTCTACGGCGAGATCATCACCACGCGCACCTACGGCGATCGTCTGGAGACGCTGGATAACGTGCGCGGCGCCGGCATCAAGGTCTGCAGCGGCGGCATCGTCGGCATGGGCGAGTCGGTGCGCGATCGCGCCGGCCTGCTGCAGCAGCTGGCCAACCTGCCGGTGCATCCGGAGAGCGTGCCGATCAACATGCTGGTGAAAGTGGAAGGCACGCCGCTGGCCGAGCAGCAGAATCTCGATTCGTTCGATTTCATCCGCACGATTGCCGTCGCCCGTATCCTGATGCCGCAGTCGCATGTGCGGCTGTCAGCCGGGCGCGAGGCGATGAACGACGAGATGCACGCGCTGGCCTACTTCGCCGGCGCCAACTCGATCTTCTACGGTGAGAAGCTACTGACCACGCCGAACCCGGAAGCGAACAAGGACATGCAGTTGTTTGGGCGGCTCGGCATCACGCCGGAGCAGCGTGAGATCGAGCATTGCGAAGATGACGTTGAGCATGAGCTGCACGAGCAGATCGAGCGTGCGCAGAACGATCAGTTCTTTTATGACGCGGCTGTTACTCGGTAGCTCTTGAACCCCTGACGCCGTAGTGCCGGCGAGCGGGAGGTAACTCCCCTCAGGACACGCGGCAAGTACGTCCATGTAGCTCTTCGGAGACATCCCTGTCTCCGAAGGTCCTGAGGGGAGTTACCTCCCACTCGCTGCGAATCTCAGTGCTAACGACCATTTGGTTCTTCGCCGTTTTGTTTCTTCTGGATTGGCACTGCGGCTTGCAGGTGGGGAGCGGGTACACCATGCGGGACCTTCAGCGACAGGGATGTCGCTGAAGAGCTACAGGGATGTACTCGTGCGTGTCCCGCATGGTGTACCCGCTTCCCGCCCTCCACTGCCGTAAGACGATATGAGCATCGACCAAACCCTCCAACCCGCCCTCGAAGAGCGAAAAGCACAACAGCTCTACCGCGAACGCCGCGTCGTCGAAACCGCGCAGGGCGCCGAAGTGGTGGTCGACGGCAAGCGTTATCTCAATTTCTGCAACAACGATTATCTCGGCCTCGCCAACCATCCGGACGTGATCGCGGCATTCCAGAAAGCGGCGAACGAATTCGGCGTCGGCAGCGGCGCCTCGCATCTGGTCTGCGGCCACAGCCGACTGCACCACGAACTCGAAGAGAAGCTGGCCGCCTTCACCGGCCGGCCGCGCGCGCTGCTGTTCTCGACCGGCTACATGGCCAATCTCGGTGTCGTCAACGCACTGCTCGGCTCCAGCGATTTCATCTTCGAAGACAAACTGAACCACGCCTCGCTGATCGATGCCGGTCTGCTCAGTGGCGCCCGTTTCCAGCGCTTCCTGCACAGCGATCTGCAGAGCCTTGAAGCGAAGCTCGACCGTTCAGGTGAAGGCAGAAAACTGATCTGCGTCGACGGCGTCTTCAGCATGGATGGCGACACCGCACCGCTCTCTGAACTTGCAGTGCTCGCAAAAAAACATGAAGCGTGGCTGATGGTCGACGACGCGCACGGTTTCGGCGTGCTCGGCGCACGCGGCGCCGGCTGCGCTGAACAGTTCGGGCTCGACACGGAACAACTGCCGATCCTGATGGGCACGCTCGGCAAGGCGGCCGGCAGTTACGGCGCCTTTGTCGCTGGCAGCGAAACATTGATCGAAACGCTGATCCAGTTCGCTCGCACTTACATCTACACCACAGCGCTGCCACCGGCTGTCGCTGCCGCTACCTCGGTCGGTCTCGACCTGCTGCAGCGCGAAGCGTGGCGCCGCGATCATCTGAAGAATTTGATCGCACGGTTCAGGCGCGGCGCCGAGCAGCTCGGGCTGGCACTGATGCCGTCGGATTCCGCCATCCAGCCGCTACTGGTTGGCGATGCCGGTCGCGCACTCGAATTGAGCCAGCAGCTGGCCGAGCTCGGTTTGTGGATCTCGGCGATCCGGCCGCCGACGGTGCCGGCCGGCAGCGCGCGGCTGCGCATCACACTGACAGCGGCGCACAGCGAGATGCAGGTCGATACGTTGTTGAGCGCCCTGAGCGAGGTGGCGGCGTGAGTCCGCACCGCGTGCGCCTGCACAGCGAACGGCTGCCGGCGCTGAACCAGAGCGACGATGCGCCGGAGCTGGTGCTGATTCACGGCTGGGGCATGTCGAGTGCGGTGTTCCGGCGCTGGCTGCCGCAGTTGCGTCTGCGCACCAACGTCACGCTGCTCGACCTGCCCGGTTGCGGCCGCTCGCCGAAACAGCCCGAGATCACCGTCGAGGCGCTGGTCGATCAGATCGCCGCGATCATGCCCGAGCGTGTGGTCATCGTCGGCTGGTCGCTGGGTGGTCAGCTGGCGACGCTGCTCGCCGCGCGCCATCCGCAGCGTTGCGCGGCACTGTTCCTGCTGACGTCGAACCCGAAATTCATTGCCGACGGCGATTGGCCAGGGCTGTCGCGCGAGACCTTCGCCGCCTTCGAGGCCGAACTCGGGCGCGACCCCGCCGCGCTGCACCGCCGTTTCCTCGGCCTGCAGGCGCATGGCGACCGCAATGCCCGCCCGCTGCTGAAGTGGCTGCGCGAGAGTGCGGTGCTACCCGACCTGACGGCGCTGCGACAGGGGCTGCGCTGGCTGGCCGAGCTCGACACCCGACCGCTGCTCGCCGAGCTGACCCTGCCGACCGTGCACATGCTCGGCGGCGTCGACGCGCTGGTGCCGGTGGCGCTGGCGCAGCGCGCGTCGACACTGCTGCCACAGCAGTATTTCATCGAGCTCGACGGCGTCGGCCATCTGCCGTTCGCCTCGGCGCCGGAAATCTGCTGGCACCACTTGCAGAGCATCATCAATGCCAGCGGACTGCTGCCGCGATTGCGACCGACGCTGCGCGACAAACGCGATATCGCCGCCGCCTTTGGTCGCGCTGCCGCCAGTTACGACAGCGCCGCCGAGCTGCAGCGCCGCGTTGCCGACCAGCTGGCGGCGCAGGTGGTGGCTGAACCGCTCGACCGCCTGCTCGACATCGGCTGCGGCACCGGTCGCGAGAGCGCGCGGCTGGCCAAACGCTGCAACGTCGTCGCGCTCGACCTGTCGCCGGCGATGGTGGCGCACGCGGCACATCACCATGGCGGCCCGCTCTGGCTGGCGGGCGATGCCGAGAACCTGCCGCTGGCCGACTGCTCGGTCGACGCCATCTTCTCCAGCCTGGCGCTGCAGTGGTGCGAACACCCCGGTGCCGCTTTCGCCGAGATGCGCCGCGTGTTGCGCCCCGGCGGCTGCGCCTGGATCGCCACGCTGGGGCCACGGACGCTGCACGAGCTGCGCGCGGCGTGGGCGGCGGTCGATGAGGCATCGCACGTCAACACCTTCACCGGTCGCGAGCAGCTGGAGACGCAGATCGCCCGCGCCGGGCTGCGCATCGAGGCGTGGCAGGAGCTGCCGATCGTGCTGCGTTACGCCGAGCTGCGGCAGCTGACCCGCGAGCTGAAGGCGATCGGCGCCGGCAACGTCAATCGCGGCCGCCCCGGTGGACTGGCAGGGCGGCAGCGGCTGGCAAAGTTTGCGAGTGCTTACGAAGCGATGCGCGACGACGGCCTGCTGCCCGCCACCTACCAGGTCTGGTACCTGACGCTGCAGCGTCCTCTCGAATTGTTTGATGAATAGGGAGCGGTTCATGGGCAAGCCGCAGGCCTTTTTCGTTACCGGCACCGACACCGACGTCGGCAAGACCGTGGTCACCGCCGGTCTGCTGGCCGCCGCCAACGCGCGCGGGCTGACCACGGCGGCGCTGAAGCCGGTGGCGGCCGGCTGCGAACCGACACCGGAAGGGTTGCGCAACGCCGATGCACTGCTGCTGCAGCGCACCGCGTCGATCGCGCTCGACTATGACGAGGTCAATCCGATCGCCTTCGCGCCGGCCATCGCGCCGCATATCGCCGCCGCTCGGGCCGGTCGCCGGCTGTCGCTGTCGCAGCTGGTCGGTTTCTGTCGCGGCCCGTTGATGCGTCGCGCCGACCTGACGCTGATCGAAGGAGCCGGCGGCTGGCGCGTGCCACTGGGGCCGCAACTGCTGCTGTCGGCGCTGCCGCGCGAGCTGGGGTTGCCGGTGGTGCTGGTGGTTGGCATGCGGCTCGGCTGCCTCAATCACGCGCTGCTGACCGCCGAGGCGATCGCCCGCGACGGCCTGCGACTGGCGGGTTGGGTGGCCAACCGGATCGACCCGGCGATGAGCGGCTACGACGACAATGTCGCCACGCTGCGCGCCCTGTTCCGTGCTCCCTGTCTTGGTGAGATTCCCCATCTGCCCGACCCGCGACCGGCGCTGGTGGCCACTTACCTCGACCCGGCAGCGCTGTTCGAGCAGGCCTGACCCCCTGCTCCATCGGCTGCCCCCTCGGTATTGGCGCGCGACCATTCGTCGCGCTGCGCCGGTCGCGGGCTGGCAGCGCCCCTGAGGCTCTGCTTAACTGGTGGCGTCTGTTTACTTTTTGTGCGCTTTTATCTCTTTACGGGTAACCGGCATGGCCATCTCCCTCAACCCCAGCACTGTCGGCTCGACCCTCGCGGTCGGTCTGCAGGGCATCCAGAACGGCATCGGCATCGCCAATCAGGCCGCCGCCGACATCGCCCGTGCCGGGATCGAAGGTGCCGACCTCAATGTCGCCGACCTGGCTGCGTCGCTGGTCGAGCTGAAGGTTGGCGAGCAGCTGGCCAAGGCCTCTGCCTCTGTCGTCAGGAGCGCCGACGAAATGCTGGGCTCGCTGATCGACATCCGCGTCTGATCCTCCTCGGGGCCGCCCGACCATGAGCAACATCGGCCCCATCGCACCACTTCCCGCCTCCTCCGCCATCCCCAGCTACAGTCCGCTGGGCAAACCGGTGGTCGGCAACGAAAACGCCCAGGAGAAGGATCGCGCGCTGCCGCCGGTGGAGCAGGGGGCAGCCGGCGAACAGTCGCGCAATCGGGTTGAGTCGAAGCCCGAAGCGGAACAGCGCGAACGTCGCCCCGGCCAGCAGGGCGCCGGCGCCCTGCCGGAACTGCCGGACGAAACTGACGCCGAGGCTGTGGCCGCTACTGCTGCGACCGGCAGCGCCGGTGTCCCGACCATCCGTATCCTCCCCGCCGGCCACGCCGAGCAGCCGCACGGTCGCGCCGCCCTCGACGCCTTCAACCAGCCCGTCATCGACCCCGGCCTGCTGCTCGACCAGCGCGTCTGAGCACTCTCCTGCCGTCCCTTTAGCGATTCACCGGCCGCTGCCGGCTGCTACCATGGCCGCCTGTCCCCCGTCCGATCCGGAGGTTGCCATGCAGGCGTACCGTCCCCCGCTGCGCGACATGCGCTTCGTGCTGTTCGAACTGATGCAGGCCGAGTCGACCTGGGCGTCGCTGCCGGCCACCGCCGAGGTCAACCGCGAGCTGGCCGACGCCGTGCTGGAGGAGTCGGGCCGCATCAGCGCCGAGCTGATCGCGCCGCTGCTGCGCTCCGGTGACGAGGAGGGGGTGCGGTTCGACGACGGTGTCGTCACCACCCCGGCCGGTTACCGCGAGGCGTGGCGCCAGTTTGCCGAAGGGGGCTGGGTCGGGCTGACCGGCAATCCCGAATACGGTGGCCAGGGGATGCCGAAGCTGCTGGCGGCGATGGTCGAGGAGATGCTGGTCAGCGCCGGCTCCGCCTTCGGCCTCTATTCCATTCTCTCGTCGGGGGCCTGCCTGCTGCTTGATGCCCACGCCAGCGACGAGCAGCGCCAGCGCTACATCCCGCCGATCTACCGCGGCGAGTGGGCCGGCGTCATGTGCCTGACCGAAGCGCACGCCGGCTCCGATCTCGGCCTGATCCGCACCCGCGCCGAACCGGCTGGCGACGGCAGCTACCGGCTGACCGGCTCCAAGATCTTCATCACCGGTGGCGAGCAGGACCTGACCGACAACATCATCCATCTGGTGCTGGCGCGCCTGCCCGACGCCCCGGCCGGCACCAGGGGCATCTCGCTGTTCATCGTGCCGAAGTTCATGGTCAACGCCGATGGCTCGCTCGGCTCGCGCAACGCCGTCGTCTGCGGTTCGATCGAGCACAAGATGGGCATCCACGCCGCCTCGACCTGCGTCATCAACTACGACGGCGCCACCGGCTGGCTGGTCGGCGAGGCCGGCAAGGGCCTCAACTACATGTTCACGATGATGAACTACGAGCGGGTGACGGTCGGTCTGCAGGGACTTGGTTGTGCCGAGCGCGCCTGGCAGGGGTCGCTGGCCTACGCCCGCGACCGCCTGCAGGGGCGTTCGTCCGGCAGCAGGAGCGGCACCGCCGCCGACCCGATCATCCAGCACGCCGACGTGCGCCGCATGTTGCTGACGCAGAAGGCGCTGGTCGAGGCCGGTCGCGCCTTCGCCGCCCATGTCGGCCTGCAGCTCGACCTTGCCAAGCACGCCGAGGGCGAGCAGCAGCAGCGGGCGGCGGCGCAGGTGGCGCTGCTGACACCGGTGGTCAAGGCCTTCCTGACCGACAAGGGGCTGGAGGGGTGTCTCCACGGCCAGATGGTCTTCGGCGGCCACGGCTACATCCGCGAGTGGGGCATGGAGCAGCTGGTGCGCGACGTGCGTATCGCCCAGATCTACGAGGGCACCAACGGCATCCAGGCGCTCGACCTGCTCGGCCGCAAGGTGGTGGCCGACGGCGGCGCTGCGCTGGCGGCGCTGTTCACCGAGGTCAACGGCTGGATCGATGCGGCTCGCGCCGAACCGGCGATGGCCGAATTCCTCGAACCGCTGGAGCGTGCGCTGGCCGCCTTCGAGCGGCTGACCCGCCAGCTGCTGCACGGCGTCGCGTCCGACCCCGATCTGGTTTCGGCCAGTGCCGTCGACTACCTGCACGCCTTCGGCTTCACCCTCTACGCCTGGCTCTGGGCGCGCATGGCGCAGCTGGCGCTGGCCAGGACCGGTGATGGTTCCGACAGCAACGGCTCTGACAGTGATGGCTTCTATGCCGCCAAGCTCGACACTGCCCGCTTCTACATGCAGCGGCTGCTGCCACAGCTCTACAGCCACTGCGAAATGGCGCAGGCCGGCGCCAAGACGTTGATGGCCCTGCCGGTCGAGCGGTTCGCGTTCTGACGGCGACATGAAATAATCCGCCCCCGCCGGCATTGGCCGTGCGGGGACAGCTGCGAGGAGAGATACGATGAGCGAAAACAAGCTCTATCCGGAAGACCAGGCGCGGGTCGATCAATATCTGCGCGAGGGTTACAACGACATCGAGCGCAAGCCGTTCCGACCGCTGCGGCTGCTCGGCATCCTGGCGGTGATCGTCACCGGCTTCAGCATCCTCAGCCTCGGCATCGCCCGCTACTACAACATCTACTAGTGCGAAGCGGCCCGGCAGCGCAGAAATCCTGGCGCCGTTCCCGGGGCTAGGCGCTCCAAAACCCTTCTGGTATAGTGCGCGCCTCGCGCGGGGTACCCCCGCCAGCTTTACGGGCATTAGCGCAGTCTGGTAGCGCGCTTCGTTCGGGACGAAGAGGTCGCAGGTTCGACTCCTGCATGCCCGACCATCTGAAACAACGACTTAGGCCGGATCAGCGATGACCGGCCTTTTTCGTTTCTGCGATTTGGAGATTCTGGTTGCCAGTTCGTTGCCAATTCGTGGGAGGAGGGGGCGCCGAGGCAGAAATGATCTACTTTGAAGTGTACGCAATTTGCGTATACTTTTGGGCCGGAGCAGACTGACAGCGGGACTCAATATCGGATGAGGGCAGTATTCAAGGAGCTAACGATCTTCCAGAAGTATCGGTCGGATTACTTGGCGGATGACGAGTATTCGGAGATGCAGCAGTTCCTGATGCGTAATTCGGAGGCGGGTGACGTCATTCAGGAGGCGGGTGGGTTACGCAAGCTGCGTTGGACTGATAGTCGACGAGGGAAGGGCAAGCGCGGTGGGGTGCGGGTGATTTACTACTGGTATCTCGCGGAACGGCAGTTCTGGCTATTCACCATTTACGACAAGGATGAGGCGACAGATATCACTCGTGAGCAAAAGAAGGTGCTCCGGGCACTACTTGAGGCCGAATTGGCGGCGAGGAGGGTTGGATCATGAAAAAACGCAACGTGTTCGATGAGCTGGTGCAAGGCTTTGAAGAGCTGAAGGGGGAGCGTGAGGGCAGACTCACCCTGCGCTCTACCGAGATTGAAGCGTTGCCACCTGTGACGATTAAGGCGCAAGAAATCGTTGAGATTCGGGAGCGACTGAAGATGTCTCAGCCGATTTTCGCTGCCCGTCTGCGTATCAACACTCGCACACTGCAGGGCTGGGAGCGTGGAGCTGCTACCCCAAGCAGTGCGGCAGCAACGTTGATAAAGCTGGTGCGGAAGAACCCTCAAATACTTGATGAGGTTGCGGGGCTTTAAGCGATGATTGTTGTTAGTGATGGCGCGGTCACCCTCTGCCCAGCCATGCGCTGTGTTCACTTCGCGCCGGAACTGGCCCTGACCGCATCCTCGTGCAGAGACTCGTTCAGCTGATCCACGACGATCGCCCAGACTGCATCGCTGTTGATCTGCTCGGTCAGGAACTGGCGCTGGGCATCGCTCCACCAGGGGGCGTTGGCGAGATGAACATCCGCCGGTAGCTGGTGCGTCTTGATGAATTTCGCGATGGCCTGTTCGCTGGCATCCAGCCCGAGCTGGAGAAACAGGTTGGTCATGCGTGGTGTGGCATTGCTCATGGGTGACCTCTGGTCGACCTGATGCGTCGTCGTGATTTGATCGAAGCTGTGCGCGACCGGATGCACCGCATGCGGCTGCAGTTCGGCGAAACCATCCTCGGGTCGCTGCAGCCAGCAAGTCTGAAAACCCGCTGCGTGTGCGGCGTCCAGCTCCTCGACCACATCGGACAGGAACAGCAGTCGTTGCGGTTCACGGCCGATGGCAGCGGCGATCTTGCGGTAGGAATCGATCTCGCGTTTGCCGCCGATGGTCGTGTCGAAGTTGCCGTTGAACAGCGCCGTCAGGTCGCCGGCTTCGCTGTAGCGGAAGAAGAGTTTCTGCGCGGCGATCGAGCCCGACGAATAGACATACAGCGGAATGCCGGCGGTGTGCCATGCGCGCAGCTGTTCGGCGGCATCGGTGTAGACGTGGGCGCGATAGTCGCCGCGTTCGTAACCCCGGCGCCAGATCAATCCCTGCAGTGCCTTCAATGGCGTGATCTTGCGATCGGCGCGGCTCCAGTCGAGTAGTTGTGCGATCAGTGCATCGATGTTGTCGCGCGCGATGCCGCTCTCGTTCGCGGTCTGGTCGAGTGCGGTGGCGACGTCGGGTTCATCGAGGTGGCCGCGCACGAAGGCCGGCAGCGCGCGCTCGGCATAGGGAAACAGCACCGTTTTGACGAAGTCGATCGAACTGGTGGTTCCTTCGATGTCGGTGACGATCGCCTCGACGGCGCGAAACTCCGGCATGTGCCTCAATCCAGTCGCGAGAAATGGTCGGCGATGTCGCTGCCGGTGTAGTGGGCGATCCACCCTTCGGGGTTGTTGAAGAAGCGGATCGCCACCAGCTCCGGCGAGCCGCCGAGGTCGAACCAGTGCGGTGTGTTGGCCGGCACGCTGATCAGGTCGCCGCGCTCGCACAGCACTTCATAGATGCGGTCGCCGATGTGCAGGCTGAACAGCCCGCGGCCGGCGACGAAGAAGCGCACCTCGTCCTCGCTGTGGGTGTGTTCGCTGAGGAATTTCTTGCGCAGCGTCTCCTTGTCCGGGTGGTCGGCGGGCACGCTGATGACGTCGACGGTCTGGTAGCCGTCCTCGCTGATCAACCGGTCGACATCGCGTCCGTAGGCGGCCAGCACCTCCTGCTGGCTGGCGCCTGCCACCACTGGTTCGCTGGCGCGCCACCGTTCGAAGCGCACGCCGGCGGTGGCCAGCAGCTCTGCCATCTCTTCGGCGTCACAACTCTGGTTCAGCGGTCGAGTCGGTTCGCGCTCGTGGAAGATCTGCAACATGCTCATGGGCGGCTCCTGTTATGTGGCGCTGTTATGTGTGGTCACTGTTTGTGAATGGCCAGGCGCTGCAGTTCGCACTGCAGCAGGAAGTCGAGCGCTTCGAGTTGTCGCAGGCACTCGTCGCTGCTCTCGCCCCAGACGTACACACCGTGGCCGCGAATCAGGTAGGCCGGTGTCGCCGGGTGTTGTTCGAGGTAGCTCTGCACGTCGGCAGCAAGTTCGTCGATCTGCTGGGTATTGGGAAAGATGGGCAGCGTCAATGTGGTGGCGTGGGTGGTGATGCCGCGAAACGCCTTCAGCAGTTCGTAATCGGACAGCACCAGCCGATCCGAGTGCCACAGCTGCGACAGCAGCGTCGCGGTCGGGCTGTGGCAGTGCAGCACGGTGTCGATCCACGGCTGCCAGGCGTAGAGCTGCGTGTGCAGCAGTGTCTCGGCCGACGGTTTGCCACCGGCCAGTGGCTGTCCGCGCAGGTCGACGGCGAGGAAGTCGTCGGCGCCGAGCCGGCCCTTGTGCCGGCCCGACGCGGTTACCAGTGCGCTGTGTTCATCGAGCCGCATCGAGAAGTTGCCGCTGGTGGCCGGCACCCAGCCGCGCGCGTGCAGCTCGCGGCCGATCTCGGCCAGTGTCGCGGCGCGCTGTTGCTGCCGTTCGTTCATGCCGCGCCCCTCATACCACACCCCAGTGGCGAAACTGTGCCCGGATGTCGGCCTGCGCCGGATGTTCGATGACGCCGCACTCGGTGACGATGGCATCGATCAGTGTCGACGGTGTGACATCGAAGGCGGGGTTGGTGGCGTGGCAGCCGGCCGGTGCCAGCGGCTGGCCGCGCACTTCGGTGATCTCGCGCGGGTCGCGCTGTTCGATCGGGATCGCGCTGCCGTCATCCATCTGCAGGTCGAAGGTGCTGGTCGGCGCGGCGACGATGAAACGCACGCCGTGGAAACGTGCCAGCACCGCCAGGTTGTAGGTGCCGATCTTGTTGGCGGTGTCGCCGTTGGCGGCGATGCGGTCGGCGCCGACGATGACGGCGTGAATACCCTCGCGCTGCAGGATCAGGCCGGCGGCACCTTCCACGCAGAGCGTCGCCGTAATCTGTTCGCGCATCAGCTCCCAGCAGGTCAGCCGCGCCCCCTGCCACCACGGTCGCGTCTCGCCAGCGAAGACGCGATCGATGCGGCCGTCGCGATGGGCGCTGCGGATGATGCCGAGCGCGGTGCCATAGCCGCCGGTCGCCAGCGCGCCGGTGTTGCAGTGGGTGTAGACGCGCGCATTGGCCGGCAGCAGCGCGGCGCCGAAGTCGCCGAGGCGGCGGTTGCTGTCGATATCGTCGCGATGGATCTGCTGTGCCAGTGCCAGCAGCGCGGCCGGCACGTCGCTGGCAGCTGTGGCGGAAACCGTTGCGCGCACGCGGTCGAGCGCCCAGAACAGGTTGACGGCGGTCGGTCGCGACGCGGCGAGTGTGTCGAGGGCGGGGGCCAGGGCGCCGCTCCAGTCGCTGCTGCGACCGACCCGCTGCGCCGCCAGTGCCACGCCGTAGGCGGCGGTGATGCCGATGGCCGGCGCGCCGCGCACCACCATGTCGCGAATGGCGTCGGCGACGGCAGCTGCATCGCGATAGGCGAGATAGCGCTCGTGTTCCGGCAGCGCCCGCTGGTCGAGCAGCTGCAGGTGGTCGTCGACCCAGCGAATCGGTTCGATCGCGCTCAAATTCACCACTCCGCGCAATGGGGTTTGGTCAGGGCTTCCACGGTGGATGAAAAAGCCAGGAGGACTTTTTCAACGGTTTCCAGGCCCTGCGAGGGAGGCGAATGGTAGCGCGCGGGGGCGGGGCAGGCCACCCGGCATGGCCGTCAGCCGCGGGCGAGTATCAGCCCGGCAAACGCGGCCAGCGCGGCGGCGGCGAGGAGGGCGAACAACGCCTGCTTGCGGTAGCGGCGGGCGAGTCGTTCGGGATCGTGCATCGAGATCAGAAAGGGCTGGCCGGTCGGCGGTGCGCGCAGGGTGTGCTGCTGGCTGTGGTCGAAGTCGCGCAGTACCAGCCGCTGCGCCTTGCCGGCGGCGGCGGCGCGAGCCTGCTCCCACTCCTGGAGATCGATGCGACCGTCGCCGTCGCGATCGAAGCGCGCCAACAGCTGCGGTTGGTCCTGCTTCCAGTCGCGCAGCAGTTGCCGGCTGCGCTCGGCCGCCTGCACCTCGGCGCTCGGCGGATGGGTCGATTCGAACCAGCCGGTCAGGTAGAGCCAGTCGCCGTCGTGTAATCGCTCCTCGGTGTAGCGATAGCGGCTGCCGGCGGTCAGTACGCCTTTCAGCAGGCCGGGCAGGCCATCGGGTGTCGCCTTCAGCGGGTGGCGGCGGTTGCCGCGCCACTGCTGGCGGCGGGTCGGCGTCACTTCGGCACGCTGTGGCAGCACGCTGCAATGGCCGCTGTCGTCGTCGAGCCGGAACGCTCGCTCGCTGATCCCGCTCTCGACCACGCGCCAGCTCCGATGCCGGTTGCCGCGCTCCTCGCGCTCGATGCGGTAGCGGTACCAGAGGCAGGGCGTCTGGGTCAGCGGCGCCAGCAGTGGCTCGGCCTCGTCGCGGCGGGCGAACCCGTGCAGCTCGACGTAACCCTGCGGCGCCGAGCGGATGCGCGAGGTCGGTGTGTCCTCGATCAGCCGTGCGCGTTTCAGGTTGCGCACCATGACGCCGAGCGCCACGACCGTTCCCGCCGCGCACAACAGCGGCGGCAACCAGGTGGAGAGATTCATCGCCAGCCGGGTGTCAGCTGAACAGCTTGCGCATGTCGACGTCGCGCGTCTCGCCGGCGCTGAACTGCAGCAGCTTCAGCGCGCCGAAGCTGAACAGCCGGGCGACGATCAGGTCGGGGAACTGCGCGACGCGAATATTGTTGAGGTTGACGCTCTCGTTGTAGGTCTCGCGACGGTCGGCGATGGCGTTCTCCAGCCCGCTGATGCGCTGCTGCAGATGCTGGAAGGTCTCGTTGGCCTTCAGCTCCGGGTAGTTCTCGGCCAGTGCGAACAGCTGGCCGAGGCCGCTGCGCAGCGAGCCCTCGGCGCGGCCGAGCGCATCGACGTCGCCTCGCTGCTGCGCCGCGGCGACCTGGTCGCGCGCGGCGATGACCCGCTCCAGCGTCTGCTGTTCGTACTGCATGTACTGGCGGCAGGTCTCGACCAGCTTCGGCAGCTCGTCGTGGCGCTGCTTCAGCAGCACATTGATGTTGGCGAGCGCCTTGGCGGCGTTGTGTTTCAGTGCCACCAGCCCGTTGTAGAGCACGATGACGTAGAGCAGCAGCGCGGCGATGATGACCAGGGCGACGATCGAACCGACAGACATCGGTGGACTCCTTTCAGGGGCGGGCGACAGGGCGTGAGCGGCAAGTATGGGAGGGGGTGGCCCGCTGTCAAACCGGGGCTCATGCGCTGTGATAGATTGCCGATAACGTTTTTCTGGCGCCGGAGCGCGACTCGCAGGAAGTCCGGGCGCGATCCGCAAAAAATTGGCGCGTAACCGAGAGGGAGGCCCACATGATCAGAGACTGGCTGAGCCACTACCGCCGCAAGCTGGCGCCGCTGTCGACAGCGGCGGCGGACACCGAGCAGGATCCGGCGCTGCGCCATGTCTACCTGGCCCTGTTTGACGTGCAGCGTTCGCACGCACTGATCGATGTCGCCATCGACGGCAGCGACGCCCGTTTCCAGAGCATCATCCTCGATGTCGATCCCGGTCGCGGCACCGTCACCATCGACGAACTGTTTCCGCGCGATTTCTACGGCCTGCCCGGCCAGCCGCTGCTGGTCACCGTGCGCGTCGACAGTGGTCGCAAGCTCAGTTTCAACACCCACATTGTCGCGCGGCGTGAAGAGGGCGACGACCTCACCTACCAGCTGATGCTGCCGCAGGCGCTCGACTACAACCAGCGCCGCGCCGCGCTGCGCCTGCATCTGACCGACGAGCTGGCGGTCAACTCCGAGTTCGTCACGCCGAATCGCAGTCGCTGCCTGGCGCGCGTGCGCGATCTTTCCGCCACCGGCATTCGCCTGCAGCTGCCGAACGGTGTCGAGATGGCGGAAGGCGACGCGCTCAACGAACTCTGCTTCGAATTCGCCGGTCGCAACTTCCAGTGCAATGCCAGCGTGCGCAATGTACGCGCCGGTGCTGAAGGCGTTACCGAACTGGGTGCCGCCTTCGTCGATCTGTCGAAGAGCGATCAGCGTTCGCTCTCGCGCGTCATCATGCAGTTGCAGCGCGAGCGCAGCCGCGATGTGCAATCGGCGCTGGGGTGAGCTGCGGTTTCTCCTGATCGGCATCAACGGCGAGCTTTGATAAAGTGCGCTGCTGATTTTCCCATCCAGTTCGAGGTGTTCGTCCGATGCGCCATTGATGCCGCCGTCTTCCTGACGGCCTCTCTCCACGTACCCCGCACAGGGGGAGATGGCATCCATTGGAGTTCGCATGACGAATCATTTTCTGACGCTGGAAAGCGTCTCCCATGTTCTGCCCGATGGCAGGGCGCTGTTTTCCGATCTCACCGCGCAGTTCGATCAGCAGCCGACCGGCCTGGTCGGTCGCAATGGCATCGGCAAGAGTCTGCTGGCGCGGATTCTCGCCGGCGAGCTGGAGCCGACCGCGGGCCGTGTGTTGCGCTCGGGACGAGTGCACTACCTCGCGCAGCAGATCTCCTGTCATCACGATGCAACGGTGGCCGCGCTGGCCGGTGTGCAGCCGGTCATCGATGCCCTGGCGCGTATCGAAGCCGGCAGCACCGATGCTGCTGATTTCGATGCGGTCGGTGATCGTTGGGATATCCACCAGCGTCTGCGCAGCGAACTGGACAGGCACCAGCTTGACTACCTCGATATCGACCGACCGGCCGCCACGCTCAGCGGTGGCGAAGCGATGCGCGTGGCGCTGGTGGGCGCCTTTCTCGTCGATGCCGACTTCCTGATTCTGGACGAACCGACCAACCATCTCGATCGCAGCAATCGCCAGCTGCTGTTGCAGCAATTGCAGCGCTGGCCGCATGGCCTGCTGGTTGTCAGTCACGATCGCGAGCTGCTGGAGCAGATGGCGCGCATCGTCGAACTGTCGACGCTGGGGTTGCGCAGCTACGGCGGCGGCTATTCGTTTTATGCGCAGTGCAAGGCGCAGGAGCGCGAAGAGGCGTTGCAACAGCTCGCGCAGCGCAAGCATGAACGCAAGCGCGAAGAGCAGACATTGCAGGATCAGCGCGAACGCCACGAGCGCCGGCAGGCGCGCGGCAACCGGCAGGGGCGCGATGCCAATCAGGCGAAGATTCTGCTGGGGCGACAGAAGGAGCGCAGCGAAAACTCGGCGGGCAAGTTTCGAACGCAGCAGGCGGAGGCGCGCGAACAGTTGTCGCAGCGGGTGCGCGACGCGGCGCAACAGATCGAGGCGAGCGCGGCGATCACGATTTACGCGCCGGACGGTACATCACCGGCTCCGCGCTGGATCGCCACCTTGAGCGATATACAACTGCCGTTCGGTTCGCGCGCCGGGCATCTGATCAATTTGTCGCTGCACAGTCGTCAGCGTGTGGGTGTGACGGGGCCGAACGGTTGTGGCAAATCGACATTGCTCAGGGTTATGGCGTCTTATCTGGCGCCATTGGCCGGGCGGTGCGACGTGCGTTCGCCGGTGGCCTATCTCGATCAGCAATTGACGGATCTGCATCCGCACCATTCGACGCTGGCACAGCTGCAGGCGGTCAATTCGAGTTTGAACGAAGGCGAGTTGCGCACCCGGTTGGCGCAGTTGGGGTTGCCTGCGGAAAAGGCATTGCAGCCGGTCAACTTGTTGAGTGGTGGCGAACGACTGAAAGCGGCGCTGGCCTGCGTGCTCTATTCCGACAATCCTGCGCAGATTCTGTTGCTGGACGAGCCCAGCAATCACCTCGATCTCGCCTCGCTGCAGGCACTGGAAGAGATGCTGCGACAGTATCGGGGCGTGCTGCTGGTGGTGTCGCACGACGAGGCTTTTCTCGACCAGCTGGCGCTGAGCGAGCGGCTGCAGTCAACGCCTGACGGCTGGACGCTGGTGCCGTGGGGTTCTGCCGAAGGTTAGGGATGTCAGGGAGAGGGGAGTTTTTATTCGTCCTCTTCGCCTGACTCCGCCTCGATGGCACGCCGTCGCATCGCCTCTTCCTCCATGCGCGCATCATCGATGACGCGCATCAGGTTGCCGATGTCGATCTTCTCGTCGCTGCGTGCGACGCGGCCGGTCAGCTCGGTGGCCTCTTCGAGTTTGCCGCTCGAATAGAGCTGCCAGATCTCTTCGGCGTAGTCGGTGCCGATCAGCTCCGGCGCGAACTGGCCGAAGTAGTTCGACATGTTCTCGACATCGCGCTCCAGCATGGCGAAGGCGTTGTTGTTGCCGGCGGCGTTGACCGCCTGCGGCAGGTCGATGATGACCGGGCCGTCGGGGCCGATCAGCACGTTGTATTCGGAGAGGTCGCCGTGCACCAGGCCGGCGCACAGCATCTGCACGATCTCGCCGATCATCACGCCGTGCAGTTCGCGCGCGGTATCGGCGTCGAATTCGACATCACCGAGCCGCGGCGCGGCGTTGCCGTCGTCATCGGTCACCAGCTCCATCAGCAGCACGCCGTCGAAGAAACCGAACGGTTGCGGCACACGGACGCCGGCGGCGGCGAGGCGATAGAGCGCATCGACCTCCGAGCTGAGCCACGCCTCTTCGGCCTCCTTGCGTCCGTAGCGAGAGCCCTTCTCCAGCGCGCGTGCCTGGCGGCTGCCGCGCACGTTGCGACCCTCCTGGTAGAGGACGTTGTTGCGGAAGTTGCGTTTGTTCGCCTCCTTGTAAACCTTGGCGCAGCGGATCTCGTCGCCGCAGCGCACCACGAACACATCGGCCTCCTTGCCGCTTTTCAGCGAGCGCAGGACGTCGTCGACCAGGCCGTCTTCAACCAGCGGCAGCAGTCGTTTGGGAATCTTCATGCGGTGCGGATCTTCCTTCTGTTCATCGAGCAAACGGCGGCCACTATGCCTGTTGGCCGGGCTGCCGTCAGTAGCGGTTTGCCGCTGATAACTGTAGCGGCTTGCCGCCGACGCGCCTGCTTCCGCGGAGCGAGGCGGTTTATCGAGCGGCCAGCCGGGGTACTATTGCCGGCCCTCGAACTGCCCGCTGCGCGGGATCGGCGCGGGGAGTCAAGCGACGAGACGCAACCCGAACGGGCCCGCCAAGACGGGCGCGGAGGAGATAACAATGGCAAGTCCCGCCGGACATACGCTGACCATCGACACCGAGCTGCAGGTGTCTATCGCCACCGCCCAGCTGGCGCAGTTCGATACCCCGCCGGGGCCGGTGGTCAGCACCATGACCGAGCGCGATTCGGTCTGGCTCGATCTCTGCCTGACGCCGCGCCCGCGCGACGCACGCGCCTGTTACCACCGCCACTGGAGTGCTTCCCGCTTCGAGCGGCTGGGCAAGGTGTTCATGGTGCCGCCGGGCGAGAGCATCCGGGTGCGCAACGAGGGCGGCCCGCGCCAGGCGTCGGTGCTCTGCCACCTGCACCCGACAGCGCTGCAGGCGTGGTTTGACGGCGAGCTGCCGCCGACCGATCGCCTGCTCGAAGCCAGTCTCGACATTCGCGACGGCAATGTCCGGCATCTGATGCTGCGGCTGGCGCAGGAGCTGCGCCAGCCCGGTTTCGCCAGAGAGACCATGGTGGAGCTGATCGCGGCGCAGCTGGCGCTCGAACTGCGCCGCTACTGTCTGCGGTTGGACGAGGCCCCGGCGCGCGGCGGGCTGGCGCCGTGGCGGCTGCGGCTGATCGACGAGCGGCTGCGGGATCAGGCCGAGGCGCCGACGCTGGCGGAGCTGGCGGTGTTGTGCCGGCTGTCGGTGCGGCAGCTGACGCGCGGTTTCCAGGCCAGTCGCGGTCACTCGATCGGCCAGCATGTCGCCAGCAGTCGGCTGGAACACGCCAGGCGGCTGCTGGCGACTGACGCCAGCATCAAGAGCATCGCCTACTCGCTCGGGTTCGCGTCGCCGTCGAGTTTTTGCTGCACCTTCCGGCGCGCGACGATGGAGACGCCGGGCGAATACCGGCGTCGCGCGGGCCGGGTAGGGTGACCGTAGTTTTATCCTCGCGGCGTTTGGCGCTGACAGGTGTGCAAGACGGGTGTGCAATCGGGACGCGCTCCGATGGACGATGGCGCCGTATCGACACAGAAAGCCCGCCCCGTCCCTTGATGGGCAGGGCTCTTCACGGGAAGCTTCAGGGTTGCCGTTCCGAGGCTGGTTACCGGGCTGGTTCCGATCTCGCGACAGACCTTCCGCTACAGAGATAACTCATGCAGAAAAATAATGCGGCCCCGGCTCTGGCGGTGCCCTTTCCGCCCCCCGCTGTCGGCTGGTACGCGACCATCATGCTCGCGGTGCTCTACTGGCTGTCGATCCTCGACCGTTTCATCATCGCGCTGGTCGTCGATCCGATCAAAGAAGACCTCGGCATCACCGACGTGCAGTTCGGTTTCCTGCACGGCGGCGCGTTTGCCGTGGCATTCGCGCTGTTCGGGTTGATGGCCGGGGTGCTCGCCGACCGCTTCAGCCGGCGCTGGATCATCTTCGCCGGTGTCACCGTCTGGTCGCTGGCCACCGCTGCCTGCGGCCTGGCGCAGAGCTTCTGGCACATGTTGATGGCGCGGGTCGGCGTCGGTGCCGGCGAGGCGGTGCTCAACCCCTGCGCCACCTCGATGATCAGCGACCTGTTCCCGCGCGAGCGCATCACCTCGGCGATGGCGGTCTACGCGATCGGGGCGACGCTGGGTTCCGGCTGCGCCTACCTGATCGGCGGCCTGATCGTCTCCTGGGTCGCGCAATCGCCCACCTTCGCGCTGCCGCTGATCGGTGAGGTGCGCTCCTGGCAGGCGGTCTTCTTCATCGTCGGCATTCCCGGCACCTTCCTCGGGCTGTTGCTGTTCACGGTGCCGGAACCGGTGCGGCGCGGCCTGCGTGCGGGGGTGGTACTGCCGGCCTTTTCGCTGGGCGGCGCACTCGGTTCCTACGCCACGCTGGTCCGCTTCATGCGCACGCGCGGGCGCTTCTTCCTGTTCCACTACGCCGGTTTTGGTCTGGCGTCGATGGTGGTTGCCGGTTCCGGTACCTGGTTTCCGGCGCACATGGGGCGCAATTTCGGCTGGGGTGCCAGCCAGATCGGCCTGACGCTCGGTGTCACGCTGGTGGTGGCCGGTATCGTCGGCAAGCTGATCTGTGGCTTCGCCGTCGATGCGCTCTACCGGCGCGGTTATCGCGATGCGCAGAACCGCTGGTATGCCGGCAGCCTGCTGGCGGGGCTGCCGTTCGGCCTGATGGCGCTGACCAGCGACAACCCGTGGGTCTTTCTGGTGGGCATCGGTATCTTCCTCGCCTTCACCGCGCCGCTGCCGGCCTGCTGCAACGCGGCGCTCAACATGGTGACGCCGAATCAGCTGCGCGGTTCGGGGGTCGCCTTCTTCGCCGCCACCGGCGGGCTGATCGGTGCGGCGACCGGGCCGATCCTGATGGCCATGGCCTCCGATCTCATCTTCGGCGGCGACACCTCCATCGGCCTCGGCATCGCCACCGTCATGGCGTTCTGCTGTCCGGTCGGGGCGCTGATGCTGGCCTTCAGCCTCCGTCCGATGCGCGAGGCGGCGGTCGAAGCCGAAGCGGTAGAGAGCGCTCAGTAAACCGGAAGGTTACTATTAGCGAATGACTGGGCCGGCTCTGACCGATTGCCGAGCCGGCCCCAGCCCATTGCCAACCCGTTTTGCCATTCGCTGTCATTGAGGAGATACCCATGCCCGAAGCCCTGATCATCGATGCCGTGCGCACGCCGCGCGCCCTCGGCAAACCCGGCAAGGGCGCCTACGAAGGCATGCACCCGCAGCACCTCGCTGCCACCGTGCTGAAGGCGCTGGCCGAGCGCAACCACCTCAACACCGCCGACATCGACGACGTGATCTGGGGCACCAGCGCGCAGAAGGGGCTGCAGGGAGGCGACATGGGGCGCATGGCGGCGCTCGACGCCGGCTTCGACGTGCGCGTCTCCGGCGTCACGCTCGACCGCTTCTGCGGCAGCGGCCTGACCGCCACCAACTTCGCCGCCGCGCAGCTGATGTCCGGCATGGAAGACCTGATCATCGCCGGCGGCACCGAGATGATGTCGCTGATCACCACACTGGGGCAGGCCGAGATGGCCGCCGGGTTGCGCTCACCGGGCGGCCTCGGCACCGGCAACGAACGGCTGGCAGCGAAACATCCGCAGTCGAACCAGGGCGTCGCCGCCGACGCCATCGCCTCGATGGAGGGGATCACCCGCGAACAGCTCGACGCCTTCGGCGTCGAGAGCCAGCGCCGCGCCGCTCGCGCCATCAACGAGGGCTACTTCGCCAAATCGATCGTGCCGGTGCTGGCCGACGACGGCCGCGTCATCCTCGATCGCGACGAGTACCCGCGCCCGGAGACCACGCTCGAAGGGCTCGCCCAGCTGAAGCCGAGCTTCGCCGCCATCGCCGACATGCCGGCGACCAAGGACGGCACCACCTTCCGCCAGCTGATCAACAGCCGCTACCCCGACCTGAAGATCGAGGCGTTCCACCACGCCGGCACCTCCTCCGGTGTCGTCGATGGTGCCGCCGCGCTGCTGCTGGCCTCCGACAGCTACGCCCGCAAGCACGGACTCAAGGCCCGCGCCCGCGTCGTCGCCACCGCCAACATGGGCGATGACCCGACGCTGATGCTGAACGGTCCGGTGCCGGCGGCGAAGAAGGTGCTGGCGAAGGCGGGGCTGACCATCGCCGACATCGACCTGTTCGAGGTCAACGAAGCCTTTGCCGTCGTCGTCGAGAAGTTCATCCGCGACCTCGGCATCGATCGCGACAAGATCAACGTCAACGGCGGTGCCATCGCGCTCGGCCACCCGATCGGTGCCACCGGCGCGGTGCTGATCGGCACCGTGCTCGACGAGCTGGAGCGCCGCAACCTGAAGCGCGGCCTGATCACCATGTGCGCCGCCGGCGGCATGGCGCCGGCGATCATCATCGAGCGCGTCTAGTATCGCGGCGCGCCCGCCCGGGCGCGCCTCTCCTTCCCGCCGTTTCCCGTTTCCCGTTTCCTTATCCCTGCCCCGCCGTCAGCCGGATATCGGTCTCCCTCCGGCGCAGTTTTCGCGAAGTGTCCGTCAGCCATTGCTATGGCCGGGAGCCATAGCTGGTAATTCTTTACGTTGATTCAACCAGTGCAATACCGTCGCACAGCAGTGGGGCGCGGTAGTGGCTTCGGCCAGTCGATAACAATAAGCGTCGCGTTTTCACTGATTTTTTTCCGTTGTTCCGATGTCGTACCTGCCGGCCTGTGTCAGGCCTGATGCAGTGGGCGAACCCCCAATTCCCCCGGACGGACTGCACGGGCTCATCTGTCGATGTTCCAGGCCATCTCCGCGCAGGCGATGACTTTCGAGTGATCACTCAGCCAAGGAGCCATAAGAAAAATGAAACGACAGACACGAAGGGAAACATCGAACGGTGGTTTTCAATCAGATGCTCGCGCTGCGGCGAAAACCGTCTCCCGGTCACTGCTGTGTGTGGCGATTGCAGGCACGCTCTCTCCGTTCGTCAGTGCCGCCGAGGTATCCGGCAGGACAGCCGGCAGTCTTGAGGAGGTGGTGGTGACGGCGCGTCGTCGCGTGGAGATGGCGCAGGATGTACCGCTCGCGATCACCGCGATGTCGCCGGAGATGCTCGAAGACAAGAGCATTTTCCAGTTTTCCGATCTCGGCAAGAACATCCCGGGCTTCAGCGTCTCCTCCAACAGTGGATCGACCAATTCTCCGGTGGTCGCGCTGCGCGGCCAGCGCCCGTCGGAGACGCTGCTGACGCTGGACCCGGCCGTGCCGCTCTATTTCGCAGAGATCGTGATGACGCCGGTCTACGGCACCAACCTGGCGATGTACGACCTCGCCAACGTGCAGGTGCTGAAGGGGCCGCAGGGAACGCTGTTCGGCCGCAACAGTACCGGCGGCGCCGTGCTGCTCTCGCCGCAGACCCCGGCCAACGAATTCGAGGGTTATCTGAAGGGAACGGTCGGCAACTACAACCTCTACAAGGCCGAAGGCGCCGTCAGCGTGCCGGTCAACGACGTGTTCACCTTTCGTCTCGCCGGCCAGTCGACCGATCGCGACGGCTATCAGAGCAACGTGGCGCAGAACGATACCGCCTGCAGCGACTGCCTGTGGAGCGAGGACTCCTACGGCCTGCGCCTGGTGGCCAGCCTCGATACCGGCACGTTCAGGAACCTGTCGACGCTCTCCTACGATCAGGACGACTCGGTCGGGCGGTCGCCGGTGGCGGTCGGCTTCAACCCGGAAACGGGACTCGGTCAGCTGTACGACATGATCTGGAACGGCGCGCTTGGCCGCTCCAATCCATTTTTCGCAGGGTTGGGCGTACCGACCGAGGCTGCGGTGGACGATGCGATCGCGCGCCAGTCACGACGTTCGCCGTTCAAGGTCGAGGTCGAGGCAATGCCGGATCAGCGCATCGAGAACTGGTTCTTCGCCAACGCCACCGAGTTCGATCTTTCCGACGAGCTGACGCTGAAGAATATCTTCGGCTATCGCAAGCTGGAGTTCTCCGAGCTGCCGGAAACGGATGGCATTTCGCAACGGCTGTTCGGGGCGATCACGATCGACAGCCCGACGGTACCGGACGATGTCGGGTTGCCGGGCCGTCGCACGGTGGAGTCGGAGCAGTTCAGCAACGAGGTCCAGCTGATCGGCTACGCCTTCGACCAGCGTCTGGAGTGGGTGGCCGGTGTCTACTGGTACAAGATGGAGGGCAGCGAGAAGTTCCTCTCCAACAATCTTGGCCGCAACCCGGCGTGGCCGGCGGGGCCAAGCCCGGTGCCTGATCCTGATCTCGACACGCTCTGGGCGTTCGCGCAGAACGGCCTCTATCTCAGCTCTTCCGAGGGCTCCGTGCTCAACGAAGCCTATGCCGTGTTCGGCGAAGGCACGTTCGACATCGACGACCAGTGGTCGGCGACGCTCGGGCTGCGCCAGACCTGGGACAAGCGGGAGCTGACGGCCAAGAACCGCGGAACTCCCTTCACCGACCCGACCTTGTCGCCGCAGTGCTCGATGACCGACGAGGCGGGTAACTTCCTGCCCAACGATGGCTGCGTCAGAACGGTCGACGAGACCTTCTCCAGCCCGACCTGGCGGGTCGCGGTCAACTACAGCCCGGAGCACGCGCAACTGCTGTACGGCAGCATCTCGACCGGCTATCGCTCGGGGGGCTTCAACATGCGCGGCACCAACAACGTCACGCTGGCGCCGTTCGACGAGGAGACCGTGCTGAACTACGAGATCGGTCACAAGGCCGACTGGAATGCCGGCGTTCTCGGCAACGTCAGGACGGCGCTGGCCCTGTACTGGCAGGAGTACAGCGACATCCAGAAAACGCAGGGGGTGATCGTCGACAGCCAGTTCGTCACCAACACGGTCAACGCCGCCGAGGCGGTGATCCGCGGTGCCGAACTCGACATCACCGCGGCGCCGAGCGACCGCTGGCTGTTCTCGCTGTCGTACTCCTACATCGACGCCTACTACAAGGAGTGGGGCCTGCCGAGGGATGTGGGAGGCGCGGTCATCGTGTTCGACAACAGCAGCTCGCCATTCGTCTACGTGCCGGAACATTCGCTGACGGCGACGGCGAAGTACACGCTGCCGCTCGATGCGTCCGTTGGCGAGGTGTCGCTGCTGGCCAGCGTCTACTGGCAGTCGGAGATGGACTCGCATCCGCAGCCGCAGCATTTCGGCAGTTTCGGTTTCAGCGACGACGTGGTTCAGGTCATGCGCAATGCGCAGAAACTGGATGCCTACGACATCTGGAACTTCCGTCTCAGCTGGCGCGGTGTCATGGGTTCCAGCTTCGATGCCGATCTGTTCGTCAACAACGCCTTCGACGAGGAGTATGTCATCGGCGGGCTGAACGTCATCGACTCGCTCGGCTGGGCCGCCGACACCTACGGCGAGCCGAGGACGTTCGGCGGTTCGGTCAGGTGGAACTTCTGAGGCGCGACGCCCGGAGGTCATCGCCGCCCGCGGGCGGCGATGAGGTTTTCGAGATGCCCTCGCGGGGTTCTCCCCGCCTTCGTGCGCTGTGCCCGGCCGGCAGCGCACGCCTTTTTCGCGCGGGCACCGGCCGCTTTCAGCTGACGACGACCCGCACGCGCGCGAGGTTCTGCACGCGGCCATAGGGCGTTCGCGCATCGCCCTGGCGCTGCGAGGTGGCGCGCAGCACGGCGAAGTAGGTGCCGGGTTTCGTGTAGGCGTGAGTCGCGCTCAGCCGCACCTTCGCCGCTCCCGCCTCGATATTGGCCGCGACCGGATAGGTGCCAGCGCCTTCGAAATCCCACTCCGCCGCAACCACGCTGCCGGCGTTCGGCGGCACGTCGATGGTGGCGGTGAAGGTGACCGGTGTGCCGATGGCGATATCGGCGCGCACACCGCCGTTGACCTGCAGCGCAACCACCGGCTGGATGCCGCCGCGCTCGGCGGCACTGCTGGATACCTGTACTTGCGTGTCGGTCACCGCGTAGTTCGTCTGCGCCGGCCTGATGCCCTGTTCGACCCACGCGCTCAAGTCGCGCAACCCCTGCTGCAGTGCGCCGGCGAAGCTGACGATATGCGCGCGCGAAAAATCGTTCAGCGGATTGTCGTGCTGCGCGTGATCGATGAACCAGAGCGCGAAGTTGTCGGCGAACGCCGCGCCGAGTTTTTCGCTGACCTGCGTGCGATACCAGTCGGCCTGCCACGGCATCGCATCGATATCCATCAGCGACTGCAGTACCAGCATCTTGCCGTTGATGCTGCCATCCGGCACCGAGCCGGCGGTGCCGGCCGCACCCAGCGGTCCGGTCAGGATGTCGCGCTGCGGATAGCGCGGCTCGCCTCTTTCGTCACGGAACTGGTTCCACGCGTATTGATCCGCGCCCGGCACCTGATGGCGGTGAAAGGTCTGCAGCGCCAGCGGCCAGCTGTTGTCGAGCCGCACCCTGTCGCCGGGTTGCAGTGCCGGGCCGATCGCCGGGTCGCCGGCAAAGGCGAAGCCGACGGTGTGACCGTCGATCGAGGAGATCGGCGTGCTTTTTCCGGCCGCTGCGCCACTGATGATGTGAAGGTGCGCATCGGCAAATTTCGCCTCGGGCGCGTGAGCCAGTTTCACGCTTGCAGGAAAACCGGGCAGCACCTCGACGACATGGGTGTCGAGCTGTGCACGCAGCGCGCGGATGTCCGATTGCGGATCGCTGCCGAGATAACCGGGTTTGCTCCAGAAGTTGTCGACATAGGTGGGGTCGATCATCGGCACGACGATGGAGACATGGCTGAAGTAGCCGCTGCTCATCGTCGCGTGGTCGTACCAGCCGCGCGGTGGAAAGCCGAGCAACGTCGCCTCGCGCAGCGCCGCGCTCTCCGCCTCGTTCAGCTCCGCGTAGGGGTTGCCGCTGCCGCCGGGATTGATCGCATCCATGATGCCCGGGAATTTGTTGCGCTGACGTAACACGCGCAGCGCGTGCATGCGCACGGTGAACATGTTCGGAATGGCGTTCGGTGTCGCCATCACGAACGGCAGGAAGCCGTCCCAGATGCCGCGCGTGTTTTCCGCCGCGCCGATGGTCTGATACGAACCGCCGCTGCCGCCGAACAGATAACCGAACGGGCGGTGCGCGCCGTACAACTCGGCCGCGACCTCGCGCGAATATTTCGCTGCCGCGGCGTTGACGCGATAGGCGCCAATTGCCGGATCCGCGGGTGGATTGCGATCGCTGCCGCCGAGGTTGGTCTGCACGTAGTAGGCGCCGCTGTCGAGCGTGAAGCCGAGATTGCCGACGGCGACGTCGAACTGGATCGGAAACGGTCCGATGTCGGCGCTCAGCGCCAGCGGGTAGGTGTTGTGAAAGAAGCGCTGCTGATATTGCTCGGCCGGCGGGAAATAGAACGAGAAGCGCGCGTCGGTGCCCTTGAAGCCGCCGTGGATGTAGCGGTGCGGAACCGGCTCGCTGCGCAGTTCGTTGATCTCGATGCAGGGCTGGTTGAAGGTCGGGTCGACAAAATCCTCGGTCAACAGGTCCGGCATCGCATTCTGCGCCGGCGCTGTCGCGGCTGCTGCATCCGACAGGCGTTTCCCGGTCAGTGGCGCCTTGCCGAACATGCCCATCTTCGCCGTGCCACTCATCGCATCGCCGTCGACGGTCACATCGAAGGTCACCTTGATGGGGATCGGCTTCCTGACATCCATGACCCAGTTCAGGCGGTTTCCGGCGATGGTGCCGGCGACCTCCAGGTTGCCCAGTGGCGCCTCAATGCGGCCGCTGAAGCGGTCACCGTGATCGGTCAGGAAAAGTTGCCCGTCCTGCGCGCCCATCGGCGTGGAGATGGTCAGTTGCCACTGTCCGCTGACTGTCATGAGAGGAGGCTCCGGCTGCATTCTGGTCGTCATGGCGGGCAAACCTACCACAGCACGACATCATGTAACCAGATGGTTACTTATGCTCGCGGACGTGCCGGCGGCAGCTACTGGAACGGCTGGCCGGGCTGTTCATCGGATGATTCAGCGGGGTTTCTGCTGGCTGTTGCGCTGGCGATACTGCCGTGGCGTTTCGCCGGTGGCGCGCACGAAGGCGGCGGTGAAATTGGACGGGGCGGAGAAGCCGGTGTCGAAGGCCACCGACTTGATGCTCATGCCAACGGTCAGCATGCGTTTCGCATGGTTCAGCCGCTGCTCACCGATGTAGTCGCCCAGTGAGCGACCGCGGCTGACACGGAACGCGCGCGACAACTGCCGTACCGACAACCCGCACAGCTGCGCCAGCTCGACCAGCGACGGCGGTGTGCTCTGCTCGACCAGCCGCTGCTCGATCAGCCGCAGCCGCCACGGTGCCAGGCCGCCGCTGCGACCTTCGGTGTCGATGCCAGCGAGGTGTCGCGACAGCTCGATGGCGGCCTGTGCCGCCATCAGTTCGATCATCGTCTCGCTGGCGAAACCCGGCGTGCGTATCTCTTCACCCATCGCGAACAGCAGTGTGCGAATGCGCGGGTTGGCCAGGTCGAGCGCGGCACAGAGGCGACCGTCGGTCCAGCGCAGTTCGCCATCGAACCAGCGTTCGACGGCATCCGGATCGAAGTCGCAGACCACGGAGCGCTGTTGCAGGCAGTCGCTGCGGGCATTGACCGCCTGCCCGGCCGGCAGGAAAAACATCCGCCCTATCGGCTCGTAACGGTGCGGCCCCCAGTGGTCGACGAAGCGAGCCTTGGCATTGCGTGACACCGGCAGCAGCGTCAGCTCAAGGTGATGGAGGTGCGATCGGCCGCTGATGTCGATCGGCTCGCTCCAGCACTGCTGGATCACCTTGATCTGGCCGAGGCCGGTCGGGTTCGCTGTTTCGGTACGGCTGATACGGTGTGGGTGTTCCATGGCGACGCTCCTGCCTGCACGGAGGTGGTCGGTTGTTCGTCTGCCGGCCATTGTGGCCAAACTGGCGGCCCAGGCAAGCGTCCGGAGTTGCATGTCATGGCCCGGGTCGCCTTATAGTTGACCGGTCGTCTCCCGGGTGGGGCGCATTTTTTGGCGGGTGTTGCGGTCGACTCCATGGAGAGTCGGCGGCTTGCATATCTTGTTCGACGTGGATGGGTGGAGCGACAGCAGATGGCGCGGCGACGTATGGGCGCGGAGAATTCGGAAGTCCGGGCGCAATTGATCGAGGCAGCGGCGGTAATTCTGCGGGAAGAGGGGGCCGCCGCCGTCACCGCCCGCCACATCGCCGAGAAGGTCGGCCTGAAGCGGCAGATCGTCCACTATTACTTCGGCACCATCGAGGAGCTGATCCTGGCGATGCTGAAGCGCGACGAGGAGGGCGCCCGAGTTGTCTACGAAGCGGCGATGCGCAGCGACGAGCCGCTGCGCGCCATCCGCAAGATCGGTATCGACGCCTCGGTCAGGGCCTATGAATACGCCGTGATGGCGTTTCGCTCCGAGGCGATCCGCGCCGAATACACCCGCTCCCTGCAGGCGTTTCGGCGGCGCCACACAGAGGTTCTGGTGCGCCACCTCGAACAGCGTGGACTGACCTCGAACCTGCCGCCCGTCGTCGTCACCACGGTCGTGCAGGCGGTCTCCCACGCCATCGCCACCGAGGCCGCGCTCGGTGCCTCGGAGGGGCACGACGAGATCAATGCCTTCATCGAGGCGTGGCTCACCGCCTTTGCCGAGCGCGGGCTTTCTCCCGAGATGCCCGTCTACTAGCAGACGCTCCTTTCCAAAGTTCCCCTCGCACCAGGGCTTCTCGCGCTCGCCTGCCCCTTCCTTCGTTTTCGCCTTTCCTCTGGCGCGTCGACCCGGCGCGCCGAGATGTGTCCGCCTGTCTGCTGCCATCTTGTTGCTGTCACCTTGACAGCACCTGAATGATGGGCGCTATCATGGTGACAGCAGAGTGATGGCGGTCACACAGCGTCATCAGCGGTAAACCTGCAACTGCATCTCCTCGGTTCGATCGGGGGGTGTTTGAAAAATAACAATCGGGCAGCAGGCAGGTCGTGAATCAACCTCGGTCAGTCACTCGTTCAATCTTTGCCATATCGATCGTCAGTCAGCTGAGGGGGGAGGCGCGCGCCGCGATAACTGCAGCGGCGTGATGCCGGCTGCCGGGTATCCGGCGCCGGCAGCGCGAGTGTTCGTATAACCATAACTAGCAAAACAAGGTGGAAAATAATGAAAAGAGAAGAGCTTCAGCGGGTTGTGAGCAGCAAGCCGGTAGCAGCAATCGGTGCGCTCGCGGCGGCGATCGCCGCCTGTTACGTGCCGCAGGCAGCCGCGCAGGACGCCGGCGCCCGGCGCATCGAAGAGGTCGTCGTCACCGTGCGGCGGCGGGTCGAGATGGAGCAGGACGTGCCGATCTCGATCAAGGTGATGGGCGAGGAGTTCCTGCGTACCCAGAACATCACCCAGATCGAAGACCTGGGCATCAAGGTACCGGCGATGCGGATCTCGGCGGCCGGTGGCTCGCTGAACGAGCCGATCATCTCGATGCGCGGCCAGCGCCCGGCGGAGAGCGTCTTCGCCCAGGACCCGGCGGTGCCGCTCTATTTCAACGAAGTGGCGATTTCGCCGGCACAGGGCAGCAACCTCGGTCTCTACGACCTGGAGAGCCTGCAGGTGCTGAAAGGTCCGCAGGGCACGCTGTTCGGTCGCAACAGCACCGGCGGCGCCGTCATGATGACGCCGAAGCGCCCGGGGACCGAACTGGGTGGCTATGTCGAGCTGAAGGTCGGTGATTACGATCTTCGGGGATTCGAAGGTGCCATCGACCTGCCTATCAACGACAGCTGGCAGGTGCGGCTTGCCGCGCGCAAGCTCGATCGCGATGGCTACCAGAAAAACGTCGCCAATAACGCACTGGCCGGTCGCCGCTTCCACGATGAACACTCCGAAGGAGCGCGTATCAGCCTCAACTTCGACGGCGCAAAGCTGAGCAACCTGCTGGTACTGGCGCAGGATGAGAACAGGATTGCGGCGCCGGTGATTGTCATGACCGGACGTAACCCGACCGTTGGTCTTGGTGGCGTACCGCCGTGGGGGACAGGTGTGCAACGCCAGATCGCGCGAAACGATCCGTGGAAGATCGAGACCGATGTCAATGCCAAGGAGTTCGTGCGCAATATCTTCGCCTCCAACACCACCGAGTTCGAGCTGGCTGATGAGTTGTCGATCAAAAACGTCTTCGGTTATCGCAAGGTGAACTTTGAAACCGCTCAGGACATCGACGGCACGGCGTTCACCGGTTGGGGTACCTGGACCAATGGCGCCCCGGGCGTCACCTGGAATCCCCGGCCGACTGTGCTCGAATCCGAGTTTTTCAGTAATGAACTGCAGCTGTTGGGGCTGGCGCTTGACGAGCGCCTCGAATGGATCACCGGTCTCTACTGGTCGAAGATGGATGCGACGCAGGATTACCTGCTGCAGACCTCGCCGGCCCCCAGCTTCGACAGTGGCATCAGTACGGCCGTCAATACCTCGAAAGGTGTGTTCGCCGAAGGTACTTACACGTTGTCGGACGAGTGGGCATTTACTGCAGGCATTCGCCAAAGCTGGGATGAGCGCGAGCTGACGGTGGCGAAGTGGCGCGATATTGCGCGCACGGTCTGCAGCGTGACTGGACCTGGCGGATCTGTACTGGCCAACTGTCAGCGTTCGGTGGATGAGAAGTTCGACAGCCCGACCTGGCGCTTCTCCGCCAACTACACGCCGATGGCCGGGCACCTGTTCTACGGCAGCATCTCGACTGGCTATCGCGCTGGCGGTTTCAACACGCGTGGTCTTAATGACGCGACCCTGAAGCCTTTCAACGAAGAGACAGTCACCACCTACGAGTTGGGTCACAAGGCGGATTGGGATATCTCCTGGGGTGCGCTGCGCACCAGCATGGCGGTGTTCCTGCAGGAGTATGAGGATATCCACCACACTCGTTCGTTCTCACTGCCCAGCGGCGCGCTTGTGACCTCGACGGAGAATGCGGCAGAGGCGGAGATTCGGGGCCTGGAGTTCGAGGTGACGTTGCTGCCGATCGACAGCCTGTCGCTCAACCTCGCCTACTCCTTCGTCGACGCCGAATTCAAGAAGAAGACGGACGTGTTCCGCTACGTCCCCGGCGAGGTGGATACCACCAGCAACCCGTTCCCGTACATTCCCGAGCATTCGGTGACGGCGTCCGCTACATACACGCTGCCAATCGACGAGGCGGTTGGTGAAATGTCGCTGACGGTCAGCTACTACTGGCAGGACGAGATGTCGACCCACCCGCTGGCTGACCAGTTCGGACTCTTCATCAACCCCGCCGACCCTGCCGATCCTGTTTCGCCCCCCGGCAGTCCCTGGCCGACGGCGGATGTGGCGGCAATGCAGGAGTTCTCGAAGGTGGATAGCTACGGCGTCACCAACGTGCGCTTCGACTGGCGCAATGTCATGCAGTCCAGCTTCGACGTGGCTGCCTACGTCAACAACCTCTCCGACGAGAAGTACGTGCTCGGCGGTCTGAACGTTGTCGATAGCGGCGGCTACGGCGGTTATCACTATGGTGCTCCCCGTACCATCGGTGCTTCGTTGCGGTATACGTTCTGAGTTAGTCCATCAGCCCGTTTGGCGCCCCGTGAAATTCGGCGGGGTTTGCACCGCAAGGGTTGCGACATCTGTCGCAGCCCTCTTTTTTTGTGGCCTGCCGTCCATGGCGGCCACCCTTCGGGTCGTCGCTGATGCGACGCCAAAAATTGCTCCCGGCAATTTTTTGCCTCAAGGAAAGGTGGCGCTACTGAGGTTTCCTGCGCTACATCGCGGTGGAGATTGCCGCGTCACTTCCCCGGTTTTCTTGCGGTGCTGAATTTCCTGCCCGCAACGCTTTCAACTCTTCCGGCGCCTGCAGCGCACGCATGCGCAGGTAGTGGCGCATCTGTTCCAGCACCTCATCGGCAATGTGTGGCGACGGCGGCATGCCGCGCGGCTTCAGCACACCCTCTTTCACGACAACCCTGAAGGCATCGGCGCTGAGGATCATCGGCGAGAAGCGCAGGTCGGGCGCGGCGCCGCCGCCAATCGCATTCATGCCGTGGCAGACCAGGCAGGCGTTGTTGGCGTAAGCCATCGCGCCGGCCATGACACGCTCCGGTTCCGGCTTGAAGTCGGGGTCGGGCAGCGGCTTCTGCTCGGGCATCGCGAACGCGGGGATGGTTGCATTGCCATCGAGCGCGAAGGTCAGCACATGGCGCGGCAGCGCGTAGTCGGTGCGGAAGGCGGCGTTGCCGGTGGCGAGGATGCCGCCGCCCTGCGAGCCGCTGCCGGTCAGCACCGTCACGTACTGTTTGCCGTCGACGCTGTAGGCGATCGGTGGCGCGACGACGGGTGCGACCGTCTTGTAGGACCACACCTCATCGCCTGTCTTCGCGTCGTAGGCGATGAGGTAACCGTCGATGCGGCCCTGGAAGACCAGGTCGCCGGCGGTGGCCAGCACGCCGCCGGGCCAGACACCCGGCAGTTCGATACTCCACGCCTCCTTCTGCGCAATCGGGTCCCACGCTCTCAACAGGCTGCGCCGGCTGTCGGCCAGCTCGGGGTCTGGAATCAGCGTCACCCCCATATGGGCGGTGATGCCGCTGGGATTTGGCGGCGGCGGGCCGATCAGCGCGCCCATCTCCATGATCGGGATGTAGACCAGTCCGGTGCGCGGGCTGAATGCCTGCGGCAGCCAGCTGTGTGCACCCTGCGGGCCGGGCCACAGCTCGAACGGTTCATCGCCGCTCTGGAAACGAATTGCCGGGTTCTCGACCGGGCGACCGGTGGCGTCGATCCTCTCCGCCCAGGTCACCTTGGCGATCTTCTCCGCCGAGATGAATTCACCGGTGGCGGCATCGAGCACATAGAAGAAGCCGTTCTTTGGTGCCTGCATCACCACCTTGCGCGGGTTGCCGTCGATGTTGAGCGTGGCGAGGGTCATGTCCTGCACGGCGGTGCAGTCCCACTGCTCGGCCGGGCAGACCTGGTAGTGCCAGACGTATTCGCCGGTGTTGGCGTTGACCGCGACGATGGAAGCGAGAAACAGGTTGTCGCCACCACCGGGACTGCGCATCAGGTGGTTGTACGGAAAGCCGTTGCCGAGGCCGAGGTAGATCAGATCGAGTTCGGCGTCGTAACTGAAGGCATTCCACGCCGTGCCGCCGCCGCCCTTGCCGAACCATTCGCCCTTCCAGGTGGGACGCATGATCTCTTCGGCCCTGCTTTCCGCCGGCTTCGACGGATCGCCCGGCACGGCGTAGAAGCGCCACAGCTGTTTGCCGGTGGCGGCGTCATAGGCGGTGACGTAGCCGCGAAGCGGGCTGATATCGGCGCCGCCGTGGCCGATGATCACCTTGCCGTCGAACACACGCGGGGCGCCGTTGCTGTTGCGCAGCTCCGACAGTTCGAACTGGCGCGTCTCCCACAGCGGCTTGCCGTTGCCGTCGTCGAGTGCAATGACGCGGCCATCGGTGGTGGCGAGGAAAACACGGCCGCTCTCCCAGGCGATCCCCTTGTTGCCCCAGCTCAGGTGCAGTGGGGATTGCGCGATCTCGCGCACCCTGGCGTCGTACTGCCACAGCAGCTTGCCGCTGGCGGCATCGAAGGCGCGAATCAGGCTGTGGCTGGTGGTGGTGAACAGCTTGTCGCCACCCTTGACCGGCGCCGACACCGAGAAGCCCGGCTCCAGTTCGTGGTACCAGGCCAGTTTCAGTCGATCGATGGTCTGCAGCGATATCTGGTCGAGCGGACTGTAGTGCTGTTCGTGGCCGTCGCCGCCGAAGTTGGGCCAGTCGCTGTCTGCGATCGCAACACGGTTGGCGGAAATGTCCGGCGCCTGTTGCCCTGCGGGTGAAGCGTTGTCGCGACTGCAGGCGGTGAGTGCAACGAGTGCCGCCAGCGCGGCAGCGGTCAATGTTTTCATTATTGTCTCCACGGGTGGTGATATGCGGGTCGCCCCTGCTCCGGGGTGTGCCGGGAGCTGCGGCCTGTCGCGTCGATTATGCCGGTGGAGAGCGTGTCTGGAGGAGGGGGCTGAGGCGCGCCCGGGTTGCAAGGCGTTGCTTACCCGGGCGCGAGAGAAATGGTGGGCCCAGCAGGACTTGAACCTGCGACCAAGCGATTATGAGTCGCCTGCTCTGACCAACTGAGCTATAGGCCCGGGAAAGCAGCCGGCGCGCAGTGCGCGCCGGTTGGGTGTGGCGGTGTTATTCGTCGAGGAAGCTGCGCAGATGGTCGGAGCGCGACGGGTGGCGCAGTTTGCGCAGTGCCTTCGCCTCGATCTGGCGGATGCGTTCGCGGGTGACGTCGAACTGTTTGCCGACCTCTTCCAGCGTGTGGTCGGTCGCCATCTCGATGCCGAAGCGCATGCGCAGCACTTTCGCTTCGCGCGCGGTCAGGCCGGCCAGCACCTGACGGGTTGCTTCGCGCAGCCCTTCGCCGGTCGCCGCTTCGATCGGCGAGGCGATGGTGTTGTCCTCGATGAAGTCGCCCAGGTGCGAATCTTCGTCGTCGCCGATCGGCGTCTC
>CAYLRA010000006.1:0-98631 GCA_964386045.1 uncultured Verrucomicrobiaceae bacterium | reverse complement strand
GTGTTCAGCGATTCGATCGATTCCATATCGAGGTGGTTGGTCGGCTCGTCCAGCAGCAACACGTTGCGACGCAGTAGCATCAGCTTGCCGAACAACATGCGCCCCTGCTCGCCGCCGGAAATCACTTTCACCGACTTCTTGACGTCATCACCGGAAAACAACAGCCGGCCGAGCGTGCCGCGCACCAGTGTTTCGACATCGGCGCCGTCAAAGCCACCCTCGCGCACCCATTGCCAGATCCACTCGGTGAGGCTGGCCTCCTCGGCAAAATCGGCGCTGTGATCCTGCGCGAAATAACCGAGCTTCGCCTTTTCCGCCCACTTCACCTCCCCGCTCTGCGGCGTCAGACCACCCAGCGCTTCGGTCGCCAGCAAACGCAGCAGCGTGGTTTTACCGACGCCGTTCTCGCCGATGATGGCGACCTTGTCACCGGCATCGATGGTGGTGGAGAAGTTTTTAATCACCGGCGCATTGCTGTCGTAGCCAAATGTCAGCTTCTCGGTGGTCAACGCAAGGCGATGCAGTTTCTCCTTGTCGTCGTACTCGAAACGAATCCACGGGTATTGCCGCGACGACGGCTGCATATCCTCGACTTTGATTTTTTCGATCAGCTTGGCGCGCGACGTGGCCTGACGTGCCTTGGACTTGTTCGCAGAGAAACGTCGCACGAACTCCTGCAACTCGGCGACCTTTTCCTTGGCCTTGGCATTGGCGGTAGCAATGCGATTGCGCGCCTGCATCGACGCTTCCATGTAGTCGTCGTAATTGCCGGGGTAGACCTGGATGCGACCGTAATCGAGATCGGCCATGTGCGTGCAGACCTGGTTCAGGAAGTGCCGGTCGTGGGAGATGATGATCATGGTGCTGTCGCGCTCGTTGAGCACATTTTCGAGCCAGCGAATGGTGTTGATGTCGAGGTTGTTGGTCGGCTCGTCGAGCAGCAGGATGTTCGGGTTGGCGAACAGCGCCTGACACAGCAGCACCCGCAACTTCCAGCCCGGCGCCACTTCGCTCATCGGCCCGTTGTGCCGCTCGATCGGAATGCCGACTCCCATCAACAATTCGCCGGCGCGCGATTCCGCCGTGTAACCGTCGTACTCGGCAAACTTCTCTTCGAGTTCAGCGGCGCGCATGTAGTCGGCTTCGCTGGCTTCGGGGTCGGCATAAATCGCATCCTTCGCACTCATGCAGGCCCACATCTGCTCGTGCCCCATCATCACCACGTCGAGCACGCGCTTCTCTTCGTAACCGAACTGGTCCTGCCGCAGGAACACCATGCGCTCACCGCCATCGAGCGCCACGTTGCCCGCCGAAGCCTCCAGCTCGCCGGCCAGAATCTTCATGAAGGTCGACTTGCCGGAGCCATTGGCGCCGATCAGGCCGTAGCGGTTGCCGCCGCCGAACTTGACCGAGACGTTTTCGAACAGGGGCTTGGCCCCGAACTGCATGGTGATATTGGATGCGACTAGCACTGCGTGAGGACCTTGATTTCAAAGAGGAATTGGCGGGAACGTCGATAAACAAGCGTGGAGGGGTGCGACTTTACCCGGAATGGACACCCTTCGTCATTCTGCGCGCAGCGAAGCGCAGTCGCAGAATCCATTCAAGGGAGTGGAGTAAATATGGATTACTCGCACCTGCGGCGCTCGCCCTTCGGGTCAGCCTCCGGCTGCTCTGCGCTTCGCATGTTCGCGACTACGCGCGGAATGCTGGCACACGGGCATACCTAAACATATTCCCTTTTGGCAGCAGAGATAAGAAGCAAAAGAAGGAATACAGACAGAAGACAAAACACCATGACCACCCCTACAGGAATAAAGCCTTGCTGAGATAACAGCTGCCAAGCCCTATTGGCTGCGCCGTAGAGTTGCGGAATGGCTGCAACCAATCCAATCCACCAAGCCCATTTGTGTCGTCTGATCAGACCAACACCGACAACCAGAGCAACTATTAGCACCAGCCATACCTTTGGAAGGCTCAGACTGTATGTCAATGTATAAAAGCTGCCTGTCTGCATGTAATGAAGAAATATGCCGCCAAAGAAAAAGGCGGCATAAGTCAACGCTACGAAACCCGCTATTTGTGCGATTCCAATTCGCATATTGAAAACACCCAATCACTTATTGATCAGACCACTTCTGCATAAAGCAGCAGATCAGTGGATATCTTTACTATCCCACCCACCGCCACTGCTCACCGCTGTGCGCAACCCGCCCATCCCTCTGCAGCTTCAGCAAATGCGCCCACAAAGAATACTTGGCGATGACATGCCGCGACGGATCGACATCGACATAAACCGGCGGCACCAACTCCTCCAGCGTGCCACTGCCGACGCTCTGCATCACCTCGATCACCTTCGCCTCGCGCTGCAGCCGGTGTGCAATCAGCGCATCGATCTCGCGCCGCGGTTCGAGCATCAGCGTGCCGTGTCCCGGCGCAATCGCGTTGATCGCGTACTGTTTCAGCATCGCCAGCGAATCGAGGTAGTCCTTCATGTCGCCGTGCGGCGGAATGATGACGACGGTGGAGCCCTGCATCATATGGTCGCCGGAGAAGAGCACCCCCTCCTCTTCCAGCAGGTAGCAGATGTGGTTGGCGACGTGGCCCGGTGTCAGCAGTGCGCGCAGTTTGAATTCGTCGCAGTCGATCAGTTCGTCGTGTGCGAGCGTGCGGTCGGGGACGAAGGTGTCGTCCTGGATGTCGCCGTCGTGGATGGTGTTGCCGATCAGCTGCGCGCCGGTGATGGCAGCCAGTTCGCGCGCGCCGGGCGAGTGGTCGGGGTGGGTGTGGGTGGCGAGAATCCAGCGCAGACGGTCGCCGCAGGCGGCGAGCATCGCGTCGAGGTGGTGGCGTTCGGCGAGGCCCGGATCGATCAGCGCTACCTGCTTGTTGCCGATCAGGTAGGTGTTGGTGCCAGGGCCGGTCATCACACTCGGGTTATCGGCGGTGATGCGCCATACAAGCGGTGACAGTTGCACCGGCTGTTCGTGGCGGATGTCGGCCTGAATGAAACTTGTTGCCACCTTCACCCCCTTGCCGACTATGGGTTCGTCATTCTGCGCGAAGCGAAGCGCAGTCGCAGAATCCAGTTCTTGTGCATAGACCATGGATTACTCGCACCTGCGGTGCTCGCCCTTCGGGTCAGCCTTCGGCTGCTCTGCGCTTCGCTTGTCTGCGACTACGCGCAGAATGACTTGTTGCGTCTTATGTCTTAAACGAGATTCTTGATCGGCACTTCCGGGTTGACGTCGGCATCGTAATCGACGCCATCGATCTCGAAACCGAACAGTTTCAGGAACTCGTGTTTGTAGCCCTTGATGTCGGTCAGCTCGTTCAGGTTGTCGTTGGTCACCTGTTCCCACAACTCGGCAACAGCGCTCTGAATCTGCGGACACAGTTCGAGACCGTCGGCGCGCAGACGACCATCACTGTCGAGTTTCGGATTGGCGCCATAGAGGCTGTCGCGGAACAGGCCGTCGACCTGTTCGATGCAACCTTCGTGGCTGCCGTCGGCCTTCATCACCTTGAACAGCAGTGCCAGATAGAGCGGCATGATCGGAATCGCCGAGCTGGCTTGGGTGACGACTGCTTTCAACACCGACACACGTGCATCGCCACCGGTCGCCGCCAGCTTCTTGCGGATATTCAGCACACGATGATCGAGATCCTGCTTGGCGGCGCCGATGGTGCCATTCCAGTAGATGTCCCAGGTGATCTTCTCGCCGATGTAGGTGTAGGCCGTGGTCTTGGCGCCCGGTGCCAGCACGCCGGCGGCGTCGAGCGCGTCGAGCCACATCTGCCAGTCCTCGCCGCCCATGACGGCGACGGTGTTGTCGATCTCTTCCTGATTGGCGGCGGCCAGCGTGAACTCCTTGACCACCTCTTTATCGGTGTCGATGCCGCGCTGGGTGAAATCCTTGCCGATCGGCTTCAGCGTCGAGTTGTGCACGACGCCGGTTTTCGGATGCTGGCGACGCGGCGAGGCGAGGCTGTAGACGACCAGATCGACCTGACCCAGATCCTGTTTGATCAGGTCGATGGTCTTCTGCTTGATCTCGTCGGAGAAGGCGTCGCCGTTGATGCTCCTGGCGTAGAGCCCTTCCGCTTCGGCGAATTTGTGGAAACCGGCCGAGTTGTACCAGCCGGCGGTGCCGGGTTTTTCGGCGCTGCCTTCACGCTCGAAGAAGACGCCGATGGTCGATGCACCCGAACCAAACGCGGCGGTGACACGCGAGGCGAGGCCGTAGCCGGTGGAGGCACCGAGCACCAGTACCCGCTTCGGCCCGTTGGCGATCGGGCCGCGCTGCTTCACGAAGTCGATCTGCTGCTTGACGTTCATTTCGCAACCGACCGGGTGGGTGGTGACGCACATGAAGCCGCGCACGCGGGGTTTGATGATCATCGGGGAGGCATCCTCTTGTTGTCTGGGCGCCGGCGGGCGGGCCGGCCTGGAAAGGGCGGCATTATAAACGGCGCCGTCGGGGCAACCAGCCCGTCAGTCGGCAGCGGTGCCGGCTTCGCGACGGGCGCGCACGAATTCGATGACGATCGGCAGCAGCGAAATGCCGATGATGGCGAAGATCACCAGCGTGAAGTTCTGCTTCACCACCGGCAGGTTGCCGAAGAAGTAGCCGAGCAGCAGGAAACTCCAGATCCAGAGCAGCGCGCCGACCACGTTGAACAGCAGGAAGCGCGGGTAGGACATGGCGCCGACGCCGGCCACGAACGGCGCGAAGGTGCGCACGATCGGCACGAAGCGGGCGAGGATGATGGTCTTGCCGCCGTGGCGCTCGTAGAACGCTTCGGTGCGGCGCAGGTGGCGCTGGTTGAGCCAGCGGTAGTTGCGCGCGAAGACCCTGGGGCCGAGGTAGTGGCCGATGGCGTAGTTGAGCGAGTCGCCGGCGATCGCCGCGACGGTCAGCAGCGTGCCGAGCAGCAGCAGGTCGAAATCGCCCTTGGCGGTGAAGGCGCCGGCGGCGAACAGCAGCGAATCGCCCGGCAGGAACGGCATGATGACGAGGCCGGTCTCGACGAAGATGATCGCGAACAGGATGGCGTAGGTCTGCACGCCGTAGTCGCGGATCAGCTCGCTGAGATGCACGTCGATGTTGAGGATGAAATCGACCAGGTACTTCACATACTCCATGCGCGCGGCTTCCAGCGGGGAATGAACGGAGCGCGCATGGTAGCAGAGGGCTTTCGGGTCCTCCCCTACTGCGAAGGGGAGGACTTAACCAGTCGCCGCAGCCGCCTCAACAGCGCACGCCGCTGCGTCTCGTCGAGGCGCCGATAACTCAGCGCCTCGAAGCAGCGTGTCGCCTCGACCAGCCAAGACCAGTCGGGCCGCTGCGCCACCACCCAGCGCGCATGGTCGCCGGGCGCCATGCCAACCGGGCGCGGGTAGCCGAGCCGCGCCAGCCGGCGGCAGAGTTTCTGATAGAGCCGCTGCGCCGGCGGCAGTGGCGGTGGTCGCTGACGCCAGAACAGCAGCAGCGCCACCGCACCGAACAGCAGCAGACCGCCGCCGATCAGAAACACCGCGATGCGCCACGGCTGCAGCCCGCCCAGCAGCTGCTGCAGGATCTGCTGCTGGGTATCGTCGCGGTAGTTCAGCACCAGCCGCGTCCACTGGTAGTTGACCTGATCGAGCTGCAGCCGCAGCCGGTTGAGCGCGGCGATGCCGCGATAGCGGTTGGCCGAGAGCGGCGAACCGGCGAGGAACTCACCGCTGGCGACGGCCCCTTCCAGCCCGCGTTCGATACGCTGCGGCGCCACCGCGGCGGTTGGGTCGAAGCGTACCCAGCCGCGCCCTTCCAGCCACACCTCGCTCCAGGCGTGGGCATCGAATTGATGGACCAGCACGGTGCCATTGAGCGGATTGACCTCCCCCCCCTGGTAGCCGATCACCGCCCGCGCCGGCACGCCGGCGGCACGCAGCGCGAAGGTGAAGGCGCTGGCGTAGTGCTCGCAGAAGCCGCGACGGGTGTCGAACAGGAATTCGTCGATGGCATCGCTGCCAAGCAGTGGCGGTCGCAGCGTGTAGACGAACGGTTCGCGCCGGAAGTGTTCGAGCAGCGCCCGCACCAGCGCGGCATCGTCGCGATGTTGCTGCCGCAGCCCCTCGACCCAGGCGCGGGTGCGCGGGTTGCCCGCCGCTTCGCCATTCACCCCTTGCGGCAGCTGCAGGTTGCGCTCGCGCAGCCGCGCGTCGAGGTGCTGGTCGAGCACCGCCTCGGGCAGTGCACGGGCGCGATAACCGAACTTGGCGTAGAGCGGCTCGAAGGCGATCAGCCGGTAGTCGTAGGTCAGCAGC
This sequence comes from uncultured Verrucomicrobiaceae bacterium, assembly GCA_964386045.1. GTDB lineage: Bacteria > Pseudomonadota > Gammaproteobacteria > Pseudomonadales > CAMLJR01 > CAMLJR01. The sequence goes on along the minus strand of CAYLRA010000006.1, from coordinate 92,318 downwards.
GTGCGCTGGTCGATGCGAAACGGTCGCTCCAGCGCGAACAGCCAGCGCTGGCCGGTCGGCTCCAGGAAAACCTGATAGTCGAGCACCGCGCCGCGCACCGGCTCCTCGCCGATCATCGCGCGCGGCGCGTCGCTGAAGCGGCCCTGCCGCCAGTGCCGCCCGTCGAACTGGTCGAGTACCAGGCCGCGCCAGTAGAGCGCCGACGCTGGCGGCACGCTGCCGTCGAACACGGCGCGGAACGCCAGCTCGGCCGACTGCGACAGGTTGGCGATATCGCCCGGCCCCATCTGCTCCGACATGCCGGTGCGAGCGCTGTCGCGCGCCATCGGCACCTGCCACAGCGGCGCGAAACGCGGCATCACCAGGAACAGCAGCACCATCAGCGGCAGCGCCTGCGCCGACAGCAGCAGCGCCGAGCGCAGCGGCGCCAGTGAACAGCCGTCGCGGTCACTGCGGTGCAGCGCCTCCAGCGCCGCCACCAGCAGCAGCACCGGCAACAGCATGTAGAGCGCACTGAGCAGCGACTGGTCGAACAGGAACTGCGTCGCCGCGACGAAGAAACCGAGGAACAGCAGCAGATAGGCGTCGCGGCGCTGGCGCGCCTCGAACAGCTTCAGGCAGAAGGCGCTGATCAGCAGCGCCACCGTTGGCTCCAGCCCGATGAAGCTGCCGTAGTGCAGCCGCACGCCGACCACCGCGAGCAGCAGCATCAGGTGTTTCAGCCACCACGACGGCAATCCCCAGCGGCCGCGCAGCATCATCACCCGCCACGCCGCGGCCAGCAGCCAGATGCCGATCACCCACGGCGGCAACCGCGACAGGTGCGGCGCGATCAGCGCGAACTGCGCCACCAGCAGCCAGCCCAGCGCACAGCGCGGCAGCCACTGCACGATGCCTGTCGATGTTTCCACCGGGCTGTTTACCGCCGCGCGCAACATCAGCTCACTCCCGCCCGCGCCGCGGCGGCTGCGGTGGCAGGCCGAACAGCGCCAGTGCGCGCAGTGCCTGCTCGCGCTGGCGCTCGCCGAGGCCAAGCGGCAGCGTCGCGTCGGGCAGCTGCAGCGCGTAGGGCTCGCCGCGTCGCTCCAGCTCCAGCACCCAGTGGCAGAGCAGGCCGAGGCGCTGCTCGCGCTCGCCGCTGGTCGCCTCCCAGTCGAGCCAGTGCGAGCGCATCTGCAGCTCGGCGAACTGCTTCGACTGCAGCGGCTGGCCGCGCGCCCAGGCGCGCCACAGCACATGGCGCAGGTTGTCACCCGGTCGATAGGCGCGAAAGCCGTGGAAATCCTCGCTGCCGATGCGCAGCTGCCGCTCGCCATCGGGCTGTCCACTGCCGACGCTGTCGGGGCGCGGCCCCGGCAGCGGGCGCGGATAGACCAGCGCGGCGATGTCGAGGTCGATCCAGCTCCAGGCGCGCAGCAGGCCGAGCGGGTAGACGGTCTCGACGCAGAGCCACGGCGGTTGCAGCCAGCCGCGCCGCTCCGCCTTCAGGAACAGCCGAACGCTGCTGCTGGCGCCGGGCGCCACCGACACCGTCGCCTCCGAACCGCTGCCGGGCCAGCCGAGATGCAGCGCGCGGTAGTGGCGCTTGCCGGCACTGCTCAGCTGCAGATCGAACTCGGCCTGCTCGCCGGCGAAGGTGGGATGGGCGCGCACGGCTTCTATGGTCAGCCCGGAGAGGTTGCCGAAGGTGTGCAGAATGCCGACCAGCATCAGGCTGAGCAGAAAGAAGGCGAGCGCGAAGATCAGGTTGCTCTGGAAGTTGATTGCCGCCAGCAGCAGTACCATCAGCGACAACAGGAAGGCGACGCCGACCCGCGACGGCAGGATGAAGATGCGCCGCTGGTTCAGCGTCACCCGGCGCGCCGGCGGCGAGCGCCGCGCGATCCAGCGCTGCGCGCGCGACGGCGGTCGCATCGCCATGGTCGTCGTGCGCTCAGACCACGGCGACGCGGCGCAGCATCTGCTGCACCAGCGCGCTGCCGTCGCCGACGTGTTCGACATTGGCGTGCAACCGGTGCTCGACCACCGGCGCCAGCACCGTCTGCACATCCTCCGGCACGACATGGCCGCGACCGTGCAGCAGCGCCCAGCTCTTGGCCGCGCGCAGCAGCGCCAGTGCGCCGCGCGGCGACAGGCCGACGGCAAAACCGGGTTCGTTGCGGGTATAGGCGATCAGCCGCTGCACGTAGTCGAGCAGCGCATCGGCCGCGTGCACCTGGTCAACCGATCGCTGCAGCTGCCGCAGCTGCGCCACGGTCAGGCACTGCTGCAGCTGCGGCAGCCGCTGCTGCGCATCCTCGCCGGAGAGCAGGCGGCGCTCCGCGGCCGGATCGGGATAACCGAGCGACAGCCGCATCAGGAAGCGGTCGAGCTGCGACTCCGGCAGCGGGTAGGTGCCGGACTGCGTTACCGGGTTCTGCGTGGCGATGACGAAGAAGGGTTCGGGCAGCGGTCGCGTCTCGCCGTCGATGGTCACCTGCCCCTCGGCCATCGCTTCGAGCAGCGCCGACTGCGTCTTCGGTGTCGAGCGGTTGATCTCGTCGGCCAGCAACACCTGCGTGAAGACCGGCCCGGGAAGAAACTGGAAGCGGCCGCTGTCGCGCTCGAACACGCTGCTGCCAAGAATGTCGCCCGGCAGCAGGTCACTGGTGAACTGCACGCGCCGGTACTGCAGCCCCAGCGCCCTGGCCAGCGCGTGCGCCAGCGTGGTCTTGCCCATGCCGGGCAGATCCTCCAGCAGCAGGTGGCCGCCGCTGAGCAGGCAGCTGAGCGCGAGCCGCACCTGCCGCTCCTTGCCGAGCAGCACGGTGCCGATTTCGTGAGCGACGCGCTCGAGTTCTTTATGCATCGGGGACTCCGGGGTTCCGGTCCTCCCCTGCGCAGTAGGGGAGGTGCCGAGCGACAGCGAGGCGGAGGGGTCCGCAGTTGCAGTTGAAGGGCAGACCCCCTCCCCCCTGCGGGGGACTCCCCCTATTGCATAGAGGGAGACGTGGCGACGTCGCGCAAGTGTAGACGACAGCACCCAGCCATCCGCCGTCGTGGCGCTCGCTCTTTATCTATCTACAATGGCCGGCCTTCAGCGCGCAGAGCCTGGATAACCGAGCCGCCATGACGACACCGACACGCCAGCTGACACCCGAACAGATCCTGCAGATCGACCGCGACCACCTGTGGCATCCCTACGCCTCGGCGACACAGCCGCCGGCCGTGCTGCCGGTGGTCAGCGCACGCGGTGCGAAGCTGCAGCTGGCCGACGGTCGCGAGCTGATCGACGGCATCGCCTCGTGGTGGTCGGTGATTCACGGCTACAACCATCCGGCGCTGAACGCGGCGGTGACGACGCAGCTCGAACGGATGGCGCACGTCATGTTCGGCGGCTTCACCCACGAACCGGCGGCGCGGCTGGCGAAACATCTGGTCACGCTGACGCCGGCCGGCCTCGAACGCGTCTTCTTCAGCGACTCCGGTTCGGTGGCGGTCGAAGTGGCGATCAAGATGGCGCAGCAGTTCTGGCTGGCGCAGGGTCGCGGCGACAAACACCGGCTGCTGTCGTTCGGCTGTGGCTATCACGGCGACACCTTCATGACGATGTCGGTCAGCGACCCGGTCGGCGGCATGCACACGCTGTTCAATCGCGTGCTGCCGCAGCAGCTGTTCGCGCCAAAACCATCGCCACGTTTCGGTGAAAGTTGCAGAGACGACGACATCGCGCCGCTCGAAACAATGCTGGCGCAACACGCGCACGAGCTCGCCGCCGTCATCATCGAACCGATCGTGCAGGCCTACGGCGGCATGAATTTCTATTCGGCCGATTATCTGCGCCGATTGCGCGAGTTGTGCGACCGCTACGACGTGCTGCTGATCGCCGACGAGATCGCCACCGGCTTCGGTCGCACCGGCGCGTTGTTCGCCTGCGAGCACGCTGGCATCAGCCCCGACATTCTCTGTGTCGGCAAGGGGCTGACCGGCGGCTACATCACGCTGGCGGCAACGCTGTGCAACGCGCGCGTCGCCGATGGCATCTCGAACGGCGCACCCGGCGCCTTCATGCACGGCCCCACCTTCATGGCCAACCCGCTGGCCTGCGCCGTCGGCTGCGCCAGTGTCGAGCTGCTGTTGTCGCAGCCGTGGCGACGCAATATCGCCCGTATCGAAGCAACGCTGACAGCGGGACTGGAGCCGGCACGCGCGCAGACCGATGTCGCCGACGTGCGCACGCTCGGCGCGATCGGTGTCATCGAGATGAAAGAGTCAGTGAAAAGTGCGGCGGTGCAGCAGGTGTTGGTCGAACGCGGTGTCTGGGCGCGACCGTTCGGCAAGTTGATCTACGCGATGCCGACGTATGTGATCAGCGATGAAGAGCTGCAGCAGTTGACGACGGCGATGGTGGCAGCGACAGCTGTCGCCAATTAATTCGATCCGACTGTCACGAGTTCAGTCTCCCCTTGCGTAGCAGGGGGAGTACCCCGCAGGGGGGAGGGGGTCATGCTCCGATACAAACCCCGGACCCCTCCGCCCCTTCGGGGCACCTCCCCTACTGCGCAGGGGAGGACTTAACCCACCCGCCGCTCCGGTTCCGGCGATGGTCGCGATTCGATCCAGCGGATCAGCTCTTCCCACGCCGGCATATCCTCGCGCACCTGCGACGCCGACATCTCCGACAGCGACACCCCCTGCTCCGCGGCACGGATGTAGTTCTGCGTGTCGCGCAGCGTGCAGATGAAGGGAATGCGCAGCGAATTGAGGAAGCCGAGCAGGCGCTGGTAGACCTGCGTATTGCGACGCACGCGGTTGGCGACGATGGCGATGCGCGACGGTTCGCGGCTGATGCCGCCCTGCATCAGCAGTTCGGCAACACAGCGCGAAACCGCGTGGATGTCGATATCGGACGGCAGTACCGGAATGATGATCGCCGCGGCACCTTCGAGTGTCGGTCGGAACTGCATGACATCCAGCGCCGCCGGCGTGTCGATCACCAGCCGCTCGGTATCGGGCGAGACACGCAGATGCCAGTTGCGGGTGACATTGAGCGGCTGGCGCCAGGCGGGGATCCCCTCGATCGAGGGTCGATTGTCGGCGCGGCGATCGAGCCAGAAGCTGCTGGAGCCCTGGCTGTCGTAGTCGAGCAGCGCGGTGCGAAAACCCTGTGCGGCGTAAAAACCGGCGAGATTGGTCGACAGCGTGGTCTTGCCCGAACCACCTTTCGGATTGAGCACGACAATGCGCCGCAGTGGCGGTCGCTCCACCACCCGCACGTTGTACTGACTGCGCTGCTGCACACCCGCTTCCATCGCTGCTTCCACCGCCATCTCGCCCTCGCCTGGCCATCGTCGCCGGACTGTTTTCGCCGGACAGGCGATCGATCCGTGCCACCAACCTGTCGCGAAGTGTAGTCATTGCAGCGCGGGCCGCCGTGACGGCGCGCACGCGCCGCGACGGACGGCAGGGGCGGCGCGGGTCAGGCGAGCGCAGCGACCATCGCGGCGATCGTCTCGCGGTGACGTTCGAGACGCTGCAGCTCGTCACCGTCGAGCACCGCGAGCCGCGACGGCCACGGCGTCTGGCCGTCGAGTGCGGCCAACTCGGCGGCACAGGCAACCGTGCAGGCCAGCGGCGAGCGCAATTGATCGCTGGCCAGTGCGGCGATCACCTCGATCACGCTGTCCGGCAACTGCCAGTGCGCCGCCAGCTCCAGCCCGACCCGCGTGCCGAAGCGCGCCAGCAGACGTTGCAGCAACGCCGTATCGGGCGCGAAACCGAGGCGCAGGCTCGCCTCCATCACCTCGTGCAGGATCACCGGCTCGCCGACCCGGTGCAGCAACCCGCAGAGGAAAGCCTGTTCGCCATCGAGACGGCGCAGCGCGGCGATCTCGCGCCCCCACAGCGCCGCGCCGAGCGACTGCTGCCACAGCTGACGCACCAGCACCTCACAACCGGGTGCGACGAACAGCTTCGGCCCCATCGCAGCGGTGATGGCGATGGTGGCGATGTTGCGCATGCCGAGCCGCTGCAGCGCGGCGCGCAACGAACCGACTTCCAGCCCGCCGAAGGCGGCCGCCTGCGCCGTGCGCAACACATGGCCGGCCAGGCTCTGGTCGCCCTCGATCAGCGCCGTCAGCTGGCGCAGGTCGGCGCTGGTATCGCCAGTCAGGCGCAGCACCTCGGTAACGACGCGCGGCAGCAGTGGCAGCTGCAGACAGCGCTCGTCGATGCGGCGCTGCAGCAGATCGGCCAGCTGCTGCTCATGGGCGGAGTAGGTATTGGTCATGACAGAAAGTAGGTATTGGTCATGACAGGAAGTCGCCGACCAGCCGGTTGAACTCGGCCGGCCGCTCGCCGTGCAGCCAGTGACCGGCACCGGGGATGGTGGCGAGTTCGAAGGCGGGAAAGCGGGCGCGCATCGCCGATTCGTGTTCAGCGCGGATGTAGTCGGAATCGCCGCCGCGAATGAACAGGGTCGGTCCCGGCCACGGCGCGCCCTGCGGCGCCACGGTGAACTGGCCGTAGTTGCGCTCCAGCGCGTCGAGGTTGATGCGCCAGCGAAAACCGCTCTCTTCGCGCACCAGGTTCTTCAGCAGGAAGGCGCGCAGGCCGGCATCATCGAGCTGCCGGGCCAACTGCAACTCCGCATCGCTGCGCCTCTCCACCCGCGCCAGATCGACACCGCGCAGCGCGGCGAACACCGGCTGGTGGTGCGCCGGATAATCGACCGGCGCGATATCGGCCACCACCAGACGTGTCACCTGCGCCGGCGCCGCCAGCGCCAGCTGCATCGCCACCTTGCCGCCGAGCGAATGGCCCACCACTGCACACGAGGTGATATCGAAGCGACGCAGCAACGCGGCGATATCGGCCGCCATCGCCGTCAGCGAGCAGTCGTCGGCATGCGGCGAACGGCCGTGGTTGCGCAGGTCGACCAGCAACACGCGATGTCGCGTCGACAGCGCGCGCCCGAGCGAGCCGAGGTTGTCGCCACCACCAAACAGTCCGTGCAACAGCAGTACCCAACTGCCCTGCTCGCCAAGCGACTGGACATGCAGCGGCAGCGCCTGCGCGAGCGGCAGCGAGATGGAAGCATTCATCCTGGAGATCCGGCAGCGAATGATGGACGGCGTGCCGCTCGACTTTAACTACCGCGACGACAGGCCCTAGAATGGCCGCCACTTTAACAAATCAGGCTCCGGAACCCCGCATGCGATCCTCAGTCATTGTCCGGCACCACACCGCACTCTTCACCTGGCCGCATGCGGTCCTCCTCGTCTGGCCACGCACGGCACTCTTCGCCTGGCCACGCACGGCCCTGGCCCTGCTGCTCGCCGCGCTGTTCGCGCTGAGCGGCTGCAGTTCCACCGAGTACAACAGCGCCACCCTCTTCCCCTATGAGATCGACCGCGAGCTGCTGAAGCAGAAGCCGGTGAAACGCATCGTCATCGCCAGCACCAACTTCTCCGGCGAGCCGACCCGCTACCACCTGCAGAAAGCGGCGGCACGCATCGATGGCCGCGTGCGCAACCACCTGCAAAGCCACGGCTTCGAGATCGCGCCAGCGCACCTGTTCGATAACGCCTGGAACCAGGCGATACGCACCTACGGCGAGATCTACGACCCGACCACCGGTCGCGTCGATACCAACACCTGGCGCGCGGTGATGATCTCGACGGCGAAATCGCTGCAGGAGCAGGGCGGCATCGACGCCATCCTGTTCACCGACCTGATCGAGCACGACGCCACCCACAACATCGGCCTCGACCATCTGGCGCAGTGGTACGGCGTCAGTCGCAAACCGGGGTTCGCCCGCGCCGGCGACGGCTCGGTCCCCGCCGGCTTCGACTGGAACCGCTCGATCAAGGTGGCCACGCTGTCGGTGGTACTGTTCAACGTCGAGCTGCAGCCGCTGTTCAACAGCCGCGCCGGCCTCGACACGCTGCAGGTGATCGACGGTCGCGGCGGTGAGTCACGCTTCGTGCGGCGCAAGAAACTGCTGGAGAACGACCGCTTCGTCGACGAAGGCATCGCGCTCGCCCTCCATCCGCTGGTGCCGATCAGGAACTACCCGGTCGCTGGCAAGTAGCCGCGTCGGCCAGAAACAGCCGCGCTGGCCGGAAACAAGAACGCCCCGCTCAGCGGGGCGTTCTTGTTTAGGGAACCTCTGAAAAAGCCGCCGACACCCTTCGTCATTCTGCGCGCAGCGAAGCGCAGTCGCAGAATCCATCCAATGGTGTGCGGTGACCATGGATTCCGCGACTACGCGCGGAATGACGAATTTAAAGCCAGGACGACTTTTTCCGGTACAAACTCAGAAGCCGCGCGCGATGATGATCTTCTGCACGTCCGACGTGCCCTCGTAGATCTGGCAGACACGCACGTCGCGGTAGATACGCTCGACCGGGAAATCCTCGACGTAGCCGTAACCGCCCAGCGTCTGGATCGCGACGGAGCAGACCTGCTCGGCCATCTCCGATGCGAACAGCTTGCCCATGCAGGCGGTCTCCAGCGCCGGCTCGCCGGCATCCTTCAGCCGCGCCGCGTGCAGCACCAGATGGCGCGCCGCCTCCAGTTTCGTTTTCGCATCGGCGAGGCGGAAGCTGACCGCCTGGTGCTCCAGCAGCGTCTTGCCGAACGAGGAGCGCTCCCTGGCGTAGGCGATGGCGCAATCGAGCGCCGCCTGTGCCATGCCGATGCACTGCGAGGCGATGCCGATGCGACCGGCTTCGAGGCTGGACAACGCCACCTTGTAACCCTCGCCCTCGTTGCCGATCAGGTTCTCGACCGGCACTTCGAGGTTGTCGAAGGCGAGGCTGCAGGTATCCGACGCACGCTGGCCGAGCTTCTTCTCGGTGTTGGTGACGGTGAAGCCCTCGCTGTCGTTCGGCACCAGGAAAGCGCTGATGCCACGCTTCGGGTTGCTCGGGTCGGTGACGGCAAAGACCACGGTCCAGCCGCCGATCTTGCCGCTGGTGATGAACTGCTTGCTGCCGTTGATGACGTAGTGGTCACCGCGCCGCTCGGCGCGGGTGCGGATCGCGCTGGCGTCGGAGCCTGCGTGGCTCTCGGTCAGCGCGAAGGCGCCGATGAACTCGCCGCGCGCCGCCGGGCGCAATACCCGCTCTTTCTGCTCGTCGCTGCCGAAGCGTTCGAGAATCGCGCAGAACGGCGCGTTGTGGACACTCATCATCGTCGACACGGCGCCGTCGCCCTCGGCCACCGCCATCAATGCCAGCGCGTAGGAGACATAGTCGGTACCGGCGCCGTCCCACTGTGGGTCGACTGTCATGCCGAGGAAACCGAGCTGGCCCAGCTGGGCGCGCACTTCCGGCTCGATCAGCCCGGCCGCCTCGCGGGCGGCGGCACCGGGGGCAAGCACATCGCGCGCAAACGCGCGCGCCATGTCGAAAATCTGGCGTTGGTCTTCGGTCAGGCTCACGACTGTCTCCTTGCGCAAAAAGGCCCGCAAGATATCACAGGCTCGTCTCGCCGGCATTCAACCCCCGAACGCCTGCACACCGTGCGTCGGCATGCAAATAGCCGCCGACAATCAACCCAATAATTATCCGGGATCAAGTTCCGTTCCTATACTCGCCGCGCACAATAACAGGGCGCCCACCCGCCGCCACTTGTACGCACGAGCGCGGCATCAATAAATGAAAAACGGAGCCAACATGTCCTCGCAGTTCACAGTTGCCCAACGCCTCGGCGCGGGTTTTGGTCTGATTCTGGCCCTGATGGTGCTGATCACGCTGATCGGCATCCAGCGCGTCGGTTTCATCGACGACACCCTGAGAGGCGTCAGTGAAGGAGCCACCGTCAAGCAGCGTCACGCCATCAACTTTCGCGGCAGTGTCCACGATCGCGCCATCTCCATCCGCGATGCGGTGCTGGTCGACCGCGACCAGGATCTCGAACACCATCTGCAGGAGATAGAGCGGCTGCGCGCGTTTTACCAGCAGTCCGCCACGCCGATGGACCAGCTGCTCGCCCGCGCGGACGCCACCGCCGCCGAGCAACAGCTGATGGCGCGGATTCGCGACATCGAACAGAGCACCGAGGTGATCAACGCCATCGCCGAGCAGACCAACCTGCTCGCCCTCAACGCCGCCATCGAGGCCGCGCGCGCCGGCGAACAGGGCAGGGGCTTCGCCGTGGTGGCGGACGAAGTGCGCGCCCTCGCCGCCCGCACCCAGGACTCGACCCGGGAGATCCGCGGCATGATCGGCAAGCTGCAGGAGGGGGCGAACAGGGCCGCCGACGTCATGCAGGAGAGCCGCGAACTGGCCAGACGCACGGTGGAACAGACCAGCCTCGCGGAGAGCGCCCTGGTCCGCATTCGCCGGGAAGTCGGCGCGATCAATGACATGAACGCGCAGATCGCCAACGCCTCCGAAGAGCAGAGCGCGGTGGCGGAGGAGGTCAGCCAGAACATCGTGCGCATCCACGACGCCACCGTGCAGACCTCGACCGGCTCGGATCAGGTCGCCGCCTCCAGCCGGGAACTGGCCACGCTGGCGAACCAGCTGACCGCCCGGGTCAGCTTCTTCAGCCTGTGATCACGCCGTCGGGGCGATGACCGACATGGTCACCGCACTGGCCACTGCTGGAAGAAGAGAGAAAGCCGGGAGGGAGAAGTGGTGCCGCAAGGCGGAATCGAACCGTCGACCTACTGATTACGAATCGGCGCGTATAGGCCGCACCATGATTCACTATCAGATGGCATAAGGCGCTTACAAGCAAGCAAAACCGCGACTTAATGGCTTCGTCAGCGGGCAAATCGTCGTGCGAACACACGGCACCTTGTGGTGCTAAACCGTGTTCGCGCCGTGACCCGCTCCATACGGAGCCAACATCATGAAAGCAAAGATAACACAGGCCCTCGTCGAGAGAGCTAACAACCCCGAACGGGGCAAGTCAGTCCTTTACGCCGACCCCGAACTCAGGGGCTTCTACCTTATCGTGACAGCGACCAAGCGGGCCTACTACGTCCAGTCGCTGGTCAATGGCAAGCAGGTCCGCGCGAAGCTGGGCGACCACCCCGCGCTCGACGCGAAGCAGGCACGCGACGCCGCACGGCAGACCCTCGTCGGCATGCGCAGCGGCACCAACCCGAACGAGGAGCGCCGCAAGGCACGGGCGCAGGGCATCACGCTCAGGCAGGCGCTCGACCTGCACCTTGCGGCCAAGCCGCTGGCTCAACGCACCAAGGATGACTACCGCTACTGCTGCAATCAGTACCTTTCCGACTGGCTCGACAAGCCCCTGGCCGAACTCGGCGCGGACCGTGCCGGTGTGCGTGAGCGCCACGTCCGCATCACCGCGAAGCATGGCGCGCCCACGGCAGATACCGTTTTCAGAATCCTGCGCGCCGTCTATAACCGCGGCCTGCGCGAGCACCCCGACCTTCCCGCAAACCCGACCGCCAACGTCGATTACCACGGGCTCAAGCGGCGCAAGGTGGATGCCAACGCCGAGAAGCTGAAGGCATGGGGCACGGCGGTGGTCGCGCTGGGCAACCCCGTGCGCCGCGACCTCCATCTGTTCATGATTCTGACGGGCATGCGCCGCACCGCCGCCTGCGAGGCAAGGGCCGAGCAGTTGAACGACTCGGGCGACGCCCTGCATGTGCCGAAGCCCAAGGGTGGAGCGGCCCGCGCCTTCGACCTGCCGCTGTCTGGCCCACTGCAAGACCTCGTCGCCCACAGGATCGAGCAGAACAAGCTGGCCTATCGGCGCTCGCCTTGGCTGTTCCCCGCCGACTCGAAGTCGGGCCACGTCGCCGAGGTGGCGCAGTACGAGCTGGGCGACTTGATCGGCCACGCGCTACGGCACACCTACGCGACGCTGGCCCTCGAATCGGGCGTGCCCATCGCCGAGTTGAAATTCCTGCTGAACCACGCGGCGGGCAACGTCACGATGGGCTACCTGAACCCCAGCCTGCACCACCTGCGGACGTGGCAGGAGAAGGCGTCGGCCAAGGTGCTGGACACGCTCGGTCTGACCTGGACGCCCGGAGAATGGCCGCCGAAGCCCAAGGAATAGCCGCACGGTCTCACCAGACAGCCCGTGTCGCGTCCGGGCCGGTTCGGCCTGATACCGAGCCGCTCGGACCTGTTCGGATCACCACGGACTCACCTGGATGACCGAAGAAGTAATGGTATTTCGCGCCATCGCCTTGTGGCATATTCATTTTCGTCGGGTGGCACCGCCCACGCGACGAAGGCTTGCTCAGGCCATACATGAGCGACCCGCCCCGCTGACTGAGGGGAGCTAACGGGTCCATCTCTGCGACGCACAGCAGGCAGTCCCCGCACCGGCACATCGCCTTGCGGGGATCGCTGAACGGAGTCCAAGAGATGACAAATCCCACCCGCTTGACGCTGACGCTTGCCGAGCTGCGCGAACTCCACGCGCTGCCCGACGAGGCGCTGCTCAACGTCCACGAGGCAGCAGCCTTCCTGCGCCTCAGCCCCAACGCCTTGAACTGGTATCGCAGCCAGCGCCGCGGCCCGACTTACCAGCGCGTCGGTCCGAAGATCATCCGCTATCGCGTTGCCGACTTGCGCGCCTACATGGTCGAGGTGCAGCCGCTGTCCCGCTCCTACGAATCGCGCAAGGCTCGTGCTGATCGCGCGAACGTGGAGGGCTGACCGATGGCCACAAAAGAAAACGCCCGCGAGCAAGGCGGGCGCAAGGGAACAGCACAGAGGGAGTCGGAGCCGTCCAAAGCTCACGGGATCAATGATGCCGCGGGGCGTGACGCCGCGACGCCATCGTTCGGCGAGATGGTCCGCTACCGCGAGGCCGGGCTCGACCTGATCCCACTGCACGCATGGAACAAGAAGGACCAGCGTGGTCGGGATCGCGGCAAGACTCCCATCGACCCGACGTGGCAGCGCCGCGCCTACTCCGCAGAGGCAGTGCTCGAACGTGCCCAGCACAGCGGTCTGAACGTGGGGTTCCGCATCCCCTCCGACGTGGTTGTGCTGGACGTTGATCCGCGCAACTTCCCCGAGGGTCGCGACAGCCTCGCCGAGGTGACAGCCGCGCTCGGCATCGAGCTGTCCGTCGCCCCGCACGTAGTGACCGGCAGCGGCGGGCACCACTTCTACTTCCGCAAGCCCGCCGACATGCTGACGCTCGAAAGCCTGGAGGACTTCCCCGGCATCGAGTTCAAGACCTCCGGCAGGCAGGTGGTCGCGGCCGGTTCCGTCCATCCGTGCGGTGGCCTCTACCGTTGGGACGAGTTCTCACCCGACCTCGCGGACATGCCCGACCTGCCGATGACCGCGCTGGATGCCGTGCGCCGCCCCGTCCGCGAGCGCTCCGAGCGTGAGGCAGGCGAGCTCACGCCGCGCCAGCTTGAAGGCGCGCTCGAATGTCTGGACGTGGAGGAGTTCCAGGACGAGAAGAAGTGGCGCGACCTTGCGATGGCCTGTCATCACGCCACCAACGGCGAGGCACGGCAGGAATTCATCGATTGGTCCACGCAGGACGCGAAGTACGCCGACGACGCCTGGATCATCGGCAATCGGTGGGATTCCTTCCACGCCGACGCGCCGCACGGCGAACCCGTGACCGCGCGCCTGCTTTACAAGCTGGTCCATGAAGCTGGCGGGCAGGTTCCCAACCCCGACCCCGAGGACGACTTTGAGCCTTGGGAAGATGACGGCCTGGGCGAGCAGAAACAGGCCCGTTGGAGCTTCCTGAGCATCGACGAGCTGGAAGCGCTGCCACCGCCGAAGTGGCTCATCCCCGGCGTGCTCACCGAGGGCAGCCTCGCTGCAATCTATGGCGCCCCCGAGTCCGGCAAGTCGTTCCTGGCCGTGGATATGTCGATGGCCATCGCGGGCGGTATCGAGTGGCACGGGCGCGGCGTCGAGCGGGGCGCGGTCCTGTACATCGCCGCAGAGGGTGCGCCGGGTCTTGGAAAGCGGGTCCGCGCCTGGAAACAGGATCGCCGCGCACAGGGGCGCGCCTTCGACTTCCGCCTCATGCGGGATGAGATTAACTTTGCTGCGGAGAAGGATGGAACTGTGCGCGCCTTCGTGAAGGCTGTGACCGACGAGCTCGGGCCGCTCAAGCTGGTCGTCATCGACACCCTGAACCAGACGGCTGCCGGCGCCGACGAGAACTCGGCCAAGGACATGGGCCGCTACATCGCCAGCATGAAGAGGCTGCGCGACGCGACGGGTGCCGCCGTGGTTGTGGTGCACCACTCGGGCAAGGACACGAGCAGGGGGATGCGCGGAAGCACGGCGCTGCTGGGCGCGATGGACACCACCGTCGAGGTGGACCGCGACAAGGACGGGCGCGCCATCACCATGAGGGTGCAAAAGCAGAAGGACGCCGAGCGCGAGGGTCCCATGCGCTTCAACCTGGAGAAGATGGCCGACTCCCTGGTACTCAAGCCGACCGTGATGGACGACGCGGCCTCCGACTTCGGGGAAACGGCGACGCAGAGCGACGGGCTTCTCGCCCTGGCCTGCGAGTTGGGCGCGGCGGCAGGCACGCTCAAGGCAGCCGACCTCGTGGACGCCGCGATCAAGTACCTCGGCATGAGCAAGAGCTCGGCCAAGCGGGCCGCGGCGGACAAGGTGCCCGAGGGGCGCATCGATGCCGTGCGGGCAAGCTGGAACGGTCGCCATTTCTGGCTCTGGTGTGAGCGCGTCGGCAAGCACACCACGGCGCCGAAGGTGGTGCGGGTCGAGGCGGTCGCATGACTGCCCGCGAACTCTCCTGGACTCTGCTTTTGGACTCTCGAGAGTTCGGAGAGTCCGGCACCTGCCTGAACCCTGAACCCTGTTCAAAAACAATAGCTTATGCGGCCATCCGGCGCTGAGAGTTCGGACGAGAGTTCGGCCACGGCAGACGAGAGTCCAGAGAGTTCGTTTCTTTAGAAAACGAACTCGGACTCTGCCCGGACTCTGATTCTGAATAACCAACCCAAAGAAGGAAAACACGATGAACGCTCACGCAGAGAATACCGTGGTCGAACCTGGAACAAGAGCGGCACGGCCCGGTCCCCCGACAAAGGCCGAACTGCTGTCCTGGTTCAACGAGCGCGCAAGGGTCCGGGACGCCGAGGATGCGGCAAGGCATACCGGGTGCACCCCCGCAGAGGCTGCCGAGCGCTTCCGCTCCGGGCACTCGATCGTCCTCTACTCGTCGGGTGAGTACGGCTGGCGCCCCGGTCAGAGGGTTGGGAAGCTCTGGCGCGAATGAGGGCATCACGGCCGATTGCCGTCCAACCGCGCGCCAGACCTCCCCCTCGCGCACGTAGACCAGCACCGACAGAGCGACCCGCTAATCATCGATTCGAGGGCCGACACCTCCTAACTGGCTGATGCACTTACCGAAACGATGGCGTGCCCGCGCGCATTAACACGGCACGATCAAGTTCAACACCATTTTTCGGGAGTCGGCCCATGGCCACGAAGAAATTCACCCCCGAGGTGCAGGAGCTGTTCCTTCAGATACTGGAGGACACCGCGTCGCCTAAACAGGCGGCCCAGGTGTGCGGCATCTCCCGCCGCCTCGCGTTCGAGTACAAGACCAAGGACCTGGAGTTCCGCCGCCGCTGGGAGCAGGCCATCGACGTCGCGATGGACGCCCTGCTGGATGAGGCATACCGCCGCGCCTGCATCGGCGTGGAGGAGCCCGTCATCTACCAGGGCCAACTGTCGATGACACGGGACGACGCCACCGGCGAGGAGCGCCCGCTGACCGTCCGCAAGCACAGCGACCGCCTCCTGGAGGTGATGCTCAAGTTCCGCTACGGCGACCAGCTCGCCGACAGGCTGCGCGTGAGGGTCGAGGACACCGGTCTGTCTGCCGAGGCGCTGCTACAGATGCCCGCCGACGAGCGCGCCCAGCTCGTGGCGCTCCTGTCCAAGTACAACGCCAACAAGGAGCAAGACGATGAGTAGCAACCTGACGGTGGAGGAGGTCCTCCGCCACGCCGAGATGCTGGACCTCAACCTCGACGCCCTGGAGCGGTCCGCGCCACAGACCGTGGCCGCGCTCGGCGGCCGTGACGGCCTCGCCAAGCTCTGCGAGGCGACGTGCATCGGCCCGATCCCGAGGCTCGACGCGGAGACCTGGGCGCGCCTGTCGATCGAGTACGAGGACCGCCGTGAGCACGGCAGCACCAACCGCGGCGAGTAGCGCGCAGGCGGTCGGCGTGGAGGTGAACGGGGTGCGATACCCCAGCGCCCGCGCCGCCGACCGTGCGCTCGGCCTCCCTTTCAACACCACGTCGCACCGCGCCCACTCGAAGCGCTACCCGACCTACCGCTGGCTCGGTGCGACGCCGGGCAAGCGTCCGGTCAAGACCTTCGAGGAGCTCGCCATCGCGAAGGTCCTCACCGAGCCCGAGCGCTGGCCCTTCGACGGCGACCTCTCACGCCGGGCGTCCGTGATGGACCCCAACGTGGAGCCGCCCAAGCCGGTGCGCACTGTGGGCTACGTCCGTTGCATGTCGTGCCTTCGTCCGCACTGGTCCGAGGATGTCATCCGCGCGCGCATGTGCACGGAGTGCGGCGGCACGGGCGGCTTTCCCATCGGCTCCCGCGCCGCTGCCGCCGAGGAGGACTTCTGACACGGCATCAGAGAGTGACACATCGCCATGCCCTTGATTCGCATGCCACCGCGACGGTGGCAGCGGACGAAGGGACACGGCATGGCAAACGTTGGCTCGCGCGCGAGTGCCTGCGCGACACATTGAAAGCATCCGGTCAGCGCATTGGCGCGCATGACCACCCCGCGGCTGGGGATGCGCTCGTAACAGGCGACCGGAGGAAATCAACCTCACAGGAGCCAACGAGCATGAAGATCGAACTCACCCAGACCCCGCTACTGAGCCCGCAGCAGATCGGCGAGCTCGCGTCCAGCCTGGACGCCATCCACTCCCGCGTCCTCAAGGCCATCGAGCGCCTGAACAAGGACGTCGAGACCCGCAAGAACGAGATCGCGTCCCGCTGGAAGAACGCCCCCGGCGTCGGCGCGGGCGAACTGGCCCGCTTCGCCCAGAACGAGACCCTGGCCGCCGTCCGCCAGATCAGGGACAGCTCCAAGGCCGAGCTGGACAAGCTGCTCAAGGACGCCGGCACGCCCCACGCGCAGCTCGCCGGGCAGCGCCCGTTCTACGACAGCCCGGTCAAGGTGCTCTCCCGCGCCGCGCTCGGCGACCCCAAGCGCACCGAATACATCCAGCAGCTCACCCACGCAGGCCCCGCCGAGCTCGGCCACATGGCCCAGGTCGCCGTCGGCACGCGCAACGTCGCGCTGGCTTCGGCCGTTCTCTCGCTGCTCGACCGCCTGCCCACGAAGGAACGTCCGGTAGGTCCCGTCGAATTGGCGACCGCGATGAAGCAGGACGACTTCCTCAAGGTGCAGGAGTACATCAAGCTGGGAGACGCGCGCCTCCAAGGCATCCTGGTCGCCATCCGCGCCTGGAACGCCGGCAAGGCGAATCCCCTCAGCTCGGTCCAGCTCGCCATGCGCGAGCGGCAGATCGATCGCGACCTGATCGGGGGCGGCGATGAATAGGCTGCCTGCGTACCCGGCCGACCATCCCGTCGCCATCGCGCTCACCGGCCTCGTGCTGGCACTGCGCACCGGCCGGGACCTTCTGTCGTCCCTGGCCGACCGCGCCAGCAGTGCCGGCGTCCGTCCCTACTCGGACGACTTCGACGAGGCGGCGGCGCTGGCGGGGCTTCCGTACTGCCGCGCGCTGGACCTCTACGTGGACCGGGCCACCAAGCGCCGGGCCGACGACCTGGGGTTCGAGCGGGCGCACCTGGCGTTCGTGCGCTGACCGGTTCAAACGCGGCCGGGTTGGGTGCGCAGAGGGCAACGGGTTGCCCGGCCGTGTTTGGGAGGGGGTGTCCTTGTGGCATCCCCTCTTTTTTCATGCGCTTGCGGAACGCCGCGTGCCGACCGTCAGTTGGATGCTCTGAAGACCGTGCCGAGGGGGCTCCCGGATCGCGGGTAACGCGACCTAATGCCTACGTACCCACCAACACGTAGGAGAGCACCATGAAGCTGGAAGAAATGCCCACCAAGGAACTGCTGGCCCTGCACAACCGCATCGCCGACAAGCCCGCGGGTCCCAAGACGTTCGCGACCCGAGGCAAGCTCGTCGCGCGGATCGAGCAGATCGCCGAGGCCAAGAGCATCGACCTGAACTCGTCCGGGCAGGCCACGTCGGCCAAGGTGACCGAGAAGCGCACACAGCCGCAGGCTGACGTCACCGAGACCGCAGACGCGCCGACAGAGACAGAGAAGAAGCCCTGCGGCAAGGGCATCGGACGACTCGCCCGCGAGTTGCTGATGGACCCCGCAGGCTACCCGCACGCGCTGGTGGCCGAGATGGTCAACGCGCGGATCGAGGGCGCACAGGCCACGGCGAAGTCGGTCCGATGGTACGCCCACGACATGCGCAAGAAGGGCGCGGCGGTGCCCGAGCGACAACCAACTCCAACAGCTACCACTTCGACTTGAGCGCCATATAAGTTATCCTTGGAGGTTTGTCCAGTGCCACACAGCAAGAGAACTATCAGAGAGATGAAAAGACCAATTGGAATCGACCTGTTCGCGGGGGCCGGAGGGCTCAGCTTGGGGTTTGAGCAGGCAGGGTTCGACGTGGTCGCTGCGGTGGAAATTGATCCGGTGCATTCCGCCATTCACGAGTTCAACTTTCCTCACTGCAAGGTTCTCGCGCGCTCAGTCACCGAGCTGACCGGTAAGAAAATTCGTGAGCAGGTTGGGCTAGGTGATCGTCAAGTGGACGTCGTCTTCGGTGGCGCGCCATGTCAGGGATTTTCCCTTATCGGCCAGCGGGCGCTGGACGACCCTCGGAACTCCCTCGTGAAGGACTTCGTCCGCATCGTCAATGAGCTTGATGCGAACTACTTCGTCTTCGAGAACGTGAAAGGCCTCACTGTCGGCAAGCATCGAAAGTTTTTGGAGGAACTCATCGCGGAGTTCGGAAAGAAAGGCTATGAAGTTCGGAAGGAGTGGCGTGTCCTAAATGCCTGCAACTATGGTGTGCCGCAGGATCGGCAGCGCTTGTTCCTGATTGGCGCCAAGAGGGGGCTCGCTGTACCTGAGTACCCCGAGCCAATAACCTCGCGGCCCGGCAAGCAAAATGGCGACCATCCGAGCGGGCCAACCTGTCTCGACGCACTTGGTGACCTGCCCGACGCTGAGCAGTTTAAGAAACTGATTAACAGCGATGAGGTCGAGACCAAGAAGTGGGGGCAGCCGAGCGAGTACGCTCGGCTCATGCGCTGCGCCGACAGTGAGGGTTGGTATTTTGGGTATCAGCGCGAATGGAATCCCAACGTACTGACGGCCAGTTTGCGGACTGAACACACCGAAATATCACGGCGCAGATTTGCCGAAACCGCACCCGGCGAGGTCGAATCGGTATCACGCTTCCTAAAGCTGCCGCTCGACGGCGTATCCAACACACTCCGTGCCGGCACGGACTCCGCTCGCGGTGCGTTTACCAGCCCACGCCCGATTCACTACAAATATGCCCGCTGCATCACGGTCAGGGAAATGGCCCGATTGCACGGATTCCCTGACTGGTTTCGGTTCAACGAAACCAAGTGGCACGGCGCCCGCCAAATCGGGAATGCGGTGCCTCCGCCTCTCGCGCGAGCAGTGGCCGGGCAAGTCTTAGCCGCGATGGGCATTAAGCCGACCAAGCCCCGCAACAAGCTCAAGCTCGGTGACACCAGGCTTCTCAGGATGGGCATGACAGAGGCGTCGGCGTATTGGGGAATCGAAAGCCCCATTGGCCGACGCGACAGAAAGAGTGGTGTCAAGAAGCGCAAACAGCACGAGATTGAGGCTTCAAGAATCGCCCTTATTGGAACTTGAAGCGCCGGACGTTGACGATCTCTATCTGGTCGATGTCCGTGTGAGGCGAGAACTCGACAATCCAGACAGTATTCAGGTTGTCACGCCACAGCCCGATGCTCCGGACCTTTAGTCCGGGCATCGGGGGCTTTTCTAGCGCGTAGGTATTCAGGTTAAGTGCTTGGGACCAAGACAGCTTGTCCTGTCCGCCTTTGCCCGAGATTGGGACAATGGTGTGTGCGCCGTCGCGATCAATACCCGCCTGCACTTCATCGATTTCAATCTGTCCGTAGCTAACTGAGGTGCGATGGTGGCCTTGGATCGGCCATGCTTTGAACCCGAGAACTGTACTCAGAAGGTCGATGTTTCGAACCCGAGTGAATAACGCCTGTTCGTCGTTACCCAACAGGGCCGAAATGAACGGTGTTGTCTGGTCGATGGCTATCTCCAGCACGGGTTCCGGGAGTTGTGCGAAGTCGATCAGGTTCTTGCGCCGCGTTCGACGCATCCGATACATCCCCTTGCCCCGCTGAAGCCACGTAATTGGGCCACATTGTTCAACCTCTGCTGGAAACTCGCGCCTAGCATCGTACGTGTACTTGATGTCCGGTACATTCGCAACTTCAGTATCGATCACCCCGTCCGCTATCGCTCTGCGCATCGCGACCCGTACGTGCTCTTGGCTGAACTCGATTTCCAGCGGCATTGAATGGGGCGTCATACCCACCGTAAGTTCTCGGAACAGGTAGACAACGATCCTGTCGTACTTGGACAGTCCTAACAGTTGTTCGCGCGGCATCTGGATGAGCATTGGGTTTTCCCGAGAGTTGGAGTTGGCGAAGTGTTTCACGATCCAAGTCACGAGTCAAGTCACGATCAAGAGGTGGCGTGTATGTATTCCCGGCATGAAATAAAAGGGCCACCGTACAGGATGGCCCTTTCAACTCAACGGCTTGCAGGCCGTCAGCAGCTAATTGAGGATCAGGCGGTTTAGGCTGGCGGCTTCCCGTCGGCGAACTTGAAGTTGCCGTAGAGGACCAGGGCCTTGTCCCACGCGCGCTGCGCCATCGCCTCTGCGTCCTTGGCCCCGACTCCCTCGTAGCCACGCAGGTAGTCCGCGAGCGCCTCGACCGGCCAGCGCTCGGCTCCGTAGGCATCCGCGAGCTCGATGTAGGCACTGAACCAGTCGTACTCCGCATGGCAATCGAGTTCATCAGCATCGAAGCCATGCAGGGCCGTCGCCTCGTCCAAGTCCTTGCTGACCGCACGGAACAGCACCCACCCTTCGTCGTCATCGTGGTCGCGGTCATTCAAGACCTTCTTCGGCAGGAGCTTCCACGCCGATACGATCCGCACAGGCGTTCCCTTCCATTCCAGCAGATCGAAGCCGACGACGGACAGCGCCCCGCGTGCCAGCTCGTAGATGCCGGGCACGCGCCGGGCGGTGTTGTTGGTGCTCTCGATATTCTCGGTAGTCATGTTCACTTCTCCAAATCGTTGAAAGAGTTTGTTGCCGAACCGTCGTCCGGCATATCGCCTGCGATGGAGAGAAGTGTCATGCGCCGATCAAGTGCACGTCCATAAACGTTTGATGCGCGTACGTCGGCCCGCATTCGTTTGTTGACGCGGGCGAAGGTGGTGTGCTGGGGAGGGCTGGAAAGCAAGAAGGCCACCCGGTGAGGGGTAGCCTTCTTGCTTTAATTGGTGCCGGAGATAGGAGTCGAACCTACGACCTTCGCATTACGAATGCGCTGCTCTACCAACTGAGCTACACCGGCAAAATCAAAACTTGTTCAAACCGTGTCTGCACTACCTCGCCATCAGACCGCTGGCGGCCCGAAAGCCTTGTACCGCATGTCTTCCGCCTCCGTCACCACGACAACCGCGTTGCGATTACGAATCAGTTGCTCTACCGACTGAGCTATTGCGGCACTAAAGAGGAACCGCCCTTTCGGGCGGGGCGCTATTTGAACCCAAAACGGATGGTTTTTCAAAGCCCTTGATCCATCACCGGACAAATCGCATGACGCCGACTACCATGACGGCTTTTCATCGCCCGGCAATCGATCATCAACCGACAATCATCGACCATGCGCCCTCTCCTGCTGCTGACCATCGGCCTGTTGCTGGCGCTGCCGGCCCACGCCGACGACAACACCCTCGCCTGCCCGGAAGGTACGCACGCGGAGGGGGCGGCGCCCCCGGTGGGGCTGGAGCTGCGCTGCCTCGATGCCGAGGGGCGAGCCGAGGGGCCGTGGCGCACCTGGTACGACAACGGCCAGCTGATGAGCGAGCGCAGCATGAAGCAGGATATCGAACACGGTATTCAGCGCAGCTGGTGGCCCAACGGCCAGTTGATGATGGAGGGCGTCAGTTATCAGGGCGCCCGGGTGCAGGGTTTCCGCTTCTGGTCGATAACCGGCCAGCCCAGCACGCTGCCGCCGCGCCAGCCGGCCACCGACACGGCACCGACAGCGCCAGCAGCACCGGCGCGCTGACGCAACCCGGAACGAACACCTCAGGAGTCGAACATGCAACGGATTCTCGCCATTGCCGACAGCGGTAGCGGTTCGCAGCCAGCGCTTGCCCGCGCCATCGCGCTGGCCCGCCGCGCCGGCGCCAGCGTGCACTGCGTCGCTTTCATCTATGCCGCGGGGCTGGAGGCGCGCGCTGGCGACGACAGCCAGCCGGGCGCGCTGACCATCGCCCAGATCGACGCCGCGCGCCGTGCGCTGCTGCAGCAGCGCGAACAGGAGCTGTCACAGGCGCTGGCCGCCATCGACTGCGATGGCGTCACCTTGAACCGTGAAGTGGTCTGGGCCAAGGAGGTGGCCGGGTGGGTCAACGAGCAGTGCGCGGTACAGGCGCCCGACCTGGTGATCAAGACCGGCCACCGCAGCGAGCGCTGGGACTACACGCCGACCGACTGGCGCCTGCTGCGCGACTGCCCGGCGCCGGTGATGGTGGTCGCCTCGCGCAGCTGGAAGAAGAAGCCGCGCCTGCTGGCGACGCTCGACCTCGGCAGCCGCAAGGCGGCGAAGCAACAACTGAACCGACGCGTGCTGACCCAGGCCTGCGCGCTGGCCGACATCCTTGGCGCCGAACTGCATGCGGCCTACGTGATCGAGGTGCCGCAGGTACTGGCCGACCTCGACCTGATCGATCCGCGCCGCTACCTGGCCGATCAGCGCCGCGCGCTGCTGCCGCTGGTCGAGACGCTGTCCCGCGACTTTGTCATCCCCGCCGACCGCTTCCACCTGCTGCCGGGGCAGCCACACCGGGCCATTCCCAGGCTCGCCAACAAACTGAAGGTCGACACCGTGCTGCTCGGCACCGTCGGCCGCCGCGGCGTGCGCGCGCGCCTGCTCGGCAATACCGCCGAAGCGGTGCTGACCCACCTGCGCACCGACATCGTGGCGATCAAACCGGCGTGAACGGCATGTTCGAGCCACTCCGGCGCAAGGAGCGCAGCGAAGAACCCGGCTCGACGCTGGCGGTGGAGCTGCGCGCGCGCATCCTGCGCGACTTCGGCCGCCAGAACCTCTACAGCGCGCTGACCTACCCGGCGCTCTGGTTCGCGATATCGCTGGCGCTGCAGCTGCAGACGCTGGCACCGCTGTTCTTCTACGCCAACCTCGCCGGCATCGCCGTCACCCTGGCCATCCGCCTGCTGATCATGCGGCGCATGTACAGCTTCTCGCTGATGGAGTTCCGCCATTTCGAGCTGCGCTTCAACAGCGCGGTGCTGCTGAACGCGGCGCAGTGGTCGGCAATGACGGTGTGGGCGCTGCTCGACGACACGCTGAAGCCGCTGCAGGTGCCGCTGCTGCTCTGCACCACCGCGATGATCGGCTCCGGCACGCTGGCACTGGCCTTCAGCACCGTGCTGCGCATCGCCTACCCGACGATCCTGGCGCTGCCGGTGGCGCTGACGCTGCTGATCACCGGTTTCGACCAGGCGCCGATGATCAGCAGCCTGATCGTGCTGTTCCTGCTCTACGTCTTCTTCGCCGGCGGCGCGCGCCAGCGCGACTACATCGCCGCCGCGCAGTCGACGCTGCTGCTGGAGCAGCGCACGCGCGAACTGGAGTACATCAGCTTCACCGACCCGGTGACGCGACTGCACAACCGCAGCCACTTCGACATTCATCTGGAGCAGGAGTGGAAACGGGCGCACCGGCAGCGCTACCCGCTGTCGCTGCTGCTGGTCGACCTCGACCACTTCAAGAGCATCAACGACCGTTTCGGCCACCCGTTCGGCGACTTCGTGCTGGCGGAAGTGGGCCTCTGCCTCTCCGACCTGCAACAGCGTTCGGGCGACCTGCTGGCGCGTGTCGGCGGCGAAGAGTTCGCGCTGCTGCTGATCAATACCGACAGCGACGGCGCGGCGCGCGTCGCCGAACAGATCTGCGCGGCGATCCGCGCACTGGACCTGCAACACGACGGCAAACCGGTGCCGATCACCACCTCGGTCGGTATCGCCACGCTGATACCCGACAGCATCGAAGCGGGCCGTACGATGCGGCTGTTCGAACAGGCCGATCTGGCGCTCTACAGCGCCAAACACGACGGTCGGGACTGCTGGCGAAACGCCCCATCCGACGACGACACTGCCGCGTAACCCGCAACGGCGAGCTGGTAACATCCCTCCATCTCCTGCGACCAGACCCCTTGCCCATGCGTATCAAACTGCTGCTGACCGGCAATGAATTGATGAACGGCGATATCGTCGACTCCAACTCGGCACTGATCGCGCAGCGCTTCGCCGCACACGGCTGGACCATCCGCGAGAAGCGCACCATCGGCGACGACCGCGCGCTGCTGATCGACACGCTCGATACGATGGCGCGCGACTGCGACGTACTGCTGGTCAACGGCGGCCTCGGCCCGACCGTCGACGATCTGACCGCCGAAGCATTGGCTGCCGCCGCCGGCGTCGCCATCGCCGAGCAGCCGCAGGCGCTGGCCCACCTGCGGCACTGGGCCGATACCCGCGGCCTCGCACTGAACGCCGCCAACCGCAAGCAGGCACTGCTGCCGGCCGGCTGCGACGTCATTCCCAACCCGGTCGGCACTGCCGTCGGCTTTGCGCTCGACCTGCACGGCTGTCGCGTGCTGTGCACGCCGGGCGTGCCGTCCGAACTGGAGCGGATGCTCGATGGCAGCATCGTTCCCGAAATGGCGGCGCGCTTCGGTGTCGGCCAGACCAAACTGATCAGGATCGGCCTGTTCGGCCTCGGCGAATCGGCGCTGCAGCAGCTGATCAGCGACCACATTCCGAGCTGGCCGGCCAGCGTCGAACTCGGCTTTCGCGCCTCGTTCCCGGTGCTCGAACTGAAACTCGCCTCGCACGGCGACGACGGCGAACGCGCGGTCGAAGCACTGCTGCCGAAACTCAATGCGCTGCTGGCCGAATACCGTGTCGACGGCGGCTCGCTCGGCGCCTGCGTGGTCGAACTGCTGAAACGGCGCGGCCTGCGCATCACCACCGCCGAATCCTGCACCGGCGGCCTGATCGCGTCGCAGCTGACGCAGGTCGCCGGCGCCTCCGAGGTGTTCGACGCCGGCTTCGTCACCTACAGCAATACGATGAAAAGCGGGATGCTCGGCGTCGACGCGGCGACCCTCGAACGCGATGGCGCCGTCAGCGAGGCGACCGTGCTGCAGATGGCGCGCGGCGCGCTCGAATGCAGCGGCGCCGATCTGGCCATCGCCATCTCCGGCATCGCCGGCCCGGGCGGTGGCAGCGACGACAAGCCGGTCGGCACCGTCTGGTTCGCCTGGGGCGGGCGCGACGACCTGCGCGCGGCCTGCTACGAACTGGGCGGGCGCAACCGGCTGGGGATTCAGCAGTACAGCGCGGCGATCGCGCTCGACCTGATGCGGCGCCGGCTGCTCGCCATCGCCAGCGAGCCGAACTATCTGCGCACGCGGCGCCGCTGAGGAGCAGAGATGGTCGCGTCGCTGCTCAATCTGGCCTTCGGTCTCGGCATCTTCCTGCTCGGCATGGCACAGCTGGAGCGCGCCATAGAGACGCTGTCAGGCGATGCGCTGCGGCGCTGGCTGTCGCGCACCGCGTCGCCGCTCGGCGGCGTGCTCAGCGGCGTCGCCATCACCGCGGTGGCACAGAGCAGCACGCTGGTGAGCCTGCTGGTGCTGGCGTTCGCCGCCGCCGGCAGCATCCCGTTCTTCAGCGCCATCGCGGTGATGGCCGGTGCCACGCTCGGCACCACAAGTACCGGCTGGCTGGTCTCGCTGTTCGGCTTCCGGCTCAGCCTGGAGGCGCTGGCGATCCCGCTGCTCGGCAGTGGCGCGCTGCTGGCGGCGCTCTCCTCGCCGGGCCAGCGCCGGCACCACACCGGCTGGGGCGTGGTCGGCTTCGGCCTGCTGCTGATGGGGCTGGGGCTGATGAAGGGGGCCGTCGAGGCGCTGCCGGCACTGTTCGGCGCCGGCCTCGCCGCGGCGCCGCCGCTGCCGCTCTACTTCCTGATCGGCGCCGTGCTGACCGCGCTGATCCAGTCGAGCACGGCCACCATCCTGCTCTGCCTGACGCTGCTGCACGGCGGCATGATCACGCTGCCGCAGGCCGCGCTGGTCGCCGCCGGCGCCAACATCGGCACCTCCAGCACGCTGCTGCTGGTGGCGTTCAGCGGCGCGCCGATCAAGCGCCGGCTGGCGCTCGGCAACCTGCTCTACCACGCCTACACCTCGGTCATCGCGCTGCTGCTGTGGTGGCCGCTGCTGATACTGCTCGACCGCGCGGTCGAGCCGCCGGATCCGCTCTACGCGCTGATGGCCTTCCACTCACTGTTCACGCTGCTGGCGCTGCTGCTGTTCCTGCCGTGGCTGAAACCGTTCTCGACCTGGCTGGAGAGCCGCTTCCGCGAGCCGGAGCGGGGGCGTATCGCCCCCTGGCTCAGCTCGGCGGCGGCGGCAGTGCCGGAAGCCGCGGTCTCTGCCGCCGAGCGCGCGCTGCGCGAGCTGCTGCTGCAGGTGATCGCCATCAACGGCCGCAACCTGCGGCTGGCGCCGCTGGCGGTGAGTCGCGAACAGGCCGCGGCGATCGACGCCGCCTTCGCCAGCGGCACCACCTTCGAGCAGCGCTACGAGCAGATCAAACGCCTGGAGGGCGAACTGCTGCAGTTCGTGCGCCTGGCTCAGGGCGAGAAATTCAGCGAGCCGGAAGCCGACGCGCTGATGCGCTTCACCGCCGCCGCCCGCGAGGCGGTGCTGTCGGCGAAGAGCCTGAAGGACATTCGCGCCAACCTGGCGACACTGCGCCACAACGGTAACGACAGCGGCCTGATCGCCACGCAGCGCGACTATCTGCAGTCGGCCTACGCCACGCTGACCCGGCTGGCGCTGGAGACACACGACGCCGGCTACGCCGCCGAACAGCTGGACCGGCTGCGGCACGACAACGACCGGCTGCAGGAGACCGTCCATCGCGCGCTCTGCCAGAGCGACGACAGCCGGCTGAACGAAGACACCCTGCTGCTGTCGACGCTGCTGAACGTCAACCGCGAGCTGTGGCACGCCACCGACAACCTGCTCCAGGCGCTGCGCCACCTCTACGTCATCGACACCACCGACACACCCGCTTGAGCTGGCGCAACCGGCCACGCGCGACGCGGCGCTACACTGCGACCCCACCGGCAAGGCCAACCCATCCGGCAAGACCAACCTGCTCGACAAGGCCAACTTGCTCCACAAGGCCAACTTGCTCCACAAGGAGAATCACATGACCCGCCACCTGCCCCGCCTGCACTTCCTCGGCGCCGCCAACACCGTCACCGGCTCGCGCTACCTGCTCGAAACGGCGCAGCAAAGCGTGCTGGTCGACTGCGGCATGTTCCAGGGCTACAAGGTGCTGCGCGAGCGCAACTGGAAGCCGTTCCCGGTCGACCCGACGGAGATCGACGCCATCGTGCTGACCCACGCCCACATGGACCACAGCGGCTTCGTGCCGGCGCTGGTGGCGCAGGGCTTTTCCGGCAGGGTCTACTGCACCGAGGCGACCGCCGCACTGTGCGAGATCCTCTGGCTCGACGCCGGCCACCTGCAGGAGGAGGAGGCGGAGTACCTGAACCGCCACAAGATCGGCAAACACCACCCGGCCAAACCGCTCTACGACCAGCTGCAGGCGAAGGCGGCGCTGCGCCAGCTGAAGGTGGTCGACGCCGGCAAGACACTCGAAATCGGCGACGTCAGGGTCCGCTTCCGCTACAACGGCCACATCCTCGGCTCCACCTCGCTGGAGGTGGACGCGATGGGCAAAACGGTCCTGTTCAGCGGCGACCTCGGCCGCCCCAACGACCTGCTGATGCACCCGCCGCAGCCGCCGGTCTACGCCGACTACCTGGTGGTGGAGTCGACCTACGGCGACCGCCGCCACGACCCGTTCGACGTCGAGGAGAAGGTGGCGGCGCTGGTCAGCGAGACGCTGCAGCGCAGCGGCACCGTGCTGGTGCCGGCGTTCGCGGTCGGGCGCGCGCAGGAGGTGCTCTACCTGATGCGCAAGCTGCAGGACGAAAACCGCATCCCGCTGGTGCCGATCTACCTCGACAGCCCGATGGCGATCAGCGTCACCGACCTGTTCCGCAAGTTCCACGAGCTGCACAAGCTCGACGCGCAGCAGTGCGAACAGATGTGCCGCGGCGTGCACTACACGCGCACCGTCGACCAGTCGCGGGCGCTGAACCAGATGACGATGCCGCGCATCATCATCTCGGCCAGCGGCATGGCCACCGGCGGCCGCGTGCTGCACCACCTGAAGTTCCTGGTCGGCGACGACCGCAACACCGTGCTGTTCGCCGGCTACCAGGCCGGCGGCACGCGCGGGGCGCGACTGGTCGGCGGCGAGAAGCGGATCAAGATCCACGGTCGTTACTACGACGTGCACGCGCGCATCGAGAGCCTCGACTCGCTGTCGGCGCACGCCGATTACGAGGAGATCCTGAGCTGGCTCGGACATCTCGAAGTGGCGCCGGCCCGCACCTTCGTCACCCACGGCGAGGAAGCGGCGGCCGATGCGATGCGGATGCAGATCCAGGAGCGTTTCGGCTGGAACTGCTGCGTGCCGGACCAGGGCGACGTGTTCCAGCTGTAACGGATGGCGCGGTTGCCGCGCCGGCAGCGATTGGCAATACTGCGGCGACGCCCTCCCAGACGGAGTGTTGCCATGGTCTCCATCGACACCCGAGCCGACCACTGCTGCATCGTCGCCCGTCCCAACCGCTCCGCCAGCTGGGGCACCAACAAGCTGCTGATCGCCCTGCTCGCCACCTGGAGCGGCGCCCTCTCCCTCTTCTTCCTCGCGCTCGGCCTGTGGCCGGTGGTCCCCTTTCTCGGCCTGGAGGTGGCGGCGGTGGCCATCGGCCTCTACGCCGTCTGCTGGCGACTGCAGCAGCGCCATGTGCTGCGCATCGGCCGCGACGGCGTCGACCTGCAGATGGGGCACTACCAGCCGGAACTCAGCCGCCACTTCGAACCGGGCGCGCTGTCGCTGTCGGTGGAGCTGCCGGACCACCCCTGGGACCCGCCACGACTGTTTCTCTGCTGCGACGGCGAGCGCATCGCTGTCGGCGACTTCCTCAACAAGGAGGAGAGCCGCGAACTGCTGGGACTGCTGCGCGAACGGCTGCCGGTGCGCAACCACAGCCGGCTGGTCCGCGCCGAGGTCTAGTCCTCCCCTACGCAATAGGGGAGGTGCCGAGCGCAGCGAGGCGGAGGGGTCCGGGTTGATTGCCGTGAAGAGCTGACCCCTCCGCCCCTTCGGGGCACCTCCCCTACTTCGCAGGGGAGGACCGAACCTCCTCCGGTAGGCAGTTCTCCGCATGACGCCAGCCGCCCAACCCGGCTAAAATTCGCGCCTTTTTCGCCCAGGTATCCCCGCATGTCCGAAGTCTCCTCCGCGCCCAAGGTGGGATTCGTCAGCCTCGGCTGCCCCAAGAACCTGGTCGACTCCGAGCGCATCCTGACCCAGCTGCGGCTGGAGGGTTACCAGATCATCCCGACCTACGAGGATGCCGACGTCGTCGTGGTCAACACCTGCGGCTTCATCGACAGCGCCAAACAGGAGTCGCTCGACACCATCGGCGAGGCGCTGAAGGAGAACGGCCGCGTCATCGTTACCGGCTGCATGGGCAAGGAGGCCGACACCATTCGCGCCGCCCACCCGTCAGTGCTGTCGGTGACCGGTGCGCACGCCTATGAAGAAGTGGTCAGCGCGGTGCATGAGTTCGTGCCGATGCAACCGCAGCACAACCCGCTGATCGATCTGGTGCCGCCGCAGGGGATCAAGCTGACGCCGCGCCACTACGCCTATCTGAAGATTTCCGAAGGCTGCAACCACCGCTGCACCTTCTGCATCATTCCGTCGATGCGCGGCGATCTGGTCTCGCGCCCGGTCGGTGACGTGATGGCGGAAGCGGAGCGTCTGGTCAAAGCCGGCGTGCGCGAGCTGCTGGTGATCTCACAGGACACCAGTGCTTACGGCGTCGACGTGAAATACCGCACCGGCTTCTGGAACGGCCGTC
The DNA here is from genome assembly GCA_964386045.1 of uncultured Verrucomicrobiaceae bacterium. GTDB lineage: Bacteria > Pseudomonadota > Gammaproteobacteria > Pseudomonadales > CAMLJR01 > CAMLJR01. The sequence goes on along the minus strand of CAYLRA010000006.1, from coordinate 61,923 downwards.
CGCTGAAGACACAGATGCTGTCGCTGTGCGAAGCGCTCGGCGAACTCGGTGTCTGGGTGCGGCTGCACTACGTCTACCCCTACCCGCACGTCGACAACGTCATCCCGCTGATGGCGGAAGGCAAAATCCTTCCCTATCTCGATATCCCGTTCCAGCACGCCAGCCCGAACGTGCTGAAGCTGATGAAGCGACCGGCACACCAGGAAAAGACGCTGGAGCGCATCCAGCGCTGGCGCGAGATCTGCCCCGACCTGACGCTGCGTTCCACCTTCGTGGTCGGCTTCCCCGGCGAGACCGAACAGGATTTCCAGTTGCTGCTCGACTGGCTCGACGAAGCGCAGCTCGACCGCGTCGGCTGCTTCGAGTACTCGCCGGTCGAAGGTGCCACCGCCAACGCGCTGCCCGATCACGTACCCGACGAAGTGAAACGCGAGCGCTGGGAGCGCTTCATGGAGAAGCAGCAGGCGATCAGCGCCGACCGGCTGCAGAGCAGGATCGGCGACCAGATCGAAATCCTGATCGATGAAGTCGACGACGAAGGCGCCATCGGCCGCTCGTGGGGCGATGCGCCGGAGATCGATGGCAAGGTTTTCCTCGACGGCGTCACCGACCTGAAGCCCGGCGATGCGCTGGTGGTCGAAGTGACCGGCGCCGACGAGTACGACCTGTGGGCAACCCCCGTCACCGACTGACACTGACATTCAGGCGCGCCCGATGAACCTGATCCTGCTCGAACCCGGCGACTATCTTTCTCCGGGTGTCGTGCGCCTGAACGATCGTCGCGCCACCCATATCCGCGAGACCCTCGGTGCCGAACCTGGCGCGCAACTGCGCGTTGGCGACCTGAACGGCCTGATCGGTTTCGGCGAACTGCTGCGCGATGGCGACGATGGCGTTGAACTCGCCGTCAACTGCACCGAAGCGCCCCCACCGAAACTGCCGCTGACCATCCTGCTCGGCCTGCCGCGCCCGAAGATGTTGCGCCGTGTATTGCGCACCGCCGCTGAAATCGGCGTCGCAAAACTGGTGCTGCTCAATACCTGGAAAGTCGACAAGAGTTACTGGCAGACGCCATCACTCGAAGAGAACACATTGCGCAGTTTTCTTCGCGAAGGACTGGAGCAGGCACGCGATACAGTGTTGCCCGAGGTGATCCTCGCTCGCCGTTTCAAACCCTTCGTCGAAGATGAACTGCCGGTGCTGCTGGAAAATTCGCGCGGCCTCGTCGCCCACCCCGGTGACTTCGCCCCCTGCCCAATCGGCATCGAAACACCGTGCACACTGGCGATCGGCCCCGAGGGCGGTTTCACGCATTACGAATTCGAGCTGCTGCAACAGCAGGGCATGTCACCGGTGCAGATCGGCGCGCGCATCCTGCGCGTCGAGACCGCGCTGCCGGTGCTGGCGACGCGGTTGTTTCCTTCCTGATCATTCACGCCGGCGGCAGACAAACCCCCGCTCCACCGAGCCCGCAGTAACCATTCGGATTCTTGCCGAGATACTGCTGGTGATACTCCTCGGCGTAGTAGAAGGTCGGCGCGTCGACAATCTCGGTCGTGATCGCCGGCAAACCCCGATCCTGCAACGCCCACTGATACCGATTGCCGCTGCGCTCCGCCTGCTCACGCTGCTGCGCATCGAACACATAGATGCCCGAGCGGTATTGCGTGCCGACATCGTTGCCCTGGCGCATTCCCTGCGTCGGGTTGTGGCTCTCCCAGAACAGCTGCAGCAACTGCTCATAACCGATTCGCCGCGGATCGAAGACAACGAGTACCACTTCGTTATGACCGGTACGCCCGGAGCAGACCTCCTCGTAGGTTGGATTGGGCGTAAATCCGCCGGCATAACCGACCGCCGTCGTATGGACACCGGGCTGTTGCCAGAACCTGCGCTCCGCCCCCCAGAAACAGCCCATGCCGAACAGCGCCTGCTGCAGACCCAGCGGAAACGGCCCGCGCAGTGGCGCATCGAGCACGAAATGGCGCTCAGGTACCGGCATTGGCGTCGACCGCCCGGGCAGCGCCTCCTCGGGTTTCGGCAGAGCACTCTTCTTCGCCATCAGTTCAGACCACATCGACACCACCTCCCGATCGACAGCCACGCCAGGCAAACAGACCGGACGTTTCAAGGAACCACAGACAATCCCGCATCACCTTTGTCGAGCTCGCGCTCCGGCCCGGCGCATTTGGTGAATCACTATGGCGGGAATTGTAATTGTTTGAAGTGCGGTCATTTCGAAGAATCCTCACCATCGATTCCTTCCATTCGATTCTCTTCAATCCCGCGCTGCGCATGCGCGCCCAGGGGCAGACAGACATGACCGAACCGGTTCTCTACCAGACGCGACAGAATATCGCACTGATCACGCTGAACAACCCGCCGATCAACGCCCTCGGCTCGGCAGTGCGTCACAACCTGCAGCAGTTCTACCGGCAGGCGCTGGCCGATCGCGACATCGCCGCCATCGTCATCGCCTCGTCGTCCGCCAACTTCTGCGGCGGCGCCGACATCGGCGAATTCACCCGCCCCGACTTCGGCGGTGAGCCGGGGCTGCCGAACCTGCTGAACGAGATGGAACGCAGCGACAAGCCGATCATCGTCGCGGTCGACGGCATCGCCCTCGGCGGAGGCATGGAGCTGGTGCTCGCCTGCGACTACTGCATCGCCACCTCGTCGGCGAAGTTCGGCCTGCCGGAGATCCATCTCGGGCTGCTGCCCGGCGCCGGCGGCACGCAGCGCCTGCCGCGTGTCGGTGGCGTCGACATCGCGCTGGAGATGATCCTCTCCGGCACGCCGATTCCGGCCAACCGGGCACTCGCCGCCGGCATCGTCACCCGTATGCACGACGGCAGGATCGACCTGCATGATGCCGCGGTCGATTACGCGCAGGAGCTGGTCGCGCGCAAGGCACCGCTGCGCGACTGCGCCAGCCTGACGGTCAGCCGCAACGCCGAAACCGACGCACTCATCGACCAGCGCAAAGCGCAGATCGCCGCGGCCAAAGGGGGCTCCTTCGCCGCGCTGCAGTGTGTCAAAGCGATCGAGGCCGCTGGCGAACTGCCATTGGCAGCAGGCCTCAGGCGCGAGGCCGAACTGTTCCTCGCCTGCATGGCGACGGCCGAAGCGCGCGCCCTGCAGCACCTCTTCTTCGCCGAACGCGCCGCCGGCAAGATTCCCGGCGTCGACGCGAAAAGCGCGACGCGCAAGATCCAGAAGGTGGCGATCATCGGCGCCGGCACCATGGGCGGCGGCATCGCGATGAATTTCATCAACGCCGGCATCGCCACGCAGATCCTTGATCTCAATGGTGATGCACTCGAACGCGGCCTCGGTGTCATTCGCAACAACTACGAAATCTCCGCGAAAAAGGGCCGCCTCACCGAAGCGCAGGTCACCGAGCGGCTCGGCCTGCTGACCGCCACCACCCGCTACGACGATATCGCCGATGCCGACCTGGTCATCGAAGCGGTGTTCGAGAAGATGGAGATCAAGCGCAGCGTCTTCGCCGAACTCGACCGCCTCTGCAAACCGGGTGCGATTCTCGCCACCAACACCTCCACCCTCGACGTCGACGCCATCGCGGCCGTGACGTCGCGCCCGCAGGATGTGATCGGCCTGCACTTCTTCAGCCCGGCCAACGTGATGCGGCTGCTGGAAGTGGTGCGACCGGCGCAGACTGCCGCCGATGTCGTCGCCACCGTGCTGAAGCTGGCCAAACGCATCGGCAAATTGCCGGTGGTGGTCGGTGTCTGCTTCGGTTTCGTCGGCAACCGCATGCTCGAACCCTACGGTCGCGAAGCGATGCGACTGGTGCTGGAAGGTGCATCACCGGCGCAGGTCGACCGCGTGCTGACCGATTTCGGCTGGGCGATGGGTGTCTGCGCGATGAGCGATCTCGCCGGCATCGACATCGGTTACCTGACGCGCCAGGCGCGCCGCGACCAGATCGCCCACGACCCCGGCTACGCCATCGTCGCCGACCGTCTGTGCGAGCGCGGCGATCTCGGCCAGAAGAGCGGTCGCGGTTTCTACCTTTACGAAGGCCGCGAACGCAGCGACAACCCCGAAGTGTTGGCCATCGCTGCGCAGGCCGCGTCGGAGCTCGGCATCCAGCAGCGCCAGATCAGTGACCAGGAGATTCTCGAACGCTGCCTCTTCCCGCTGATCAACGAAGGGGCACTGATCGTCGAGGAGGGCATCGCACTGCGCGCCAGCGATTGCGATCTGGTCTACGTCAACGGTTACGGCTTCCCGCGCTGGCGCGGCGGGCCGATGCAGTACGCCGACGAAATCGGCCTCGACAATGTGCTGCAGGGGATGAACCGCTATCGCCAGCAACTCGGCCACTACGGCGAGAGCTGGTTCCAGCCTGCGCCACTGCTCGAAAAGCTGGCGAAAGACGGCAGCACCTTCAAGCAGTTCGACGCCGGTCGCCACTGGAAATAACCCGGACCGCATCGCCGCTCCATAAAGAGAGAAATCGCACCATGAAAGAAGCTGTCATCGTCTCCACGGCAAGAACACCGATCGGACGCGCCTACAAGGGCGCGTTGAACAACATCAAGTCGCCGACCCTGATGGCGCACACCATCCGTCACGCCGTCGAGCGCGCCGGCATCGCCGGCGGCGAGGTCGAGGATGTGATCATCGGCTCGGTGCTGAACATGGGCACCGCCGGGCTCAATATCGCACGGCTGTCGGCACTTGCCGCCGACCTGCCGGTAACCGCGCCGGGCCAGACCATCGACCGCCAGTGCTCCTCCGGCCTGATGGCGATCGCCACCGCCGCCAAGCAGATCATGGTCGACGGCATGCAGGTGATCGTCGCCGGTGGCCAGGACAACATCTCCGCGGTGCAGGCGCCCTATTTCGAATCATGCGTCGCCGCCATCGACCCGAACGTGACCCGTCGCGCCGAACACGCTTACATGCCAATGCTGATGACGGCAGAGAACGTCGCGAAGAAATACAAAATCAGTCGCGACAGCCAGGATGAGTTCGCGCTGCTGTCGCAACAGCGCACCGCCGCCGCCCAGGCCGCCGGCCTGTTCGATGACGAGATCGTGCCGATCACGACGATGCAGGCGATCGTCGATAAAGAGACAAAAAAGGTCAGTTACCAGGAGGTGACGCTGGCGAAGGATGAAGGCAACCGCCCGTCGACGACGCTGGCCAGCCTGCAGTCTCTCGACCCGGTCATCGAAGGTGGCTGTATCACCGCCGGCAACGCCAGCCAGCTGTCGGACGGCGCCTCGGCCTGCGTGCTGATGGAGCGCAAACTGGCCGAACAGCGCGGCCTCGTTCCGCTCGGCATCTACCGCGGCATGATGGTGACCGGCAACGAGCCGGAAGAGATGGGCATCGGCCCGGTCTACACCATCCCCAAACTGCTGAAGCAGCACGGCCTGAAGGTCAGCGACATCGGATTGTGGGAGCTGAACGAAGCGTTCGCCTGCCAGGCGCTCTACTGCCGCGACCACCTCGACATCGATCCCGCCATCTTCAACGTCAATGGCGGTGCCATCTCGATCGGCCACCCGTACGGCATGACCGGCGCGCGTCTGGTCGGCCACGCGTTGATCGAAGGCAAGCGGCGCGGCGCGCGCTACGTGGTGGTCTCGATGTGTGTCGGCGGTGGCATGGGTGCCGCCGGCCTGTTCGAGATCGCCTGACGCGCACCACCTGCACTATCCACCCATTTCACGCAACGATGTCGGTGATTTCGAATGACGACCTACAAAGCTCCACTGCGCGACATTCAGTTCGCGATGAACGAAGTGCTGCGCTTCGATCAACATTTCCAGACGCTGCCCGGTGCCGAGGACGCCACGCCCGACACCCTCGCGGCGATCATCGAGGAAGCCGCCAAGTTCTGCGAGCAGGTGATCAGCCCGCTGAATGCCGTCGGCGACGAAGAGGGCTGCAGCTGGCGCGACGGCCAGGTCTCCACGCCCAGCGGTTTCAAACACGCGTACGAACAGTTCATCGAGGGCGGCTGGTCCAGCTTCGCGCAGGAGAGTGTCTACGGCGGCCAGGGGCTGCCCGCGTCGCTGAGCGCCGTCCTCTATGAACTGCTGACCAGCGCCAACCACGCCTGGGCGATGTACCCGAGCCTCACCTGGGGCGCGATCAAGACCATCACCGCGCACGCCTCCGACGAGTTGAAGCAGCGCTTCCTGCCGCCGATGGTCGAGGGGCGCTGGTCCGGCACCATGTGCCTGACCGAACCGCACTGCGGCTCCGACCTCGGCCTGCTGCGCACGAAAGCCGTGCCAAATGACGACGGCACCCATGCCATCAGCGGCACCAAGATCTTCATCTCGGCCGGCGACCACGACCTAACCGAGAACATCATCCACATCGTGCTGGCGCGGCTGCCGGATGCACCCGAAGGCGTGAAGGGAATTTCACTGTTCCTGGTGCCGAAATTCCGGGTCGACGAGGATGGCAGTGTCGGCGCCGCCAACGGCGTCAGCTGCGGCTCGATCGAACACAAGATGGGGATCAACGGCAACGCCACCTGTGTGCTCAACTTCGACGGCGCGCGCGGCTACCTGATCAGCCCGCCGCACAAGGGCATGAGCGCCATGTTCACCTTCATCAACGAATCGCGCCTCGGCGTCGCCCAGCAGGGTCACGGCCACATCGAGGCGTCGTTCCAGAAGGCGCTGAATTACGCCCGCGAGCGACTGCAGATGCGCGCGCCGATCCGCGTGCTGCCCGACAAGCCGGCCGACCCGATCATCGCTCACCCCGACGTGCGCCGCATGCTGCTGACGCAGAAAGCCTTCAGCGAAAGTGGGCGCCTGCTCAACTACTACTGCGCACAGCTGGTCGATATCTCCCACGCCAGCGACAGCAGCAGCGAGCGCCAGCGCGCCGAAACCGAACTGGCGCTGCTGACGCCGATCGCCAAGGGTTTCCTGACCGAGATCAGCCTCGAAGCGACCAGCAACGGCGTGCAGGTGCTGGGTGGCCACGGTTTCATCAAGGAGTGGGGGCTGGAGCAGGAGTACCGCGACACGCGCATCACCGCCATCTACGAGGGCACCAACGGCATCCAGGCTCTCGACCTGCTCGGCCGCAAGATCCTGCCGAGCGGCGGCAAGATCCTCGAACCCTTCCTCGGTCGCATCCAGGCGTTCTGCGAACAGCGGCATGGCGATGTCACCAACGCGCTGACCAAACCGCTGAGCGAGCAACTGGCGCTGTGGGTCGCGCTGACCCGCGAGATCGGTGCCGCCGTACAGCACGATGCCGATGCCGTCGGTGCCGCCGCCTACGACTACCTGATGGTGGCCGGCTACACGACGCTGGCCTACTTCTGGGCCGAGAGCGCCGCGGTGGCCGAACGCGCGCTGGCGGAACAACGCGGCGATGCCGACTTCTACAACGCCAAGCTGGCCACCGCCCGCTTCTACTTCGAGCGCCTGCTGCCGCGCAACCTGACCCTGGCCGCCACCATTCGTGCCGGCGCCGCCAGCACGATGGCTCTCCCTGCCGAGCACTTTGCCCCGCTGTAGTTCCCCCTGCAGTTTCACACGGCATTGCGGCGCCCTTTGGGCGCCGCTTTTTTTTGCCGGGCTTCCGTCATTCCGCGCGCAGTCGCGGAATCCATGGTCTCTTACACACACCCGGATGGATTCTGCGACTGCGCTTTGCTCCGCGCAGAATGACGAAGAGCTGTAATCGACGGAATAATTCCGGTTCCGAGACTTACTAGAGATGAGCCAGCACGCGCTGGCGATAGACATCGCCACTCTTCAATTCGAGCTGCGCAATGGTCTGCAGGTGAACCTCGTCCGGACCATCGGCAAAACGCAGGCAACGCGCCATGGTGAAGTGATCGGCCAGCGGCGTGTCCGGCGTCAGACCCATCGCACCAAAGACCTGAATGGCGCGATCGACGACAGTCATGTAGAGATCGGGCACCAGCGCCTTGATCATCGAGATCTCCTTGCGCGCCGCCCTGGCTCCCACCTTGTCGATCATCCAGGCAGCTTTCAACACCAGCAGCCGCGCCTGTTCGATGCCGATGCGCGAACGGGCGATCCACTCGGCGACGGCGCCGTGTTCGTGCAGGTAGCGCCCGAAGGTGCGGCGCTCCTGCGAACGCACCACCATCATCTCCAGCGCCAGCTCGGCCGCACCGATCGAACGCATGCAGTGGTGGATGCGCCCCGGCCCGAGCCGCGCCTGCGCCATGGCGAAACCACCGCCTTCCTCGCCCAACAGCGAATCGACCGGCACACGCACATCGCGAAACAGGATTTCACAGTGCCCCTCCGGCGCCTGGTGATTCAATACCGGAATGTTGCGCACCAGTGTGACCCCCGCTGCATCGCTCGGCACCAGGATCATGCTCTGCTGGCGGTGCCGCTCCGCATCCGGGTCGGTCTTGCCCATGACGATGAAAAGTTCGCAGCGCGGGTGGGCCGCATTGGTGATGAACCACTTTCTGCCGTTGATGACGTACTCGTCACCCTCGCGCCGAATCGAGGTGGTGATATTGGTCGCATCCGATGACGACACATCCGGCTCGGTCATGCAGAACGCCGAGCGGATCTCACCGTGCAGCAGTGGCTGCAGCCAGCGTTCGTTTTGCGCCGGCGTGGCAAACATGTGCAGCAGCTCCATGTTTCCGGTATCGGGCGCGCTGCAGTTGAACACCTCCGACGACCAGTGCACCCGCCCCATGATCTCCGCCAGCGGCGCGTACTCCAGATTGCTCAACCCGGTGCCCGGCTCGTCCGGACGCAGCGACGGCAGGAAGAGATTCCACAACCCTTCGGATCTTGCCAGCTGCTTCAGATCCTCCATGAATGCCGGCGGATAGTTTCCAGCCTCGACTTCACGATTGAACGGGCCGACGCGCGGCAGTACATGCGCTTCCATGAAAGCGTTCAGCTGGCTGCGTAGCGTCTCGACGTTTGGCGAATAGGAAAAGTCCATGGAACACTCCATCGAATGAGTCAGGCCGTCATCCCGCCGTCCACCACCAGGCAGGCGCCGTTGGTGAAACTCGCTGCGTCGGAGACCAGGTAGAGCACCGCACCAGCCATCTCGGCGGGCTGTGCGTGGCGATGCAGCGGAATGTTCTGCAGGCAGCTCTCGTAAAGTTCAGCATCGCTGAACAGCGCACCGGCGAACTTGGTTTCGGTCAGCCCCGGCAGGATGGCGTTGACGCGAATGCCGAAAGGACCGCACTCGCGTGCGAAGGCGCGCGTCATGCTGACCACGGCCGCCTTGGAGATCGAGTAGATCCCCTGGTTCGGCGCCGGCTGCATCGCATTCACCGACGCCGTGTTGACGATCGCGCCACGGCCCCGTTCACGCATCAGCTTGCCCGCCTCGACCGACATGTAGAAATATCCGCGCAGGTTGACGTCGACCACTTTGTCGAACGCCTCTACCGGCGTATCCAGAATGTGTCCGTAGAACGGATTGGCGGCGGCGTTGTTGACCAGAATATCGAGGCCACCATGTGTCTGGCGGATGCGCTCGAACAGCGCCTCGATATCCTGCATGCGGCCGACATGGCAGGCCATCGCCTCGGCCGAGTGGCCTGCGCGGCCGATCTCATCCGCCACCGTCTGGCACTCATCCAGCTTGCGACTGGAGACGATGACATGTGCGCCGCGACTGGCCAGCAGCTGTGCAATGGACTGGCCGATACCGCGACTCGCTCCGGTCACCAGTGCAACACGCCCCGCCAGATCGAACAGATCCGTTTTCATCTCAGCTTTCCCGTTCATTGATCGCCGCCACTGCCATCGTCGCCAGATCATCGACCATGGCACCCATCATTCCCGCCCGCTCGTTGGAGGCGTTACCGTCGAGCGAGCGTTTGTAGACTCCCTGCAGGATCGCGGCGAGGCGGAAGAAGGAGAACGCAATGTAGAAGTTCCAGCCCGCAATGGCACCGATGCCGCGCAGCTCGCAGTAGCGCGCGACCACCGCCCGCTCGTCGGGCACGCCCAGCGACTGTCGATCCCGATTGCCAAGGCCAAAGGTGTACTTGCTGCCGGGAATACGCAGGCACATGCAGAAATAGGCGAGATCGGCCAGCGGATGCCCGAGTGTCGCCAGCTCCCAATCCAGCACGGCCAGACCTTTCGGTTCACCGGGGACGAACATGATGTTGTCGAAACGAAAATCGCCATGCACCAGCGTCGCGCTGCCGTCATCGGCTGGACAGTTGGCCTGCACCCAGGCGGCCAGCGCCTCCATCGGTTCGATGCGACGCGTCTCCGAGGCCCGATACTGGCTGCTCCAGATGCCGATCTGCCGCTCGAAGTAGTTGCCGGGGCGACCGAAGTCGCTCAGGCCGACCGCTGCGACATCGACATCGTGCAGCGCCGCCAGAATCCGGATCGCCTCATCGTAATAGTCATGCCGCCGTTCACGCGCCACCTCGGGCAGGGCCGGATCCCAGAAGATCTCGCCCTGCTCGTAACTCATCAGGTAAAACCTGACGCCGAGTGGCTCCAACTCCTCGCACAAGTGATAGACCGACGCGACTGGAACATCGCTGCCCGCCAACGCGCGTTGCACCCGGTACTCGCGGTCGACGGCATGTGCCGACTTGAGCAGTTTTCCCGGAGGCTGGCAGCGCAGCACATAGCGCCCGCTACGCGCCTCCAGCAAAAAAGTCGGATTGGACTGGCCACCGGAAAACTTGCGCACAGACAGCGGGCCGGAAAAACCGTCGACATGTCGTTCGAGATAATCGGCCAGCGCGACAACATCGATATCGAGACCACCACCGCTCATCGCACCGCGTCCCCGCTCTTCAACCGACAAATCAACCTGCCGACATACCGCCGTCGACAACGATGGCCTGACCATTCAGGTAAGTGGTGGAGGGCGATACCAGCATCAACATCACCGCCACCATCTCCTCGGGGAGTCCCAGCCGCTTCATCGGCGAGAAACTGGCCAGCGTCGCCTGCAGCGATTCGCTGATGCCGTTCGCCACCATCGGCGTGGGGCTGTAGTAGGGGCAGATGGCGTTGACCCGAATGCCATTCTTCGCGTACTCCAGCGCCGCCGTCCGGGTCAGTCCGACCACGGCATGTTTGGCGGCGGAATAGGCCGCCAGCTTCGGCGCACCACCAACACCCGCCTTCGAGGCGACGTTCAGGATCGTGCCGCCCTCGGGTTGCGCCAGCATCTGCCGAATCTGGTGCTTCATGCCGAAGAAGACCCCTTTGAGATTGACCTCGATATTGAGATCGAACTCGTGCTCCTCGATATCGATCAGCGAACGCATCGGCGTCGACATGCCGGCGTTGTTGATGGCGACGTCGAGACGACCAAACCGCGCCACCGCCAGCTCGACCAGTGATTTCACGGCGGCTTCGCTCGAAACGTCGCACGACTCGACGACGACGCGATCGGTGCTGTCCGCGTACTGCTGCCTGAGGCTGGCGACGCCTGCGGCGCTGTTGTCGCCGATCACCAGCCGCGCGCCGCACGCATGGAAATGCTCGACCAGCAGGCGACCGAAACCACCGGCAGCACCGGTAATGAACACGACACGGTCATTGAACTCATCGGTATACATCTGTCGGCTTCCCACGCTCGATCAGGACCCGGAGGCCGCTGCAGGGTTCTTCAACATGCGGCGCAGCACCTTGCCGACGTTGCTTTTGGGCAGCTCCGCCACCTGCTCGATCTGCGACGGGATCTTGTAGGGCGTCAGCCGCGTGCGCATGAAAAGTTTCAACGCCTCGCCGTCGAAATCATCGCCAGCCGGCACCACGAACAACTTCACCGCCTCGCCGGTGCGCGTGTCCGGCACGCCGATCGCCGCGCACTCGCGCACCGACGGGTGCATCTGCGCCACGCTCTCCACTTCGCTCGGATAGACATTGAAACCGGAGACCATGATCATCTCCTTGAGCCGGTCGACGATGCGGATGTAGCCATCCGGCTGGATGACAGCGACATCGCCGGTGCGCAGCCAGCCATCGTCGGAGAGCACCTGGGCCGTCTCGTCGGGTCGCTGCCAGTAACCCTGCATCACCTGCGGCCCGCGCACACAAAGCTCGCCAGGCTCGCCCACCGCTGTCGGTTCGCCATCGGCATCGATCGTCTTCACCTCGGTGAACGGAATCGGCAACCCGACCGTGCCAATCTGGATACGACCAGGCGGATTGGCCGCGACCACCGGCGACGTCTCGCTCATGCCATAACCTTCGGCGATCTGAATGCCGGTCAGCTCGCGCCAGGCCGCGGAGACCTCGGCGGAGAGCGCCATGCCACCGGCGGAGGTACTTTTCAAACCACTGAAATCGATCTGCCGGAACTGCTCGTCGCGACAGAGCACGGAGAACAAGGTGTTGATGCCGGGGAAGCCGGTGAAACGATGGGAGACGATGATTTTCACCAGCGCCGGGATATCCCTCGGATTGGGGATCAGCAGGCTGTGCCCGCCCTTGTGCGGCAGCAGCACGGCGTGAATGGTGAACGCGTAGATGTGATAGAGCGGCAGTGCCGCGACGTAACACTCTTCGCCCTCGCAAAAAAAGGCGCTGGAGTGTTCGGCCACCTGCAGCGTATTGGCCACCAGGTTGCGGTGCGTGAGCATCGCCCCCTTGGAGAGACCTGTCGTCCCGCCGGTGTACTGCAACAACGCCAGCTGCTGCGGGGCAATCGCGACAGGAATCGGGTTTTCGGCGGCGCCCATTGCCAGCGCGGCCTTGAAATCCAGTACCGCGACCGATCGACCGCCCGCAGCAACAGACCGTTGCGACTCTGCTGGCGCATTGATCGGGTCGAACTGTTTCCCACCATGGAAATCGAGCGGATCGACCGATATCACCGTCTCGATATCACTGCGGCCTGCGACCTCAACCGCCTTGTCGATATTCGATGCCATCGCGACCAGCACTTTCGCACCGGAATCCCGCATCTGGTGCTCCATCTCCGCCGTCGTATAGAGCGGGTTGGTGTTGACCACGACGACGCCAGCGCGCAGCGCGCCGTGGACCACCACCGGAAACTGGAGAAGATTGGGCAGCTGCACCGCGAGGCGATCGCCCGGCTTCAAACCCGCATGGTGCTGCAGATAGGCCGCGAACTGGCCGCTCAACCGGTCGAGATCGCGATAACTCAGGGTCACCCCCAGGCAGCTGAAGGCGGGGCGATCACCGAACCGCGTACACGCCTCGGCGAAGAGTGCGACGAGGGTCTGATCAAAATCGGAGGTTGCTTTCATCGTTGAATGCATCGGGTACAACCGAACAGAGTGACCCCACGAGGAAAAAGGACGCTGCCTCTGGGGTGCTGAAAGTGTTCACCCGCCCGTCGCCCGGAAATCTTCCGGACGACAGTGGGTGAAAGGGTTGGGTCAGGTGGAACGCCGGTCAGAAGAAGTTGTAGGTCACCTCTGCACCGTAGACTCGACCTTTGGAGAGCGGTGCGAACGTGCCACCCAATGGAATCAGCGGCGCCCCTGAAATATAAGTCGGCAGCTGTGTATCTCCACCGTGCTTGACGTCATTCAGAAGATTTTTCCCGTATATTCCAAACACCCACTTCTCATCATTTGTGTGAAAGTCGATTCCGACATCCACGATTTCCTGATCGAGAAGATACCCAAGATTATTGTCTGTATAAGCAGAATCATCGCGATACGCGTAGCTAATCCTGGAACTGATGTAGCCCATATCAGCAAGCGGAAGATTATGATTCAGGCCCACGCTATAGGTCCACTCTGGGGCCCGCGGAAGAGCGAGAGACTTGTTGATGCCGTTTGCCTGGCCTTCCGGAGTGATATCCGTGTACTCCGCATCCAGCCAGCCAACCTGAAAGTTAAACAACAAGTTATCTGTTAGCGCATACACCCCATCCAGCTCGACCCCCATCAAATCCGCATCCGCAGTATTTCTAACAACCTGCACCAGCGTCGTTCCTACGGTAAAATTCAGCTCACGCTGCATGTCTTCAATCTGGGTATAGAAGATTGCTGCGTTAAAGCGACCACGACCCGACTCCGACTTGAAGCCAACTTCATAGTTTGTTGCTTTTTCTGCATCGAACGGCCCAGGAGAATCCTGCGGACGTGGAGATGTGTTTCTAAGGTTGTATCCACCCGATCGGAAGCTCTGCGTCCAGTGCCCATAAACACGCGCGTTTTCCGAGAGTTCATAGGTCAACCCCAACTTCGGAGAGACATCATCCCAACTCTTATCGTCAACAAAATCGGTGACGCAGCGACTTTCCCCTGGCCTCGGACTGACCAGATTGCAGGTATTTGTTGACGGATATACCGTTTGATTCAGGTTCAGGGACGCGATCTTTGCTGACTTCTCTTCGTAGCTGTACCGAATACCGGCATTCAGCGTAAGGGCCTGTGTCAGATCGTAATCAACGGCAGCAAACACCGCCCATGACTCAACGTCATACAACCCCCCGCCATCTTGGGTAAGATAAGGCGCAGCCCCACCCACCAAGCTTCCGAGAAGGCGTCTGCGCTCGTGATAGTTGATCTCGCTCTTGAAGTAGTACAAACCTGCGGTGACATTTGCCCTCTCAGCAAAAAGGCCGTTGTACCTCAGCTCGTTGCTGATCTGTTCGGTCTCCGAGAAGCTGTCCGAATGAAATAACCAAACGGGCTGCGAATCGATATCTCCTCGACTGACTGCATCGTAGGTTCGCCAACCAAAGATATTGGTGATCGTCCCATTTCCAAAAGCAACACCTTGATTCAATTCCAGCGTCACAAAATCGGACTCTGTATCGTAGAAGCCCTCTTCATCGATCGAAAAGTCGTGACTGTCTCTATCCCAATTTCGGGGGCTGCCCGGGATGCCAGAACCATTCGTATGGCTCTGGCCAGCGGGACCATCACTTTCCGTCTCGACGCGCTCCCAGCGCATAATAATTTCGGTCTGTTCGAACGGAGTCCAGACACCTGTTGTCCGGAACATCTCCTGCTTGGTTGCACCAAAATTATCGCCAGTGAACTGATTCTCGAACCATCCATCGTCATCGTTGTAGTAGGCAGTCAGCTTGGCAGCAAACGTATCAGCTATCGGCCCGCCCACCGTACCCATCACATATTTGTTCAAGCCACCCTGATCGCCCTGATCGACAGCAACGCGCACTGATGCTTCCAGCTTGTCACCGGGCTTTCTGGTAGTCATCAAAACAGCACCACCGGTGACATTGCGGCCAAACAGCGTTCCCTGCGGCCCGCGTAACACCTCAACGCGCTCCAGATCGAAGACGTCGAATACCATGCCGGCCGGTACGCCCATGTAGACGCCATCGACAAAGACGCCGACGGTGGGGTCGATCGACAGGATCGAACTGTTGATGCCGAGACCACGAACGGAGAAGTTGGCATACCCTCTAGCGGTACCCGCATCATCGAGGGAAACATTGGGAAGGCCGACCGACAGGTTCGACAGATCGCGCACTTTCAATGCATCCAGCTGATCCGCACCGTAGGCGGAAACAGCCAGTGGCACATCCTGCATCCCCTCTTCCCGCTTCCGTGCCGTGACCAGCACCTCCTCAAGCAGCGCCGCGGTGCCACGTGTCGTCTCCTGGGCAGTGGCCGGGGAGATCAGGCCGATGCCGGCGAGAACCCCACCGGCGACGGCGACCGTCATGGCACCAGGCACCCTCAGGCTGGCCAGGTGGCGGGAGAGACCTCTCTTGGTGAAACGCTTGGATCCAGTGCCCATTTCCTTCTCCTGTTATTGTTTTAGCGAAGCCTGCCTTTCGGGCGGGGCTTTTATGCCGACACAAGAACGATAATATTTTTTTTATTCCAGACGACCACATGCCTGATGGTCGCTTCAGTGGCATAGCCTATGCGCTCCCCGCTGGAAGAAAATGGCATTTCCCTCCATTGTCGATCACGAAAATGGTCGAATCGGCAAAGGCTTCCCTCACCGGGGGATTTGGGTATTATCCGAGCGAACATTCAGGCACCCTGCCGGGGTGACCGACACACACGCCACGACAGCCTCCAATAAAAACAGTGCCCTGCACGGGAAACAGTCATCATGGCCAGCGAAGAACTGATCATCCCCAAGAGCTACATCACCATGCTGCTCAACGAAGTGGAGGAGCATGGTTACGCCGCTGAGCGCCTGCTGGCCGATGCCGGCATCGACCCCAAGTCGCTGAATGGCGGTCTCTACTACCCCGCCAGCCATTATGGACGCCTCTACCAGCAGGCGATTCGCGTCATGCACGACGAATGGTTCGGCATGCTCAGTGGCGGCAAGATCGGGCCCGGATCATTTCGACTGCTGTCGCTGCTGATGGTCAACAGCAAGAACCTGCGTCAGGCGCTGACGCGCGCCTGGGACTTCGGTCAGATCTGTCGCGGCTTCAAGGTCAGCATCCGGCTCGAACAGATCGGCAGCATTGCACGGGTTCGCCTGGCACCGATCGACGGTGTCAGCGACGACGAGTTCGATACGCTCATCGCGCAGGCCAAGCCAGTGGTTCTGCACACCACGCTGGCCGCCTGGCAGCGCCACTGGAGTTGGCTGATCGGCAGTGAAATCGCCATCAGCAAGACCACCTTCACGTTCGAGAAGCCCTCTCACGAATGGGAGATGGCGCAGTTCTCGACCAAGGACATCGAGTTTGGCCAGCGCTTCAACGGCGTCGAGTTTCCCGCCAGTTATCTCGAATATTCAGTGATCCAGAACGAGGAGACGCTCGATCGCTTCCTGCGCAACGCACCATTCGGCCTGATCATCAACGAAGGCTCTCGCCACTCGACCAAGGCCCGCATCAAGGCGCTGCTCAACCAGAACGTCGGCTACAACACGCTGGGCGCGGAAGATGTGGCCCGCAAGCTCAACATGTCGGTCACCACATTGCGACGCCACCTGCAGGGCGAGGGCACCTCGTTCCAGCGACTGAAGGATGAGTGCCGCATGGAAGCCGCCTTCCACTATCTCGGCTGCCCCGGCCTCAGCAATCGCGATATTGCCGAGAAGCTCGGCTTCGACGAAGTCAGCACCTTCTTTCGCGCATTCAAGAAATGGACGGGGGTCACTCCGGGCGAACACCGCCTGCATGATTGCCGCACCCAGCGAAGCGCGACGGCATCGTAGATAACCGCCGGACTCCCCCGACGCAATCGCTGACAACTCAGCACCGGGTTGGCAGTTTTGCCCATCAGCACGGGCGGTTTCGTGATTGCCGCCCACCCCCAGTTTTCTAGAATCGACTCCGCTGGCTACCGATATTGCGCGCAACACATCGTGTTGCGCGTCTTTTTTATTGTGTTGCGCATCCTTTCGCGTCGAGAGATCGCCATGGCGGACTTCACCATCAACACCTGCCGCTCCATCGTCAGCGGTGCCGGGTCGCTGGGGCGGATCGACACCCTGTGCAGCGCCCTCGGCATTCGTCGCCCGCTGGTGGTGACCGACCGAGGCATCGTGGCACTGGGGCTGGCCGACAGAGTCAGGGCACTGCTCGAACAGGCCGGCGCACAGCTCTTCTGCTTTTCCGATGTCATTGCCGACCCGCCCGAACAGATCGTGCGCGATGCGGTGAAGTTCGCGCGCGGACATCGCGTCGACGGCATCATCGGTCTCGGCGGCGGCAGCTCGATGGATACCGCCAAACTGGTCGCGCTGCTGGCGAACTCCAGCGAGCAACTGGAACAGATCTATGGCGTCAATCAGGTCAAGGGTTCCCGACTGCCGCTGATCCTGGTGCCGACCACGGCGGGCACCGGCTCCGAAGTGACACCCATCGCCATCGTCACCACCGGCGCGACCACCAAACAGGGCATCGTCGCCGAACAGCTGATCGCCGACATCGCCCTTCTCGATGCCGAGATCACCCTGGGCCTGCCACCGGGCATCACGGCAATGACCGGCGTCGATGCGATGGTGCATGCGGTCGAGGCCTACACCAGCATTCAGCGCAAGAACCCCTACACCGACATGCTCGCCCGCGAAGCACTGCGCCTGCTGTCGACCAATATCACGACCGCGACCCGGCACGGCGACGACCTCGATGCACGTCAGGCGATGCTGCTCGGCTCCTGCATCGCCGGCCAGGCCTTCGCCAATGCACCGGTGGCTGCGGTACACGCTCTCGCCTATCCGCTGGGCGGCCACTACCACCTCCCGCATGGGCTGACCAATTCGCTGGTGCTGCCACATGTCCTCCAGTTCAACAGTAGTGCAGCCGAGTCGTGGTATGCAGAGCTGGCCGAGATCGTCGTGCCCGCAGCACAGCTGCGCTCGACACCAGCAGCGCGCTGCCACCAGCTGATCGACTATTTCGCGACGCTGATCGAAGAGCTGGCGCTGCCGACGACACTGTCAGCCGCCGGCGTGGCGGAAGCGGATCTGCCGATGCTGGCAAACGAAGCGATGCAACAACAGCGACTGCTGGTCAACAACCCGCGCCCGCTGCACGAAAACGATGCGCTGGCGATCTACCAGGCTGCCTATCGATAGCAGGAGCTCCAGCGTCATGGCCACGACTACCGAAATTGCTCTTCCCGATGCGTCGACGCGTGAAAACTATCGCTGGTTTCTGCCGTTGACCAGCCGCTGGCAGGACAATGACATCTACGGCCACATCAACAACGTCATCTACTACGCCTACTTCGACACCGTCGCCAACGTCTACCTGATCCAGGCGTGCGGACTCGACATCCACGCCGGCGACGAGATCGGTTACATCGTCCATTCGCAGTGTCACTACAAGAGCAGTCTCGCCTTTCCCGACTCATTGGAGGGGGGACTTCGCGTCAACCGCATCGGCAACAGTTCAGTCGAATACGGCATCGCTATCTTCCGTCAGGGCGAGACGCAGGCCAGCGCACACGGCACCTTCACTCATGTTTTCGTCAATCGCCTCTCACAACGCCCGACGGCCATCTCGGGAAGACTGCTCGACGGTCTTGCCGCGATACGGGTCGACGCACCGGCCTCCACGCAGGAGCGCCGCTGAACCGCACGCAGCGCATGCCGCGCCCATAAAACCAAGGAGTTTTGCTGCATGGAATCACTGAAGATCCCCCGTACCATCGGCGACGACTATTCGCGCGAAGCCGCCGCTGAACGACGCCGTTTCATCGAGCGCCACACCGCTGCCACGCTCGATCACACGGCGCAGTTCTCGTTCGATCCGGCGGTGCTGCCGGGAAACATTGAAAACTTTGTCGGCGTCGTGCAGGTGCCGCTTGGTTTCGCTGGGCCGCTGCGAGTCAATGGCGAGTTCGCCGCCGGCGACTTCTTCGTACCGATGGCCACCTCGGAAGGAACGCTGGTCGCCAGCTACAGCCGTGGCATGGCACTGACACGGGCCGCGGGCGGCGTCACGACGACCGTGGTCAACGACGTCATGCAGCGTTCCCCAGTATTTATTTTCGAGGATGCACGCGGCGCACGACGCTTTTCCGCCTGGGTCAGCGAACATCTCGCCAGCATCGGCGCGGCGGCCGAAGCGACGACCAGCAAGGGCAAGCTACGCAATATCGAGCAGTACGCCGCCAGCCGCATGCTCTATCTGCGCTTCAACTTTTCCACGGGCGATGCCGCTGGCCAGAACATGTGCGGCAAGGCCACTTACGCCGCCTGCCAGTGGATCACCGCCAACTACGACGGCGCGATCTCCCGCTACTTTCTCTCGGGCAACATGGATACCGACAAGAAGCATTCGCAGATCAACACGCTGCACGGGCGCGGCAAGCGAGTCATCGCCGAAATAACACTGCCGCGCGAGCTGTTGCAGGAGCGTATGCGCACCACACCCGAGGCAATGTACGCAGCACGCAAGACCTCACAACTCGGCGCGATGATGGCAGGGGCCGTGCATAACGGTGTACATCCAGCCAATGGTATCGCAGCGATCTTCATGGCCACTGGCCAGGATGTCGCCAACGTGGCCGAGTCACATGCCAGCCTGGTGCACGCCGAAGTGACGCCAGCCGGTGATTACTACTATTCGGTGACGCTGCCGTCGCTGATCGTCGCCACACGCGGCGGCGGCACCGGACTGCCAACCCAGCGCGAATGCCTTGAGGCGCTCGGCTGCTTTGGTGACGGCAAGGCGAAAAAGCTCGCCGAGATCATCGCCGCCACCGTGCTCTGTGGCGAGATATCGCTGGGGGCGGCAGTGGTATCGGAGGAGTGGGTCAGCAGTCACGATCGCTACGGTCGCAACCGGCCGCCGGCGTGAGCCAGCGGCGGCCATTGACCCGGGCGTGGTGGCGGCGTCAAAATGCGCGCCGCCTTCATGGCGCTCAGCTTCAGCGGGTGTAGTTCAATGGTAGAACTGTAGCTTCCCAAGCTACTAGCGTGGGTTCGATTCCCATCACCCGCTCCAACTTTATATCCCGCCCGCCCCTGCTTACCTCGTCCTTTCACCCCGTACCAGTCTGCCCCTTACTAATCGTGTCCCTTACTTATCGGAAGACGCGCGTCCGAAATCTGGGAACGGCCGTAACTTCAGGAACAACAGGGATGACACGATGGACAGAGGAATAACGCCCCACAACAGGGCGTCATATGATCCGGTCTTGTCGTAGATAAAACTGCCCATCACCGGCCCGAGGCCAAAACCCAGCGTCAAAATCCCCGTGAACGCGCCAAACAACGCCGCGAAATTGGCAAGTCCGAAACATTTCCCACACAGATAGGCAACGGCGTCCATCTCCGCCCCCGCTGCAAAACCCAGGAGAATCGCCGCCGTCAGCGCGAAGCCCCATTGCGCAGGGAAATGGAGCAATATCAGCGACGTGAACGCAGGCAACAATACGCTCAATGCGGCCACCATTTTAGCATTGAAGCGATCCAGCAAATAACCGCCTGTCAGCCGTCCGACGATCTGGCTCAACCCCAATGCGCCGGCGATGATCGCCGCGGTCGATGCGACCATGGCTTTGCTCATCAGAATGGGCACCATGTTTATCGTCATCGCAACAGTGGCAAAGCTCATCGCAAAGCCGCCGCAGGCGAGCAGGTAGAAATTGGCCGAGGTAAAGCCCTGCTTCACGCTCAAGCCGGGGCGTTGTACCGATCCTTTCGACACCTGCCCACTCTTGCCAGCAGCTCGATCAACCGGCTTGTCGGCGTCACTCTTGAACCAGAACACAACAAGGGGCAGAACCACCAAAGCGGAGGCCCCCCCGAGGATCAAATACATGTCGCGCCAGCCATAAGTGGAAATCAGCTTCAAGGTCAGGCTGGGTATACCGAAGGAGATAAAGCCGGTTGCGCTCAACACAACACCAAAGGCCAAACCGCGCTGCAGATGAAACATGCTCGAGATCGCCGTGACCCACACCGTCGGCTTAATGCACAGAATGCTCACGGCAATCAGCGCCCAGTGCGCCCACCACAACAGAATGCTTGGCCCAGCCTGCGACAACAGTGCCAGCGCGAAGCAATGCAAGATCACGCCGAATATCGCGATCCGGCGCGGACCGATGCGGTCAATGATCAATCCCATAAAAAAAGAAAAGAGGACGGAAAAAAGTGATACGACGAAAAACCCGCTGGTAATTTGTGCGCGTGTCCAGCCGAACTCCTGCTCCAGCGGGGCTATCGTGACGCCCAGCGAGTAAGAATAAATCGCTGCCAATGCGGAACCGGCAAAGGCGGAGACCACCAGGCGCCAGTGGTTTCTCCATTCCGACCAATCGGTTTCCGAGCCAACGCTGGCCGCTGCACTGCCATTTTCCATCACACTTCCCCGATTATTATTTTTAGGCCGCGCCATGACGCTGCATGGCATCGATTTTTGTTATGAAGCAGGTCTCACACAACTTACTATAATGGCAATTAATTGTCATATTGTATCGTCAGAGGAGATACGCACATGGCGGAAACGGACAGACTGCACCGCGAACTATATGTAACAGATGTCCTGGCCAATGCTTTGAACCGGGGCGGCAATCAACCGCTGGTACTGCTGGGTGATGGACGCTCGATGACGACGTCCGCAGTCCGCGATGAGACAAGCCGCTTCATTCAGGCCTTGCGCCATTTGGGTATTACACAGGGATCACGCGTCGGCCTGCTCTCCGCCAACCGGCCAGAGGTACTGCATTGCAGCCATGCGACCCAATTGAGCGGTGCGGTTTACACCGCGCTCCACCCAATGGGCAGCCTGTCCGACCACCTGACCGTGATCATCGACGCAGCGCTGGACCTGCTGATTGTGGACACCGCTGACTTTGCCGAACGAGTCGAGGAATTCGCCACCGCCAAACCCGACTTAACCATCGCATCCCTCGGCCCACATGACCGCTTTGCCGATTTGTGCGCCATAGCCAGTGGCTTTGCGCCGGAAAAATTACGTCCCCCGCCAGTCTCCGCAAATGATCTCGTCCGACTGGGTTATTCGGGCGGCACCACCGGAAAACCCAAGAGTATCCCAACCACGCAACGGGTCAGCATGGAATGCCTGCGCATCATGATGGCCGAGTGGGAATGGCCCATCACGCCACGCATATTGTCCTGTGCGCCGTTGAGCCATGCCGGTGCAGCCATGACCCTGCCAGCCTTACTGAAAGGCGGCAGCCTGTTGGTACTGCCGCG
This sequence comes from uncultured Verrucomicrobiaceae bacterium, assembly GCA_964386045.1. Taxonomy (GTDB): domain Bacteria; phylum Pseudomonadota; class Gammaproteobacteria; order Pseudomonadales; family CAMLJR01; genus CAMLJR01. Next base: position 39,373 of record CAYLRA010000006.1, on the reverse strand, counting down.
TTTTGAGCCCGTGGCGGTGATGACCGCGATACAGGAACACCGGATCAATTGCACGATGATGGTTCCGACCATGATCTACGCCCTGCTCGACCATCCCGAATTCGACCGCTTTGATCTATCCAGCCTCGAGACGGTGTTCTATGGCGCGGCTGCCATTGCACCGACACGCCTGAAAGAGGCAATCGAGCGCATCGGCCCGGTCTTTTCACAGTTCTATGGCCAGGCCGAATGTCCGCAAACGATTTGCGTGATGAAAAAGGCCGACCACGACCCCAATGACCTGCACCGATTGGCGTCGTGCGGACGGCCGGTACCGTGGCTAGACGTTGAGTTGCTGGACGATGCGGGGCAGCCCGTAGCCGACGGCCATCCCGGAGAGATCTGCGTGCGTGGACCGCTGGTCATGGATGGCTACCGCGACAATGCGGAATTGACCGCCGAAGCATTCCGACACGGCTGGCTGCACACCGGCGATATTGCCATTCGTGACGACGACGGCTTCCTGCGGATTGTGGACAGAAAAAAGGATCTGATCGTCACCGGCGGCTTCAACGTCTATCCCAGAGAAGTCGAGGATATTTTGACAGCCCATCCCGCTGTCGCCGCCGCTGCCGTGCTGGGGCTACCCGATGACAAATGGGGAGAGGCTGTTGCTGCATGTATCGTGCTGCATCGCGGCACGTCCTTGTCAGCCGCAGAAGTACAGGCTCTCATCCGCGACAAAAAGGGGCGATTCCAAACGCCGAAACATGTGCACTTTGTTGAGCAAATACCGCAAACCGCGGTAGGAAAGCCTGACAAAAAGAAGCTGCGCGCACGCCTTACACAAGGACTGGACCTCGGCTGACCCCCTCTTCGCCATGCCTGAAATGTAAGGCCGCAGCGACCGCAGCGCCGGGCCAACAGAAAGAACTTGACAATTAATGGTCGCTTTAACACCCTGAGCATCCCGCAGCGGCTTGCATGCTCATAGCCGTTCTGACCCCGGGCAATCGAACCAATAGACATAAAAACACATGGGGAGAGGACTATGCTTTCATCGATTTTTCGCACGCGCGTCACCCTGACTCTTTCAGCCTCACTCATCGCCCTAGGCGCTTGCCCCAGTGCTGCATGGGCAGTGGACGCAGCCGACGCGCCCGTCAGTCAGAGAGCCATCGAAGAAGTTGTCGTTACCGCGCGCCGCAAGGACGAGAACATCCAATCGGTTCCGATTTCGGTTTCCGTCGTCAGCAGCGAAGTCATGGAAAACTTCCGCTTCGAAGATTTGGACAATCTGCAATCGTTGGAACCCTCCTTCTCCGTTAGCGCATCATCGGGCCGCACCAATGCGCCGGTCTATTCGCTGCGCGGCATCCGCCCGACGGAAGCCATCTATGGGCAGGACCCCACCGTCGCCATCTATCTTGCCGACGTTGTGCAATCACCCGCGCAGGGCAGCAATCTGGGCTTTTATGACCTGGAGAATATTCAAGTGCTCAAGGGTCCCCAGGGCACCCTGTTCGGGCGCAACACCATCGGCGGAGCGATCCTGCTCACGCCACGCAAACCGGGAGAAGAGTTCGCAGGCGAAATCATGGTCGGCGCGGGCACCTACGACCTGTTTGAAACGCAATTCGGCGTTGATCTACCGCTGGCCGATAACCTGCAGATGCGTCTCGCAGGGCGCACGATTGATGGTGGCGATTATCAAACCAATGTCGCGCCTGGGGCGAGTTACGGACAGGAACTCGGCGGGCAAAAAACCCGTGCGCTTCGAGCAACAGCAGTGGGGCAGTTCGCCACAGATATCAGCAACACACTGATGCTGACTTATGACGACAAACGTACCAACGGTCGTGGCACAACCATTCAGGCGGTGAATCCCGACCATCCGCGCGCCGGCATTCTGCCGGGCTTTGCCGAAGCCGTTGACCGGGCCCGCAGTCGGTCACTGAAAGATATTGAGAGCGATCTCGCGCAAAAAGATGATGTCGAGGCATGGAGCATCACCAACACAACCACCGGATCATTGAGCGACTCAGTCAACTTCAAAGTGATCGCCAATTATCGAGAGGTGGAAACCGATGTTGTATTCGACCTGGATGCCACCAGCCTTGTTGGCGTATTGACCAGCGAACAACAGGCATCGCTTGACCACATGAGTTTTGAAGGTCAACTGCTCGGCACCGCCCTGGATGGCCGTCTTGATTGGGTTTCCGGCCTCTATTTCTATCAAGAAGATGGCGAGGAAAGCTCACCCGGGTCGTTCTTTGGCACCCGCCTTTTGCAATCGGGCGAGGTGGACAACAAAAGTTACTCGGCCTTTGTGCAGGGGTCCTATGAATTGGCTCCGGATCTCACGCTGACCCTCGGCGGACGCCTGAACAGAGACGAAAAATCGATGGTGATTCGGCAATCGACGGGCGGCACATTGTGTCTGCTGCAAGTCGCGAATCCGGCGGGAACCGGATTGGTCCGTCTACCGATTACAGGATGTGAGATTTCATTATCCGATAGCTTCAGCCAGCCGACCGGAACCATTGCGCTCGATTACCAGCTGACGAATGATGTGCTGCTTTATGCGACAAGCCGCTTCGGCTACCGTTCTGGCGGCTTCAACCTGCGTGCCTCGCAACCTATTCAATATGAGCCGTTCGAAGAAGAACAGGTAATTGATTTTGAAGTTGGCTCAAAAGCCGACTGGTCTCTGGGCGCAATGCAGATGCGTACCAACTTCGCCATCTTTTATCAGGAGTATGACGACATTCAGCGCACCGTTGCCGTCGCGAATCCTTTGTCCAACAGCCCGGCGTCAGTCGTGACCAACGCCGCGGCAGCCGAGGTGTTCGGCATTGAACTGCAGCAAACGATCATGCCGGTGGACAATCTGACCCTGCAATTCAATCTGGCTTACAACGACCCCGAATACAAAGAGTGGGTCGATCCGGCAACCAATGCCGACCTGTCATCCACGCCGTTCTACTTCACGCCAGAATTCGCTGGCAATGTGATGGTGTCCTATGAGGCGAAACTGCCGTCCGACCTGGGAAGCCTCAATTTCTCGGTGAATGCTGCCTATACCGATGACATATGGATTAATGCGCTACATACCAGCGTCACCATTGCGCAACACCCGGCTGCCGTGCGTCCGTTGTTGAAGCAGGAGGATTACTGGCTGTTTGATGCAAACATCGGCTGGAAAGAGGTTGGCGGAACCCCGCTCGATCTGAACCTCTACATCAAGAACCTGACGGATGAGGAATACAAGGTTGGCGGTGTACAACTTTACACCGGCGCCTCGGGGTTCATTTCTGCTGCGTATGGCGAGCCCCGGACTTACGGCATGCAATTGCGCTACAACTTCTGAGATCCCCCGCTGCCGGAGGTGGTAACACCCCTCCGGCTTTTTTTCGAGGTTACCCTTGTCTGTTACGACTAACAGCTCGCCTGAGCGATCGGCGTTAAGTGGCTTTACCGTTGCCGCCTTTGCGCGTGATCCGGCGACGCCCGCGCTGGAATATGAGGGCCATTGGTATAGCTGGGGCGATTTTTCACACCTGAAGGCGGAACTGGATGCGCTTCTGGCCGAAGCACAGGTGCCTCTTGAAGTGCCAGTTGCCATGGTCCTGCGCAACCGCCCCTCGGCGGTGGCGGCATTGCTTTCACTGATTGCCGGCGGCCGCACGCTGAAGATGGTGTATGCCTTCCAATCCAGCGCGGCCATTGCCAAGAGCCTCGCCACTTTTGCCCCTGCCATAGTTATCGGCAGTGACGGCTGTCTCGAGGGCGAGGCGCTTGAATGGATAAGGTCTGCCAATGTCACTGCCATCGCGCTTGATGAAATGTCCGCCCGCGCAGTGCATTTTGGCAGGCGGCCTGACTGCACGACATCAGCTGAAGCAAAGCCACCCTCGATCCATATCCTGACCAGCGGCACGACAGGCCTGCCCAAGCAAATACCCTTCACCCATGACTTCTTCGCCACCCATCATGTTGCGCCAAAGCTCGCCGCTGGCGACGTTCAGTTCTGGCAAAAGGAAGTACCGATCCTTCTGACTTTCCCGATCAGCAACATCACCGGCATGTTCACTTTCCTGCCGACGCTGTTGAGCGGACAGCGTGCGATCTTGGTAGACCGGTTTTCCCTTGATGCCTGGCTGGACTGGGTACGCCGGTTCAGGCCGCAGAACGCCGGGCTGCCCCCTGCAGGCATCCAAATGATATTGGATGCCAAGGTGCCGAAAGAGATGTTATCCGGCGTAACCTTTATCGGCACTGGCGCCGCCCCACTTGACCCCGACGTGCAGCGCCAGTTTGAGGAGCAGTATCAAATCCCGATCTTGATCTCATACGGCGCGACCGAGTTTGGCGGACCCGTGACAGCGATGACGCTGCAGCTTCACGCACTGTATGGCGCCGTGAAAAGGGGCAGCGTGGGACGCCCGCTGCCGGGTGTTGAACTGCGCGTGCTGCACCCTGAAACCGGCACAGTTTTACCCGCCGATGAGGAGGGCATCCTGGAGGTTTTCGTACCGCGTATCGGCGGCAAATGGGTGCGGACTTCCGACATCGCCTGCATTGACGCCGATGGCTTTCTCTACCATCGCGGGCGCGCCGATGGTGCCATCATGCGCGGCGGCTTCAAGATCGTTCCCGAGGTGATAGAGCGTCATTTGCGCCAGCTGCCCGACATTTCAGACGTCGCCGTCGTCGGACGAAAAGATCACCGCCTGGGAGAGGTGCCTGTTGCAGCACTGGTGATGAAGCCGGGGGCTGCGCCGATTGATGTCGCAGTGCTGGATAGTTTCATCCGCCAACATCTTCCGGCAACGCATGTACCAGTGGCCTGGTACTTTCTTGATGCCCTGCCCCGCAATGCGTCATTCAAGCTGGATCGAATGGGCCTGGTCGCCATGGTGCAAGACAGGACTACAGACACCATCTAATCGTCTATTTGCAGCTTTTCTATTTCGGCGATCGCGGCGTGCAGGTCCTTTAACTCAGCAACGAGTTTTTGCGCCCTTTTTGCAGGAAAAAGTGATTCCAGGTGATCCGCCAGAATCTGCGCGGGCCGGTGAACAAGGGCCAGTCGCTCCCATCCCTGTTCCGTCAACACATACACCGGCGCGCTTTTATGCACCTCGTTGGGCTGGCGTTCGACCAAACCCAGGTCGATAAGTTTGTTCATCGCGCGCTGCACGGATTGTCGTAGGTAACCCAACTCTCTTGCCACGTGCGAAACCGTTGGCGGCTTCTCCCCCGACGCAACCGCGGCCAACACCATGGCCTCAAGCAACACCAGTCCCGTGCTCACATGTGGTCCGGAGAAAAGGCTGCGCAGACCGCCGTGGAGGCGGTAAATCAAGCCAATTGCCTGTCTGCGTGGATCACTCATCGCCCCGAAATCCGCTCCGAATAACATGTAAACCGACATCCCTTCGCGGCCTGAAATTCCGCCATCTATGAGCCCAAGTCTTGAAAACTCTCGGACAGCTTCTACCGAGACAGCTTCAGCTTTGGCGAAGGACTGAATTGTAGAACATCTCCCTACACCCGAAGATTTCGCCGCGCGGTAAATCACGCAGTTATGCCTGTGCCTGTTGACCTGCCCCTTCCTTGAACTGCGAGAGGAGAGTTCTGCACCCGACTCTCGAGCCAGGCAGCAGCCAGCGCGCCCCACTAGACGCACCAAATGATAATCCTTATTATTTGCAACATTGCCTAACAAACCACCCCCTGACCGAAGGAGCGACGAATGGAGCGCAACCCCCTCATGCCGCACTCAGCAATTCAGCCCGTGCGCATAAAGAGTCTGGTACTCGCCGTTGCTGCAGCGATGCAGATCCCGATGGCCGCCCAAGCAGCCGAAGTCGTCGTTCTGCCGCGCATCAATGTCATCGCCGATGGCGAGGATGGCGCTACCAAACAACCGGGTTCGGTGAGTATCGTCAGCCCTGCCGATCTCGAGCGTATCCAGCCGCTGTCCACCGAAGACGCCCTGCGCATGGTGCCGGGCATCTATATCAAGCGCGAGGAAGAGTCCGCTGTCGTGGCCAACATCGGTATCCGCGGACTGAGCGCAGCGGACTACAAAACCCTGATTCTTGAGGATGGCGTTCCAATAGCCCCGGGGCTGTTCGTGGGCAACAGCCGCTACTACAACCCGCGTATCCAGCGCATGGAAGAGATCGAGGTGCTGAAGGGCGCCGCCGCGCTGCGTTACGGGCCCAGCACCATTGGTGGCGTGATCAACTACAAGACCAAGGAGCCGATCGACGGCGTCGCAATTTCCGGCCGCGTCGGCTCGCACAATTATCAGGAGGCCAACCTGGAAGCCGGCGGACAGTCTCCGTCGGGCGAAGCCAAGGCTGGCATCTTCTATACCCGCATCAAGAGTGACGGCTTCCAGGACAAGGATTTCGACATGGAGGACCTCATGTTGAAGGGCGGCATGGCGCTGGGTGACGATCAGTGGATCAGCGCCAAGTTCACCCACTACGAGAACGACGCCAATATCTCCTACCGCGGCATGTTCCTCGATGCGTTCGAATCCGGTGCCGATTACAACCCGGCGCCGGACGACTGGTTCCTGACCGAGCGCCGGTCGCTCGACCTGAATCACCAGTGGACCATCAATCCGGCCATGAACCTCAATACGCTCCTCTACTGGAGCGAGATGAACCGCGACTATTGGCGTTTCGCCGTCGATGGCGCTGCGTCGACCGCCGCCGGACGCTGGATCTACACCGACACCCTCGCAGGCAACAACCGTGCGTTCGAGCGTGTCGGCCTGGACTCCCGTCTCACCATCACCCACAACAGTTTCGGCATCAGCAACGAAGCCGAGGTCGGCATCCGCGTCATGGACGAGGAGATGGTTGACCAGAACGTCAATGCCACCCGTGCCACGCCGCGCACGGGAACACTCAACCTGGATCGCGTCGATTCGGCCATGAGCTACGCCCTCTTCGCCCAGAACCGGTTCGATGTCACGGAACGTTTCTCGATCACGCCGGGCCTGCGCATCGAGTACTACGAGCAGAAGCGGAATGACCGGCAAAACAGCACCAACAACGGTGAGAGCTCCAACACGGAGTACCTGCCGGGCGTCGGTGCAACCTATCAGCTGACCGCCGAACTGCAGTTCCACGGCGGTGTTTACAAGGCGTTCTCGCCGCCGCTGAACAGCCAGTCGATCGTCAGTGGCGTGGATCAGCAACTGGACGCCGAGCAGTCGACCAACATCGAGGCCGGCCTGCGCGGGCAGGACGGCAGGCTTCGCTACGAATTGACCGCGTTCCAGATGGACTTCGACAACCAGATCACCCCGGGTATCACCGGTGGCCTGGCGAACGCGAATGCGGGCAGCACCCTGCACCGAGGCATGGAAGCCGCGCTGGGATATGGCTGGGAGAGCGGATTCACCCTGGATGCGAACCTGACCTGGATCCCGACCTCGGAATACCGCGAGGATCGCGCCGGAGGCATCGAGCGCGGCAATCGCCTGCCCTATTCTCCGGAGCTGGTGGCGAACGTCACACTGGCTTTCGTATCCGGCCCGCTGCAGGCAGCGCTCTCCGGGCATTATGTTGATGCCCAGTATGGCAATGGCGACAACAGCAAGCCGATCACCGGGAGCGGCGGTGCCATCTGGAGTGGCGAGATACCGAGCTATCACACCTTCGATTTCACCACCAGCTATGACCTGACCAAGCAGCTGAGGCTCTCCGCCGCGGTCAAGAACCTCACCGATGAGCACTACATCGCCGGCCTGCGTCAGGGCATCTATGTCGGACCGGAGCGCTCGCTGGAAGTCGGTGCCAGGTACACCTTCTGATCGAAAACAGAAAGTCTCCTCAAAGGCCACCCATGCGGTGGCCTTTTTGCATCTGCCGTCACGGCGGGATGTACGCCCCACCCGGCTCAACCGGTCGCAACATCTTCCCGCCCGCAACCTTCCTGCCATACGCTTGCCGTAAGCTAGACCCAACCCGCTGCCAAGGAGGTTGCCATGCGCCACATGCCGCAGATGGTTGCCGTCATGACCCCGTTCCCGCACCACGTCGCAGCCGACGCACCGCTGAGCGAGGCGCTGGCAATGATGGAAGCGCACGATATCCGGCACCTGCCCGTCTTCGAGAGCGGTGATGTGGTCGGCGTGATCTCGGAGCGAGACCTGGAGCGCACCCACGTCCCGGGCCACCCGCTGCGCGAGGAGACCGATCTGGTGGTCGGCGACCTGTGCCGACGGCGGCCGCTGTTCGTCGATGTCGGCGATCCGCTCGACCGGGTGCTGACGGCAATGGCCGAGAAGCGGCTCGACTCCGTGCTGGTTCTGAAGGAGGGGGAGCTGGCCGGGGTGTTTACCGCGACCGACGCCTGCCGATTACTGGCATCGCTCTTGCTGGAACAATTCGGACCCACTCCACCCGGCACCGAAGCGGCCTGAAGGGCACTCGACGCGGCAGCTCCGGAGCGGGGCAGACAATAACCAATCGGTATTGGCAGATGGGCAAGGCAGGCCTGATACTCCGCCCTCGCCGGCACCCGGGTCGTCGACGCGGTTTGTTCCACGATCTCCCAGACAACAACAGTGAGGGCCCACTGGGGATCAGACTCCTCGGAAAGGAACCCGACGGACGGTCCACGAAAGGACCATGGAGAGAGCACTGATGCTTGCCCACCTGCGAACGCCATTGCCATTGGCGCTGATCGCCGCGCCTGCGGCGATCGCTGCCGAGCAGACTCGACCGGAAACCCTGTCCGTCGCCCCCGCCAGCCTCACCTTCGCCGCCCAGGGTGGTGCACTGCTCGCCATCCTGCTCAGCTGCGCCTTCTGTTTTTTTGCCATCGCCTGGCATCAGCGCGGCGGTCGTGAAGCCCTGTGGCTGGCACTGGTGCTGACCGGCCTCGCCGGCCTCACTGCGCTGCACCCCGGCATGACCGCACTCTGGCCCTTCGAGATCGATGCCATCATGCGCCAGCGCCTGGCGCTGCTGGCCGCCGCCTGGACACCCGCCGCGCTGCTGCTCTACTACCATGCCTCGCTGCCACTGCGGCTGTTGCCGTCGCTGCTGCCGATCACGCTGATCGGTGCCGGACTGCTGTGCGGCGTGGTCGCCCTGCTGCCCGCCGAGGGGCTGGTCTCGCTGGTCTGGCCACTGATCACCTGGTGGGGCCTGCATCTTGCGCTGACGGCGCTGGTGCTGGCCGACGCAACCCGCCGGCACCAACATGGCGCGACGCGGCTGCTGCTGTCGTTGCTTCCGGTGCTGCTCGCCGCCTGTGCCGACCTGTGGAACTACGGCGTGCCCGACGGCAACCTCATCACCACCCCACCCGTCCCGAGCTGGAGTCCCTACGCCTTCGCGCTGTTCGTGCTGGCGCAGATCTGGATATACATGGAGAAGTTCATCGCCACCCACTCGCTGGCGTCGCGCCTCAAGCATCACCTGCAGGAGGAGGTGACGCTGCGCACACGCGAACTGCTGTTCAAGAACCGGAAGCTGGAGGAGGCGCAGAGCGCACTGGAAGAGGCCAATGCCGCACTGAAAAAACTGTCGATCACCGACGGCCTGACCCGGGTACACAACCGCATGTACTTCGAACAGCAGCTGGCCCAGGAGTGGCGCCGCTGCGGCCGCCAGGGCCTGATGTTGTCGGTGCTGATGGTCGACGCCGACCACTTCAAGCAGCTCAACGACAGCGCCGGCCATCTCGCCGGCGACCACTGCCTGATGGCGCTGGCGGAGACGCTGCGCCAGCAGTTCCGTCGCTCCGGCGAACTGGTGGCGCGCTACGGCGGTGAGGAGTTCGTCATCCTGCTGCCCGACTGCAACCAGACGCAGGCACTGGCACTGGCCGAAGGACTGCGCATCGCCGTCGAGCAGCTGACCATTCGCCACGCCGGCGAGACCTACCGCATCACCGTCAGTATCGGCGTCAGCACCACCGTGCCGGGCATCGAGCCAGCGCAGAGCCTGCTGGCCGCCGCCGACAACGCCCTCTACGACGCCAAGGCCAACGGCCGCAATCGCGTGCACGCGCTGCCGCTGCTCGGCCCGCGTCACCTCACCGGCCAGCAGCAGCTGCATCTGTGACGCCCACCGACCAGCGCACCTCTACCCGTTTCACGCCCCGCGGTTGATCTGCGGCAGATAACTTCGGTTAAATGCCCGCCCCTTCCCGCACCGAGGAGCGCAGCCATGAGCCAGACCTTCAGTGAAACCCTGCACGAAGGTTATGCGCAGCGTTTCGGCGTGCGCGAGATCCTGTTCGAGAACCGCACTGAACATCAGCATCTGGTGATCTTCGAAAGCGCCAGCTTCGGCCGCGTCATGGCACTCGATGGCGTGATCCAGACCACCGAGCGCGACGAGTTCATCTACCACGAGATGCTGGCGCATGTGCCGCTGTTCGCGCACGGCGCCGCGCGCGACGTGTTGATCATCGGCGGCGGCGATGGCGGCCTGCTGCGCGAAGTGCTGAAACATCCGGAAGTGGAGCGCGTCGTGCAGGTCGAGATCGACCGCGCCGTCATCGACCTGTGCACGCAATATTTCCCCAACCACTCACAGGGCGCCTTCGACAACCCGCGTGCCGAGATCGTCATCGGCGATGGCATCGATTATGTCTGCGGCACGGACCGCCGCTTCGACGTCGTACTCTCCGACTGCACCGACCCGATCGGCCCCGGGGAAGTGCTGTTCAGCAGCCGCTTCTACGAGGGCGTGGCGCGCTGCCTCAACCGAGGCGGCATCTTCGCCGCGCAGAACGGCTCCGCCTTCCTGCAACCGGACGAGGTGACCACCACCTACCAGCGCTTCTCCCCCTACTTCGCCGATCGCGGCTTCTTCACCGCCAGCGTGCCTACCTACATCGGTGGCGCCATGGCGCTGGCGTGGGGCAGCGATGACCCAACACTGCGCACCGTCGACCTCGCAACGCTGCGGCACCGCTTCGACACTGCCGCCATCGCCACCCGCTACTACAACCCGGCCGTGCATGCCGGCAGCTTCGCGCTGCCGCAGTATCTGGTCGATGCACTGGAACAGCTCTGATCGCGGCGTCCCGAGTTCAGGCCTCCTGCAACACCCGCCGCATCGCGCCGAAGCGTTTGCGGTACTGCGCCGGCGTCAACCCAACCTGACGCCGGAACAGGCGGCTGAAGAAGCTGGCGTCTTCGTAACCCACCTCGTTGGCAATGGCCTCCACCTGCAGCTCGGTCGCCTCCAGCATCTGCTTGGCCTCTTCGAGTCGCAGCGTGTGCACATACTCAAGCGGTGTCATGCCGGTGGCCTGTGCAAAGCGGCGCTTGAAGGAGCGCTCCGGCAATCCGCTCAGCTGCACCATCGCCGCCACCGGCGCCGGTGTGTCGTAGTGTTCGGCGATCCAGACCTGGCATTTCGACACCAGCGCATCGTCACTCTGACGCGACTGCGCCAGATAGCCGTAGGGTTGCTGCCCCGCGCTGTGCCAGTCGATCAGGTTGAGCCGCGCCACCTGCATCGCCTCCTCGACCGACCTGTAACGGGCAATCAGGAACAGCGCCAGGTCGAGCCACGAGGTACCGCCTCCCGACATGATCAGCCGCCCCCCCTCTCCGGAGACGACCAGCGAGCGCTGCGACCGCACCTTCACTTGTGGATAGCAGCGCGACAGCGTGTCGCAGTAGGCCCAATGCGTTGTCGCCTCCTCGCCGTCGAGCACACCGGCCGCAGCCAGCAGCAGCGCGCCCGAACAGGCGGTAGCCAGCGCACTGCCCTGCGCATAACAGCGACGCAACCAGGCAACTTCGGCCGCAAACGCGGGACCAACCGCTTCGCCCGGCGGGATGTTCAGGTCGGGAATGCAGATCAGGTCCGGCACACCGCAATGGTCGAAATCGACATCGACCGCAATGCGAACAGCGTTGACCAGCTCCAGCGGCTGGCTGCTTGCCGCCACCACGCGTGTGTGTATCGACTCCGGCCCGGGCGCGCCGCCGGTGACCATCGACCAGTCGCGACCCGCGCTGCGGAAGATGTCGTACATGCCATAGATCGTCGAAGCCGTGCTGACCGGCGTCGCCAGCACCACCACATCGATCGGTCGCTGCGCCATCGTGAATACCCCCTCCGTGACCTTTTTGTCCGTTTGGTTGCCGATATCGCCGTGGTGCACCCTCAGCCACGCCGGTAACGTCACCGCCGTGGATCGACGCCCGGATTGCGCCACGAAAGCGCTTCCGTCAGCAACCGCCATGCAGACATATCACGCCATGAGGGAACTGCCATGAATCACTTCAATCGACAGCCTGGTGGCGCACGCCACCGCCATGCCTTGCCGCAACTGAGCGGCCAGCTGCTGATCACCGACGGCGGGCTGGAGACGACGCTGATCTATCTCGAGGGCATCGAACTGCCAGCCTTTGCCTCTTTTACGCTACTCGACAGCGACAGCGGCTTCGAGACGCTGCGCAACTACTACCAGCGCTATCTCGACATCGCTCGCAGTCATCGTCGCGGCCTGCTGCTGGAAGCGCCGACCTGGCGCGCCAATCGCGACTGGGGCGCTCAAACAGGCTACGACGACCAGGCGCTCGCCGATATCAACCGCCGCGCCATTGCGCTGCTGCAGCAGCTTCGCGCAGACAACAGCGACATCGCACCGGTTGTCATCAGCGGCAATCTCGGCCCGCGCGGGGATGGTTATATCGCCGACAGAAAGATGAGTGCGCGCGAGGCCGCCGACTACCACAGCGACCAGATCGCCATCTTCGCCAGCACCGCCGCCGACATGATCGCCGGCTTCACCATCAACTATGTCGAGGAGGCAATCGGCATTGTCGACGCCGCACGCGCGCACGACATGCCCGTGGCCATCTCGTTCACGCTGGAGACCAACGGCCGGCTTCCGTCGGGGCAGACACTGGCCGCGGCCATTGCACAATGCGATGCCGAAACGGCGCGTTACGCCGCCTACTACATGATCAACTGCGCGCACCCAAGCCACTTCGACACCGCGCTTCCGAATGGCGCGCCGTGGCTGGCGCGCATTCGCGGCCTGCGTGCCAATGCCTCGAACCTGAGCCACGCCGAACTCGACGCTGCCACCGAACTCGATGCCGGCGATCCGCTCGATCTCGGCCAGCGCTATCGTGCACTGCAACCGCTGCTGCCGAATCTGTGCGTGATCGGTGGCTGCTGCGGCACCGACCACCGCCACGTCGAGGCGATCTGTCGCGAGCTGATTCCCATTGCCCAGCAGACGCGCGCGTGAAAGGACAAAGCCTGTGGGACCGGCACCGCAGCATTGCGTCGTTATGTCGTAAAGCTCGAATGGTGCCTGTGCGTTAAAACTCGCATCGAATTTTTAGCGATGTACGGGATAACACCGACTGATGCTGATCTCGAAACAAGATCAAAAAAATATCAATGGCCCCCATATAAAAAACCCATTGGGGAATCCCCAACTTTTTCTGGACCTTACCCGGACAACGCGTAGACTTTTTTCCGCACGCTGCTGCTGACGGGCCGTGACTCGCCGCTTCATCGCGAGCCGCAACAGCAGTCAAAAACAAAAAACCAAGAGGGAAGGTCCATGAGAATGCAAACCAGATCGTGGCATCTGTCGTGGCCGGGATGGATGGCCGCCGCACTCTGCACCACCGGCGTCATGGCTGCGGATGTCCCCAACAGCTATGCCCCCGTGGATGACCGGGAGACGTTCGAAACCGTCAAAAAACGCATGGAGCGCAACAAGGGATCGGTGGAAGCCGACTTCCAGAAACTGCTGAAAGAACGCTACGACCTCTCCAACAAACCTGTTCCCGGACTCACCAGCAGCGGTCGCGGAAAACCGATTCAGGGAGGCGTGAGGGTACAACTGCCCAAAGGAACGAGCTGGCAGGATCTGGCCAACATGACAGCGGCGCAGATCAGGGAAAAGAATCTGTGGCCAGCGGGTTTTTATCCATTGCCGCACGACAACCAGGCTGAAGGCGGCATGCTGTTTCCCCAGTTTCACATCGACGCGGTCAAGAAGCAGGACGGCCGCGATCTGCAGCGCTTCGACCTGTCGTTCGGTGTGCCCGATCACTTCCTGCCGGAGTTTCCACCGGCCATCTACCTGACCACCCGCCCCGATCTGGGCGACGTTTCCAAAGGACAGGTGGTGACGCTGGACAACTACTACGGGCTGTTCAACGGCATTCTGAATCCGAAACAGCTCGACGGACTGCGGCTGCTGGTGACGCCGACGATGCAGCAGCAGTTCAATGCCACCTGGGATCGCCGCTCCGCCAAGGCCAGCACCGGCGTCACCTGTCTCGACTGCCACGTCAACGGCCACACCAATGCGGCGACCCATCTGGTCGGCGATATCCGGCCGCAGACGCACCGCCACCGCATCGACACGCCGACACTGCGCGGCGTGAACATACAGCGGCTGTTCGGCTCGCAACGCGCCTTGAAAACCATCGAGGACTTCACCGAGTTCGAACAGCGCGCCGCCTATTTCGACGGCGATCCGGTGATCGCCACAAAGAAAGGTGTGAACATCCTCGAGCGCGGCAGCGAAGTGCACAACATGGCCGAGCTGCAGGCGCTGCTCGATTTTCCTCCCGCCCCGAAACTGGATCTCTACGGCAAGCTCGATCCGGGCAAGGCGACCGAGGCCGAACTGCGCGGCCAGGAGATCTTCTTCGGCAAGGGCCAGTGCAGCGTCTGCCACACGCCGCCGTACTACACCGACAACCTGATGCACAACCTGAAGGTCGAGCGCTTCTACAAGGAGAAACTGATCGGCGGCCGCCTAGCCAGCGCCGATGGCCCGATCAAGACCTTCCCGCTGCGCGGTATCAAGGACTCGCCGCCCTACCTGCATGACGGTCGCCTGTTGACGCTCGAAGACACCGTGGAGTTCTTCAACCTCGTGCTCGACACCAAACTGACCGATGGCGAGAAAAGCGATCTGGTCGCCTTCATGCGCGTGCTCTGACCCGCGGCGAATCGCGGCGGCGGCAGTCGCCGCCACGATGTCCGCCCCGCACGCCGGCCATCGCTGCCAGACATAGATGTATTTCATCTTTCCACTGCCGCCCGACATGACCCATCGTCATTTGGGGGAGCGGTCGGCAGCGTTAAAATCGCTATCACCGCGACGGGCCGCTCAGTGGTGACACGCGGCCTCTCCACTCAGTCGGTATTTCCAACGGAGGAGCAGACATGAACACGATGACACTGGAGGGCTGGTGGAAAAAACCCGGCGCAGAGCGACCGGTGGCGCTGGAGCAGATCCACCTCCGTGTCAGCGACGATTGCCACCTGCTGCTTGAACAGGTGGCGGGCGATCTCGCGCGCAATCACGAGAACGAGGCGCTGCTCGATATCGACATCGGCGAAATGGATCTGGAGATGCCGGCGAAGTGCGGCCCGCTGGAGGACTGTCAGCTGCGTGTCTACATCAGCCCATGGGACGAACGCAGCCACTTCCATCTGGTTGGCCACCGCGCCGCCGACCACAGCCTGGTCTACAGCAACGCGGTGATGGTCGACCAGCTCGGCTGAATCTCCCTGACGGATTGATTTAGAGGCGCCGTCAGCCCTGCTTCACGCAGTCAACATAGTAGCGCTTGACACCATCGACCTCCTCGACGACGAAACCGTGGATATCGGTCTCGAAGCCGGGGAACTGCGTGTTGAAACTGCGCGCAAACTGCAGGTAACGCACGATGGTGCGGTTGAAGCGCTCGCCCGGGATCAGCAGCGGAATGCCGGGCGGGTATGGCGTTACCAGCATCGCGGTGATACGCCCCTCGAGATCGTCAATCGGCACCCGCTCGGTTTCGCGGTGCGCCATCCTGGCAAAGGCATCGGCCGGTTTCAGTGCCGGCTCCATGTTCGACAGGTACATCTCGGTGGTCAGCTTCGCCACATCGTTCTGTTTGTAGATGTCGTGAATTTGCTGACACAGATCGCGCAGGCCGATGCGCTCGTAACGCGGATTCTTGGCGATGAATTCCGGCATCACCCGCCACAGCGGCTGGTTCTGGTCGTAGTCGTCCTTGAACTGTTGCAGCTCGGTCACCAGCGTGTTCCAGCGCCCCTTGGTGATGCCGATGGTGAACATGATGAAAAACGAGTAGAGCCCGGTCTTCTCGACGATGATGCCGTGCTCGGCCAGATACCGCGTCAGCACGCCGGCCGGGATACCCCAGTCGGAAAAGTTGCCGTGCAGATCGAGACCGGGCGTGATCAGCGTCGCCTTGATCGGATCGAGCATGTTGAAGCCCGGCGCGAGATCGCCGAAGCCGTGCCAGGTGTCACCGGCACGCACCATCCAGTCGTCGCGCTCGGCCATCCCTTCATCGGAGAGGAAATCGGGGCCCCACACCTTGAACCACCAGTCGGCCCCCCACTCCTCGTCGACCTTGCGCATCGCGCGGCGGAAATCGAGCGCCTCGCGGATCGACTCCTCGACCAGCGCGGTGCCGCCCGGCGGCTCCATCATCGCCGCGGCGACATCGCACGAAGCGATGATCGCGTACTGCGGGCTGGTCGAGGTGTGCATCAGGTAGGCTTCGTTGAAGCTGTGGCGATCGAGCGTGCGGCTCTGCGACTCCTGCACCAGGATCTGCGACGCCTGCGACAGGCCCGCCAGCATCTTGTGCGTCGACTGCGTGGAGAAAACCATCGACTCGCTGCAGCGCGGCCGCTCGGCACCGATGGCGTGGTAGTCGCCGTAGAAGTCGTGGAACGCCGCGTGTGGCAACCACGCTTCGTCGAAGTGCAGCGTGTCGATCCTGCCGTCGAGCATCTCCTTGATCTCTTCGACGTTGTAGAGCACGCCGTCATAGGTGCTCTGCGTGATCGTCAGCACGCGCGGTTTGTTTTTCGACTCGTGCGCGAACGGATGCGCGGCAATCTTCTTCTGAATGTTCTCCCACTCGAATTCCGATTTCGGAATCGGGCCGATGATGCCGTAGTGGTTGCGCGTCGGCATCAGGAACACCGGGATCGCGCCGGTCATCATGATCGCGTGCAGGATCGATTTGTGGCAGTTGCGATCGACGACGACGATATCGCCCGGCGCAACGGTGGAGTGCCAGACGATCTTGTTCGAGGTCGAGGTGCCGTTGGTGACGAAGAACAGGTGATCGGCGTGGCAGATGCGCGCGGCATTGCGCTCGCTGGCGGCGACCGGGCCGGTGTGGTCGAGCAGCTGGCCGAGTTCGTCGACGGCGTTGCAGACGTCGGCGCGCAGCATGTTCTCGCCGAAGAACTGGTGGAACATCTGGCCGACCGGGCTCTTCAGGAAGGCGACGCCGCCGGAGTGGCCGGGGCAGTGCCACGAATAGGAGCCGTCGGCGGCGTAGTGGGTCAGCGCGCGGAAGAACGGCGGTGCCAGCGAATCGAGGTAGGCCTTGGCCTCGCGCACCAGATAGCGCGCGATGAACTCCGGCGTGTCCTCGAACATGTGGATGAAGCCGTGCAGCTCGCGCAGCAGGTCGTTCGGCAGGTGGCGGGTGGTGCGCGTCTCGCCGTGCAGGAAGATCGGGATGTCGGCGTTGCGGAAGCGGATCTCCTGCACGAAGGCGCGCAGCTCGGCGATGGTCTCCTCCGCCTCGTCGCTGGTGAACTCCTCGTCATCGATCGACAGGATGAATGCCGAGGCGCGGCTCTGCTGCTGCGCGAACGACGACAGGTCGCCGTAGCTGGTCACCCCCAGCACCTCCATGCCCTCCTTCTCGAGCGCGGTCGCCAGCGCGCGGATGCCGAGGCCGCTGGCATTCTCCGAGCGGAAATCCTCGTCGATGATGATGATGGGGAAGTGGAAACGCATACGACCTCCGCGATCGTCTGGGAGCGAACCGGTCGCCGTCGGACGACCGGATGGAATGGCGGCGCATGATAGCGCAGACCGATGTCAGCGCACGCGCCGATACAGCGCAGAACCCGGGGGATGTACCTGCGCACGCCTCTTGCATCACACGACGCGGGAGCGGCGGGAACCTTTGGCGCCGCGCTGGTCATATTCGTGCAATGAAACCCGGTGAGGATGCTCTGGCAGCAGGTGCCGGGCACTCGCTGGCGCAATACCCGGCACCGAGAACGCCAGGGTACGCAGACCGATCGATGAGGAGTACAGGATGATGAAGTCACAAGCCGCCGGACTGGAGGTCGAGAACCTCTGCAGCCGCAAACTGCTGGAACTGGTCGCCACCCGCGCCGTCGCCGCCACTGACCTGGAGCGCGCTGTCGACGAGTTGCAGGCACGCCGCCACTATCTGCAAGAGCTCGCTCGCGCCCGCGAGATGACATACGAACTGCCCGCCGCCAGCCACACCCAGCACTGACTCCGTCCGCTGCGTCGATTCGGGGTTGAATGCCCCCGCCTGGTGCAGAAGACGGATCGATAAGCGTCACAACCTCACAGCCCCTCTTCCTATAATGGCCGCTCCGTCCGTCGTGGAGCCCGCCATGCCCCGCAAGCCCTTCCCCCTCATGCGCCGCCACGCCGGAACCGTACCGTGCTGCGCCTGCTGATCGCCCTCGCCATCGTCGGCGGCCTCTTCTACCTCGTGCAGCGGCTGCGCCGCGCCAGCCCTGAACTGCGTCGGCGCCGGCTGCGCCAGCTGGCGATCGGTGCCGTCGCCCTGCTGCTGGTCGGGCTGGCGGTCAGCGGCCGCATCCACTGGCTCGGCGCCCTGTTCGGTGCGCTGCTGCCATTGCTGCAGCCGCTGATCGCGGTGCTGGTCCGCGAGCTGCCGGAGCGTCTGCGGCAACGTTCGGCGCAGCGCGAGGGCAACCCGTCGTCCGATGGCGGCCCGATGAGCCGCGCCGAGGCACTGGCGATACTCGGGCTCGAGGAGGGGGTCGACCGCGATGCCATCGTGCGCGCCCATCGCCAGCTGATGCAGAAGCTGCACCCGGACCGCGGCGGCAACCACTATCTCGCCAGCCAGCTCAACCGCGCCAAGGAGCTGCTGCTCGATGGGCACTGAACACCCCTGACAGCATCAACCGGCGCCAGTAAACTGCGGCGCCGCGATCCAACCCCCCGGCAATTCCATCGAAGAGAGCCATGACCAAGCTATTCATCATCCGCAACCAGGACGGCCTCTACCTGAGCAGACAACAGGAGTGGCTGGATGGCCGTGACCGCAACCCGCTCTACCGCACCGTCCACCGCGACGAGGCGATCAACACCGTGTTCGAGGTCAGCTCACGCGACATCGCCCTGCGCGCCGAAGTGCTGGCCTGCGACGCCGATGCCCGCGGCAACCCGCTGCTCGGTGACGGCGCCGTGCCGGCCCGCGACCAGCGCGATGAGAGCGTCGACGAAAGCGCTGCCGGGGCCGATACCGAAACTCTCGATTCGTTTGTGAACCAGCGCACACCGGACGTGGGCACACCGACCAGCAACCACTAGACTCGCTGCCAGCGGAAACACGGATAGCCACACATGGAATACCCCGAATCGACAGCACAGGCGGTGGCGCTGCTGAAACAGGCGCTGCCGCAAATGATGCAGCACCAGCTCGCTCCCAACCCGATCAACTACGCGCTCTGGTACCACCACGTCGACCAGCGCGACCCGGCGCTGTCGGGCGAACTGGCGCGGCTGCTGGAGACACAGGGCACCTATTCGGCACAGCAGGGCTGGTCGATGTTCCAGCGCCATGTGCTGGCCGTGGACCAGAGCGCACAGCAGCGCGCGCTGGCCGAGCTGCATGCACTGGCCGCGCAACTGCTGAGCCGGCTCGGCCAGTCGATCGACCAGAGCCACAGTTTCGACGGCGAGCTGCAACGCGCTGCCGGGGAGCTGGCCTCGGCCAGCAGCGCCGCCGACCTGCAGCAGATCGCGCAGCTGCTCGGGCGCAGCGTCGAAACGCTGGCGCAGGCCAACCGCCATTTCCATCAGCAGATGCAGGGCGCCCATGACCAGATGCAGCAGCTGCGCAGCGAACTCGACCAGGCGCGCGACGCCGCCGACCGCGACCCGCTGACCCGGCTGCTGAACCGGCAGGCCTTCGAGCGCGAGTTCCAGCGCCTGCGCGCACGGTCGCCGGCGCCCTTGACGCTGCTGTTCTGCGACATCGACCACTTCAAGCGCTTCAACGACGACTACGGCCATCTCATGGGCGACCGCGTATTGCAGCGCACCGCCACCCTGCTGCAGGACGGCCTGCCCAGCGACGGGCTCGCCGCCCGCTTCGGCGGCGAGGAGTTCGCACTGCTGCTGCCCGGCAGCGACCTGCCACAGGCGGTGGTGGTGGCCGAGCAGATCCGCCGCCGGCTGCTGCAGCTGCGGGTCAAGGTAAAGAACTCCGAGCGCGTGCTCGACAACATCAGCGCCTCGTTCGGGGTCGCCGAGCTGGCGCCTGATGACTCGCTGGAAACCCTGATCGAACGCGCCGACCGCGCCCTCTACGCGGCCAAGCGCGGCGGTCGCAATCGCGTGCTCAGCGAGCGCGACGTGCCCGCCGACGACCGCCCTGCGGTTTCCGCGGGTTGACGCCGTCGGCCCCGCGCGGCTAGTCTCGGCCCTTATGAAACCGAACCCTCTCTCTCTACCAGGCGACCTCGCGCTGCTTCGACTGTGAAGTAGCGCTCTCTGTTATTCGGTTTTCTGTTTCACCCCATTGGTCGCCGCCATGAACTACCGCCCTTCGCAACACCGCCATCCGCTCCGCTCAAACAGCGCTTTTGCTGCGGCCACCTCGTTGCTGTCTGACTCGTTGCTACTCGACTCATTGCTACTACGACTGCCCCGCAGTCGGTGCGCCACGATCTGAGGCGGTGCGCGCCGGCTCCATTCCAGGCCGCCCTTATCCACTACGGCAGAACGGCCCACGAGGCCATCGAGGAATGATCATGAGTCACGACAACATCAAACAGAACGTCAGCAAAAGCGGCGGCTTCGATCACAGCGCAAGTTTCAACCATCAAAAGTATCGCGCGACCCCGCGCGTGCAGCTGCCGAACCGACGCTGGCCGGAGCAGCAGATCACCACGGCGCCGCAGTGGTGCAGCGTCGATCTGCGCGACGGCAACCAGGCGCTGCCGAAACCGATGAATCCGGCGCAGAAGCGCGCCCTGTTCGAGCAGCTGGTGGCGATCGGTTTCAAGCAGATCGAGGTGGGCTTTCCCGCCGCCTCGCAACCCGATTTCGACTTCGTGCGCGAGCTGATCGAGAACGACCTGATCCCGGATGACGTCACCGTGCAGGTGTTGACGCAGGCGCGCGAGGAGATCATCGCCCGCACCTTCGAGGCGTTGCGCGGGGTCAAACGCGCCGTCGTGCACGTCTACAACTCGACCTCGACGGCGCAGCGCCGCTACGTCTTCAACACCGATGCCGACGGCGTCTGCGCGATCGCCGCGCAGGGGGCGCGCTGGGTGCAGCAGTACGCCGCTCAACAGCCCGGCACCGACTGGGTCTTCCAGTATTCGCCGGAGAGTTTCACCCAGACCGAACTCGACATCGCCGTCGCCGCCTGCACCGCCGTCTGCGATGTCTGGCGCCCCGACCAGGGCCGCGAGGTGATCATCAACCTGCCGTCGACGGTCGAGGTCGATACGCCCAATGTCTTTGCCGACCGCATCGAGTGGTTCTGCAACGAGTTCCGCTACCGCCCACATGTCGCCGTCAGCGTGCACACGCACAACGACCGCGGCTGCGCCATCGCGTCCGCCGAGCTGGCGGTGATGGCCGGCGCCGACCGTGTGGAGGGGACGCTGTTCGGCAATGGCGAACGCACCGGCAACATGGACATCGTCACCATGGCGATGAACCTCTACAGCCAGGGCGTCGACCCGCGACTCGATTTCAGCGACATGGCCGCCATCGTCCGCTGCGCCGAGCAGTGCACCGAGATTCCGGTCGGCGTGCGCCACCCCTACGCCGGCGAGCTGGTCTACACCGCCTTCTCCGGCAGCCACCAGGATGCGATCCGCAAAGGGTTGGCGGCGTGGCAGCCAGACTCGGCGTGGGATGTGCCCTACCTGCCGATCGACCCGCAGGATGTCGGCCGCACATATGAAGAGGTGGTGCGCGTCAACAGCCAGTCCGGCAAGGGCGGTGTCACCTTTGCGCTGGAACGCGAGGGCGGCTTCGAGTTGCCGCGCGAGCTGCAGGTCGCTTTCAGTCGTGTCGTGCAACGCCGCTCCGAGGAGATCGGCGGTGAAGTCAACGGCGGCGAGATCGCCGAGCTGTTCAACCAGCACTACGTCAACCGCGCCGCGCCGTGGCAGTTGCAGAGCTATCGCTTGCAGGGTCAGGAAAGCGACAGCGTGACGCTGCAGGCCGAACTCGAACGCGTCTCACTGGGTGGTGCGGGCGGTCGCGTTGCCGTTACCGGCAGTGGCAACGGCACGCTGGCGGCGATGTTGGCGGCAGTGACCAGTGTCACCGGCAACCGGCCGGAGATCGTCGATTACCACGAACACGCCCTCGGCAGCGGCACCGCGGCACGCGCCGCCTGTTACATCTGCCTGCAGCTCGGCGGCGAAAAGCAGTGGGGGGTCGGTGTCGCCGAGGACACCGTGCGCGCAGCGTTGCTGGCGCTGATCAGTGCCATCAATGCCAATGCAGCGGTGAAAGCGGTCGCGGCATAAACGGTCGGTCGATAAAAGAACAGGGCGGTTAATCACCGCCCTGTTTGCTTTCAGCCTGTCTCAACAATCGACACGCAGGTAGTGCCAGCCATCGATGCGTTTGTAACAGCGGTGGCGCGGCCCCACTACCGTTGCATCGCAACATTCATATCCGGCATCGCCGGGATAGAGCAACACCGTGACCCCCTCCTCGCTGGCGCGACGCGGCAGTATCTGCAGCACGCTGCGCCGCCCCCACTCGCTCAGCGCATCGGCGGCACTGCTGCGCGCGCTCAGATCGAGCAGCGTGATCGCGGTCGGCGCCATCAGATCGACCTCGCCGCGGCGGTGCGCCTCGATCGCCTGCTGCGGTCGCACCCACTCGTGCAGTTCGATCTCGCCGCCATCGACCTGTACCGCGACATCGCGATCGACAACCGCGGCGAAGAACCAGGTGGCATAGCGGCGCGTGTAACCGACCATCTCCGGCGTGGTCCAGTGCGCGAAGTAGATCAGCCCGGACGGTTCGACCCGAATACCCGCCTCCTCCATCGCCTCCCGCGCAGCGGCATTGCGCGCCGCCGCCAGCAGCGCATCGTCGGTCTCGTCGACGAAGTCCTCGGCGTCGATGGCGCCGCCCGGAAAGACCCATTTGCCGGCGGCGAACGCCAGCGACGCCTGGCGCCGCAACAGCAGCGTCTCCACGCCATCGGCGCCATCGCGCAGCAGAACGACGGTGGCGGAAGGTCGTACATCACTCATCCGGTTACTCCACAAAAAACAGCCGACGGGACGCAGTATACGGGCGGCAACCCGCACCAGGAGTGTGCAACAGTGTGGCTATAATCGCCCGCATCGACGCGCAGGGAGCTGCCATTGAACCTGATCGAACTGCCATCCTGGTCGGAATTCCCCAGCCTGCTGATCCTGTTCTATTCGCTGTTCCAGCTGCTCGGCATCGTGTCGGCGCTGGAAGCCATCATGAAAACCCGTACCCCCACCGGCGCCATTGCCTGGTCGCTGTCGCTGGTACTGATGCCGCTGCTGATGGTGCCGGCCTGGTGGGTCTTCGGCCGGCGCAAATTTCGCGGCTATGCCAAGGCGCGCCGCTCCAGTCGACCGTGGCTGCGCTTCGGCAGAAAACGCGACGATGACAAAAGCCACGCCGATATCCGTCAGCTGGCGACCGAGCTGCTGCAGAAGCTGCGACCGTTCCGTCCGGCGGAGAGCGGTGCCGCGCTGGCAACGCTGGAACGCGTGATGCAACTGCCCGCTACCGCGGGCAACCGCGCGCAGCTGCTGGTCGACGGCGACGCCGCGTTCGGCGCGCTGTTCGAGGCGATCGACCAGGCCGAGCACTACATCCTGCTCGAGTACTACATCGTGCGCGACGACGCCATCGGCACCCGTCTGCGCGAACGGCTGCAGACCAAGGCACGGGCCGGCGTGCGGGTCTGCTTCCTCTACGACGAGATCGGCAGCTTCCAGCTCGGCCGCAACTACCTGGCTGAGCTGCGCGCCGCCGGCGTCGATATCTGCTCGTTCCACACCACCAAGGGGCGTCGCAACCGTTTCCAGATCAATTTCCGCAACCACCGCAAGATCGCCGTCGTCGATGGCCGCTTCGCCATGATCGGCGGCATCAACATCGGCGACGAATATCTCGGTCACCACCCGCGGCTGTCGCCGTGGCGCGACACCAACGTGGCGCTGCAGGGTCCGGCGGTGCAGAGCGTCCAGCTCGCCTTTCTGGAGGACTGGTACTGGGCCTGCGACGAGCTGCCGGAGCTGGCGTGGCAGCCGCAGGCGGCGACGGCCGTGGGCAGTGAGGCCGCACCCGGCTGCGACGTTTTGATTGCTCCGACCGGCCCGGCCGACTCGCTCGAAACCGGCGTGCTCTACTTCATCCAGCTGATCAACAGCGCACGCCAGCGACTCTGGATCGTCAGTCCCTATTTCGTGCCGGACACAGCCTTGCTGGCGGCACTGCAGCTGGCCGCGCTGCGCGGCGTCGACGTGCGCATCATGCTGCCGGAACGCGCCGACAAGTGGCTGATGTACTTCGCCGCCTTCGCCTATTTCGACGAGGTACAGGCGACCGGCATCCGCCTGTTCCGATACCAGGCCGGCTTCCTGCACCAGAAGGTGTGGCTGGTCGACGATCTCTGCGCCACCGTCGGTACCGCCAACCTCGACAACCGCTCCTGCCGGCTCAACTTCGAGATCGGTGCACTGGTGCACGGCAGCGAATTCTGCCGCGCCGTCGAGCAGATGCTGGAGACCGACTTCAACAACTCGCGCGAGCTGCAACAGGGCGAGCTGACGCGGCGCAGGCTGCCATTCCGGCTGGCCGTGCGGCTGGCTCATCTGTTCGCCCCGGTGCTCTGACCCCGCGGTTGCATCGGCCCGGTCGAATTCCGCTATAGTGGCCATCACTGTATAAAAAACAGCCAGCCCACCCCGCCGACGAGTGCCGCCAACGCGGCATTGCCGGTGGACATCACGATGAGGGTTGCGAGCCATGCACCGTGTCATCCAGGAGCCACTGCAGCTGCTGCTGCTCGGCGCCAGCGCAGCCGAAGAGGCGCAACTGCGCGAGCTGCTGCGTGACCAGCCACAGCTGGCCCTGGTGCGCTGCGACGACCCCCACCAGCTGCCCACCCTGCTTGCGTCACTGCATCCCGATGCCCTGCTGATCTGCGCCGACCAGCGCGAGCCGCCCGCCACCGCCCTGCCCTGCCTCTGGCTGCTACGCCAGCCGCCGCTGCAGCCCGCCATCGACGAACTCGCCCTGCGCGGCCTCGGCAGCGTCCGCCTGCTGCGCCAACTGGCACTGCTGATCGACCAGCAGCGCGCAGCCGAACGCCTGTCGCAGCTGGCGCAGCGCGACCCACTGACCGGGCTGGCGGCGCCGGTACAGCTGCACCAGAGGATCGACCGACGGCTGCAACAGGCACACCGCGGCGGTGAGCTCTGCGCGCTGATTCACCTGGCGCTGGACCACCTGCCGCCGCCGTTCGACGACACCCGCGAGCGCGCCGACCTGCTGGCCCGGATCGGCGCGGCGATTGCCGACCGCCTCGACGAGCGCCAGCTGGCGATACGGCTGGGCGAAAGTGAATTCCTGATCGTCAG
Organism: uncultured Verrucomicrobiaceae bacterium; assembly: GCA_964386045.1. GTDB lineage: Bacteria > Pseudomonadota > Gammaproteobacteria > Pseudomonadales > CAMLJR01 > CAMLJR01. Next base: position 13,676 of record CAYLRA010000006.1, on the reverse strand, counting down.
CGCCGGACTGCACAGCCAGCAGGAGGTGGCGGCACTGGCCTGTGAGCTGCTGCGCGGTTGCCGGCTGCGCGGCGAGCGGCAGCGCCGGGAGTGGCGGGTAACGGCCAGCGCCGGCATCGCCATGGCGCCACTCGACGGCGACGACGCCGACCAGCTGCTGGAGCTGGCACGCGACGCCTGTCGACGCTGCCGCGAGCGCGGTGGCGACAACTTCCTCTTCGTCAACGACCAGCGCGACCAGCTGGCGCACGAACTGGCGCAGCTGCAGGACGAGTTCGGCCACGCCCTGCTGCGCAACGAGATCACGCTGCGCTATCTGCCGCAGTTCGACCTGCGCCGCCGCCTGGTGACCTCCGTCGAGGTGCTGCTGCGCTGGCGGCACCCGCGTCTCGGGCTGCTGGCACCGCGCTACTTCCTCGACATTGCCCGCCACTCCGGCGCCATCCACCCGCTCGGCAGCTGGGCGCTGCGCAAGGCCTGCGAACAGCGCCGGCAGTGGCAGGCGCAGGGGCTGCCAGCGCTGGCGCTGACGTTCAATGTCGAGCGCCGCCAGCTGCAACAGGGCGCGCTGGTCGACAGCCTGCAGCAGCTGATGAATGAAGGCGCCGCGGCGAACGGCAGTATTGGTATCGAGATCGACGAAGCGGAACTGGCGCAGTGCGACCACGACCAGCGGGAACAGTTGGCGACGCTGAACGCGTGCGGCGTACAACTCGCGGTGGATCACTTCGTTGGCGACCGCTGTACCGTCGCGCAACTGCAGCAGTTGCCGCTGCGGGCCTTGAAACTGGCAGGCGGATTGCCGGGAGGGGAGCCGGGGTTCGACAGTGCTCTGCGGCTCTGCCGGGCGCTGCGCTGCGAGGCGATCGCCGCCGGCATCGAACAGCGCCGCACCGCCGCCTGGTTACGCCGGCGCGATTGCGATGCCATCCAGGGGTTCGTGGTCTCCCGGCCGCTGACCGCCGACGAACTGCCGCAACGACTGCGCCAGCTCGGGAAGCGCTGAGGTCTGCACGACCTTCGCCGGCCGGCCCGCGAATCAAAGAAGACTTCGTCAGCCCAAACCAAAGATCTGCGAACCACTCTGCTGCTCGTGGCAGAGCGCCAGTAACAACAGCCGCTGCGGCGGCGACAGCTCCTCGAACGCCAGCCCGTAGTGCCAGCCCGCCTCGCCCTCCTTGTCGCTGCGACCAAAGCCGCGCTTCAGTTCGGTCTTCAGCTCCAGCTGCTGTTCGGTGCCGGCCACCATCACCGTGGCGTTGAGGTCGACGCGCGCGGCGACACTGGAGAGCTCCTTGTGCAGCACCACCCGCGCACCGTTCAGGCTGATGTCGAGGAAACGCCCGTCGAGATAGGCCGTGGCGACACCGAGCTGGCTGTAGGCGACCGCCTTCAGCGCGGCGTCGAGCGGGAATCGTGGCGCCTGGCGCAGTGGCTTCAGCGAAATCGTCCCCGGGTAGGCGAGGTGCAGATAGGGGTAGGGATGGGTGGTGAGGTGATCGATGAAGGAGTCAAAGGCGACGAGGCCACTCTGCATCGCCAGCTTTGCCTCCAGCTTCATGCCGACCCGCAGCGTCACCTGCGGCGGCCGCTTCGGCAGATAGACCAGTACCGATTCGCCGACCCGATAACCCAGCAGCACCGCCTCGCACGGGTAGTGCTTGTAATCCTGCCCGACGAATTCGAGCTGGATGCGGGTGGCAACGGGAAGTTTCAGGTCGGCAAACTGCATGGTCGGATCCCTGTGCCGACGCCGGCGATGGCCGCGTCGGTCGATACAGCCTGATTGAAGCAGAGCGGCGTCAGATTTGCGCGCCCCGCTCCCACAATAGATTCAGCACGAAGGCATGCAGCAGGATGCGCCGCTCCTCGTCGACAGCGCTGAACTCGACACCATAAACCTGCGGAAAACTGCCGCTGACACCATCGGCGACCGGCCGGGCGCGGATGCGCGCGGTGACGGCGACGTCGCGGAAGATGTCGTCGAAGGCGAGCTGCATCCGTATCGATATCTCGTCGCCGATCTGGCCGAGCTCATGCGGCGAACCGAAACGGGCACCGCGCACGCTGAGGTCGAACAGCTGTCCCTCGAACACCGCCCGGCTGGACATCGCCTCCAGGTTGATCACCTGCAGCGGCAGCTCCACCGCGACGCGCGGTGCCTGGCGCACCGAACGCAGCGCCAGCGTCGCCGGATAACGCAGGTGCACCAGCGCGAACGGCTGGTTGCCGGTGCCTTCGACGGTGGTGCTGAAGGTAGCGATGCCGGTCGGCGTGAACACCGACACCGCCACCTTGACCCCGGCCCGCAGGATCGGACCGACCGCCTTCGATGGCACCGCCAGCAGCACGAACTGCGGCGCGAGACAACCGACGTAGCGCGCCTTGACCGGCGTCTGCGTCGCATCGCCCGTCACCAGTTTTACCTGTGCGCCGGGCGCGAGTTGCAGCGAGGCGAAATCCGCGGACATTTACGTTCAATCAACTCAGAAAAGATGCCGCGGCAGTATAGCCAGCGATCTGCTCGACGCCCGCCAATTCCGCCGATATCGGCGCCATCACAGCCGCGTGCAGGCGCTGCAGAGCAGGTAGGTGGCGCGCGGATCGTTGAGACGCGCCATCCAGCCCAGCTCGCGCAACAGCCCCGGCGGCAGTTGGCGCGCCGCCAGTGCCAGCGGCCGGTCCGCCGCAGCGCGATCAAACAGGGCGCCGACGCTGCCGGTCAGCTGTCGCAACAACAGCTGCTGCGGCGTGGTCGGCGCCTCGATCAGGCGCGGCTCGGCGCGCGGCAGCCCGGCCAGCCGCTCGGCGGCCCGCAGCGCGTCCTGCAGTGTACCGAGGTGATCGACCAGCCCGTGCTGCTGCGCATCGCTACCGGCCCAGACCTGCCCCTGCCCGATCGCATCGACCTGCTCGACAGCGATGTCGCGACCGTCGGCGACGACATTCAGGAACTGCCGGTAACCATGTTCGATGCTGCTCTGGATGGCTTGCGCCACCACCGGATCGAGTGGGCGATCGACGCGGAAGGCATCGGCGACGGTGGTGGTGCCGACGCCATCGGTGTGGATGCCGAGCCGCTGCAGTGCGCGGTGCGCGGTCGGGAAGGCGCCGAAGATACCGATCGAGCCAGTGATGGTGGCCGGCGTCGCCCACACCTCATCGGCATCGGCGGCGATCCAGTAACCGCCGGAGGCGGCCACCGAGCCCATCGACACCACCAGCGGTTTGCCGGCGGCGCGCAGCCCCAGCAGCTCCTGCCGGATGATTTCGGAAGCGAAGGCGCTGCCCCCCTCGCTGTCGATCCGCAGCACCACCGCCTTGATGCGATCGTCGTCGCGCGCCTGGCGGATCAGCGCCGCCAGCGAATCGCCGCCGATCTGGCCGGGCTGCTGTTCGCCGTCGAGGATCATCCCCTGGGCGACGATCAGACCGACCCCATCGGCAACCGGCGACATGGGCCGGCGCGTCGCCGCCAGGTAATCGCGGTGATCGACACCGAGGAAATAACCCTCGTCATCGGCACCGACCTGCTCGACCAGCCAGGTATTCATCTCGCCGCGCGTCTTGATGGCATCGACCAGCCCGTTGGCCAGTGCCGCCTGCGCGCCGTCGCCGCCCTGCTCGGCCAGCACCTCGTCGATGCGGTTGACGTAGTGGTCCAGCTGCGCCGGCTCGACGCCGCGCCGCGCCGCCACCGCCTCCCGGTACTGCGTCCACAACACCTGCAGCCAGCGCTGGTTGTTCTGCTTCGACGCCGCCGACATGTCGTTGCGCATCAGCGGCTCGACCGCCGCCTTGTAGGTACCGACACGGAAGATGTGGAAATCGATCGACAGCTTGTCGAGCGCGTCGCGGAAATAGTGCGGATAGACACCGTAGCCAGGCAGCAACACCGAGCCGAACGGATTGATGAACACCTGATCGGCCTGCGCCGCCAGCCAGTACTGTTCCTGCGTGAAGCTGTCGCCGATGGCGACGATCGGCTTGCCGCTGGCGCGAAAACGCTCCAGCGCCTGTGCCAGTTCCTGCAGCCGGGAGAGCCCCGCCCCCTGCAGTGCATCGAGCTGCAGTACCAGCATGGCGATGCGCGGATCGGTAGCCGCGTGGTCGATGGCGCGGACGAGATCACTTTGCAGCGTCTCCAGCGGCAGCTGGTTGCTGCCCAGCAGCGAGGTGAGCGGATCGACGAAGCTGAGCTGATCGACGATGACACCCGCCGGTGTCAGCACCAGCGCGCTGCCCTGCGGCACCTCGGGTTTTGGCCGGTTGACGACCGCCAGTACCACCAGCGTCACGATCAGCAGGAACAGGAGGTTAACCACGATCCGGCGCGCGCCATCGACCAGACGCCAGATCGACAGCAGCAGGCGCGACAACAGGCCGCGTTTGGGAGTCGACATCGGTTACACCTCGGAAGCAACGCGCAGTGCGCGGCTGCGCCAGCGTGCAAACAGCATGGCAGCGACGAACAGCGTCATGGATAACAGCAGCTCCAACCCGTCGAACAGGCTGCGCCGCGGCAGGAACAGGTTGGTGACGGCGACGATGAAATAGAACATCGAGACGAAACTGGCCCAGATATGCGCCGCCACCGCGCCGCGCACCACCCCCGGCAGCACCACCAGCAGCGGCGCGCTGAGCAGCAGGCAGATGATCCAGTTCGGCGCCCGCCCGCCGCTCGGCACCACCACCGTGGTCAGCACCATCAACACCAGCAACCCGATCAGGCTGGCGCGTGTTACCCACAGTGCGCGACGACTCAACTGCGCATAGTTGTTCAACGATGATCCCCCTGCGGCGCCAGCGCGCGTGCGATGCGTACCAGCCGCTCGCCCTGCGCCCGGCACAACTGTTTTTCGATATCGGTCAGCTCGCGACCGCTGTCGACGCCGGCCCAGTGCGACGCGCCGTAGGGCGTGCCGCCCGCGGCGGTAGTCGCCAGCCCCGCCTCGCTGTACGGAAGCCCGACGATCACCATGCCCTGATGCAGCAGTGGCAGCTGCATCGACAGCAGCGTGCTCTCCTGACCACCGTGCAGGCTCGACGTCGAGGTAAAAACGGTGGCGGGCCTGTCGATCAACGCGCCGGAGAGCCAGAGTTCGGAAGTGCCATCGAGGAAGTACTTCAGCGGCGCCGCCATGTTGCCGAAGCGGGTCGGGCTGCCCAGCGCAAGTCCGGCACAACCGCGCAGGTCATCGAGGCTGCCGTAGAGATGTCCCTCGGCCGGGATATCGGGCGCCACCGCCTCGCACTCGGTCGAGACCGGCGGCACCGTGCGCAACCGCGCCTCCATGCCGGCGTGCTCGACACCGCGGGCAAGCTGCTGTGCCATCGCCCGGGTGGCACCGTGACGGCTGTAGTAGAGCACCAGGATATAGGGGGCATCGCTCATGAACCGGGCTCCTGTTGTTCAGCGCATCTCGTTCAGCGCAGCAGCTCAAGTACGCGCTCGGGTGGTCGCCCGACCACCGCGCGCTTGCCGGCGACGGCGATCGGCCGCTCGATCAGGCGCGGGTGCTCGACCATCGCGGCGATCAGCGCCTGCTCGGAGAGCGACTCGTCGCCCAGGCCGAGCGCGCGATACTCCTCCTCGCCGCGGCGCAACAGATCGCGCGCGCCGATCTTCAGTTTATCCAGCAGCTCGCGCAGTTGCGCAGCGCTCGGCGGCTGCTCCAGATAGAGTACGACCTGCGGCTCGATGCCATTCTCCTGCAGCAGCTTCAACGCTTCGCGCGACTTGCTGCAGCGCGGGTTGTGATAGAGGGAAACCTGCATGAAAACCTCGGAATTTGCGGAAAAACGCTCTGATATACTGCGCCGCGCGACAGCCTCTCCAACGACGCGCGATTATACACGGCAGCCCGCATGACCCGATCGTCACCGCCGCCTCCAACCCCTTCGCACGCGTCTCCTTCTTCGCACGCGGCGCCGCGCAGACGCATCGCCGAGTTGTCGCACACCGGTGGCGCCTTCCTCGCCGCGCTCTGGCAGCAGTTCGACGCCGCCCAGTGCCCGCGCCGCGCCGCCGCGCTGACCTACTACAGCCTGTTCGCCGTCGTCCCGCTGCTGACGCTGATCTATGTGTCGCTGGCCGGCGTGCCGGCGCTGGCGGCACTGAACCAGCAGATCGAGACGCTGATCTTCGACCACCTGATGCCGGGCAGTGCGCTGGAGGTGCGCGACCACCTGCAACAGTTCGCGCAGCAGGCGCGCAAGCTGACCGGCATCGGCATCCTGTTCCTGCTGGTGACGGCGCTGGCGCTGATGCAGGAGATCGAATCGGCCTTCAACAGCATCTGGCAGGTACACCGGCGCCGCAGCGGACTGATCAGCGTCCTCGCCTACTGGTCCGTGCTCAGCCTCGGGCCGCTGCTGGTCGGCGTCGCCTTCGTCATCAGCACCTACGTGACGTCATTGCAGCTGCGGCTCGGCACCCCCCTGCGCGACGCCGGCCACCTGCTGCTGGTCGTGCTGCCCTTCCTGCTGACCAGCGCCGCGCTGACGCTCGCCTTCAGTGCAATACCCAACTGCCGCGTCGCCCTGCGCCACAGCCTGCCGGCGGCCGTGGTGGCAGCGATCGCCTTCGAGTCGTGCAAGCAGCTGTTCGCCAGCGTCGTCGCCAACAGCAACTACCAGCTCATCTATGGCGCCTTCGCGGCGCTGCCGCTGCTGCTACTGTGGATATTCCTCTGCTGGATCATCGTGCTGGGCGGCGCTGTGCTGTCGCGCACACTGGCCACCTTCAGCCGCGAGCGCACCAGCACGCTGCCGGAGCTGCCCCTGGCGTTGGTCATCCTCGAGTTGCTGTGGCAGCGCCACCGCCACGGTGGCACGCTGCGCGAACGCGAGCTGCTGCGCCACCGCTGGCCGCCGCAACGCCAGCGCATCGCGCCGCAGCGCTGGCCCCCGCTGCGCGACCGGCTGCTCGGTGCCGGCCTGATCCATGTCGGCGAGCGCGGCGACTACCTGATCGGTCGCGACCTGCACCAGGTCACGCTGGGACAACTCGAAGAGCTGCTGCAGCCATCGCCATTGCCCACCCCACGGGACGACATGCCGGCCTGGCTGACGCGGGCGCTGACCCTGCTGAGCGAGGCTCGCGTACAGCACCGGCAGGCGCTGCAACTATCGCTCGCCGAGCTGTTCGAACCTCCCCCAACTCCCGCCGCCTGAGGTACCGATGATCAACCAGACAAACCGCCGGACAAACGGTGCGCGCCCTCTGGCCGCCCTGCTGCTGACCACACTCGTCGCCGCCTGCAGCGGCAGCTCGGGCGACCCCGACTACACGACGCTGCAGGGAGAAAGCGGTCGCTTCGCCGACCTGAAGGGGCGCTGGTTCCTGATCAACTACTGGGCCGAGTGGTGCAAGCCCTGCATCACCGAACTGCCGGAGCTGAACGAGTTCCAGCAACACTACGGCGAGCAGGCGACGATGTTCGTCGTCAACTTCGACGGCATCGACCGCGATGCACTCACCATTCAGGCCGAACGCTTCGGTATCGAGACGCCAGCCCTGCTGCAGGATCCAGCGCCACTGCTCGGTTACGAACGACCGAAAGCCTTGCCGAGCACCTTCATCTTCGGGCCGGACGGCAAGCTGCGCCAGGTACTGCAGGGGCCACAGACCGTCGCTTCGCTGGCCGCGGCGATCGGGCAACAGGCTCCTTGAGAGAAGCCCCCTTCCGATCAGCGCATCATCGCGCTACCGTTTCATTCTCCAGAAAGCAAAAGGCCCCGCAGAGCGGGGCCTTTTTTTGCTGCAGACTGCTGTTACTTGACCAGCTTCTCGACCGTCAGTACGGCGACGACGCGGCGGTTTTCCGCCTTGCCGGCAGCGGTGGCATTCGATGCTACCGGCTTCGATTCGCCGAAGCCAACAGCGGCCAGACGTACCGGCTCGATGCCATAACGCTGTACCAGCACATCGCGCACTGCGTCGGCACGACGCTGCGACAACGCCTGGTTGTAGGCGTCGGAACCATCGGAGTCGGTGTGCCCCTCGATCTGGGTGGAAACCTCCGGGTACTTCTTCATGAAGGTGGCAATGCGCTCGATCTCGCCCATGTCACCGGCCTGTACCACCGACGAATTGGTCGGGAAATTCACCTGCAGACGCTCCTCGATGCGTGCCACCTTCAGCACCTCGCAACCCTTCGAGTTGACCTCGACGCCAGCCGGGGTGCCGGGGCAGAGATCCTGGTCATCGATCACGCCATCGCCATCGCTGTCGAGCGGTGCGGCCGGTGCCGCGGCAGCTACCGGGGCCGGAGCCGGGGCTGGAGCAGGTTTGGAGACGCCCAGCGCATAACTGACGCCGATGGTGTACTGCTCGTGCCAGTCTTCCTGATCGAAGCTGTGCAGCGCACGCGCATCGAAACGCATCGAAACACGTTCGGTGACATGGAGACGGGCGCCGAGGCCGACGTTGCCGAAGGTCTCTTCCGAATCATAGGCCGAGTCATGGAAATCGGCGTGACCGATACCCGCGGAGACGTAGGGCTGCAGGCGGGCGCGTTCGCCGAAGTAGTAGTAACCATTCAGGAACAGATGGTCGAGGTGGACCTTGCTGTTGTTGACACCCTTGATCTTGGGATCCGAGTAACCGTAACCCAGCTCGACACCGATATTGTCGGTGACCAGATACTCGCCACCCAGCTGGTAGACCCCGTTGGTCTTCAGCCCGGTGTCCTTGTCGAAGTTGATGCTGCCCGCCGAGCCGTTGATGTAGAACACGCCCTGCTCCGCCACTGCTGCGACCGGCATTGCCAGCGTCGCCACCGCAATCGCCGCACAGATTCCGCGAAGTTTCATATAGCCTCCTAAGGTGACTCTCACCGGTTTTTCCCAAGGTCGGCAGCGACCGCCGCTGCCGACAGAAAACAACAGGCGCCAATATTACAGCGCAATCGACAGGCAAACTAGGAATGCCTGAAAAACATGTCAGTTATTTGTCAGCCAATGGACAGGTATTCCGCAGTCATCCGCCGACCAGACCCGCGTGACAGCACTACGCCAGGGTGTCGTCACCGGATTCGAGCACGCTGCGGACAAGCGGGATGGTCAGGCGTCGCTGTTCCGCCAGCGAACGGCGATCAAGCTGATCGAGCAGCGTCAATAAAGGGGCAGCAGCACGCGGCGCGCGCGCCAGCAGATAGTCGAGAACGGCCAGCGGAAGCTGCAGACCGAGTTCGGCGCCGCGCCGCGCCAGCAGCTCCCGGCATCCGGCCTCGGCGAGCGGTGCGAGTCGAAAACTACCACCCCAGCCGAGGCGCGAACGCAGATCTTCGAGTGCACAGCCGATACCCGCCGGCGCCACGTCGGCGCTGACCAGCAGCCGATGGCCTGCCGCAAAACAGCGGTTGCAGAGGTGGAACAGCGCCTCGGCCCACGCGACATCGACGGCGACGGCATCGATGTCATCCAGCGCCAGCAGCGGCAACTGCTCCAGCCCCTCGCAGACCTCGACCGGATCGACATCCGCCAGCTCGCGCAACGGCAGATACAACCCGCCCATACGCTGCACCGACGCCTGCAACAGGTGGGTGCGACCGCTGCCGGCGGGACCGTGCAGGAAAAAGATCGGAGAACCACTTTCGCCCAGCCAGTGCCGGAGCGCATGCACCACGGCGGTATTGGCGTCATCGCAGACGAACCGCTCGAAGCCGTCGCCCCCCTGCCACTGCAGCCGCAACGGCAGCTGCGTGGCGCCGGGCATGCGCCCGTCGTCGCTCATCGCCTCAGCCGTGGCGCGCTACCCAGCGGTAGCGCATCTGCGCCGTGCCGGGGTTGTGCGCGGTAGCCGGCTCCGGCTGTACCTTGTTGTCGAGCGCCAGCGCGCGTTCGAGTTGCTCGGGCGTGCCGTCGATCTCCAGCCGCAGCAGCATCTCGCCCGGCGCCACCTGCAGCGGCACCACCGACTTGATCTGGCTGACGCCGGCGAGGTACTGCAGGGCGCGGGCATAGTCGGCGAAACCGCGCACATCGCTGAGCCAGAGCGTCACCACGCCAGCCCCGGCCTCGGAACCCACCGCGTAACGGCTGGCCAGTGCGTCGGCGATGCGATCGACGCCGGGCGCCAGATACTCCGGCAGCGTCGTCCCCTGACCGTCGACAGTGATGCGCAGCTCCTCCGCCGACAGGCGCCAGCTACCGACCCAGCGGCCCCCGGGCAGCGCACCGAGACGCCCGACCAGCAGCCCGTCCATGCGGTAACGAACCGAGGCCTGCCCGAGCCGCGCCATGTCCATCTGCCACGCCATGTCGGCGGTCACCGCTGCCAGGTCGTCGAGGTCGAGCAGCGGGAAACTCAACACCAGACCACGCCGCCGCGCCTGTTCGCGCAGCGCCCCGACCAGGGCCGGATGGGATTCCTCGTTGACCAGCTGGCGGCTGCCGTTCTCGTCGACGGCGAGCCAGACCAGCAGCGTCGGCCGATTCTCGCCCCACACCGGCAGACCGGCCTTGCGCAACTGCTGCTCCAGCGGCGACCGCGCAAAGCGCAGCACCACCAGCGGCTCGGTGGTGAGCGGAGCCGCCTCGCTGGTCGGATCCGGCAGCGACGTCGCCTGTTCGTAGCGGTACTGCTCGACGTAGCGGTCGGCGTTGGCCAGCAGCTCCGCCACCCCGGGTTGACGCGCGGCATCGGTGCGACCGGCAATGCGCACCAGCACCTCGGCAAGGCCAGCGCGGGTGGCGCGCTTCAGCTCCGCCGGCGACTGATCCGCAACCGTCACCCGCGCTTCGTACAGGTCGCGCACCAGCGCCGCCTGCAGCGGTCCCGCCGCCAGCACCATCAGCAAGGCGAAGAGGGTCAACATCGTGTTGCGCATGGGATGGGTCATCTCCAGAACGGACCGCACGGGCGGAAAGCCGCGAAAGGGCCGGCATTGTAACAACGCTCCCGGCCGCCGTGGCCCTCCTCTCGACAGCGGCCGACAGCGGCTGAATTTCACCGGTCGACCCGGTAGAATGCGCGCTCTTTTCGCGTCACCCCCTCCTTCAGCCACCACCGGATCCGCCCGATGACCGACTCCCGCACCCCCTCCCTCAGCTACAAGGATGCTGGCGTAGACATCGATGCCGGCGATGCGCTGGTCGAGCGGATCAAGGGGGTCGCCAGACGCACGCGGCGCCCGGAAGTCCTCGGCGGCCTCGGCGGCTTCGGCGCGCTGTGCGAGATTCCCAAGGGTTACCGCGAGCCGGTGCTGGTCTCCGGCACCGACGGCGTCGGCACCAAGCTGAAACTGGCGATGCAGCTCGGCATCCACGACACCATCGGCATCGACCTGGTCGCCATGTGCGTCAACGACCTGGTGGTGTGCGGCGCCGAGTCGCTGTTCTTCCTCGACTACTACGCCACCGGCCACCTCAACGTCGACATGGCCGCACAGGTGATCACCGGCATCGGCGCCGGTTGCGAGCTGGCCGGCTGCGCGCTGGTCGGCGGCGAGACCGCCGAGATGCCGGGCATGTACGAGGGCGATGACTACGACCTGGCCGGCTTCGCGGTCGGCGTGGTGGAGAAGTCGGAAATCATCGACGGCAGCCAGGTCGCGGTCGGCGACGTGTTGATCGGTCTGCCCTCCTCCGGCCCGCACTCCAACGGCTACTCGCTGGTGCGCAAAGTCATCGAGGTCAGCCAGGCCGACCTGAACCAGCCCTGCGGCGATCCTACCCAGGCTGGCGGCGCCCCGACCCTGGCCCGCGCGCTGATGGCGCCGACCCGCATCTACGTCAAGCCGCTGCTGGCGCTGACCCGCGCCTGCAAGGTCACCTCGATGTGCCACATCACCGGCGGCGGCTTCCTCGAAAACCTGCCGCGCGTGCTGCCGGACAAATGCGCCGCCGTGCTCGATCTGACCAGCTACAAACGGCCGCCGGTGTTCGACTGGCTGCAGCAGGCCGGCAACGTCGACCCGCGCGAGATGCACCGCGTCTTCAACTGCGGCGTCGGCATGGTGGTCTGCGTGCCGGCCAGCGAAGCCGATCGCGCCATCCAGATCCTGCGCGAGCAGGGCGAGCAGCCGTTCCGCTTCGGCTCGATCCAGCCGCTCGCGGCCGGCGCCGAGCAGGTGCAGCTGCAGGGGCTGTAAGTCGTGGCTACTGAAAGCTGCCGCATCGTTGTTCTTATCTCCGGCGGCGGCTCCAACCTGCAGGCGCTGATCGACCGCTGCCACGACGGCGCCATCCCCGCACAAATAGCCGCCGTCATCAGCAACCGCGCCGATGCCTTCGGTCTCGAACGCGCCGCGCAGGCCGGCATCGCCACCGACGTGCTGAGCCATCGCGAATTCCCCAGCCGCGAAGCGTTCGACCGCGAGCTGCAGATCCTGATCGACAGCTATCGCCCCGACCTCGTCGTGCTGGCCGGTTTCATGCGCATCCTCACCGCCGGCTTCGTCGACCACTACCACGGCCGCCTGTTGAACATTCATCCGTCGCTGCTGCCGAACTACCCGGGGCTCGACACCCACCGCCGCGCCATCGAAGCCGGTGACACCGAAGCCGGTGCCACCGTCCACTTCGTCACCGGCGAACTCGACGGCGGCCCGCCGCTGCTGCAGGCGGCGGTACCGATCGAGTCCGGCGACACCCCCGACCTGCTGGCCGCACGCGTGCTGACGGTCGAACACCGCATCTACCCGCAGGTGGTCGACTGGTTCGCGCGCGGCCGCCTCGAACTGCGCAATGATGGCGCCCGGCTCGATGGCGACAAGCTGCCGCCATCCGGCCTGCGCTGGCATCAACAACTGATCTGACGGATCGCCTCTTTCGATCCGGAACCCAAGGAATACGCCCCGGATGAAACACCTGCTCCTGCTGCTGACCTCGTCGCTCGTCGCCACCACGCTGGCGGCGGCGGAACCGAAGCCCTCCGTCGCCACCTACCAGTCCCGTCAGGGGATGATGAGCGCCACCGGCACCCGCACGCTGGAGAAGCAGGCCGACGGCCGCTGGCAGCTGACCAGCCGTGCCCAGGTAATGATGCTGGAGCTGGTCGAGCAGTCGCAGTTCGAAATCGAGGATGGCCAGGTGCGGCCGCTGCGCTACGAGTACATCAACCCGCTCAGCAAGAAGCGCAGCCGCACGCTGCAGTTCGATTGGGCCAAGCAACAGGTCACCGAAACCCGCGGCAAAAAAACCTTCGCGCTGGAACCGAAGACGCTGGACCGGCTCTCCATCCAGATGCAGTCGCAACTCGATCTGTGCACCGCGCCGGACAAATTCACCGGCAACACCTACGCCATCGCCGATCGCAAGAGCATCAAGCACTACGTCGTCGAAAAGGTGGGAATGGCCGAACTCGATACCGCCGTCGGCAAGCTGCAGACGGTCGAACTGAAGCGCTACCGGCAGGGGCAGCCGGAGAACGCGACCCGTCTCTGGATCGCGCCGGCGTGGGATTGCCTGCTGGTGAAGCTGGAGGATCGCGACGACGGCGATCTGGTCGAGCTGTCGCTGCAGAGCGCCAGCGTCGACGGTGTCGAAGTAAAGGGAAAGTAAGCGTTACACGAGCGCTAAAACCAGCGATCAGGTCTTCGGCAGCGTGACGCCGGTCTGGCCCTGGTACTTGCCGCCGCGATCGCGGTAGCTGACCGCGCACACCTCGTCCGACTCCAGGAACAGCATCTGCGCCACGCCCTCGTTGGCGTAGATCTTCGCCGGCAGCG